>NZ_QPGM01000001.1:0-744837 GCF_003335195.1 Microbacterium sp. JB110 | reverse complement strand
GGTCGCCGCCCTCGCCCTCGCGGCGGCGCCCGCGACGGCGGCCCCCGCGGCCGAAGACCTCACCGGCTACGTGAACCCCTTCATCGGCACGCAGGACGACGGGAACACGTACCCCGGCGCGAGCGTGCCGTTCGGCATGGTGCAGTTCTCGCCGGACAACGGGCACAACGTCGGCTACGACTACGGCAATTCGCGCATCCGCGGGTTCTCCCTCGTGCACCTCTCCGGCGTCGGATGCGGCCTGGGCGGCCTGATGCCGGTGCTGCCGACCACGGGGGTCCCCGACGAGACGCGCTACGAGGACTACGCCCTCGGCTACTCCCACGACGACGAGGACGCGGCTCCGGGGTACTACCGCGTCGGTCTGCAGGCGCCGGCCGGCACGATCGATGCCGAACTGACCGCGACCGAGCACACCGCGGTGCAGCGGTACACCTTCCCGGAGACGTCGGAGGCGACGGTCCTGATCAACGCGGGCCAGGCGCTGAACTCGGTCACGGACTCGTCCGTGCGCATCGTGGACGACCGCACGGTCGAGACGACGATCACGTCGCGCGGCTTCTGCCAGGACACGCAGCCCTTCACGGTCCACACCCTCACGACCTTCGACCGCGACATCGCCTCGTCGGGAACCTGGGACGGGGACGAGGTCTCCGCGGACGCGCGCAGCGCGGACGGCGAGCGCACGGGGGCGTACGTCACGTTCGACGCGACCACGGATCGCGACGTCGAGGCCGTCACATCCCTCAGCTACGTGGACGCGGAGGGCGCCAGGGCGAACCACGACGCGGAGGTTGCCGCGTTCGACGACGCGCACGATGCGGCGGCGGCCGCGTGGCAGGAGCGGCTGGCCTCGGTGCAGGTCCCGACGACCGACGAGGAGCAGGCGAGGGTCTTCTACTCGGCGCTGTACCGCAGCTTCCTCGCACCGAACACGGGGACGGACGTCGACGGGCGCTACCGCGGCTGGGACGGCGACGTCCACAGCGCGGACGGCTTCACGTACTACCAGAACTTCTCGCTGTGGGACACCTACCGGACCCAGCAGCAGCTGCTGTACCTGCTCGCGCCCGAGGAGTCCCGGGACATGGCGATCTCGGTCGTCACAGCGGGCGAGCAGCTCGGGTGGCTGCCCCGGTGGGGATACGGCCCCGTCGAGACGAACATCATGACGGGAGACCCCGGCACTGCCTTCCTCGTCAGCGCCTGGAACCAGGGGCTGCTCGAAGGGTACGAGGAGCGCGCGTACGCCGTGCTCGCGCACAACGCCGACAATCAGCCGGACGAGACATCCGTCGCGAACGGGCGGGCGGGCAACGACGTGTACCTCGAGGACGGCTACGTGCCGCACGAGCCGTCGGAGAACGGTCGGCCGGGCGACTACGACCTGCACCACGGCGGATCCGCGACGCTCGAGTACGCGCTGTCCGACGCCCTGCTCTCGACGATGGCGGCCGGTCTCGGGCACGACGCCGACGCGCAGCGGTACGCGGTCAGGGGAGAGAACTACCGCGCGATCTTCGACCGGACGACGGAGAGCTTCCGCGCCCGCGACCGCTCCGGATTCTTCATCGGAGACCCCGACCCGGCCCAGGCGACCGGATTCCACGAGGGCACCGCGGTGCAGTACCAGTGGCTCGTGCCGCAGGACGTGCCGGGCCTCATCGACATGCTCGGCGGCGCGGACGCGACCGAGGAGCGCCTCGACGAGTTCTTCGCCTTCGCGCAGCTCCAGGAGGACCCCGAGGGCACCGCGCGGGACGTGTGGGTCAACGGCACGTACTCGTACTACGGCCAGCACACCTACAACCCGAACAACGAGCCGGATCTGCACGCGCCG
Organism: Microbacterium sp. JB110; assembly: GCF_003335195.1. NCBI lineage: Bacteria > Bacillati > Actinomycetota > Actinomycetes > Micrococcales > Microbacteriaceae > Microbacterium > Microbacterium sp. JB110. The sequence continues at coordinate 742,997 of NZ_QPGM01000001.1, read as the reverse complement.
TACCTGTACCAGTGGACCGGCCAGCCGTGGAAGACGACCGACGTCGTCCGCGCCGCGCTGACGCTGTTCACCGACGGGCCCACCGGCGTCACGGGCAACGACGACCTCGGCACGATGTCGGCCTGGTACGTGCTCTCGGCGGTCGGCGCCTACCCGATCGTGCCGGGCACGGACGTGTGGGGCCTGTCGACGCCCGCGTTCGAGAGCGTCGACATCGCCCTCGACGAGGACTGGTTCGGCACGGATGCGCTGCACATCCGCGCGCCCGGCCTCACCGACGAGAACCGCTACACGCAGTCGGTCACCGCATCGAGCGGCCTCGGCGCCGTGGAGCGCAGCCACCTCACGGGCGACGAGCTCGTCGGGGCGGGGACGCTGACGTTCGACGTCGGCTCTGAGCCGTCCGACTGGGCGACGGCGGACGGATCCACTCCCGACGCGATCGTTTCGGCGGGGGAGGTCCCGAGCCGCCTCACGGCCAGGGTCTCGCCCGGGCATGCCGCGGTCGAGGCGGGCGGGTCGACGGAGGTCTCCGTCGAGGTGCTCGCGCAGGCGGAGGGCGAGGCCGGCGGCACCGTGCGCGTCGACGGCGGAGACGACGTCGTGGCATCCGCCGGCGGCGAGTCCTGGTCGCTCGACTCCGACGGATTCCCCGTCTCCGAGGACATCCCGCTCTCCCTCTCGGTCCGCCCCGGGGTCATCGCGGGAACCTATCCGGTGACGGTGACGGTCGCGGACGACGCGGGGACGGAGATCGAGCTGTCGACGTCCGTCACCGTGGGCGACGACGCGTGGCTCGCAGACGCGTTCGACGACGTGGGCATCGGCGACGCGAGGGAGGGCAACGCCGACTTCGACGGAGGCGGCGCCTACCTGCTGCGCGACGCGCTCACGGACCTCGGCTTCGTCCAGGGTGCGGCAGGAGCCGTGCCCGGCACGGACGCGACGTTCGTCGTCCCCGCCGTCGAGGCGGGAGAGCCGGACAACGTGCGGGCCGACGGCCAGGAGCTCGAGGTCCCCGACGCGTTCCGCCGGTCGACGTCGCTGAGCCTCGTCGGCGCCACGAACAACGGCTCGCCCCACGCCGGAGGCGCGCTGACGCTGCAGTACACCGACGGGACGCAGTCCGAGACGCAGGTCGAGCTCAGCGACTGGTGCACGGGCGATCCCGCGGAGGGCAACGTCGTGGTCGCGAAGGCCGGCCAGCGCGGGAACGGCACGGGAGACCCGCAGAACATCGGATGCGGCCTCTACGCGACCGCGCCCATCGCCGTTCCGGACGGGAAGACGCTGGAGTCGATCACGCTCCCCGAAGCGCAGAACATGCACGTCTTCACGGTCGCCTTCGAGACCCCGAACCCGGTGACGCCCGAGCTCGCGGCCGAGGCCTCGGACGAGGAGCCCGCGGAGGGCGACGACGTGGCCGTGACGGTGCGCGCCGATCCGTCGGCCGCCGAGGGCGAGATCGTCGTGACGGTCGCCGAGGACGGCGACGAACGGGCGGCGGCCGCGGCCGACGGCGCGGATCGGATCACGGCGCCGATGACGGACGGCGTCGCCGGCTTCTCCGTCACCGCGACCGCCGAGGCCGTCCGGTACCGCGTCGAGTTCGTGCCGGCCGACGGCACGCTGTTCTCCCCGGCCTCCCTCGAAGACGGGATCACGGTGCAGGCGGCCCCCGGATCGGGAGACGACGGGGACGATCAGGGCGACGGCGACGGCGACGGCGATGCCGATGACGACGGTCAGGACGACGACGACGGCGATGACGGTGGTCAGGGCGACGACGGTCAGGGCGACGACGGCCGGGACGGCGACGCCCAGGACGGCGACGGACAGGCCGACGACGACCAGGGCGCCGGCGACGGCGCCGCCGCGGCGGTCGATGCCTCGGACGACGCGCTGGCCGTGACCGGCGGCGGGGTCTCCCTCGCCGTCCTCGCCGTCCTCGCCGCGGGGCTCGTCGCTCTCGCCGCGCGGCGCCGCGCTGCGCCTGCGCGGGTCGGCGCCGCACGGAGGCGGGCCGATGAGAACCCGCGGACAGAATTCCATCCGACTGACAGGAGAGGTGCATCGATGTCCCCTTCACACCCGGAGCGCGCCGCGGGCCGCGACGATCGCGGCTCGGCGCCGCCGCCGTGACCGCCGCGCTCGTCTTCGGCGCGGTCGCCGGGGGAGGCCTGCCGGCCGCCGCCGCGGAACCCGAGTGGGTCGCTGCGCCCGCGGACCACGTCGACACGCTCAACGGCACGGGCATCGGCGGAGACGTGGTCGGTTCGATCAACAACTTCCCCGCCCCGCCGTGCCGTTCGGCATGGCGCAGTTCTCGCCGGACACGAAGGACACGTACGCCGGGTACCAGTACCACAACGAGCAGATGAAGGGGTTCAGCATGAACCACGCCTCTGCCGGGTGCTACGTGTTCGGCGACCTCCCGACCTCCTCCGATCACGGGCGACGTCGGATCCTCCCCTGGAACACGACCCAGCGGTACACGCACGACGACGAGATCGGCGAGCCCGGCTACTACGCGGTGACCTTCCCCGACTCCGGCATCCGCAGCGAGCTGACGGCGACGGACCGCGTCGGCCTCAGCCGCATCAGCTTCCCGGACGGCTCGCCCGCGCACCTCTACACCCCGCGGGCGGGTCGATCAACGCAACAGCGCCGCCCGACCTCCGCGTCATCGATTCGCGCACGGTGGAGGGGTCCGGACGACTGGCGACTTCTGCGGCAAGGGCAACACCTACACGATCCACTTCCGGCTGAGCTTCGACCAGGACTTCATCGATCACGGCACCTGGGACGGCGACGCCGTCGAGCAGGGGTCGGACGAGGCCTCCTCGCCGCCGCGCCGGAGCGTACTTCTCCTTCCCCGAGGGCACGACGCTGCAGACGAAGATGGCCGTCTCGTACGTCTCGACCGAAGGAGCCGAGGCGAACATGGCGGCGGAGGCTCCGGATGGGACTTCGACGACGTGCGCGCCGACGGCGAAGGCGGTGGAACGAGGCGCTCTCGAAGGTCCGGATTCTCGCAGGGCTCCGACGAGGACGTCGAGACCTTCTACACGTCGCTGTACGCTCGCTGCTGCACCCGAACGTCTTCAACGACGTCGGACGGGCGCTACATCGGGTTCGACGGCGAGATCCGCTCCGTGGAGGAAGGGCGCACGCACTACGCGAACTTCTCCGACTGGGACACGTACCGCACGCTCACGCCGCTGCAGACGATCCTGTTCCCCGACGTCGCGTCCGACATGGCGCAGTCGCTCTGTGCTCGACGCCGAGCAGTCGGGCTCCCCCGCGCTGGCCCGTCGCGAACTCGGCGACAGGCCAGATGACCGGCGACAGCGTGAGTGCGCTGATCTCCGCAGATCCACGCGTTCGGCGGCACGGACTTCGACCGCGCCTCCGCGCTCGACTTCATGGTCGCGGCGGCGGATGACGGGGGAGAGGCCTCGACGGCTACGTGCAGCGGCCGGGCGCGAGATCTACGCGGAGCGCGAGTACGCGCCGCAGGTCGAGGCGTTCCGGGGCGACCATCAGATCGTCGGCGGCTCGGTCAGCGCCGAATGGTCGATCGACGACTTCGCCATCGGGCGCCTCGCCGCCGCCCTCGGAGAAGACACGTCGTCGAACGGTTCCAGACGCGTCGAACTTTCTGGCAGAACCTCTTCGCACCCCCGCGCAGAACGCGATCGCCGCCCGCGCGGACGACGGGTCGTTCCTCGATGCGTCCGACCTGGGATCCGGCTTCGGGCAGCCCGGCTGGGACGAGGCAACGCGGAGCAGTACCTCTGGATGGTGCCGCAGAACATCACCGGCCTGGCGTCCGCGCTCGGCGGCCGGAGGCGACCGCGGAGCGGCTGGACACGTTCATGACTCACTTGAACTCCGGCGCGAACGAGCCGTACCTGTGGGCGGGCAACGAGCCGAACTTCCTCGTGCCGTGGATCTACAACTACCTCGGGCAGCCGTGGAAGACGCAGGCGTCGGTCGATCGGGTGCGCACGTCGCTGTGTTCACGGCGGAGCCCGACGGCGCGCGGGCAACGCGACGCTCGGCGCGATGTCGAGCTGGTACGTCTGGGCCGCGATGGGCCTCGTGCCCGCGACGCCCGGCACGCCCCTGCTCACGCGTGAACACGCCGACGTTCGACCACGTGCGGATCGAGCTGAGCGGCGACCGGTCGCTGACGATCAACGCTCCCGGCGCGACGAGCGGCGAGCGGTACATCGACGGCCTGTCGGTCGACGGGGAGGCGTCGGACAGTGCCGCGCTGCCGGAGTCGGTGCTGAGCACGGGCGGCGTGGTCGATCTCGACCTCTCGGCGGAGCCCGGATCGTCCTGGGCGACCGCCGCGTCGTCGGCGCCCCCGTCGTTCGGCGACGGCGGCACCGGTTTTCGCGCTGTCCACGCGGGCGCGGGGTGTCGACGCGAGCGCGGGCGAGAGCGCGACGGCGGAGATCGTCGCCAAGGCGTTCGACACCGATCTCGAGACCATCGACGTCTCCGCGACGTCGGAGGAAGAGGGCATCGCGGTCGATGCGGCACCGATCGACGTCTCGGCGGACGGGCCGTCGACGGGGCGGTTCGCGATCGAGGTCGGCGCCGACGTCGCCGAGGGCTACTATCCGATCGTCGTCACGGCGACCGCCGGCGAGTACGAGCGCGTGCAGCAGGTGACCGTGGCGCTGACGGACGAAGGCGGGTTCGCGCGCGCGATGAACGTGATCGCGACGGCGACCGCCGAGACGCGCGGCGAGGCCGACTTCGACACCGCGCGGCAACGCTACGCGCGCGAAGAGCTCGAGAAGGTGTCGCTGAGCCCGGGGAGCACGTTCTCGGTCGGCGAGCTCGAGGCGACGTGGCCGGCCAGCCCGGCGGGATACGCCGATGCGGTGCGCCCGGACGGGCAGACGATCCGGCTGCCGTTCGACCCGACGACGATCTCCTTCGTCGGCGCGCGCGCGCGACGGCGGGGCGCGGCCGAGGCGACCGTCGCGTTCGACGACGGCTCGACGCAGGACGTCCCCCTCGAGCTCGGCGACTGGGTGATCCCGGACGCGGACGGCAACCCGGTGTGTACGGCAACTCCGTGGTCGCGAAGATGCCGATGCGGTACGCGACGACCGACCTGCAGGGCGCGTACGTGTACGCGACGGAGCCGTACTCGCGCGCCGAGGGGCGGACGATCGAGAGCGTGACGCTGCCGAGCGGGGGCGACGCGGACCGACTGCGCCTGTTCGCGATCGCCGACGACGGCGTCGCCTCTGAACCCGCGAGACGACGCTCCACGTGGAGCTGTCGTCCGACGCCGTCGTCCGACGGCGAGACGCGAACGCGACGGTCACCGTCACGCCGACGGCCGAGGGATGGATCGTCGTCGTCGACGAGCGTGAGGGATCCTCGGCGCGTGCCGCCGCGTCGAGCCGCACGGAGCTGTCGGGCGGCGTCGCGGAGATCCCGGTCAGGCCGACGGGCGAGGGCCGGCACTCCTACCTGGCGTCCTTCGTCCCCGCGGATCCCGATGCGTTCCCCCCTCGGAAGCGACCTTCGAGATCACCGTGTCGGACGGGTCGGACGGAGACGGCGACGGCGATTCGGACGGCGACGGCGACAACGGTGACGGCGACGACGACCAGGGCTCCGGTGACGGCGACGCGACCAGGGCTCCGGTGACGGCGACGACCAGGGCTCCGACGACGGCCAGGGCTCAGGCGACGACCAGGGCGACGACCAGGCTGCGGCCGGCGGCGCGCGCGATGCGGGCTCCGGCGATGCGGCGGCCGACGGGTCGAACGGCGGCATGCTCAGCGAGACCGGCATGTCGGGCACGGCATGGGCCGCCGCGGGGCTGATCGCTCTCGCCGCGATCGGCGTCGGAGCCCGGCTGGTGAGGCGCTCCGGGCGCGCGCGGGGTCCGCGCTGCGGTAGCGCGCCGCCGAGGTCGCCCCTTCTTGCGCCCGTCTCCGACGGGGCGCGGGAGGGGCGGCCTCGTGCTGGGCGAGGCGATCCGGGCGGAGCGGCGCGCCGCCGGGGCGGCGGGTCTCTGCGCCGCGCGCTACCGGGCGGCTCGCGGCGCTCGTGCGCCTCGAGCCGGCCGATCACGGCGTCCGCGACGCGCGAGCACGTCCCGCCATGCCGCGGGATCCGTCGTAGCGACGCGTCGACGGGCGAGGAGCAGGAGACGCGTGCCGCCGGCCGGGCTCGACCTCGGAGCGCCGCTGGCTGCGGGAGAGTCGCGCGAGGAGGTCGGGGTCGAAGAGCCCGCTCGCCGTTCCCGCGGTCTCGGGATGCGCGTACAGGACGAATTCACCGTGGAACGCCGGCGGCCAGCGAGAGCCGATGGGCAAGGGTCGTACTGCGGGGTGTGCGCTGTCGCAGTGCGCTGCCGGTGAACAGCTCGAGAGCACCATCGGCGGCAGGGGCACGGAGACGTCGATTGCGACGTACCTGGTGCGCGATCTTCTGACCATGTCCGCGTACTCGCCGAACTCGACGTGGCGCGGGTTCGCGACGACGACGCGTCGGGAGAGGCAGCGCTCGCTGTCTTCGATCTCGAACAGGGCGTTCGGGAAGGGCGCGGCCTCCGCTCCGAGCGCGATGACGAGGAGCACGATGTGCAGCACCACCCTCGCGCACCGCGGCCCCGATGAATGTGGTGCTCGCCGTCCCACCGCCGGCGCCCCACCCGTCGGAGGCCCCGGACTGCAGTCGCGGTGATCAGCGCCCAAGCGAAGCGCACGCGACTGCCTTGGGCGACCGTTGGGCTTGTGCGTGCTGCCGCTCCGCTCACGCGGAAGACGTGGCTCGCGCGCCTTCAGGCGCGGTCGGTGTTCGTCCCGCCGTCTCACGTGGACGACTACGTGCGCACCCGTTACTTTCTTCGTGGCCGTCTGGTGAAAATGCTGGACGGCGGCAGCCTGCCGCGTCGTGGACGCGGTGGAACCGCAGCGCGAGCTCCGTCGTCGGACCGCGTTTTCTTCGCTCGATGCCAGGAACGTGGCTGAGTCGGTGAGCACGTCCGCTGGGTCGCGCGCTCTCGCGGAGCGCCGATTCGGGTGCGGCTGCGCCAGGTTCCGGGGCGAGGAGAGCACGGGGTGCCAGGTCTCCGCGGGTGAGGTCGTTGCGCTCCTCGTCGGTGAGATGGTGCAGGATATCGGGGAGCGTCAGGCGCATCACCTGGGCCCAGCGCGCCTCGGCGCGTCGCTGGGTGATCCGATAGACGAACACGGTCGTGAGAAGGAAGGGCGCGAGGCCGGCGGCGAGGCCCGCGAGGAATACCATATCCTGCCAGACCGATATGGCCACGCCGATCCAGACGACCGCGGCCATTAGGGCGAGCGCCCCGACGATCGATGTGATCCACACATCTAGACAATTCAAAGACAACCGAGGGCTGTGAAGGGGCTGTCCTGCAGACATAGTGATGGCCTGACCTCCTTGATTTTACGCGGAAGTCAGGCCATCTGGAGGATCCTGCCGGCTTCTACACGCCGTAGTACAGCTCGAACTCGAACGGGTGCGGGCGCTGTGCCATCGGGAGCACCTCGGCCTCGAGCTTGTACTCGATCCAGGTCTCGATGAGCTCCTCGGTGAACACGCCGCCCTCGAGCAGGAACGCGTGGTCCTCGCGGAGCGACTCGAGCACCTCGGGGAGAGTCGTCGGCACCTGCGGAATGCTCTTGGCCTCCTCCGGCGGGAGCTCGTAGAGATCCTTGTCGATCGGCTCGTGCGGCTCGATGCGGTTCTTGATGCCGTCGATGCCGGCCATCAGCTGTGCTGCGAACGCGAAGTACGGGTTGCCCGATGCGTCGGGAGCGCGGAACTCGATGCGCTTGGCCTTCGGGTTCGAACCCGTGATCGGGATGCGGATCGCGGCTGAACGGTTGCCCGCCGAGTACACCAGGTTGATCGGCGCCTCGAAGCCTTTGACCAGACGGTGGTACGAATTGATCGTCGGGTTCGTGAACGCGAGCAGCGCGGGGGCGTGCTTCAGCAGGCCGCCGATGTACCAGCGTGCGACGTCGGAGAGCTGCGCGTAGCCCTGCTCGTCGTAGAACAGCGGCGAGCCGTCCTTCCACAGCGACTGGTGCGTGTGCATACCGGAGCCGTTGTCACCGAAGATCGGCTTCGGCATGAACGTGGCCGACTTGCCCCACTCCTCAGCGGTGTTCTTCACGATGTACTTGAACTTCAGGATGTCGTCGGCTGCGTGGACCATCGTGTCGAACTTGTAGTTGATCTCGGCCTGGCCGCCGGTGCCCACCTCGTGGTGCGCGCGCTCGAGTTCGAGGCCTGCGTCGATCAGGCGCATCGAGATGTCGTCGCGCAGGTCGGCGTGCTTGTCGACGGGGGAGACGGGGAAGTAGCCGCCCTTGTACGGCGTCTTGTTGCCGAGGTTGCCGCCCTCTTCCTCGCGGCCGGTGTTCCAGGCGGCCTCTTCTGCGTCGACCGAGTAGAAGCTCTTGCCCTGCGAGACCTCGTAGCGCACGTCGTCGAAGACGTAGAACTCCGCCTCAGGAGCGAAGAAGGCGGTGTCGGCGATGCCGGTCGATGCGAGGTACTTCTCGGCCTTCTTGGCGACCTGGCGCGGGTCCTTCGAGTAGATCTCGCCGTTGCGCGGGTTGTAGATGTCGAACACCATCACGAGCGTCTTGTGCTCGCGGAACGGGTCGAGGTATGCCGTGGTGACATCCGGGATGAGCTGGAGGTCGCTCTCGTCGATGCTGGCGAAGCCGCGGATCGACGATCCGTCGAACATCTGACCTGTCGTGAAGAAGTCTTCGTCGACCGTCGACGCAGGAATGTTGAAGTGCTGCTGCACACCCGGAAGATCCGTGAAACGGATGTCGAGGAACTTGACGTCCTCATCCTTGATGAACGTGAGCACCTCGGAGGAATCGTTGAACATTGAGGCTCCAGAATCGCCGATTGCGGGGGTGCCGTCCTCGCAGACGACAGTAAGAACCTAGCGATTCCACGTTGCTCTGTCATATCCTCAATGTTTCGAGCTTGTTACGAGCAAGGGTTTCGTAGGCTGTTCGGATGAGCGAAGCACGTGCGGATTCCGACTACCCAGGCGAACGACTCGGACTGCCGCAGAGCGGGTCGGGGAGCATCGCCACCTTCGGGCGCCGCGTGACCGCTCTGATCATCGACCTCGCGTCCGCAGCACTGATCGGGCTGGCGTTCTTCGACTACTCGCCGCTGGCGACGAACCTCATCTTCGCGGCCATGCAGATCCTGTTCATCCCGACGATCGGCGGCAGCCCCGGTCATCGCATCATGGGCATGTACCTGGTGCGCGCAGTCGGCGGATGGACGGGAGTGTGGCGCCCCGTGATCCGCACGGCGCTGCTGTTCCTCATCATCCCCGCCGTTGTGGCCGACGACGACCACCGAGGGCTGCACGACAAAGCAGCCGGAACGATGCTGCTGCGCCGCTGAACCCGCGGGGAACGCGACTGCCGCGCCCTGACACGGAAGAGGTCCGGATGAGAGCGGGAGAGCTCATCCGGACCTTCGTCTTCCTGCGGTCACCTGGGGCGCGGCGCGCGTGCCTTCAGCGGGTCGACACCCTTGGGGATGGGCAGCGAGCTCAGCGACTGCGACAGCGACTCGAGGCGTGAGACGACGGCGTTCAACGTGGCCTTGTCGATCTTCTTCGGCAGCGCCTTGATCTGCTTGGCGAGGTGCTTGATCTCGATCTCGTCCTCGCCGTGGCCGATGTAGAACGTGTGCACCGGCACGCCGGCGGCGGCGCGCTTGGCCTTCATGTTCTCATCGCGCATCAGCTTCTTGAGACGGCCGCGTGCTCCCTCGCCGACCAGCACGATACCGCCGCGGCCCACAGCGCGGTACACGGCCTCCTGGGTCTTGGGGTTGACGCCGACGGGCATCTCGTCGGCGCGCCAGCTGCGGCCGAGCATGTTCGACACGACGTGCCCAGCTGCACCCGGTGTGCCGTCGATGCGGCGGTACATGACGGTCGTCGCGAGCCGGTTCATCAGCAGCATCGCGGCGATCAGACCCAGCATCACGCCGAACAGCGGCCACATGACGAAGCCGAGAACAGTCGGCTGGAAGAGGAACGCGAGCAGCACGCCGATTCCGGCACCCACGACCAGCGCGCCGATCTGGGCATACGGCAACCAGGGGTAGTCCTTCCGCGTGAAGGAGATGAGGTCCTTGATCTGCGAGAAGAAGCCTGGACGCTTCTCCGCTTTGCTGCCGCGTTCTGCCATGTCTTCCAGTTTACGTCGCTTCCTCCACAGGCGCGGAATCGAGCGTTCTCCGTCCACATTCGCCGACGAGGTGTTCCGCATCGTGCGCGCAGCACCGAATGTGGAGATATGGACGCAGGACGGCACGAAGCGACTCGGGATCGGCGATCTCCCGAGTCTCCGTTGGTTGGCGCGTACGGGGTGATCCGGGCGATCGAGGCTTCGGAAGGGCCGGTTCGCGGGGTGCTGGCACGGGGGCCGGACGGGCCCGTGGCACTGATGGACGCCGATCAATTGGACGGGTGGCCTGGATGGGTGCTGCGAGGGCAGCATGTGTTCGCACCGATCGACGTCGTGCGCCGCCGCGACGGTCATGACGTCGTGTTGCCGTGGTGCCCGCATCGTGTCGCGGAGGACTGGGCAGCGCGGCGCCTGACAGGAGGGCAGGCGGTCACCCTCGCTGTGAGCCTGCTGCGAGGTGCGGCCGAGGCGCGGCGGGGTCAGAGAGGTGCCTCTCAGGGGCCGGTAGGTCGTTGGTGGGCGGACGTCGACGGCCGACCGCTGTTCGTGGCGTCGCTGCCCGGCGACAGCCGGTCGGCGCGGGGAGCGGCCGACGGTGCTGCGGCTGTGCTGCGCGTTGTGGCCGAGAACACAGCGGACCGAGTCGTGCATCGCCTGCTTGATCGTGCCGTAGCCGCCTTCGACGATCCCGCCCGGCTCGAAGGTGACGTGCGGGAGCTCGAGGCTGATCTGTTCGATGCGTGCGCCCCGCAGCCGCTGAGCTTCGACGCTGACATCGACGACGACGCGGCCGCTGCGCCTACCGCAGGCGACGTGCGCTCGGCGAGCAGGGAGTGGACGGTCGACCCGAGGGTGCTGGCCGAGAGCCTCTGGAACGGGAGGATCGCAGAAGCGGTCGCCGATGTGCTCGCCCAGGCGAAGGATGCGGCGGCGCGAGCGCTCCGCGGTCGTCGCGCCGCGTATCTCGCGGGCGGCGCCGCCGCAGTCGCCGTCGTCCTCGCCGGCGTGCTGTGGCCACAGGGAGAACCGCCCGCGGCGGCGGATGAGGGAGCCGTCCGTGCCGAGTCCGGCGCGGACGGCGACGGGCCGAAAGACCAGGAGCGCGGAGAACAGGCTGAGGACGGGGACGACGATGCGGCCCCTCAGGAGGATCAGCACTCAGGTGACGACGCCCAGCGCGACGAGAACAGGAACGAGACGGACGAGCCCCTGGCAGGAAGCGAGGACGAGATCGTCGTGGAGGTGCAGGCGATGCCGGTCGACGCCGCAGCCAGTCTGCTGCGTCGCGCGTCCGACTGTGCGGAAGCCGGAGACGCGACGTGCGAGGGCACGATCGAACCGGGCTCGAACCTGACGGCGGACGGTGCGCCGTGGCACGAACTGGCGGAAGCGCCGATAGCGCTCGTCGATGACTACGGCGGAGCGGCACTCGTGCGGGCCGAGTCCGACGCCGATGCGCACTACCTGAGTCTCGCGCTGCACGACGGACACTGGAGGCTGCGCGACGTGTACGCGGCCGGATGACGCGCGAGGGCGGGAGGACCGTTCGGTCCTCCCGCCCTCGCGGTCGTACGGTGTCAGATGCCGAGGTCGGCAGTGAACTCCGCTGCCTCCAGCCGAGCCTTCATCGCGGAGAGGAAACGTGCCGCGTCCGCGCCGTCGATCGTGCGGTGGTCGTAGGAGAGCGCCAGGTACACGTACGACCTGATGCCGATGGCCTCGCCGGCGTCCGTGGACACGACGCCCGGGCGCTTGTAGACGATGCCGGTGCCGAGGATCGCCGACTGCGGCAGGAACACGACGGGCGTGTCGAACAGCGCGCCGCGCGAACCGGTGTTGGTCAGCGTGAAGGTGCCGCCGGCGAGCTCGTCGGGCTTCAGCTTGTTGTTGCGCGTGCGGGCCGCGAGGTCGGCGATGTCGCCCGCGATCTGTGCGAGGTTCTTGTCACCGGCGTCGCGCACGACCGGGGTGAGCAGACCGCGCTCCGTGTCGACGGCGATGGAGAGGTTCTCGCTTGCGGGGTACACGATGTTCTCGCCGTCGAGCGTCGAGTTGATGATCGGGTACGCCTTGAGCGCCTCGGCAGCCGCGAGAGCGAAGAACGGCATGAACGAGAGCTTGTTGCCGGTCTTCGCGAGGAACTCGTCCTTGACGCCGGAGCGGAGTGCGGCGACAGCGGTCACATCGACCTCGACGACCGTCGTCAGCTGCGCCGTGGAGGTCATGGACTCGACGGCGCGCTTCGCGAGCACCTTGCGCAGGCGCGTCATCGGCTGAGTCGTGCCGCGCAGCGGTGAGGCCTCGAGCTTCGCCGCGGCCGGTGCCGCAGCGGATGCGGCCGGAGCGGATGTCGCCTTGAGCACGTCCTCCTTGCGGATGCGTCCGCCCACGCCCGAGCCCTGAACGGTCGTCAGATCGACGCCCTGTTGGGCGGCGAGTCGGCGGACCAGAGGCGTGACGTAGACCTTGTCGTTCGCCGACGGAGCAGACGGGGCGGGCGTGGTCGCCGCAGGGGCAGAGGCCTCGGCTGCGGGAGCAGGTGCGGCAGGGGACTCGGCTACAGGGGCAGGTGCCTCCGCAGCGGGAGCTTCGGCGGCAGGTGCAGGGGCCTCGGCTGCGGGGGCGGGGGCCTCGGCCGCGGGAGCTTCGGCGGCAGGCGCAGGCGCCTCAGCTGCGGGGGCCTCAGCAGCCGCCGGGGCGCCGGAGCCGACGCGAGCGAGAACGGAACCGACCTCGACCGTGTCGTCTTCGCCGGCGAGGAGCTCGAGAACGGTCCCGGCGACAGGCGAGGGGACCTCGGTGTCGACCTTGTCGGTGGAGATCTCGAGGAGGGGCTCGTCGACGTCGACGGCGTCGCCGACGTTCTTCAGCCAGCGGGTGATGGTGCCCTCCGTGACGGACTCGCCGAGTTCCGGGAGCACGACGTCGGTCGCATCGCCGGATGCCGCGGGAGTCTCAGCTGCAGGTGCCGGAGCTTCAGCCGCAGGTGCCGGAGCCTCTTCGGCCGGAGCCTCGGCTGCCGGTGCCTCCGCCGTCTCGGCCGCGGGCGCTGCCGGCTCCGCAGGAGCGTCGCTGCCGTCGCCGATCTTCGCCAGTACGGCGCCGACCTCGACGGTGTCGTCCTCGCCGAACAGGAGTTCCTCGATGACGCCGGTCACAGGCGAGGGCACCTCGGTGTCCACCTTGTCGGTCGAGACCTCGAGCAGGGCCTCGTCCTCCTGCACCGTATCGCCGACATTCTTCAGCCAGCGGGTGATGGTGCCCTCAGTGACGCTCTCGCCGAGAGCGGGGAGGACTACAGAAGTGCTCATGTCGAAGTCTCCTTCGTAAAAGTCGATGACGTGTCTAGCTTAGATCCCCATGCCCGTTGCGGCGAACGCGAAGCGGGGCAGGGGAGTGGGAAATCGGTCAGAGTGAATGCAGGGGCTTCCCGGCGAGCGCCAGGAACGCCTCGCCGAGCGCCTCGCTCTGCGTCGGATGGGCGTGCACAAGAGGGGCGAGATCCTCCGGATGAGCGTCCCACGCCACGGCGAGCTGCCCCTCCGTGATCAGTTCGCCCACGCGGTCCCCGATCAGATGAACGCCGACGACGGGCCCGTCGACACGGCGCACGACCTTCACGAAACCGCCCGTGCCGATGATCCCGCTTCGTGCGTTGCCTGCGAGGTCGAAGCGGTTCGTCGCGATGCCGTCCGCGCCGAACTCGGCAGCCGCCTCCGCCTCGGTCACCCCGACCGAGGCGACCTCCGGATGCGAGTACGTGACGCGGGGGATGTGGCGGTCGTCGATCGGTGTGACGGACTCGCCCGCGATCGCCTCGGCCGCGAGGATGCCCTGCTGGAATCCGCGGTGGGCGAGCTGCGGGCCTCGCGTCACGTCGCCGACGGCCCAGACATTCTGCACGGACGTGCGGCAGTGCTCGTCGACCACGACGAGCCCGCCGTCGAGGGCGACGCCCGCCTCATCCAAGCCGAATCCGGATGTCACAGGTCCCCGCCCGACCGCCACGAGCAGGACGTCGGCCTCGAGCGTCTCGTCACCGAGGTGCACGGCGACGCCGTTCTCGGTCTCCTCGGCTCCGGACACGGTCGTCGCAAGCCTGGAGACGATCCCGCGTTTGCGGAAGGCACGCTCGAGCGCTGTGCTGACCGCCTCGTCCTCGCTCGGGACGAGCCGGTCGAGACCCTCGACGATCGTGACCTCGGCGCCGAGCGAACGCCATGCGCTGGCGAACTCGACCCCGATCACGCCGCCGCCGAGCACGATCGCCCGGTCGGGCACGGTCTCCAGCGCGAGTGCGCCCTCACTGGTCACAATGCGGTCGCCGAGCTCGATGCCCGGTACGAGCCTGCTGTGGGACCCGGTCGCGACCACGACGTCGCCGCCGCGGTACGCATCCTCGCCGACCTGCACCGAGCCGTCAGCCAGCAGCGTCCCGAAGCCGTCGACGACGGTGATCCCGCGTGCCTTGATCAGGCCGACCAGGCCGCGGTGCTTGCCCGCAACGATGCCCTCTCGGAATTCCCGCATCGCTCCTGCGTCGATCCCTGACAGCTCTGCCCGCACGCCGGAGGACGCGGCGCTGCGAACGACGTCGGCGACTTCTGCCGAGTGCAGCAGAGCCTTCGTCGGCACGCATCCGCGATGCAGGCAGGTGCCGCCGAGCCGGTCGCCCTCGATCAGTGCGACCGTCTTTCCGAGCTCGGCGGAACGCAGGGCGGTGGCGTAGCCTCCCGACCCGCCGCCGAGAACGACGACGTCGAATGCGTGCTCTGTCACGAGTTCCCTCTTCCTGATCGGCTGCTCACCGGACACGCCCTCGTTCAGGCGACCCGGCCGCCGGCGGCGACGAAGTCGATCAGGGCGCGCGTCGAGGCGCCTGTCGGACCCTTGCCTGTGAAGCCGTACGAACCGGATGCGCTCATCGCCGAGCCCGCGATGTCGAGATGCAGCCACGGGATGCGCGGCGCGTCGGATTCGCCTGCGCCGTTGCCGACGAAGCGGCGCAGGAACAGTCCGGCGAAGAGAGACCCGGCGGCGCGACTGCCGACGTTCGCGTTCTGCATGTCGGCGACGCGCGAGTCCAGCTCCTCCTCGATGTAGTCGGGGAGCGGCAGCGCCCAGGCGAGTTCGCCGGTGCGGCCGGCTGACTGCAGGAATGCGTCGACCGGTTCGGCGTCGCCCATGATGCCCGTGAAGCGTGTGCCGAGGGCCACCAGCATGGCTCCGGTGAGCGTTGCGACGTCGACGACGACGTCCGGTGTCTCCCTCGTCGCCGCGACAAGGCCGTCGGCGAGGACGAGGCGCCCCTCGGCATCGGTATTGGTCACCTCGACGGTGGTGCCGTCGGCCATGGTGAGCACGTCGCCGGGGCGCGTGGCCCGGCCTGACGGCATGTTCTCGGCGATGCACATCCATGCGGTCACGCGCACAGGCAGCTCCAACTGCGCAGCCGCGCGCACGACGGCGAGCACCTCGGCGGCACCCGTCATGTCCTCCTGCATGCCCACCATCGATGCGGCCGGCTTCAGCGAGAGCCCTCCGGTGTCGAACGTGATGCCTTTGCCGACGAGTGCGACGTGGCGATCTGCGCCAGCCGGTGCGTAGTCGAGGCGCACCAGTCGCGGCGGGTTGTCCGAACCGCGGCCGACGCCCAGGATGCCGCCGAAGCCGCCGGTCGCCAGAGCTTCCTCGTCCCACACCGTCGCGGTGATGGGCAGGTCGGCAGTGTGCGTCTCAGCCGCTTCGGCCAGCTGGGCGGGAGTCTGGTCGGCCGCTGGTGTGGAGACGAGATCCTTCACGAGCGTGACGGCCTCGCCGTAGGCGCGCGCCTGCGCGAGGTCGGCGTCGTCGACGTGAGCCGGAGCATGCAGCAGGATCGATGAGGCGTGAGGTGAGGCAGTGGCCGCGTTGCGGCCGCTCTTGTACGCGGTGAAGTCGTAGGAGCCGAGCAGCGCGCCCTCGGCGGCACCGCGCCATGCGTCGTCGGAATCGGCGGCGACTGCGACGGCGATCCGGTCGAATCCGGTCAGCTGTCGTGCGCCTGCGCCGACCGCGTCGCGCACGATGTCGACGGTGACGTCCGGGCCGAGGCCGACGACGGCGAGAGGCTTGTCGGTGACGGCCGGGGCATGGACTCTGGCGTACGCGCCCTTCGAGCCGGTGAAGCCGATCGCATCGAGCGCTGGTCGGAGTTCGTCGAGCTCGTCGCCGGCGTCCTTCAGAGAGGGAACGGCGAGGATCAGGGCGTCCGCTTCGTGGGCGGAGAAGGGCACGTGGGTGACCGCGATTTCGGGAAGAGCCATGCGTCCATCCTATGGACCGCGGGCTTGTCCGGGGTGAGCAACGTGTTCACCGTCGGCGTATCTGCGATGAGCGAGGCCTCAGTGTCGGCGGGGCCTCGTACCATGGAGGTATGCCCGCTTTCGGTCCGTTGTACACGCGAGTCGCCAACTCCCCGGTCGTCCCGGGGCGTCTGCCGCTCGTCGTTCTGATGACCGGCTTCACCGACGCCGGCGGCACGGTGGCCGGCCTGGTCGATTTCGCGCGCGATGAGCTCGATCCGCATCCGCTCGTGACCTTCTCGAACGATTCGCTGCTCGACTACCGCGCGCGCCGCCCCGTCATCACGTTCGACCAGGATCACCTCACGGAGTACCGCCCGCCGCGACTTGAGCTGTCGCTGGCGCACGATGCCCTCGGCCAGCCGTTCCTCGTCCTGTCCGGGTACGAGCCCGACTTCGGCTGGGACGCGTTCGTCGACGCCGTCGGCGATTTCGTCGACGACTTCGACATCGCCTCCGTGACCTGGGTGCACGCGATTCCCATGCCCGTTCCGCACACCAGGTCGCTTGGTGCGACGGTGAGCGGCACACGCGGCGATCTGGTCGAGGAGCACTCCGTGTGGCGTCCGCAGACGCAGGCGCCTGCCACGATCGGTCACCTGCTCGAGCTCCGGATGATCGAGGCGGGCCACCCGACCACAGGGTTCGTGCTGCTCGTGCCGCACTATCTCTCCGACACCGAGTTTCCGGGGGCGAGCGCGCTGGCACTGGAGAAGATCATGGCCGCGACCGGGCTGGTGTTCGATCTGGCGGATCTGCGTGAGGAGAACGAAACGTACATCCAGAAGGTCGAAGAGCAGATCTCCGGGAACGAGGAGCTCCGGCAGATGATCCATCGGCTGGAGGAGCGGCACGACGCCTTCATGGCGGGCGAGCTGTCGGACGAGCACACAGACGGCGGCATCGACGAATCCTCCCTGCCCAGCGCAGACGAACTCGCTGCAGAACTCGAGCGCTATCTGGCGTCTCGGCCTACCGGAGACGACGACAAGTCGTCCTGAGACAACGGCGTCACCGCCGCTGTTCGGCGCCGCGCGAGGGAATAGTCAAGCGCTTCCGAGCGTTTGTCCGGGTGAGGTTCAGTCCAGGATTGTCGATCTTGCGGTGAGCTATGCGATACTAACAAGACAGGCCCGTTGTCAACCCGGCGCGCAAGCGCGGCGACTTGACATGGGTCTTACTCCTGCCCAGAAACACCCGGGGGCGACGCGCATGCGCCGTCGGTGAAAGGCCAGACGTGACGACAGGAACGAAGACTCCGCGCTCGAACGCGAAGAAGAGCGCTTCGAACAAGTCCGCAGCGGTGGAAACCGCGGCGGAGGCAGCCGAGGAGACGGAAGGCATGCCCGCCGCAGAGAACAGTGCCGCGGCCGAGAAGCCAGCGGCCAAGAAGACCACAGCGAAGAAGACGACGGCCAAGGGCGGCAAGACACCCAAGGCTGATGCCGATGAGGCTGCCCCGGACACCTCGGCGATCGAGGTCGTCGAGGATGCCGGCGACGACGCGTCCAAGCAGAAGGAGAAGAGCGAGCCGCTGCCCACGGGCGCGATCGTCATCTCGCAGGCCGAGGAAGAGGAGATCCCGGTCTACTCCACCCAGATCACGGGTGCGACTGCTGATCCTGTCAAGGACTACCTCAAGCAGATCGGCAAGGTTCCGCTGCTGAACGCGGCGGAAGAGGTGGATCTCGCCATGCGCATCGAGGCGGGACTGTTCGCCGAGGACAAGCTGGCCAAGCTGAGCGCCACGGAGAAGACCGGCCAGCTCGGTCTCGACCTGCAGTGGGTCGTGCGCGACGGTCGCCGTGCGAAGAGTCACCTGCTGGGCGCGAACCTGCGCCTCGTGGTGTCGCTCGCCAAGCGCTACACGGGTCGCGGCATGCAGTTCCTCGACCTGATCCAGGAGGGCAACCTCGGCCTGATCCGTGCCGTCGAGAAGTTCGACTACACCAAGGGCTTCAAGTTCTCGACCTACGCGACGTGGTGGATCCGTCAGGCGATCACCCGCGCCATGGCCGACCAGGCGCGCACGATCCGCATCCCGGTGCACATGGTCGAGGTCATCAACAAGCTGGCGCGCGTGCAGCGTCAGATGCTGCAGGACCTGGGCCGCGAGCCCACACCGGAGGAGCTGTCCAAGGAACTGGACATGACCCCCGAGAAGGTCGTCGAGGTGCAGAAGTACGGCCGTGAGCCGATCTCCCTCTCGACGCCGCTCGGCGAGGACGGCGACAGCGAGTTCGGCGACCTCATCGAGGACACCGAGGCGGTCGTCCCGGCCGACGCCGTGGGCTTCACCATGCTGCAGCGCCAGCTGGAGAGCCTGCTCGACTCGCTCTCGGAGCGTGAGGCCGGCGTCATCCGGATGCGCTTCGGCCTCGGCGACGGACAGCCGAAGACCCTCGACCAGATCGGCGACACGTTCGGCGTCACACGTGAACGTATAAGGCAGATAGAGTCCAAGACGATGGCGAAGCTCCGGCACCCGAGCCGCTCGCAGTCGTTGCGTGACTACCTTGAGTGAGCCCAAGCCCGCGTCGGCGGCGCGCTCGGCGGGCCCGCGGTACATCTTCCCGGTGCTCGTCGGGAAGCTCGCCCGCTTCGCCACGCGTCTGCGCGGCGGAGGCGGGGCGCTCCCCGGGTATCTGACGAACAAGCTCGCACCGTCGCTGCTGTCGACGTTGGCGAATCAGTTCGGCTACGGCGTCGTGTTCGTGCTCGGCTCGAACGGCAAGACCACGACGACGCACATGATCAGTGAGATCCTGCGTGCGCACGGGCTGAACGTGTTCACCAACCCGACGGGCGCGAATCTGCCCCAGGGCGTGACGAGCGCGCTTCTGGCCGATGCGACGCCGACCGGCAGAGTGCGCGCCGATGTCGCGGTGCTCGAAGTCGACGAGGGATACGCGGCCGAACTGGCCGACGTGCTCGCGCCGAGCGTGATCCTGTCGCTGAACGTGCAGGTCGATCAGCTCTACCGTTTCTACGAGACGGAGCGCGTGGCCGACATGATGCTCGACGCGTCGAGCCGTGCGTCCGGTCACGTCGTGATCAACCGCGACGACGCCTACCTGTCGAAGATCGACGAAGGCGCGATGAGGGCTCCGGTGTCGTACTTCGGTGTCGCCCCTGCTCTGGTCGAAGCGTCCGCGCACGGCCTCGCCAACGCGGAGGACACTCGCAGCGGCGAGAGCGCCGTCTTCCACGAGGCGTTCGCCGAGGTCACGGGTGCGGACGGCCGAGCGGTCACGGCGGTCGTCGACGGTGCTGAGGTGAGCTTCACGCTCCCGGCCCCCGGTATGCACTACGCGGCCGATGCGGCCGCTGCACTCGCCGTCGCCTCGCGTGTGCTCGGCGATGCGTTCCGCGGGGAACGCGCATCGGCCGGCTTCGCGACGATGGCGCCGGCCTTCGGCCGCGGCGAGGTCATCCCGCTGCGCGAGGGCACCGATGATGAGCAGGTCGAGTTCGTGATGTTCAAGAACGGTCCGAGCCTGCAGCTCAACATCGACGCTCTCAGCGGCTCGCCTGAGCGGATGCTGATGGCGATCGACGAAGGCACCCCGGATGTCTCGTGGCTGTACGACGTCGACCTCTCCTCGATCGACCGCGTCGACGTGGTCACGGGCGAGAAGGCGTTCCAGCTCGCGCTCCGGCTCGAACACGCCGGCATCCCGATCGACCTCGTCGAGCCCGACATGGAGAAGGCCGTCGCACACATGCGTTCGCTGGAGGCGACGTCGAGGGGTCGGCAGAGCTGGTTCGTCAACTACGAGCTCATGATGATCGGCCGCAAGATTCTCGGCCACGGTGACCAGGAGGTGGCCCGACGATGAGTGCGGAGAACCTGCGCATCGCGCAGCTGTACCCCGTCGAACTCGGCGTCACGGGCGACCGCGGCAACGTCGGCGCCCTGCAGGCGCGCTGGGAGCGCTCCGGCGCGGGGCGCACGTCGGAGCACGTCGTCGTGGGCCGCGGCGACACGCTTCCCGACGATGTCGACATCATCGTGATCGGCAACGGTCCGCTGTCGGCGATGCGACTCGTCGCCGACGACCTGCGTGCGCGTTCGGAGCGGCTCGAAGCTCTCATCGCCGCCGGCGCGCCGCTGCTCGCGGTCGGCGGGGGCGCCGAGCTGCTCAGCGACGGCGTCGCACCGCTCGAGGGCGAACGGCTCCCAGGACTCGGCCTGTTTCCGTTCCGCGTCGACCGCACGCACGAGCGCCGCGTGGGGTACGTCGTGGCAGATGCGTCGCACGGCAGGCTCGTCGGCTTCGAGGACCATGCCTCTGAATGGACGCTCTCCGACGACGCCGAGGCCTACGGAACGCTCACCGCCGGATCCGGAAGCTTCGCGCTCGGCTCCGGACGGGGCGAGACGGTGCGTCGAGGCGCGGCGTACGCGTCGAACGTGCAGGGCCCTGCTCTCCCGCTGAACCCCCAGCTGACGAACACGTTGCTGGCCGCGGCCGCCGAGCGGCGCGGGCTCGAGTTCGCTCCGGGTGCCGGAGCGGCGGAACTCGACCGTCTCGCGGAGGGCGCCCGTGAGGCGATCCTCGCCAGGGCGGGCAAGGTCTTCAACTCGATCGGTCTCTGACCGCGGCCAGCGGCCGCCGAGATGCGCACTTTTCGTCCGAAAGGGCGTGAAAACGTGCGCATCTCGGCGAAACGTGCGCATCTCGGCAGCGGGGGCGGGTCACCGGAAGTCGCGGGAGCGGTGCGGGGTGCCGGTGCGGAGGGGCTCGAACGCGTCGGCGGTGAGGTTGATCACGCCCTCGGGCGAGCGTTCCAGGATGCCTCGGGCGATCAGCGCCGGGCTGTCGCGCACGACGGTGCGGTACCTGGCCCACGCCCCGGCGGAGCAGATCACGTTCACGAGCCCGCACTCATCCTCGAGGTTGAGGAACGTGATCCCGGATGCCGTCGCTGGCCGCTGCCTGTGCGTCACGAGGCCGGCGACCTCGACCCTCCTGCCCGTCTCGTGCGTGCGCAGTCCCACGGAGGAGAGCACGCCGCGGGCCTCGAGCGCCGGCCGGAAGTGGGCGAGCGGATGGTCGTCGGTCGACACACCCGTGGCCCACAGATCGCCCACCAGCCGCTCGTAGCTGGTCGGGTCTGCGAACAGCGGAGGCTGCACGGACTGCACAGTGCCAGGCAGGTACTCCGGGCGATCCTGGGCAGCGGCCCCTGCAGCCCACAGCGACTCACGCACACTGTGCCCGATGGATGAGAAGGCCCCTGCCGTCGCCAGCGACTCCAGCTGCTTCTCCGAGACGCCGGTGCGCCGCACCAGGTCGTGCTGCGAGGCGAACGGCCCGTCCTCCTCGCGCGAGGCCACGACGCGCCGCGCCGTGCGCAGACCGACGCCGGTCACACCTGCGAGCCCGAGGCGCACCGCGAACCGCCTGTCACGGCGGTGCGCGGACGAGTCGTCGTCGGCGCTCGGGTCGAACGCCGTCGGTTCGTCGAACGCGTGGTCGGTGAGGCACGCGTCCCGCCCTGTCGGAGTGTTGGACGCATGATCCGCGTCGCCTGGGCTCCGTCCCGTCGATTCGGCGGACGGTCGTCCTCCCGGACGCGCACGCTGCCCGATCGGCCCGCTCCGGGCATCCGGAGCCTCCTGCTCGAGCTCCTCCTGCGCGCCGGAGCGGTTGATGTCGGGGCGGAGCACCTCGACGCCGTGGCGGCGCGCGTCTGCAGTGAGGGTCGCCGCCGAGTAGAACCCCATCGGCTGGGCGCGCAGCAGGCCCGCGAGGAAGGCGGCGGGATAGTGCAGCTTGATCCAGCTGCTGGCGTAGACGAGCAGCGCGAACGACAGCGAGTGCGACTCGGCGAAGCCGAAGTTCGCGAAGGCCTGGATCTGCGCGTAGATCGCGTCGCTGGCCTCCTGGCTCAGGCCGTGCCTGGCCATCCCCGCATAGAGCGTGTCCCTGACCCGGTCGATGCGTTCGAGACCGCGCTTGGATCCCATCGCACGGCGCAGCAGGTCGGCGTCTTCTGCAGTGCAGTCGCCGATCACCATCGCCATCTGCATCAGCTGCTCCTGGAAGACGGGGATGCCGAGCGTGCGGCGCAGCACGGGCTCGAGGGCGGGATGAGGGTAGGTCACCGGGTCGCGCCCCATCTTGCGGCGCACGAACGGATGCACGGCACCGCCCTGGATGGGGCCGGGCCTGATCAGCGCGATCTGGATCGCGAGGTCGTAGAAGCTGCGCGGCTGCAACCGGGGGAGCAGACCCATCTGCGCGCGGGACTCGACCTGGAACACCCCGATCGCATCGGCGCGGCAGAGCATGTCGTAGACGGCGGGCTCCTCACGGGGGATGCCGTCCAACCGCCACGTCTCGCCCGTGGCGCCCCGGATGAGATCGAACGAGTGCTGCAGCGCGGAGAGCATTCCCAGCCCGAGCAGATCGAACTTCACCAGCCCCATCCACGCGGCGTCATCCTTGTCCCACTGGATGACCGTGCGGTTCTCCATTCTGGCGTGCTCGACCGGCACCACTTCGCCGACGGGACGATCGGTGAGCACCATGCCGCCGGAATGGATGCCGAGATGGCGAGGCGCCTTCATCAGCTCCGAGGCGTACTCGACCACCTGCGGCGGAAGGTCGTTCCCCTCGGAGCCGAGAGCGCCTGCACGCTCCACTCTGCGTGAGAACGCGTCCTGCTGGCCGGGGGAGTAGCCCAGGGCGCGCGCGACGTCGCGCACGGCGTTCTTGGGGCGGTACTGGATGACGTTCGCGACCTGAGCGGCGCGATCGCGCCCATAGCGGTCGTACACCCACTGGATGATCTCTTCGCGGCGGTCGCTGTCGAAATCGACGTCGATGTCGGGCTCCTCCTCTCGCATCGCCGACAGGAACCGTTCGAACGGCAGCCCGTACGCGATCGCATCGACCGCAGTGATCCCCAGCAGGTAGCAGACGGCACTGGCTGCGGCAGAGCCGCGACCCTGGCACAGGATGCCGCGGCGGCGCGCCTCCTCGACGATCTCGTGCACGATGAGGAAGTACCCGGGGAAGTCCTTGCTCTCGATGACGTCGAGCTCGTGCCGGATGCGCGAGCGCTGATCGTCGGTGAGGTGCGGATAGCGGTGCGGCACAGCGCGCCACACCAGGTCGCGCAGGTGCGACATCGGTGTGTGTCCCTCCGGCACCTCCGTGCGGGGCAGCCGAGGGCGCCCCAGCCGGAGCGGGAAGGCGAGATCGGCGGCGAGATCGGCCGTGCGCTCGACGGCACCGGGGTAGCGGGCGAACAGGCGCGCCATCTCGTCGCCGCTGCGCAGATGGGCCGCGTTGTGTGCGGGGAGCCAGCCGTCGAGATCGTCCATGCTGCGCGTGGCGCGGATGGCGGCGACGGCGCGTGCGAGCCTCGCCTTCTCCGGGGCGGCGTAGTGGACGTTGTTCGTGGCGAGCAGGGGAAGGCGCGCACGGTCGGCAAGTGAGGCGAGGGCGTCGAGGCGGCGGTCGTCGAGCGGATCGCCGTGCCTGGTGAGCTCGACGAACACGTCGTCGCGCCCGAACCTGTCGACGAGCCCGCCCACTGCGCGCTCGGCGGCCGTGAGGTCGTCGTCGCCGCGTGAGACGGGGTCGGCGAGCGCACGGCCGACAGCACCTTTGCGGCACCCGGTGAGCACAGCCCAGTGGCCGCGGCCGAGCACTGCCAGTTCATCGAGATCGTAGTGAGGGCGGCCCTTCTCTCCGCCGCGGAGCTGAGCGCTGGTGATCGCCTCCGCGAGTCGGTGATACCCCTCGGTGCCGCGGGCGAGGACCAGCAGGTGCTCGCTCTCGGGGTCGGCCGAACCTTTCTGATCGGTCGTGAGCGACAGCGACAGCTCCGCGCCGAACACGGTGCCGACGTCCGTGCCCTCCGCAGCCTCCGCGAAGCGCACGAGTCCGTAGAAGCCGTCGTGATCGGTGATCGCGAGCGCCTCCAGTTCCTGCCGCTGAGCCTCCGCGACGAGCGCTTCGGGCGAGCTGGCGCCGTCGAGGAACGAATACGACGAATGCGCATGCAGCTCCGCGTATCGGGTGCGGTTCGGGCGCGGCGCCTGCGGCGCCGCCCGCTCCGGTTCGGGGTGCGTGCTCTCCGACGGCGCGGCGGGACGTCCGCTGAGTGTGCGTTCGATCTCCTGCCACGGCATCGGCGGGTTGGCCCAGCCCATGATCGTCTCCCTTCTGAATCGTTCCTGCGGAGGACGGGGTGTCAGCCGTATCTGCCCTCGATCCACCAGCCGTTCTCGGCGCGCACGGCCAGCCACGCCGCTCCCGTCTCGTCGACGAGCTGGAAGCGGTGCGCGATGCGGCGACGGACGCTGTCCCAGTCGCGTTCGATCAGCGGCCACGGGCCGGCCCACGACACGACGCGGAGGCCGTCGATGGTCGCCGGCTCCGCGGTGAGCAGGCCCCGCTCGTCGACGGCGCATTCGGCACCGGCGGATCCGCGGACCTCGGCGGGGCGCGGGGTGCGGAAGACCTCGGAGGGCAGCGGAGCGGGAAGCGCTCCCGGCCACGGGCGATCGCGCACGGGGCGCGGTGAGGATGAGGATGCGTCGTCCCACGGGCGCAGCACTTCGCGCTCGGCGAGTGCGCGCCCTCCGCCGATCTCCGGGCTGAGTACGCCGCGATGGCCGAGCACCGCCTGCACGCGCGTCATGGCGTGGTGGGCGCGCTCATCCGGACCATGGCCGATGAGAGCCGGCTGATGGGCCGCGCCGTGATCGACGGCCTCCGGCTCCAGCCGCACGGATGCCACAGAGCCGCTGAGATGCTGCTGCCCCGGCGTGCCGGCGCTTGAGGCGTCCTGCAGCTGCCAGCGGATGCGATCGACGATGCTCGCGGCATCGAACGACACGGGGTGCTGCCAGACGCGTTCGGACCGGCGGCCGTCGTCGTCGACGACGGTGATCCGCACGGCGGTGCACACGAGCCCCGCACGGCCGATCGCTCCGTGGAAGTCCTCGACCGTGCGTCGGGCGGCGAAGGCGACCTGTTCCGCGAGCTCCAGAGGCGCCTCGAAGGAGATCTCGCTGGTGAGTTCTGGCGGCGGGACTCGCGGGACGACCTCGCGGGGGTCGGCACCGCTGGCGCCGGCATGCAGGCGCAGGCCGTGCTGGCCGAGGCGGTCGGCGACGAGGGAAGCATCGAGGTCGGCGAAGTCCCCCAGCGTGCGCACCCCGAGCCGGGTGAGGAACAGTGCGATCTCGTCGTCGTTCAGCGACTGCACGGGAAGGGGCGAGAGGAAACCGGGGGAGCCGCCGGCGGCGACGATGCGCACGGGCGGAGAGCCCTCTGCCCCGTGTGCGGCGTGCTCCGCGGTGAACACCCCGTCGGCGATGCCGGCGCGCACGTCGGCGAACCCTGCATCATCCAGCGGCCTGAGCAGGGCGAGTGCTGCCCGCTCCTCTCCGCCGTAGAACCGTGCAGGCCCCCTGGCGCGCAGCACGGCGAGACCGGAGCGCAGCGCCTGCACGCCGGGGGAGAGCTCTTCCACGACGCGCATGGCGTCGTGGAAGGCGCGTGCGTCGCGCGCCTCGTCCGCCGGTACGAGACGCAGCTGCGGGCACGCCGACTGTGCGTCTCGGCGCCGCTGGCCGCGGCGCACTCCCGCCGCGCGTGCCGCGGCCGAGCATGCGACGACGCCTCCTGCGTGCACGAGCGCGATCGGATCATCCGGATCGACCTCTATGCCGCCCAGCTCGCGCGCCTGCGTGCGCAGGTACGCCGTCACGGGCCAGTCGGGGAACCACAGCGCGATCACGCGCTCCGGAACGCTCACGACCCCACCGCCCGCAGTGCGGTGCCGCCGCGCTCGAGCGGCCGTGCCTGAGCGGGAGCGATCGCCTGGACCCGGCCGTTCGGCCCTGGCAGCATCACCCGCACCGACCGCGGGCGCGGTGTGCGCCTGCCGTGCAGCGACACGGTCACGGTTCGCCCCGAGATGAGGCCGTGCCCGCGACCGATGCCGACCCACTCCTCTTCCCCCGCGGAGACGGTGCCCTCCGCGCCAGGCCACTCGCCGAGCGTGAGCAGCGAGCTGCCGCGGTCGCGCATCCTGGCCTCCAGTCGCTGCGCGTCACCCGGAGTGGGGCGCCGCCCCGGTCGCAGCGCCACGAGCGGGAACACCTCGCACGCGGCGGCGGCGGCCTGCATCCAGCGCTCCTGCGGGGTCGGGATCAGTACGAGCCGCGAGAGGTCGATGCCGTGGCCTTCGGCGGCGCCGACCGAGAGCTCTGGCACACCGATGACGCAGCACCACGAGCCCGCAGCGGACGCCTCGGCGAGCAGCGCCAGCATCAGCCCTGTCTCGCCGTGCGCGAGCGAGTACGCCGCGCCGGTGCGCAGCCCGCCGTCGGGGAAGACGGGAGAGAGCGGACCGGGCACCGGCAGCGTCTCCGGCGTCGCCCGCCGCTGCTGCATCGCGGTGATCCGCTCGCGCAGTCGCGTGACCTGCGCGAGGTTCTCAGCCGAGCTGGTCGCTGTCATTCCCACACCTTCAGTGTAGAAAGGATGTACGACATTCAACAGAGTATCGGCTGGGAGATATGTTCTATTTCCAGGTGGTGAGGCACCGCATGCTGCTCGAGAGCCGACGACACCGGCTCACCTCGACGGGTGCGGCCCGCCGCGAGGCTACGCTGGTGCGGATGAACGTGGAACCGATCAGAAGCGAAGCCATGGTGCGCGTCTCGCGCGGTGCGCTGCGTGAGAACATCGCCTCGATCCTCCGCGGAGCCACCGACATCGCGATCGACGTGCGCCGCGACGCATGCGGCCACGGCGCCGATCTCGTCGCAGGCGTCGCGCACGAGCTGGGCATCCGGATCTTCGCCGAGGGCGACGACCCGCACGGGGCGCGCTCGCTCGCCCCGCTCGACGCGGTGTACGGTCTCACCGGCCGCGGTGTCCCGGCGATGACGCTCGTCGCCCCCGTGCTGTCGACCAAGCCGCTGCTGCAGGGCGAGGGCGTCTCATACGGGTATCGGTTCACTGCGGAGCGCGACACGAGGATCGCCCTCGTCTCCGGCGGCTACGCGCAGGGGCTCGTGCGTGCGATCGGCGGAACGGCCGAGGTCCTCCTGAACGGGGCGAGATGCCGCATCGTCGGCCGCGTCGCCATGGATGTGCACGTCGTGGACCTCGAGGGCGCAGACGCCGTCGCAGGCGACGAAGCCACGCTCTTCGGCGCGGCCGACCCGCAGCTGCTGGCCGCGTGGGCGCACGCGACCGGGATGACCGAGTTGGAGCTCGCCGCATGCGTCGGCCTCGGCGTGGAGCGGGAGGTGGTCGCATGATCGGCGCAGCGCAGCTGAGGATCGATCTCGGACGCTTCCAGCGGAACGTGCGTGCGGTGCGCGAGCGCATGGCGCCGGCCGACGTGCTCGTCGTGGTGAAGGACGACGCGTATGGCCACGGCGTCGAACGGATCGTTCAGGCCGCGTGCGAGGCCGGTGCCGCATGGTTCGGTGCGATCGACCCGGCCAGCGCTGTGCGCGCAAAGGTCGCCGCCGGCGACGACGCCAGGGTGTTCTCCTGGCTGACCACGACCCAAGCGGCGGCGGGTGACCTGCTGCGCGCAGGCGTCGAGCTCGGCGTCGGCGACGTCGGCTATCTCGAGCGCGTCGCGGCAGCGGCACGCGCGACAGGCGCGCAGGCGCCCGTGCACCTGAAGATCGACACCGGCCTGCACCGCAACGGCATCCGGCCAGAGGCTTGGGGCGAGGCGTGTGCGCGCGCCGCCGAGCTGGAGCGTGCCGGCGATATCACCGTCGTCGGCATCTGGAGCCACATCGCCGAGGCGAGCGACGCATCGGACGCATCGCGCGCGGGTCTTCGACGATGCCGTGGGCGCGCCGCGCGCGCCCGGGCTCGACCCGCAGACGCGCCACCTCGCCGCGCAGCGCCGCGGCATGGCATCGGGCCGAGTTCCGCTACGACCTCGTGCGCATCGGCGCCTTCTGCTACGGCGTGCGCTCCCAGGACGGACCGGAGCTGGAGGGCATCGACGCCGTCGCCGCACTGGTCGCCCCGGTGACCGAGGTCGGCTCAGGCGCCGCGACGATCGACATCGGCTCGGTCGACGGCGTGTTCTCCTCGTGGGCCGGGCGGATCGAGGTGGCCACGCCCGCTGGCCGCCGTCGTCTGCTCGACGTCGCGCCGTTCAGCTCACGCGTCGAGGTGTGGCCGGGCGCCGCCCCAGGCGATGAGGTCACGATCTTCGGCGCCCGCGCCGCCGGTGCCCCCACCTCGACCGACCAAGCCGAACTCATCGACACCGTGGGTGAGGAACCCCTGCTGCGCCTCTCGCCTCTCATCCCGCGGGTGTACGTCTGATCTGCCACCAAGCTCTGCGCCGGGTGCCGCAGAGTTATCTCTGAAAGAGGCGCAGGTCATGGTCATCCGGAGGCTGGCATCGGGTTCGGCGGGAGCGCGCGAAGCGCGCGGGGGAATGTCCTCCGGATGATCATGGCCGGAGCCGAAGACCAGCACCCGACACGAACTCCCTGCGTCGATGCAATGTCCCCACAGCACCCGCCGCAAACCGAAGAACGCCCGTCCGGATCATCCGGACGGGCGTCGTTCGTGAACGTCGGTCAGACCGTCGACACCTTCTCGAGGCGGTCGGTCTCGTCGTGCCAGTCGGTGGCGACGGCGCGCAGCTTCTCCTCGAATTTGCGGCCGTGGTGGGCGCAGTACAGCAGCTCGCTGTCACCGACCTGGGCGGCGATGTACGCCCGCGCGCCACAGGCGTCGCAGCGGTCGAGCGCTGTGAGGCGGTGGGTGACGGGGGCTTCGGCGGTTGCGGTAGTCATGGGCGCTGCCTCCTCGTGGTGTGCCTCAATCGGTGATCCGTGTCCCCACATGTAATCACGTCATGCTGGGTGGGAGGGGCGTGCGCCACCCCGTTTCGCTCAGCGCGAAGGCGGGAATGCGCGGTCCGTCGGCCGACGCGTGTGTCCGCCGCGGAATCGCGCGGTTCCCGGATAGGCTCGAACACTGTGACTGCTGAGTATTCCGCCCACCACCTGCAGGTCCTCGAAGGGCTCGAGGCCGTTCGCAAGCGCCCGGGCATGTACATCGGCTCGAACGGGTCGCCCGGCCTGATGCACTGCATGTGGGAGATCATCGACAACTCCGTCGATGAAGCCGTCGCGGGCAACGGCGATCTGATCAGCATCATCCTGCGAGCCGACGGCAGCGTCGAGGTGCAGGATCGTGGTCGAGGCGTGCCGGTCGACGTCGAGCCGCGCACGGGCCTGTCGGGCGTCGAAGTCGTTTTCACGAAGCTGCACGCCGGCGGAAAGTTCGGCGGCGGATCGTATGCGGCATCCGGTGGCCTGCACGGCGTGGGCGCGTCGGTCGTGAACGCGCTCAGCGAGCGGCTCGACGTCGAAGTCGACCGCGGCGGCAAGGTCTACGCGATGAGCTTCCACCGCGGCGAGCCCGGCGTGTTCGCCGACTCGGGCGAGAAGACCCCGGATGCGCAGTTCTCGCCGTTCGAGCAGTCGAGCGAACTTCAGGTGATCGGCAAGGCCAAGAAGGGCGTGACCGGTACGCGGGTCCGCTATTGGGCGGACCGGCAGATCTTCACCAAGGACGCGGCGTTCCAACTCGAAGAGCTGATGACCCGTGCGCGCCAGACCGCCTTCCTCGTTCCCGGTCTCGAGATCTTCATCCGCGACGAGCGCGATCCGGATGCGGAGCCGATCGAGACCTCGTACCGGTTCGACGGCGGCATCTCCGAGTTCGTCGACCACCTCGCCACGGACGCACCCGTCACCGACACGTGGAGGTTCGAAGGCACAGGATCATTCACGGAGACGGTGCCGACGCTGCAGCACGACGGTTCGATGCGGTCGACCGAAGTGCAGCGCGAATGCCGTGTCGGCATCGCGCTGCGGTGGGGGACGGGCTACGACACGACGATGCGCTCGTTCGTGAACATCATCGCCACGCCCAAGGGCGGAACGCATCAGCAGGGCTTCGAGCAGGAACTGCTCAAGCAGCTGCGCAGCGAGGTCGAGAAGAACGCGCGACGGCTCAAGGCCGGCAACGACAAGCTCGACAAGGACGACGTGCTGGCCGGGCTGACCGCTGTGCTGATGGTCGAGCTGCCGGAACCGCAGTTCGAGGGTCAGACCAAGGAGGTTCTCGGCACGCCTGCCGCCAAGCAGATCGTGGCGAAGGTCGTGCGCGAGCGGATGAAGGAGCTGTTCGGCTCGACCAAGCGCGATGACAAGAGCCAGGTGTCCATGCTGCTCGACAAGGTCGTCGCCGAGATGAAGGCGCGGATCTCAGCGCGCACCCACAAGGAGACGCAGCGGCGCAAGAACGCGCTGGAGAGCTCGACGCTGCCGACGAAGCTGGTCGACTGCCGCACGAAGGAGACCGATTCCTCCGAGCTGTTCATCGTCGAGGGCGACTCGGCGCTCGGCACGGCGAAGCTGGCACGTGACAGCGAGTTCCAGGCGCTGCTGCCCATCCGGGGCAAGATCCTGAACGTGCAGAAGGCATCGATCAGCGACATGCTCTCGAACGCGGAATGCGCGTCGATCATCCAGGTGATCGGCGCGGGTTCGGGGCGCAGCTTCGACGCTGGCGCCGCCCGCTACGGCAAGGTCATCATGATGAGCGACGCCGATGTCGACGGCGCCCACATCCGGACGCTGCTGCTGACGCTCTTCTACCGGTACATGCGTCCGCTGATCGAGGAGGGCCGGGTGTTCTCGGCGGTGCCGCCGCTGCACCGCGTCGTGGTGATCAACCCCGGGTCCAAGCCGAACGAGACGATCTACACCTACAGCGAGGCCGAGCTGCACACGCTGATGACGAAGCTGCGCAAGGCGGGCAAGCGCTGGCAGGAGCCGGTGCAGCGCTACAAGGGCCTCGGCGAGATGGACGCCGACCAGCTGGCGGAGACCACGATGCAGCGCGACGGCCGCCTGCTGCGCCGCGTGCGACTTGAAGACGCAGAGGCTGCAGGCCGCGTCTTCGAGATGCTGATGGGCAACGAGGTCGCCCCCCGCCGCGAGTTCATCATCGAGAGTGCCGAGCACCTCGACCGCGCCACCATCGACGCGTGAGACGCACCTGAGCGCACGTCTCGCGGCGTTGTCGTCGGTCAGGGCACTCTCGGTGCCCCTTCCTCCTCCGCCTTGCGATACGCACGCTCAGGCACGCCTCACCACTCGGGCGGTCAGGCCAGGGCGCGGCCGATCGAGGTGATGACGGCGTCGAGGGGGTGGCCGGAGGCGTCGCGGCGGGCAAGGGTGTCGGGGAGCTTGCGGACCGAGCCTGTGGCGTCGACGGCGTGAGCGGGGTCGGGGCCGACCCAGGCGAGCGTGAGGGCCGTCTCACCCTTCAGCAGTGAGTGGGCGCGCACGCCGGCGGTGGCGCGACCCTTCGCGGGGAACTCTGAGAAGTCGGTGATCTTCGCTCTGCCTGCTTCGGTGCCGGCGATCGCTGTGCCGTCGCCCGAGAGCGTCACGACGACCGCGTCCGGCCTCGTCGTGGCGCCGAAGAAGATCACCTCGGCACCTGCCGACAGCTTCATGCCGGCCATTCCGCTCGCCGGTGCGCCCTGCGGCCGCACGTTCGCTGCGTCGAAGCGCAGCAGCTGTGCGTGATCGGTCACGAAGACGACCTCGGAGTCGTCGGCGGCCTCCGCCGCTCCCACGACTCGGTCGCCAGGCTTCAGTGAGATCACGTCGAGCTCCGGCTTCGCCGCGAGAGCGTCGGGCACGATGCGCTTGACCACGCCCTGCGCCGTGCCGAGGGCGACGGGAACGTCGGTGTCGAACCGGATGATCGTGAGAACGGTCTCCGACTTGTCGACCAGACCGATGTAATCGCGCAGCTTCTGCCCCGCGCCCAGCTGCACCGAGGTCGGCGGCACCGACGGCAGGTCGACGGGGGAGAACCGGATGAGACGCCCGCGCGAGGTGATCGCGCCCAGCTCGCCCCTGACGGTGCCTGCGACGGTCGCGAGGATCGCATCGTGCTTGCTGCGCCTGGTGGGGACGGTGATCTGCTGCCCTTCGGCGAGGTCGACGCGCACCGCGCGGCCCGTGGTCGAGAGCACCACGACGGTCGGCGCGTCGGCGATCTGCAGATCGAGCTCCTGGCCCTTGCGCGCCTTGGGCGCTGCGGGCTTGGCGTTCAGCAGCAGCGTACGCCGCGGCGTGCCGTACTTGTCCGCGACGGCTTCCAGCTCAGTTGCGACCTGGCGGCGCAGCAGCACGTCCGAGCCGAGCAGCTCCTCGAGCTGCGCGATCTCGGCGAGCAGGTTGTCGCGCTCCGATTCCAGCTCGATGCGTGAGAACTTGGTCAGTCGCCGCAGGCGCAGTTCGAGGATGTACTCCGCCTGCACCTCGTCGAGATCGAACACCTGGCACAGCTTGGTGCGGGCCTGGTCAGCCGTCTCTGAGGACCGGATGACCTCGATCACCTCGTCGATGTCGAGGATCGCGACCAGCAGGCCGTTGACGAGATGCAGGCGCTCCTGCTTGCGGTTCAGACGGTAGCGGCTGCGGCGCGTGACGACCTCGATGCGGTGGTCGAGATAGACGCGCAGCATCTCCTTCAGACCGAGCGTGCGCGGCTGTCCGCCGACGAGGGCGACGTTGTTGAAGGAGAACGAGTCCTCCATCGGGGTGAGCTGGTACAGGCGCTCGAGCACCGCCTGCGGGTCGAAACCGGTCTTCACACCGATGACCAGGCGCATGCCCTTCGTGCGGTCGGTGAAGTCGTTGACGTCGCTGACGCCCTGCAGCTTCTTCGACTGCACGGCGATCTTCATGCGTTCGATGACGCGTTCCGGGCCGACCATGTACGGCAGTTCGGTCACGACGATGCCGGTGCGGCGGGGGCCGACCTGTTCGATCGACACCTTGGCGCGCACCTTGATCGCGCCTCGGCCGGTCTCGTAGGCGTCGGTGATGCCGTCGAGCCCCATCACGATGCCGCCGGAGGGGAAATCGGGTCCCGGCACGAACTCCATCAGCTCGGCCGTCGTCGCCTCGGAATTGTCGAGCAGGTGCGTGGCGGCGTTCACCGTCTCGATGAGGTTGTGCGGCGCCATGTTGGTGGCCATGCCGACCGCGATGCCGCTGGCACCGTTGACGAGCAGATTCGGGTAGGCGGCCGGCAGCACGTCCGGCTGCTGGAACTGCCCGTCGTAGTTCGGTACGAAGTCGACGACGTCCTCGTCGAGGTTCTCTGTCAGCGCAAGCGCGGGAGGTGCCATCCGTGCCTCGGTGTATCGCGCGGCGGCCGGACCGTCATCGAGCGAGCCGAAGTTGCCGTGGCCGTCGACCAGCGGCACACGCAGCGCGAAGTCCTGCGCCAGGCGCACGAGCGCGTCGTAGATCGCGCTGTCGCCGTGCGGGTGCAGCTTTCCCATCACGTCGCCGACGACGCGCGCACTCTTGACGTGCCCGCGGTCGGGGCGCAGGCCCATCTCGGCCATCTGGAACAGGATGCGCCGCTGCACGGGCTTGAGTCCGTCCCGCGCGTCGGGCAGGGCGCGCGCGTAGATCACCGAGTAGGCGTACTCGAGGTACGACCCCTGCATCTCGTCTTCGAGGTCGATGTCCTCGATGCGCTCGGGTACCCGCTCGGCGGACGATGCCTGCTTCCGCGCCATATGGCCGTGACCTCTCTTTGCATGCAACAGCGCCGCGTCGTGGCGGCCGCCTCGTTCGGCGATCCGGGCGTCTCCGGCCGGGATAGGTGCTGTGGGAGACTGATCCGGATGTCATCGATCGTAGCGGCGGTGCCCGCTCATGCCCGGATCCTCACCGGGGTGGCGCCCGAGTTGGTCCGATCTCTGCAGGGCTCGGGCGAATGGCTGCCCTCCGCGCGGAGCGCCGTGCTGTTCGTGATCGACGGTCTCGGTGCGATTCAGCTGCGCCAGCACGCGGGGCACGCGCGTCGGCTCGCGCAGGCGATGGCGAAGCGGGACTCGGCGCGCACCGTGTTCCCGTCGACGACCGCCGCGGCGCTGACGAGCCTGCTCACGGGGACCGATCCCGGGATGCACGGGCTGGCCGGCTACCGGCTGATGGACCCGGAGCGCGGCATCGTCGTCGGGCAGATCGACGGCTACGAGAAGCACGGCGTCGATCCCGTGGCATGGCAGCGGGAGCCGACCGTGTTCGAGCGGGCGGCGGCGAAGGGGCTGACGCCGTTCGCCGTGAGCATGCGCAAGTATGCCGACAAGGGACTCACGCAGGCGATCATGCGGGGTGCGGACTTCGTCGGCGAGGACGACATGGCTCAGCGCGTGCGTGTGGCGCTCACCCTCGCTGAGCAGCACGAGGGCGCGCTGGTGTACTGCTACCTCCCCGAGCTCGATCAGACGGGCCACCGGCACGGCGTCGATTCGGCGCAGTGGCGCGGCACGCTCGAGCAGATCGATGCGGCGCTGGCGCCCGCGGTGCAGGCACCTGCGACGGTCGGCGCTGTCGTGACGAGCGACCACGGCATGATCGACGTGCCGAAGCATCGGCACGTGCTGCTGCGCGACGGGGACCCTCGCCTGACAGGCGTGGCGGCGCTCGGCGGCGAGCCGCGCCTGCTGCACGTCTACGCCGACGACGGCGTCGACCCCGCTCAGCTCGCCGACGTGTGGCGGCGCGAATCGGGAGCAGCAGCGGATGTCGCCACGCGCGACGAGGCGATCGGCGCAGGGCTCTTCGGCGAGGTCGCCGAGCACGTGCGCGCCCGCATCGGCGACGTGCTGGTCGCCGCGCGCGGCCTCTGGGCGTTCTACGACGATCGGCTCGCGAACAAGCAGGCACAGAACATGATCGGTCAGCACGGTTCCGTCACGCCGGAGGAGATGACGGTTCCCCTCATCCGCCTCGGCGCATACGCGCGCCGCTGATCCGGTGACGCGGAGATGCTCCGTGCCCGCGGCCTCAGTCGCAGGAGAGCAGGGTCAGCGATTGCGCCATCGCGGGGTAGGGGGCGGCAGCGGGATCGTGGGTCGTGGCCGCTGCACCGTTCTCGAACGTGATGGGGCGGGCCGAGTCGAACTCGACGCGCCATATTCCGCCCGAATCGGGCTCCGGCAGGTGCACGTCCGCATCGTCGCCGGTGTTGATGACCACGGCGACCGCTCCGGCGAGGCACGCGCCCCGCGGGTCGTCCGCGGCACCGCGCAGCACGACGGTCACGGTGCGGAAGCCCTCATCCTCCCAATCAGCGCTCTGAGTGGGGTCCCCGTCCGGTCGCAGCCACTCCACGTCGCGGCGGCCGTCGTCGCGCGTGCGCCCGTGTAGGAACGTCTCCTGGCGCAGCACGGGCAGCCGGTGCCGCGCGGCGATGGCGTGCCGGACGAACCCGAGCAGCTCCTCGTCACGGCCCGACCAGTCGACCCAGCCCGTGGGGTTGTCCTGCGCGTAGGCATTGTTGTTGCCCTGCTGGCTGTTGCCGAGCTCGTCTCCGGCGAGCAGCATCGGCACGCCCTGCGCCGTCAGGAGCGTGGCGAGCATGGCGCGCAGCCGCTGCGCTCGTGCGCCGAGGATCTCGGCGTCGTGTGTCGCACCCTCTGCGCCGAGGTTGTCAGAGAAGTTCTCGTTGTGCCCGTCGCGTCCGTGCTCCCGGTTCGCGTCGTTGTGCTTGTGCGCGAAGGAAACGACGTCGGCGAGGGTGAAGCCGTCGTGCGCTGTGACGAAGTTCACGCTCGCGGTCGCGGCGCGGCGACCGTGGTCGAAGGTGTCGGCTGACCCGAGCACGCGCTTGCCGAGGGGTGCGATGGCGAGCGGGTCGCCTCGCCATGCGCGGCGGATGTCGTCGCGGAACCGGTCGTTCCACTCCGACCACGGATGCCAGAAGGCGCCCAGCTGGTATCCGCCCGGCCCCAGATCCCACGGCTCGGCGATCAGGCGCAGGCCGGCGAGGGTCGGGTCCTGGCGGACCGCCTGGAAGAACGCCGCTTCCGGGTCGAACCCGTCGGCGCGTCGTCCGACCGCCGCGGCGAGGTCGAACCGGAAGCCGTCGATGCCGTAGCGCGTCGCCCAGTGGCGCATGCTGTCGAGGATGAGGCGCAGCACCATGGGGCGCTCCGCCGCGATGGTGTTGCCCG
Organism: Microbacterium sp. JB110; assembly: GCF_003335195.1. Lineage (NCBI taxonomy): Bacteria > Bacillati > Actinomycetota > Actinomycetes > Micrococcales > Microbacteriaceae > Microbacterium > Microbacterium sp. JB110. The sequence continues at coordinate 706,309 of NZ_QPGM01000001.1, read as the reverse complement.
TTCCCGTGTCGTCGACGTGCGCTCCATCGTGCATGCGGAAGTAGCCCGTCTCGTGCAGCCCGCGCAGGCTGAGCGTGACGCCGCCCTCGCCGCCCTCTCCGTTGTGGTTGTACACGACGTCGACGAACACCTCGATGCCGGCTTCGTGCAGCGTGTGCACCAGTTTCCGCAGCTCCGCGTCGGCGTCGGCCGAGGCGTAGCGGGGCTCGGGCGCGTGCCATGCGATCGGCTGGTAGCCCCAGTAGTTGGTCAGCCCGCGCTCGACGACCGCCCGGTCGTCGAAGAACGCCTGCAGCGGCAGGAACTCCACGGCGTTCACCCCGAGTGAGACGAGGTGGTCGATGATCACCGGGTGCGCGGCTCCCGCGTACGTGCCGCGCAGGTGCTCTGGGACGTCCGGATGGGCGGCGCTGAGCCCCTTGAGGTGGGCCTCGTAGATCACCAGGTCCGCCGTGGGGTGGTGCGGGCGGTTCGCCGCGGGATCGGGGCCAGGTGCGTCGGCCAGAACGATCCCCTTCGGCACGACGTGCGCGCTGTCCCGAACGTCCCGTGCGCGGGTCGTGTCGTGTCCGACGGGTGTCACCGCGACCCCGGCCATCCGCGCATTCCACCGTGCTGGCACGTCGAGGGCGCGGGCGTACGGATCGATCAGCAGCTTGTGCTCGTTGAAAGCGGTCGACTTGTGCGATGGCGGGCCTGCCGCTCTGATCCCGTAGCGCGCCCCGTGACCGATTCGCCCGACTCTGGCGTGCCAGATGCCGCCGTCGTTGTAGGGCAGCGCGACCCTGGTCTCGTGCCCCGACTCGTCGAACAGGCACAGTTCCACGCGTTCGGCTTCCGGCGCCCACACCGCGACGTTCGCGCCGTCGCCGCCCGGCGTGACACCGAGCGGCCAGGAGCGCCCTGGGGAGACCTCGTGCGGATGGGGTGTCATCGCACGAGTTCCTCGAACAGATCGCCGTACTGCCGTGCCGACGCCGCCCAGTCGACGTGCTCTCTCATCGCCCGATCACGCACCTGAGCCCACGCTTCGCCATCGGCGTACAGGCTCGTCGCGCGATCGAACGCGTCGGCGAGGCCGCGCGCGCTGATGTCGGAGAACACGAAACCCGTCGCGGTGCTGTTCGCCATCGCGGCCGGGACTGCGTCGGCGACGGTGTCCCGCAGCCCGCCGGTGGAGGAGACGAGCGGCAGCGATCCGTAGCGCAGTCCGTACAGCTGGGTCAGCCCGCACGGCTCGAATCTCGAGGGCACGACGACGAGATCCGCGCCCGCGTACATCCGGTGGCTCAGCGGCTCGTCGTATCCGATCCGCACACCGACCGAACGGGGGAAGCGCGCCGACAGCTCCCTCAGCCAGTGCTCGTAGTCCGGCTCCCCGGAACCCAGCACGGCGACGGCGCCGCCTGCCGCGATGAAGTGCGGCAGCGCCTCCAACAGCAGGTCGACGCCCTTCTGATGGGTGAGCCTCGTCACCACGACGGCCAGCGGCCCATCCGGGTCGTCGAGGTCGAACTCCCGCAGCAGGGCGCCGCGGTTGTCCGCCTTGCGTGCGGGGGAGTCGGCGTCGTAGCCGACGACGTGCGGATCCGTGCTCGGGTCCCACACCGCCGTGTCGATGCCGTTCACGATGCCGGTCATCTCGCCCCTGGCAGTCCTGGCGGCGACGACTCCTTCGAGGCCGAACCCGAACTCAGCGGTCGCCAGCTGTTCGGCATACGTGCGGCTGACCGTGGTCACGCGCGAGGCGTGCACCATGCCGGCCTTCAGCGCACTGACGAGCCCGTGGTACTCGAGGGCGTCCGGATGGTGGTCCCACGTCGGCAGCCGCAGCCGGTCGAGGGCGTCCGGGCCGAAGATGCCCTGGAACGCGATGTTGTGGATGGTCATCACCGTCGGGACGTCGGATCCGGCGTAGGTCAGATACGAGGGGGCGAGCCCCGCCTGCCAGTCGTGGGCGTGCACGAGATCGGGCCGCCACCGGTCGCTCAGCCCGTCGATCGCGATCCGTGCCGCCGCCCAGCTCAGCGCGGCGAAGCGCACGTGGTTGTCCGGATGATCGTGGCCGTCGACGCTGTACGGCCCGCCAGGGCGATCGAACAGGTGCGGCGCGTCGAGCAGCAGCAGATCGAGTCCGTCGACGGAGCACGACCTGACAGCGGCAGGGCCGCCGAACAGATCATCCGTACGCCACACCCGTCTGGAGCGCCCGGCGCGAGCCCGCACACTCGGATAGGCCGGAATCAGCACGCGGGAATGCCAGCCCAGTTCGGCCAGCGCGGCCGGCAGCGCGCCGACGACGTCAGCGAGCCCCCCGGTCTTGACCAGGGGCGCGCACTCCGATGCGACGGACAGCACACGGCGTCGGCGAGCGGACAGGGCCATGATCGTCTCCTCTCGTCACCCCAACTCGGCCGCACGGCGGTCGAGCATGTCCTGGGTGATCAGCGTGATACCCGCGTCGGTGCGCCGGAACCAGCGGGCGTCGTCTTCTGCGTCTTCTCCCACGACGAGGTCCTCCGGAATGTGCACGCGGCTGTCGATGACGCACCTGGTGAGACGAGCGTTGCGTCCCACGTCGACGTAGGGGAGGGCGACGACGTGATCGAGCGACGAGTACGAGTGCACGCGATTGCCGGTGAACAGCAGCGAATTGTGCACGTCGGAGCCGGAGATGATCGTGTCGCCCGAGATGAGCGACTGGATCGCCTGGCCGCGCCGCCCCTCGTCGTCGTGGATGAACTTCGCCGGCGGGAGCTGTTCGGCGTACGTCCAGATCGGCCAGTCGTTCTCGTACAGGTCGAGCGGCGGCACGAACTCGGTGAGATCGATGTTCGCTCGCCAGAACGCGTCGATCGTTCCGACATCGCGCCAGTACGGCTCCGTCTCGAGGCCGGTCATCACGCACGACTCGCTGAACCGGTGCGCGTGCGCACTGCCCCGTTCGACCAGTGCGGGAATGATGTCGTGCCCGAAGTCATGGCCGGATTCAGGGTCGTCGGCATCGGCGATGAGCAGGTCGCGCAGGAACGCCCAGTCGAATACGTAGATGCCCATCGATGCCAGCGCGACGCTCGGGTCGTCGTGCGTGCCAGGAGGATCCGCCGGCTTCTCCAGGAAGTCGACGATGCGACCGCCCGCGTCGGTGTGCATGACGCCGAAGGCATTCGCCTCCTCCCGGGGGACGGTGAGGCACCCGACGGTGACGTCTGCGCCGGTTTCGACGTGCTGACGCAGCATCACCTCGTAGTCCATCTTGTAGACGTGGTCGCCGGCGAGCACGATGACGTACTTCACGCCGTAGTCGTCGACGATGTCGATGTTCTGCGTGACCGCGTCCGCCGTGCCCAGGTACCACTTGTGCTCGGCGACGCGCTGGCTCGCCGGCAGGATGTCGAGGTATTCGTTGCGCTCGGCACGAAGGAAGCCCCAGCCGCGCTGCATATGCCGGATGAGGGAGTGCGCCTTGTACTGCGTGGCGACGGCCATCTTGCGGATGCCGGAGTTGAGCGCGTTCGACAGCGGAAAATCGATGATGCGCATGTTCCCGCCGATGTGCACCGCGGGTTTCGCACGTCTGTCCGTGAGCTCCTTGAGCCTGCTGCCGCGGCCTCCGGCGAGCACGAACGCCATCGTCTGGTTCGTCAGCCTGGTCGGTGCACCGGGCTGCGCTGTCTTGGACATGATCATTCCTCCACGAAATAGATGGCAGACAGGGGCGGGAGCGTGAGCAGCGCGGATTGCTGCTCCGTGCCCACGGGAACGGGTTCGGTCTCGATTGCGCCGCCGTGTCCGCGGTCCGCACCGCCGTACAGACGGGAATCGGTGTTCAGCGCCTCGCGCCAGCGCCCCGGCAGGGGGAATCCGACACGGAAGCCGCTGCGTTCGACCGGCGTGAGATTCAGCACGACGACGACGTGCTTGTCACCGGGAGCACCACGGCGCAGCCAGGCGAACACCTGCTCATCGACCGCGTCGACCAGCAGCCATTGGAAGCCCCGCCCGTCGGCGTCGAATCGATGCAGTGCGGACTCGGCGCGGTACAGGCCATTCAAATCGCGCACGAGGGCCTGCACGCCTGCGTGGCCAGGGTCGTGCAGCACGCCCCAGTCGAGCTGGCCCGCATGGTCCCATTCCGCTGGCTGGCCGAACTCCTGGCCCATGAAGAGGAGCTTCTTGCCGGGATGGGCCCACATGAACGCGTAGAACGCCTTGAGATTGCCGAGCCGGTCTGCGTGCTCGCCCGGCATCCGGGAGTACATCGATCCCTTGCCGTGCACGACCTCGTCGTGACTGATCGGGAGCAGGAAGTTCTCGGTGAAGGCGTAGGTGATGCTGAAGGTGAGCTGATTGTGGTGGTGCCTGCGGTAGACGGGATCCTTGCCGAAATAGTCGAGCGAATCGTTCATCCATCCGAGGTTCCACTTGAAGTCGAACCCCAGACCGTCGTCGTCGAGGGCTCGCGTCACACCGGGGAACGTCGTCGACTCCTCTGCGATCATCGCGGTGCCCGCGTGAACGTCGCCGATCGCCCGGTTGACCTCTTTGACGAAGTCGATGGCCTCGTAGTTCTCGCGCCCTCCGTCGCGATTGGGCACCCATTGGCCCTGCTCGCGCGAATAGTCGCGATACAGCATCGAGGCGACGGCATCGACGCGCAGTCCGTCGAGGCGGTACTCGTCGATCCAGTACAGTGCGTTGGCGACGAGGTAGGCGCGCACCTCGGGTCGGCCGAAGTTGTAGATCAGCGTGTTCCAGTCGGGGTGGAAGCCCTCTCGCGGATCGAGGTGCTCGTACAACGCCGTCCCGTCGAACCTGCCGAGCCCGTGCGCGTCGGTGGGGAAGTGGGCGGGAACCCAGTCGGCGATCACCCCCAGGTCCCGCGCATGCGCCGCATCGACGAAGGCGGCGAACTCCGACGGCGTGCCGTTCCGGATGGTCGGCGCGAACAGGCCGACCGGCTGGTACCCCCACGATCCGTCGAACGGGTGCTCGGTCACGGGCATCACCTCGATGTGGGTGAACCCGAGGTCGGCGGCGTAGTCGACGAGTTCCGTGGCCAGTTCGACGTACGACAGGGAACGTCCATTCGGCCTGCGGCGCCACGAGCCGAGGTGCACCTCGTACACGCTGATCGGAGCATCCGCCCTGTTGATCTCCGTGCGCCGCGCATCCCAATCGGTGGCGAGCCAGTCGTGCCGGCCCAGTCGGCGCACCACGGACGCCGTCGCCGGAGGATGTTCGCTGCCGAACCCGACCGGATCCGCCTTCTGCGGCAGCGAGCGGCCGTGGCGGTCGAGCAGGTCGTACTTGTACGCGGCGCCTTCGTCGATACCTGGCACGAACAGCTCCCACACCCCCGTGGAACCGCGTGCCCGCATGGGGAGGGCAGCGGGATCCCACGAGCAGAAGTCGCCGACGACCGACACCCTGGAGGCGTTCGGCGCCCACACGGCGAAGTGCACACCTGCGACGCCCTCGTGCGTGATCACGTGAGAACCGAGCACGTCCCACAGCCGGCGATGCGTGCCCTCGCCGATCAGGTACTCGTCCAGTTCGCCGATCACGGGGCCGAAGCGGTACGGATCCTCCCGTTCCACGACGAGGCCGCTCGGCCACCGCACCCGCAGTCGATAGAACGGCAGCGACGACCCGGCGAACACCGCCGGGGCATCCGGATGCCGAGCGAGCTCGACGACGTCGGTGTCGTTCACTGCCCAGACACGTTCGGCTCCCGGCACATGCGCGACGACGCCGCGGCCGTCGTGCGTCGGGCCGAGCACCGAGAACGGATTCGGATGTGCGCCGCGGGCGAGCAGGGAGGCGGCGTTCGCGTCCGGCAGCTCGGCCGGTTCTTCAAGAGCCATCGGCAGTCCTTCGTCTCGACCGTCTCCGTCGCATCCGGATACGGCTGGTCACAGCACGGGGGTCACATTCCAGATCTCGCTCATGTACTCCCTGATCGCACGGTCGGAGCTGAAGTAGCCGATCCGCGCCACATTGATGGCCGCCATGCGCTGCCAGTGCTGGGCGTCCCGGTACGCGTCGTCGACCGCAGTCTGCGCCGTGTCGTACGCATCGAAATCGCTGGCGACGAGGAACCAGTCGTCGTTCCACAGTCGATCGACGAGGCCGCCGTAGCGTTCGGACTCATCCGGGCTGAACATGCCGTCGGCGACTGCCTGCAGCACTCCCTGCAGCGTCTCGCTCCGCTCGATCGCGGCGCGCGCATGTTCTGGCTGCTCTCGCCGAGCGGCGACCTCGTCCGCCGTGAGCCCGAACAGGAAGAAGTTGTCCGCCCCGACCCGATCGCGGATCTCGACGTTCGCGCCGTCCAGCGTGCCGATCGTGAGAGCGCCGTTCAGCGCGAACTTCATATTGCCCGTTCCCGACGCCTCCATACCGGCCGTCGAGATCTGCTCGGACAGGTCGGCGGCGGGGATCAGCCGCTCGGCCATGGAGACGTTGTAGTTCGGCGGATAGACGATGCGCAGCGCGTCTCTGGTGTCGGGATCGTCATTGATGACCTCGCCGACGTCGTTGATCAGCCGGATGATGTCCTTCGCCACCGCGTAGCTCGGCGCGGCCTTCCCGCCGAACACCTTCACGCGCGGCACCCAATCGGCATCCGGTTCGGCTTTGATGCGCTGCCAGCGTGCGATCGTCCACAGCACGTTGAGCAGCTGACGCTTGTACTCGTGGATGCGCTTGACCTGCACGTCGAACAGCGCGTGCAGGGGCACGTCGATGCCGTGCGCGTCGGACAGCCAGGAGACCAGACGCTGCTTGGCGCGCCGTTTGGTGCCGCCGAACGCCTCCAGGAACGCCGGATCGGCGGCATGGCCCTCGAGCTCGCCGAGACGATCGAGGTCGACCTCCCACCCCTCGCCGATCGACTCGGTGACGAGGTCGGCCAGCGGCCGATTGGCGAGCTTCAGCCAGCGCCTCGGCGTGATGCCGTTGGTGACGTTGACGATGCGGCCGGGGGAGAGCGCCTCCCTGTCGGGGAACAGGTCCTTGCGGACCAGGTCGGTGTGCAGGGCCGATACACCGTTGACGCGGTGGCTGGTCGCGAATGCCAGGTCGCCCATCTTGACCTGGTCGTGCTCGATCAGGCTGAGGCCGTTCGCCGCGGCGCCGTGCACGTCCGCGAGGCGGCCATCGAGCCGCTCGATGATCTGCAGATGCCGCGGCAGCAGCGCGCGCATCAGGTCGACGGGCCAGCGTTCGAGTGCTTCGGGAAGGAGCGTGTGGTTCGTATAGCCGAGCACCTCGGTGGCGAGATCGACAGCCGCGTCGAAGTCGAAGCCGTGGTCGTCGACGAGGATCCGGATGAGCTCTGGGCCCGCGATGGCCGGATGCGTGTCGTTCATCTGGATGGCGACGTACTGCGGCAGGCGCCGCAGGTTCCGGTGGGAGCGCAGGTAGCGGGCCAGCACGTCCTGCACCGAGGCGGAAGTGAGGAAGTACTCCTGCGACAGCCGCAGGTGTTTGCCGCCTTCCGTCTCGTCGTTCGGGTACAGCACCCTGGTGAGCGTGCGCGCCCACGTCTCCGGCTCGGCGGCGCCCATGAAGTCGCCCGCGTTGAACCTGTCGAGGTCGATCAGCGCAGCGTCGGGCGCCGCCGCCCACAGCCGCAGCGTGTTCGCCCACCTGGCGCCGTAGCCGATCACGGGGGTGTCGTGCGCGGCGGCGGCGATCCGTGATGCGGGGTGCCATACGGCGGCTCCGCCCTCATCGGCGACGTGGCCGCCGAATCGCACCTCATGCACGGCCTCGGGCCGGGGGAACGACCATGGGTCGCCGGCTGACAGCCAGTCATCCGGATGTTCGACCTGTCGACCCGCGTCGAAGTCCTGCCTGAACAGCCCGCGTTCGTAGCGCAGGCCGTATCCGAAGGCGGGGCAGCCGAGCGTGGCCATGGACTCGAGGTAGCAGGCGGCGAGGCGGCCCAGACCGCCGTTGCCGAGGGCGGGGTCCGGTTCGTCCTCGGCGATGCGCTCGAAGCTCTGCCCGAGGCCCGCCAGCGCCTCGACAGCGGTGTCGCGCAGCCCGAGATTGATCGCGGCGTCTTCGAGGAGTCGTCCTGGCAGGAACTCCATCGACAGGTAGTGCACGCGTTTGCGGTCCTCCTGCGATGCGCGCCTGGTCGCGTCGAGCCATGGTTCGGTGGCGCGGTCGCGGATCGTGCGGCTGAGCGCGAGCAGCCAGTCGGATCGCGAGGCGACTGTCGGAGCCTTGCCGACGGTGACCCGCAGATGGTGCAGCAGCGATGCGCGGAACTGCGCAGGGGTGCTTCCGCTCAGCTCGGGAGTGCGGCCATCCGTGTCGGTCGTACGGAGAATCTCGGGCATGGGATCTCCCTATGTCGTGGCCGAAGGAGGCCTCTTCCGCGAACGCTACCGCTCGCGATGGCCACATCCTAGGGAAGCCCGAAGATCCGCAGGTTAACTGCTCGATAACGGCGGCTATCGTCGCACCCGCGAGCGGACCCCTTCTTGTCGAGTGGACGCCTTGTGTGCGTGCGAAGGGCGTCCACTCGGTGAAGAGGGGTCCGCTCGAAGGAGACCAGGCGCGCCGAAAGCGGCGGCGCGTGGTTCAGTCGTCGCTGCGGGCGCCGAAGACGATCTCGTCCCATGAAGGCATCGCGGGGCGTCCGTTCTTGCGGCGCGGCGGATTCGACGGATTCGATCGGTCGTCGTGCTCGTCGGTCGGTGGGCCATCCGGAGCGTCGTGGGCTGCGACGGGCTGCGACGAGGTGTCCTGCGCCGTGTCATCCTGCGTCGTGTCGCCGATCGCGTCGAAGAGCGCGACGGGGGAGGAACCAGCGCCCTTCGCCGGATGGCGCGCTGCGCTCTCCTCGAGGTCGTTCATCGGTGGGGCCTCGCGGCGTCCGCGTCGACGGCGCAGCGCCTCCAGCAGGTCGACCGTCTCGGCGTCGCCGTCCTCCGCCGGTGCGGGCTGGTCGCCTGCGTCCTCGGTCTCGCGGCGGCCCGACACGTCTTCGGTGCTCTCCGGGAATCCCTGCCGACCGAATGCGCCCCCATCGAAGCGCGAGTCGTCCTTGGTCTCGGCGTCGAGCGCGCGCAGGCGCGGGATCAGACCGTCGGGCAGTGGGCCCTGGCGGGAGAGCTGTGTGGCGTCGCCGTTCTGGGGGGAGAGCGCACTGCGGCGCGGATCGAAGGACCAGCGAGCATCGTGATCGACCTCGTTCGCGGTGAATTCGAGCTTCACGGTCCAGCCCGATTCGTCCTTCCAGCTCGTCCAGCGCTCCCTGCTCGCGTGCAGGTCGGCGAGCTTGGCACGCACGGCGGACCCGAAGGTCGGGTTCTCCTCGACATCGAAATCGCTTCCGATGACCACGGGAACAGCGAGGGCGCGGTCGACGACGTGCTCGCGCTCGGCCAGCACCGGCCCCTCGAAGCGGCGCACGGCCTCGATCTCGACCGACAGCAGTTCGGAGGTCTCCTCGGCCGAGAGCCCTGCGCGGATGCGCGCCTGGATGTCGCGCGGGCTCGCTCCGAGCGGAGCCGTGGGCTTCTGCTCGCGGCCGTGACTGCGCATCTCGGAGCGCAGAACGTCATCGATGGCGAGCGTGAAGCGCTGGCCGGAATCGTCCGCCAGGATGAGGCGGTCGTCTTCCGCTCCGATGATCGTGAGCTGTTCCATGCTGTGCTCCCTCCGCAACTGCGGTCGAACGCCATCGTTCCACGCCATGGCCGCACCGCCGGGAATGCGGAGGGCGCGCCGCCGGTTCCATCTCTTGCGCAGCGCGTGAGCGCGTGATTCGCAACTCGGTGAACATCCGCATTTGCGAAACGTCGCTCTCTCGTGCAAACTATCGCCGCTCCTCATCGCAATGAGGGGCTCACTGGCCCTGATGAAAGAAGTGTGACGCCCTCAGATGGCAACCGACTACGACGCCCCGCGCAAGTCCGAAGACGACAACAACGAGTCGATCGAGGCACTCAAAGCGGCGCGCAATAACCCGCAGCCGGGCAATGCGGAGTCAGACGACTCCGACAACCCGGGATTCGAGCTCGGCGGCGCGGATCTGTCCAACGTCGAGCTCGACGTCGTCGTGCTCCCGGCGCAGGACGACGAGTTCACGTGCATGCAGTGCTTCCTCGTGAAGCATCGTTCGCAGATGGCAGGAAGCGACGCGAACGGACCGTACTGCAAGGACTGCGCGGCCTGATCAGCGCTCCGCCCGACGACGACACGCCCGACTCACTTCGGTGGGTCGGGCTGAGTCATTCCTGGGAGTTGTGATGCGTGGGCTGGGAATCGGGCCCGTTTCCTGGGAAAGATGGGGGCCGGCTGGGAGCGGTGGGGCTCAGCGGGCAACGGCTCCGCGCTGGGCGAAGGCGATGGAGACGGCGAGGCGCTCCGGCGTGCGGGTCGAGATCGTCCACGCGGTGGTCGGATCATCCGGATCGTTCACGGGCACGACCACGACGCCGTCGATGCCTCCCCGGATGAGCACCCAGCCGCCGGCGGCAAGATCCTGGCCGCGAGCGGCGCGGGCCTCGTCACCCGTCAGAGGGATCGGTTCGCCGAGCAGGCCGACGTCGATATGGGCGCGGCCGGCACGCAGCGTCGTGCCGTCGACGACGAGGCGCGGCGCCAGCCCGATGAGGCAGGCCACGACGGCCACTGCGACCGCGAGCCCGATGGCGAGTGAGAACACGGGGCTGACGCCCACGAATACCAGCGTCGACATGGGAGCGACGACGCCTGCGCCGACGATGAGCCAGAGCGAGGGCGCCAGCCGCTCTCGATACATCGGCTGCGAGCCCCGAACCGGGGCGGGCATGGCGGTCATAGCGAGTACTCTCGTTCCGTGAGCGAATCCGTGATTGTGCCCATTCTCGCACCCGTGGCCCCGCAGTACGCCCACCGGAACGACGCAGGAGCAGACCTGGTCGCCGCCGAGAGCGTGCGACTCGAGCCGGGGGAGCGCGCCCTCGTCGGCACGGGCGTGCGCATCGCTCTGCCCGACGGGTACGCGGCGTTCGTGATGCCGAGAAGCGGGCTCGCGGTCAAGCACGGAATCACGATCGTCAATGCGCCTGGCACGATCGACGCGGGCTATCGCGGTGAGATCAGGGTGGCGCTGCTGAACACCGATCGACGAGAGTCGTACGACATCGCAGAGGGCGACCGGATCGCGCAGCTGGTGCTGATGCCGGTGGTGCAGGCGCGATTCCTTCCGGTCGAGGAGCTTCCGGACAGCGAGCGCGGGGACGGCGGATTCGGTTCGACCGGTTACCAGAGCCCGGATGATCAGATCGCCGCATCGAACGAGGAGGACGAGAACAAGTGAGCGACGACAACACGAACGAGAACGCAGAAGATCAGGTCGTCGAGCAGTCGGAACCCGAAGCGTCCGATGACGCCTCCGCGGACAAGTCCGCCCCGGACGATCGCGCTCAGGGCGGCCCGTTCGACGCCAGCGAGGTCAATCCGGTGCGCCCGTACATCGATCTCGGTGGCCTGAAGGTGCTGCCGAGGGACGGCCTCAACCTGCGCCTCGAAGTCGAGGAGAAGACGAAGCGCATCGTGGCGATCGGGCTCGACTACGTCGATTCGACGCTGCAGGTGCAGCCCTTCGCCGCGCCGCGGTCGAGTGGCCTGTGGCACGAGACCCGCGACCAGCTGCGCGACCAGGTGCGCGGCCAGGGCGGTCGCGTCGAGGAACGCGAAGGCGCACTCGGCGCCGAGCTTCTGGCCGAAGTGCCGACGGGCGACGCCGAAGGCGGCAAGTCGATGCGACTCGCGCGATTCGTCGGCGTGGACGGTCCCCGCTGGTTCCTGCGCGGCGTGATCGGCGGCAAGGCGACGAGCGACCCGGACGCGGCACGCCAGGTCGAGGAGCTGTTCCGCTCCCTGGTCGTCGTGCGCGGCCAGAACCCGATGCCGCCGCGCGACCTGATTCCGCTGAAGATGCCGGCATCGCCGGGCACAGCGTGAGCGACGCACGGCCCGACGACGCTGAGGGGCGCGACGGCGATGCCGCCGGGCGCACGCCTCTGACGCCTCCTGCGGCCGAACCGGCCGAGCCGAGCGCGTCGGAGGTCCTCGGGCAGGCGGTGGACAGCGCGGCGCGCCGGGCAGGCATCGACCCGAACGCCGATGAGCCCACAGCCCGCGTGGTGTGGCGCGTCATCGGCGGTTGGCGCGGCGTCGCCGAGTCGGTGCTGCCGCTGCTCGGCTTCGTCGTCGCCTACACGGTCACGGGCATGCTGCTGCTGTCGCTGGTGATCTCCGTGGGTGCTGCCGCAGTCTTCACGATCATCCGGCTCGTGATGAAGTCGCCGCCGATCGCTGCGCTGTCGGGTCTGATCGCAGCGGTGATCGCGGCGGGGATTCCGCTGGTCACCGGCCGCGCGGAGGACCAGTTCGTGATCGGCTTCATCACGAACATCGCCTACGGCTCCGCGTTCGTGATCTCTGCGCTGGTCCGATGGCCGCTGATCGGCGTCATCTCCGGCTTTCTCGTGGGTGAGGGGCTGGCATGGCGCGAAGATCGGCGCAAGCGGCGCGTGTTCTTCTGGCTGTCGATGGCTTGGGGCGGGCTGTTCGCGCTGCGTCTCGGCGTGCAGCTGCCGTTCTACTTCGCCGAGGACATCGCCACGCTCGGCACAGTGAAGATCATCATGGGCATCCCGCTGTTCGCGCTTCTCCTGGCGGGGACATGGCTCGCCGCACGTCGCCTGTACCCGCGCACGGAAGCGCCGGATGGACGATCGGACGCCGAGCATCAGGCATAATGGATTTATCTTGACGTCAAGATAAATTGACGGCCTGGTGCGAGCTCAGAAGAGGTCCAACAGGTTAGGCGTCCCTTGCTAGCCCGCGGGCCATGCGAGGGGCAGGATGATGGGCAAAGCCCGCGGTCAATTCCGAAGGAGATGAACCGGTGTCCACGGTGAACAGCTTCGGTGCCAAGAGCACCCTGAAAGTCGGCAGCTCCGACTACGAGATCTACCGCCTCGACGCGGTGGAGGGCCACGAGAAGCTGCCTTACAGCCTCAAAGTCCTCCTCGAGAACCTGCTCCGCACGGAGGACGGCAAGAACGTCACCGACGAGCAGATCCGCGCACTCGGCAACTGGGACGCGTCGGCGGAGCCGAGCACCGAGATCCAGTTCACGCCGGCGCGAGTGGTGATGCAGGACTTCACGGGTGTTCCGTGCATCGTCGACCTCGCCACCATGCGCGAGGCGGTGACGGCACTCGGCGGAGACCCGAACAAGATCAACCCGCTCTCGCCCGCTGAGATGGTCATCGACCACTCGGTCATCGCCGACCTGTTCGGGCGCGAGGACGCGCTGGAGCGCAACGTGGAGATCGAGTACGAGCGCAACGGTGAGCGCTACCAGTTCCTGCGCTGGGGCCAGTCGGCGTTCGACGACTTCAAGGTCGTGCCGCCAGGGACCGGCATCGTGCACCAGGTCAACATCGAGCACCTCGCCAAGGTCATCTACGACCGTCCGGCCGACGGTGTGATGCGTGCGTACCCCGACACGTGCGTCGGCACCGACTCGCACACCACGATGGTCAACGGCCTCGGTGTGCTCGGCTGGGGCGTCGGCGGCATCGAGGCGGAGGCGGCCATGCTCGGCCAGCCGGTGTCGATGCTCATCCCGCGCGTCGTCGGCTTCAAGCTCGCCGGCGAGATCCCCGCCGGCGTGACGGCGACCGACGTCGTCCTGACGATCACGGACATGCTGCGCAAGCACGGTGTCGTCGGCAAGTTCGTGGAGTTCTACGGTGAGGGCGTCGGCTCCGTGCCGCTCGCCAACCGTGCCACGATCGGCAACATGTCGCCGGAGTTCGGCTCGACCGCCGCGATCTTCCCCGTCGACGACGTCACGCTCGAGTACCTGCGCCTGACCGGCCGCGAGGAGCACGCAGTCCAGCTCGTCGAGGAGTACGCCAAGGAGCAGGGCCTCTGGCACGACCCCTCCCGCGAGCCCGAGTACAGCGAGTACATCGAGCTCGACCTGTCGACGGTCGTGCCGTCGATCGCCGGCCCGAAGCGCCCGCAGGACCGCGTACTGCTCTCGGAGGCGAAAGAGCAGTTCGACAAGGACCTGCTCAACTACACTTCGGCGCCGTCGGACATCGTCGACGAGGCCGGCGAGGAGTCGTTCCCCGCATCGGACCCGGCCTCGCTCGAGACCGAGCATGCCGAAACGGTCGTGCACCACAACTCGGCGCACCCGCCGGCGTCCGTGTCGCAGCCCGTGCGGATCCGCACGGCAGAGGATGAGTACACACTCGACCACGGCGCTGTGGCGCTGGCAGCGATCACATCCTGCACGAACACATCGAACCCGTCGGTCATGATCGCCGCCGGCCTGATCGCGCGGAAGGCACGAGAGAAGGGCCTGAAGAGCAAGCCGTGGGTGAAGACCACGCTCGGCCCCGGTTCGAAGGTCGTCACCGACTACTACGAGAAGTCGGGTCTCGACAAGGATCTCGAGGGCCTCGGCTTCTACACGGTCGGCTACGGCTGCACGATCTGCATCGGCAACTCCGGCCCGCTGATCCCCGAGGTCTCGCAGGGCATCAACGACAACGACCTCGCGGTCACGGCGGTGCTCTCAGGCAACCGCAACTTCGAGGGACGCATCAGCCCCGACGTGAAGATGAACTACCTCGCATCGCCTCCGCTGGTCGTGGCGTACGCGCTGGCCGGCTCGATGCACTTCGACTTCGACAGCGACGCCCTCGGCAAGGATTCCGATGGCAACGAGGTGTTCCTGAAGGACATCTGGCCGTCGCCCGACGAGGTGCAGGAGATCATCGACTTCGCGATCTCGCGCGAGCAGTTCATCAAGCAGTACAAGACGGTGTTCGACGGTGACGACCGCTGGCGCAACCTGCCGACGCCGACCGGCTCGACGTTCGAGTGGGACGCTGATTCGACCTACGTGCGCAAGCCCCCGTACTTCGACGGCATGACGCACGAGCTTACGCCGGTGCGCGACATCACCGGCGCCCGTGCGCTGGCGAAGCTGGGCGACTCGGTCACGACGGACCACATCTCGCCCGCTGGTGCGATCAAGGCCGACACCCCGGCCGGTCGCTATCTGAACGAGCACGGCATCGACCGCAAGGACTTCAACTCGTACGGTTCGCGCCGTGGAAACCACGAGGTGATGATCCGGGGCACGTTCGCCAACATCCGTCTGAAGAACCAGCTGCTCGATGGCGTCGAGGGCGGGTACACCCGCGACTTCACGCAGCCGGACGCTCCGCAGTCGTTCATCTACGATGCCTCGCAGAACTACCAGGAGGCGGGCACACCGCTCGTGGTGCTCGGCGGCAAGGAGTACGGCTCGGGTTCGTCGCGCGACTGGGCGGCCAAGGGCACCAGCCTGCTGGGCGTGCACGCCGTCATCACCGAGAGCTTCGAGCGCATCCACCGCTCGAACCTGATCGGCATGGGCGTCGTTCCGCTGCAGTTCCCGGAGGGCGAGTCCGCCGATTCGCTCGGTCTCGACGGCACCGAGGTCTTCTCGATCACGGGCCTCGAGGAACTGAACGAGGGCACCACACCGAAGACGGTGCACGTCGTCGCAGAGCCCAGCGAGCACTCGGCAGAGGGCAGGCAGCCCGTCGAGTTCGACGCGGTCGTCCGCATCGACACCCCGGGTGAGGCGGACTACTACCGCAACGGAGGCATCCTCCAGTACGTCCTCCGCTCACTCGTCTGAGCAGGCGCTCGGAGGCCAGCAGGGAAGACCCCGTCCACCACAGGTGGGCGGGGTCTTCCCATGTTCCACTCCAGGCTGCCGAGATGCGCACTTTTCGTCGAGATGCGCCGGTTTCAACGTGATTTCGTCGAAAAAGTGCGCATCTCGCGAGCTGTTTCGGGCGCCTTAGTACTGGAGGGAAGGGGTTGTCGGGTCTGCCCCATTGCGCGCGCGGGCGAGATCTTCCAGGTCGGCTGGCGTAACCTCGTCGTATGACTCTGCTGGAATCGATCGGTGGGCCGCGCGACCTCGACGGGCTCACACCCGCGCAGCTCGAGCAGCTGGCTGCGGAGATCCGCGAGTTCCTCATCGCGAACGTGGCGCGCACAGGGGGTCACCTCGGGCCGAACCTCGGCGTCGTCGAGATGACGATCGCGCTGCACAGGGTGTTCCAGTCGCCGGACGATCCGATCATCTTCGACACCGGTCACCAGTCGTACGTGCACAAGCTGCTCACGGGCAGGCAGCACTTCGACGGGCTGCGCACGCGAGGCGGCCTCGCCGGCTACCCGCAGCGCTCGGAGAGCGAGCACGACGTCGTCGAGTCCTCGCACGCCTCGAGCTCGCTCAGCTGGGCCGACGGCATCTCCCGCGCCTTTGCGCGCACCGGGCGCTCCGACCGCCACGTCGTCGCTGTCGTGGGCGACGGTGCGCTCACGGGCGGCATGACGTGGGAGGCGCTGAACAACATCACCGACGACAACGAGCGCAATCTCGTGATCGTCATCAACGACAACGGCCGCTCCTACGCACCGACGATCGGCGGCATGGCGCGCTATCTGAACCGCCTGCGCACGGCGGGGACGTACCGTTCCCTCGACGAGAAATCGGGCCGGATGGCCGGGAGATTCGGATCGATCGGGCGCGCACTCTACCGGGGTATCCGGGGCGGCACGCGCGGGTTCCTCTCGCGATTCGCCAACTACTCTCCGCTGTACTCACAGCTCGGCATCAAGTACCTCGGCCCGGTCGACGGACACGATGTGCGGGCGATGACAGAGGCGCTGCAGCTAGCCAAGTCGTACGGCGCTCCCGTGATCGTGCACGCCATCACTGACAAGGGGCGCGGCTACGAGCCCGCGCGCAACGACGAGGCCGATCAGTTCCACGCCGTCGGCAAGATCGATCCGGAGACCGGCCGCCCCGTCGGGGGAGGCTCGGCCCAGTCTTGGACCGACGTGTTCGCGGACGAGCTGGTGAAGGTCGGTGAGAGCCGCTCAGATGTCATCGCGATCACCGCGGCCATGCTCCGGCCTACGGGGCTCGCGCCGTTCGCTGAGCGCTTCCCCGACCGCGTCTACGACGTCGGCATCGCCGAGCAGCATGCAGTGACCTCAGCGGCCGGCCTCGCCTACGGCGGGCTGCATCCGGTCGTCGCCCTGTACGCGACGTTCATGAACCGCGCCTTCGACCAGGTGCTGATGGACGTCGCGCTGCATCGCGCCGGGGTCACCTTCGTGCTCGACAGGGCGGGCGTCACCGGTCCCGACGGGCCCAGCCACCACGGCATGTGGGATCTCGCCCTGCTGCACATCGTGCCGAACATCCGGATGGCGGTTCCCCGCGACGCCGAGCGCGTCAGAGAGGAGCTGCGCGAGGCCGTCGCGGTCGAGGACGCTCCGACGGTCGTGCGGTACTCGAAGGGCGCAGTCCCCGACGCGATCGACGCCATCGAGCGCCTGGATGACGGCGTCGATGTCCTCTCGCGCGGCGAGAGCGAGGACGTCCTGATCATCGGCATCGGGCCGTTCGCCTCGGTCGGGCTCGACGTGGCCGCACGACTGAAGGCACAGGGCATCGGTGCCACCGTCGTGGACCCGCGGTGGGTCGTGCCCGTGCCGGCCTCCGTGACCGAACTGTCGGCCAGGCACCGCCTCGTCATCACGCTGGAGGACGGCATCCGTGTCGGCGGTATCGGCACTCGCGTGCGCCAGGTGCTGCGCGAGGCGGGCGTCGATACGGCCGTGGACGAGCTCGGCCTGCCCGATGCGTTCCTCGACCACGCCTCGCGCGACGAGATCCTTGCGGACGCGGGGCTCACGCCGGCGAAGATCGCCCAGGACGTCGTCTCGCAGGTGCTGGGCACACGGGTGCCCGTTGCGCGGTCGGAGTACGAGCACGATGTGCGCACTCCCACCGGCCCGGTCGACCACGTATCACGCTGACGGCAGCGCGACGGCGCCGTGCGTCCGGGGCGGGTATAAGCTGAAGAGCTTTGCCCATTCCGAACGCTGAGAGAGCCATGTCCCGTTCACACACCGGCGACGCGCGCCTGCCGCTGCATCGCGCGCTGCTGCGGCTTCTGCCGTTCGCGAAGGCCGACCTGCCCAGAATCGGGCTGGGCGGGCTGTCCGCATTATGCGCGTCGATCGTCGCACTGATGATCCCGACCGCCCTCGAATGGATCGTGGGCGGACCGCTGTCGACGGGACAGACAGAGCCGGTGGTCTGGGGCGCGCTGGCTGTGCTGGGTCTGGGGCTGGTCGAGGCCGTCATGGTGTGGCTTCGGCGATGGTTCGTGCTCGCGCCGTCCGCGTCGATCGAATACAACGTGCGCACGCGCTTCTACAACCGCCTGCAGCGGCTTCCGATCGAGTTCCACGATCGCTGGCAGGGCGGGCAGCTGCTCAGCCGGATGATGCAGGACATCGGCCAGATCCGCCGTTGGCTCGCCTTCGGGCTGATCATGCTGGTGGTGAACCTGCTCACCGTGCTGATCGGGGCGGCGCTGCTGTTCCAGTGGCACTGGGCGCTCGGCAGCGTGTTCCTCGTATCCGGCATTCCCGTGTTCGTGCAGGCGTTTCGGTTCGAGCGACGCTACGGCATGCTCACCCGGCGCAGCCAGGACCAGCAGGGCGACCTCGCGACGAGCGTCGAGGAGAGCGTGCACGGCATCAGGGTGCTGAAGGCCTTCGGTCGTGGCCCGGATGCTCTGACCCGATTCACGCGCCAGGCAGAGGGTCTGCGCAGCACCGAGATGAGCAAGGCGCGTTCGATCGCTGTGATCGACTTCGTGCTCGTCTTCATGCCGGAGCTCGCGTTCGCGGCCTGCCTCGCGCTCGGCATCTGGCTCGCCCAGGCCGGCGAGTTGGAGGTCTCGCAGCTGTTCGCCTACTTCGCCATGGCGACCATTCTGCGCTGGCCCATGGAATCGATCGGGTTCCTGTTCTCGTTCCTTCTCGACACACGCACGGCGACCGACCGCATATTCGAGGTGTTCGACTCCGCCGACACCATCACCGAGCCCGAGGCGCCGGTCGCGCTGACCGCCCCGCGCGGCGAGCTCCGTTTCGAAGGCGTGCGCTTCCGCTACCAGGATGCGCGTTCGAGCGAGCGCGACCTGCTCGACGGCGTCGATCTCGCAGTCGCCCCTGGCGAGACGATGGCCCTGGTCGGACTGACCGGCTCGGGGAAGACGACTCTCACGACGCTGCCGACGAGGCTGTACGACGTCACGGGCGGCCGCGTCACACTCGACGGCGTCGATGTGCGCGACCTGTCCATTGTCGAGCTGCGCACCCGGATCGCCACGGCCTTCGAAGATGCGACGCTATTCTCGGCGACCGTGCGCGAGAACGTCCTGCTCGGGCGGGACGACCTCGACATCTCCTCGTCCGAGGCAGGACGCGTGATGCGAGAGGCGCTCGAAGTGTCGCAGGCAGAGTTCGTCGAGGAGCTGCCCGATGGTGTGTCGACGATGATCGGGGAGGAGGGCATGAGCCTCTCCGGCGGGCAGCGCCAGCGGCTGGCGCTCGCCCGTGCCGTCGCGGCGCGTCCCTCCGTGATCGTGATGGACGACCCGCTGTCGGCGCTGGACGTCGACACGGAGGAGCGCGTGCAGGGCGAGCTGCGGAGGGTGCTCGCGGGGACGACGGCGCTCATCGTGGCGCATCGGCCGTCGACCGTGGCACTCGCCGACCGCGTCGCACTGCTCGAGCACGGGCGGATCACGGCGGTCGGCGCTCACACCGATCTGATGGCATCGTCGGCCGGCTATCGCGCCGTCATCTCCAGCATCGAGCACACGGACGATGCCAGCCGCGATCCGAACCCGACGAGCGAGCTCGACATCATCGCAGAGCGCGAGAGCCGGCAGGAATCGGCCCGCAACGAGGGGAGCACGCGATGAGCGGCACCGTGCAGGGGGTCGCGGGCGAGGACCGCGAAGACTACACCGGGGAAGAGAGCCGCGTCATCCGGCGTCGGTCGGGACGCCTGCTGCTGGCACTGCTGCGCCCGCTGGGCTGGCGGCTGCTGGGCGTGTCGATCGTCGTCGTCGCGCAGACCGGTTTCCGCGTGCTCGGCCCCGCTCTGCTCACCATCGGCCTGAACACGGCGCTTCCCGCCGTGATCGACGAGGCGGACTGGGGGCCGACGTGGCTCGTCGTGGGGGCCTATGCGCTCACGGCGGTCCTCGGCGCCGGACTGCTGGCGTGGTACGACGTGCTGGCCGCGAGGATCACGCAGAACGTCCTGCTCGACCTCCGCCTGCGTGTGTTCCGACACACGCAGCTGCTGAGCCTGGAGTTCCACGAGCAGTACACGTCGGGGCGGATCATCTCGCGCCAGACCAGCGATCTCGAGACCATCAGGGAGCTCTTCGCCGGCGGCCTCACCGAGCTCGTCGCCGGTGTGCTGTACGGCGGTTTCACCCTCGTCGCGCTGATGATCCTGGACTGGCAGTCCGGCCTGATCGTGCTGGTCTGCGGCGTGCCGCTCGCGCTCCTGATGCGCTGGTTCTATCGCAGTTCGCAGTCCGCTTACCGCGGCACCCGTGTGCACAGCGCCCGCGTCATCGTGAAGTTCGTCGAGACGATGACGGGCATCCGCGCGGGGAAGGCATTCCGCACCGAGCCTCGCAACGAGGTCGAGTTCGGCAGGCTTGCGGGTGCGTACCGCAACGCGAACATGCGCGTCATCCGGTTGTTCGGCACCTTCGAACCCGCTCTGATGGCCATTTCGGCGTTCGCGATCGGTGCTGTCGTGCTGTGGGGCGGTGTGCGCATCACGTGGGAGTCGTTCACCGTCGGCGCGCTGCTGGGCGCCGTGCTGTACGTGCGCAACTTCTTCGCACCGCTGCAGGAGGTGGCGATGTTCCTGAACTCGTATCAGGCAGCCGCCGCGTCGCTGGAGAAGGTGTCCGGCGTGCTGGAGGAGCAGCCCTCCGTGCCCGACCCCGCGACGCCCGAGCCGCTCGCACAGGCGAGCGGGCACCTGCTCCTCGACGACGTCACCTTCGGCTACGGCGACGGTCGAACGGTGCTGCCAGAGCTGCGTCTCGACATCCCGAGCGGCCAGACAGTGGCCGTCGTCGGCACGACAGGTGCGGGCAAGTCGACTGTCGCCAAGCTCGTCTCGCGCTTCTACGACCCGACCCAGGGGCGCGTCACGCTCGACGGCATCGATCTGCGCGACCTGAGCCCGCAGGATCTCCGCCGCGCCATCGTGATGGTGACGCAGGAGGCCTACCTGTTCAGCGGATCGGTCGCTGACAACATCGCGCTCGGGCGTCCTGGCGCATCGATGGAGGAGGTCGTGCGAGCGGCGAAGGCGGTGGGCGCGCACGACTTCATCGAGCAGCTCCCCGACGGCTACGACACGAACGTGAACAAGCGAGGCGGCAGAGTCTCCGCCGGGCAACGGCAGCTGGTGTCGTTCGCCAGAGCGTTCCTTGCCGACCCCGCCGTGCTGATCCTGGACGAGGCGACTGCGTCGCTCGACATGCCGTCGGAGCGGATGATCCAGGACGCGCTGCAGACGCTGCTGGCGGACCGCACGGCCATCATCATCGCGCACCGCCTGTCCACGGTCGAGATCGCGGACCGCGTGCTGGTCATGGAACACGGCCGCGTGATCGAGGACGACACCCCCGCCGCCCTGATCGCCGGCACCGGCACCTTCGCCCGCCTGCACGCAGCGTGGAAGGACTCCCTGGTGTGAGCCCCTAACTCTTCATTTCTGGCACAGATCTACTGGGTCACCCATACGGAGATGTGCCAGAAATGAAGAGTTACGCGGTTACTCGATGCCGCGGATGGACGGGGTGTGGAAGGGGCCGCCTGCGGCGCGGGCGGCGGCGCCCGAACGGTCGAGGTAAGGCGTCACGCCGCCGTCCACGAACGGCCAGCCCGCGCCGAGGATGAGCGCCAGGTCGATGTCCTCGACCTCGGGGACGACGCCCTCATCGAGCATGATCCGGATCTCCCTGGCCAGCTCGTCCTGCACGTTGCGCAGGATCTCGTCCTCGGTCATGGGGGAGTCACCGACGGAGACGGCCTTCGCGGCCTTCTTCGACCATCCGGTGATGACACCCTTCTTGTCGCGCTCGAGGGGCGAGTCGATCTCGGCGGCGGCATGCAGATTCGCCGAGCTGTGGAACCGCTCGGGGAAATGGTGCACCATCGTGTCCTGCACGTGCGCCGCGACCTTCCAGCCGACGAGGTCGATGAGCTCGAACGGGCCCATCGGCAGCCCGAGCGGGACGAACGCCTGCTCGACCTCTGTCAACGGCGTGCCGACGTCGACGGCGCGCGCCGCCTCGCCCATCACCTTCGCCAGCAGGCGGTTGACGATGAAGCCCGGTGCATCGGCCGAGCCGATGGCGTTCTTGCGCAGCTTCTTCGCGACCACGTATCCGGTGCTGAGCGCTTCATCGCTTGCCTGCGGCGTGCGCACCACCTCGACCAGCGGCATCACGGCCACAGGGTTGAAGAAGTGGAAGCCGATCAGGCGCTCCGGGTTCGCCAGCACGGAGCCGATCTCCTCGACCGACAGCGACGACGTGTTGGTGGCGAGGATGGCCTCGGGGGAGACGATCTGCTCGATCTCGCGGAACACCTGCTGCTTGACGCCGATCTCCTCGAAGACAGCCTCGATGACGAAGTCGGCGTCGGCGAAGTCGCTCTTGTCGACGGTGCCTGTCACGAGCGCGCGGAGGCGGTTCGCCGTGTCTGCGTCGACGCGGCCCTTGTCCTCGAGCTTGCCGATCTCCTCACGGATGTAGCCGATGCCCTTGTCGACTCGTGCCTGGTCGACGTCGGTGATGACGACGGGAACCTGCAGGCGCCGCACGAACAGCAGCGCGAACTGGCTCGCCATCAGGCCCGCACCGATGACGCCGACCTTGTTGACGGGGCGGGCGATCGACTTGTCCGGTGCGCCGACTGGCCGCTTGGCGCGCTTCTGCACGAGGTCGAACGCATACATCGACGCGGCGAACTGGTCGCCGACGATCAGGTCGCTGAGCGCCTCGTCCTCCCGGGCGAAGCCCTCCTCCCGCGTGCCCGACCGTGCCTTCTCGAGCAGTTCGAGGGCACGGTAGGGTGAGCGCGGCACGGTGCCGATCTTCGACTCGAGCATGCCGCGGGCGATCTTGATGGCCGCCGGCCACTTCACCGTCTTCTCGATCTTGCCCGGCTGGTGGGGCCTGTCGACCCGGATGTCGCCGGTCAGCACGCCGTCCGCCCAGGCCAGTGACGACTCCAGATAGGCGGAGGGGGAGAAGATGGCATCGAAGATGCCGAGGTCCTTCGCCTGCTGCGGCTTCAGGGTGCGGTTCTGCTTGAGCGGGTTCGAGATGACGACTTCGAGCGCGTTCTCGATGCCGATCAGGTTCGGGAGCAGGTACGCACCGCCCCATCCGGGCACGATGCCGAGGAACACCTCGGGCAGCGCCACGGCGGCCGCAGACGAATCGATGGTGCGGTAGGTCGAGTTGAGCGCGATCTCCAGCCCGCCGCCGAGCGCGAGACCGTTCACGAACGCGAAGCTCGGAACGCCCAGGTCGCTCAGCCTGCCCAGCACCTGATGGCCGCGCTGCGCGATCAGCTGCGCGTTCTGCTTCGACTGCAGAGCCGTGATCTGCGAGAGATCGGCCCCGGCAGCGAAGATGTACGGCTTGCCCGTGATCGCCACGGCGTCGATCTCTCCATCGGCTGCCCGGGCGCTGAGAGCGTCGAGCGTGTCGTTCAGCTCCGTCAGCGTGCGCGGCCCCAGCGTGTTGGGCCGCGTGTGGTCACGGCCGTTGTGCAGTGTGATCAGCGCCAGCGTGCGACCGCTGGCGAGCGTCACGTCGCGCACGAGCGAGTGGGTGACGACCTCGTCGACGGAGGCGTCGTCGAGCGGGGTGAAGTCGATCGATGCGTAGTCGGTCATGCGTGTCACTTCCGCTTCTTCTTGCCGGTGTAGTTCGGGTTCTCCCAGACGACCGATCCGCCCTGACCCAGGCCGACGCACATCGCGGTGAGGCCGTAGCGGACGTCGGGGCGCTCGGCGAACTGGGCGGCGAGCTGGATCATCAGACGCACACCGGATGCCGCAAGCGGGTGCCCGAGGGCGATCGCACCGCCCCACTGGTTCACGCGCGGGTCGTCGTCATCGATGCCGAAGTGATCGAGGAACGACAGCACCTGCACGGCGAAGGCCTCGTTCAGCTCGAACAGCCCGATGTCCTCGATCGAGAGCCCCGCCTTGGCGAGTGCCTTCTCGGTCGACGGGATCGGGCCGATGCCCATGATCTCGGGCTGCACACCGGAGAACGCGAACGAGACCATCCGCATCTTCGGAGCCAACCCGAGCTCGGTGACGGCCTGGCCGCCGGCGAGCAGACTGATCGTCGCCCCGTCCGTGAGCGGCGATGCCGTGCCGGCGGTGACCCGGCCGTGCGGCCGGAACGGAGTCTTCAGCTCGGCGAGACCCTGCAACGTGGTCTCCGGCCGGCGGCCCTCGTCTTCGGTCGCCAGCCCGAACGCTCCGTCGGCGCTCTGAACCGACACCGGGACGAGATCCGGCTGAATTCTGCCTGCCTCGTAGGCCGCCTGCACCTTCTGCTGACTGAGCATGCCGAAGCGATCGGCGCGCTCCTTGGTCAGGTGAGGGAATCGGTCGTGGATGCGCTCTGCGGTCACGCCCATGTTGAGCGCCTCGGGGTCGACCAGACGCTCGGCGACGAACCGCGGATTCGGGTCGGCGTTCGCTCCGATCGGGTGCCTGCCCATGTGCTCGACGCCACCTGCGATGGCGACGTCGTACATGCCGACTCCGATCGAGGCTCCCATCGTCGTGACCGATGTCATGGCGCCGGCGCACATCCGCTCGATCGCCAGACCTGGAACGCTCTGGGGCAGACCGGCGAGGATCGCCGTGCTGCGCCCCAGGGTCAGGCCCTGGTCTCCGGTCTGCGACGTCGCGGCGATGGCGACATCGTCCACGCGATCCTTCGGGACCTCCTCGTTGCGATCCATCAGACCCACCATCGCCTTCACGACGAGATCGTCTGCGCGCGTCTGCGCGTACATTCCCTTTTCTCCTGCGCGCCCGAAGGGCGTGCGCACTCCGTCTACGAAATAGACGTCCGAGAGCTCGGCCACTCTGCCTCCCTTGTTGGATGCCTCCAGCCTATGGGGATCCCACACGGCGGGGGCGAGTCGGTTGGGCAGTGTCTACGAAGCGGGTTCCGCGGCATCGTCGACTGGTTGGGCGGCCTGTACAAACGCCTCAGCGATGATGCCCGCCGTCTCGTCGATCTGCCAGTCACGAGCACCCTCCGCACGCAGGGCATCGGCAACCGGATCCTGCGCGGGCGGCACCGGCGGATCCCATGCCACACGGCGGAGCAGGTCGGGTGTCAGCAGGTTCTCTGCTGGCACCTCGAGCTCATCGGCGTGCTCCGCCACAGCGGCGCGCGCCTGCTTCAGCCGGCGATCAGCATCCGGGTTGCGATCGCGCCATGCTTTCGGCGGCGGATACGGGCTGTCGCCGGGAAGCCGATCAGGGGGAAGGTCCGTGGTGCTGCGCCCTGCGTCGATCGCGTTCCACCACCGGTCGAGCTGTGTGCGGCTCGCCCTGCCTGTGAACTCCTTCAGTCCGGCCAGCTGCGACTTCGAGGTCGGCGACGCCATGATGGCGGCGACAAGTGCGCGATCCGGAACGAGCCGGCCGGGGGAGACATCCTGTTCCCGCGCGTACTCCTCGCGCGCCGTCCACAGCTCGCGGGCGATCGCAAGCGGGCGGCGCCCGTTCACGCGGTGAAGTCCGCTCAGTCGGCGCCACGGGTCGCGCCGCGGTGGCTTCGGCGGCATCGAGCGCACATGCTCGAATTCCGCGGTCGCCCAGTCAGCTTTGTCGGCATCGTCGAGCGCCGCGGCCAGCTCGTCTCGCACGTCGAGCAGGTGCAGCACGTCGAGCGCCGCATATTCCAGCCACGAATCGGGCAGCGGCCTGGTCGACCAGTCCGCGGCCGAGTGCTCTTTCCTCAGCTCGATTCCGAGCGTGCGCTCGGTCACGGCAGCGAGGCCGACCTTCGGCCAGCCCAGGAGCCGTGCCGACAGCTCGGTGTCGAACAGGGAACGGGGCACCAGACCGATCTCACGCAGCGACGGCAGATCCTGGCTGGCGGCGTGGAACACCCACTCCGCTTCTCCGATCGCCTCGTGCAGGGGTGCGTGGTCGTCGAAGGCGGGCGCGTCGAACAGGAACACACCGGAACCGCGGCGGAAGATCTGCACGAGGTAGGCGCGCTGCGAGTAGCGGAAACCGGATGCCCTCTCCACATCCACGGCCACGGGGCCGTGCCCCGATGCGAGCGCCGCCACCGCCTCGTCGTATCCGTCGGTGGTGTCGATCACGCTGTAGTTATCAGTCACGTTCCGCTTTCCGAGCGCCGAATACGGCGATCTTCTCCGAACCGGGCGGGAGGCCCGCGAGCATGCACACCAGTTCGGCCCACGCCTCGACATGCGCGCGAGGATCACCGACGGGCGACCACGATGCGCGCAGTTCGATCTGGGCGCCGTTGCCCTCGCCGGCGAGTGAGCCGAAACCGGTCGACAGAATCTTCGTGGCCGTGCCGGATGCGGAGTGGTGCTCTGCACCGCGCGAATCGAGCGCATCGATCAGCCATGACCACGTCACGTCGGCGAGCAGCGGGTCCGTGCCGATCTCGGGCTCGAGCGGCGCCTGTGCGAAGGAGACGATCCGCAGCGGTCCGTGCCAGGCACCGGGCTCATCCGGATCGTGCAGCAGCACGAAACGGCCGGTGCCATAAGGGGAGTCGCCCGACTCGTCCGGCCGTACGTCGCCGGAGAGGGCGAGCGCCTGCGGGGCGAGGCCCTGCGGCGACGGTATCTCGCGCACCACGAAATCGTCGCGGAATTCGGCCTCGCGCACGCGCGACTCGAGAGCTTCGAACGAGTCATCGTGGCCGGAAGTCATCACGCCGACAGATTAGAGTGATGGTGTCATGAACCTCTCCAGGCGCGCCGGGTCCGTCGGCGCTGGTCTCGTTCTCGCCGGTGTCGGCATCGGTCTCGTTCTCGGCGCTGTCGGCGCTGTCGGGTCACGGCTGGCCCGTGTCGCGCGTTCGGTGGTGACGCCGTCCCCGCGGGCGGCGGATCTTGAGATACTCGGAATCGACACCGCCGCACAGACGATCAGGATCTCGCGATCGCCTGACACAGAATTGCCTGGACGCTACGGCATCTTCTCGAACGGCACGATCAACTACCTCAAGATCGGCGTGGTGCTGCGCTCCGATGACGAGACCGTCACGCGCAAGCTGCTCACTCACGTCGGCCACGATGAGACGATCGGTCAATGGGGCGCGTTCAGCGGGTGGTACTTCGAAACGCCGGATGAGATCCACGTGCCGTACGACGATGTCGAGATCCCGACGCCGGTCGGCCCCGCGCCGGCATGGCTGGTCCCATCCGTCCAGGGCGCAGCGCACGACGAGACCTGGGCCGTGGTCGTGCACGGCAGAGGCACGAATCGCAGCGAGACGGTCCGCGCGCTGCCCGTGCTGCGGGAAGCGGGCATCACCTCGCTCCTCGTCTCGTACCGCAGCGACGGCGTCGCCCCTGACAGCCCGACCGGTCTGCAGGGGCTGGGCACGACGGAGTGGCCGGATATCGAGGCCGCGATCGAGTTCGCCCTCGAGCACGGGGCGCGTCGCGTCGTGCTGATGGGGTGGTCGATGGGCGGCGCTATCGTCCTGCAGACTCTCGTCAACACGGATCACCGCGACCGCATCGCCGGCGTCATCCTGGATTCTCCCGTCGTCGAATGGCGCACCGTGCTCGAATTCCAGGCGAAGGCGATCGGCGTGCCGTCGATCGCGGCGAGAGCCACCATGGGCATGCTCGAGACGCCATGGGTGTCGCGTGCCGCTCGTGCGGGGGAGGGCATCCGGTTCGACGATCTGGACATGGTGGCGCGTGCGTCCGAGCTGCGCGAACCCATCCTGATCCTGCACAGCGACGACGACGGCTACGTCCCCGTCGACGCGTCGCGCGCGTTGGCGGAGGAGCGGGACGACCTGGTCACGATGCCGAGGTTCGCCGTCGCCCGCCACACCAAGCTGTGGAACTACGACGAAGCGCGCTGGAACACGGCCATCAGGGACTGGCTCGCCGCCCAGGGCCTCGCCCAGGAGACAGACTGAGCCGGTCGTGAGCATGCGATTGAGCGAGAAGCGAGCGCGCTCGCGTGTTCGTGACGAGCGATTGAGGGTCGCAAGTGCGAAGCCGCCGAGTACGCACTCACGACCGGCTCAGATGAGAGTTCACGCTGCCAGCGCGGCCACCTGGCGTTTGGCGCGCATGAGCATTCCGGTCATGCCGGAGATGCGCAGTGGTGAGACCGCCCTGGTCAGGCCGATCGACTGCGGGTAGTCCACTGGGACGGCGAGCACCTCGTCGGGGGAGAGGCCCGTCAGTCCCTGCGCGAGGATGCTGGCGAAGCCTCGCGTGGTCGGTGCTTCTGGCGGAGCCGATGCGTGCATCCGGACGAGACCGTCCTCGTCGAGTGCGAGCACGATGAACACGGGCGACTGGCACTCGGCGACTCGCTCGGTGCGCTCCGGATGGTCGGCGTATTCCGCCGGCATCTCCGGGAGCTCATCGGCGAACTCCAGCAGCAACTGGAGCCGCTCGGGCTCCGGCAGCTCCAGGAACTCGTCCCGTATCTCCGCCAGTGCGGCGGGAACCTGCTCGCTCACGCCGCCGGAACCTCTCCCGCCTCTGCGCCCGTGACGATCGGCACGCGCACGAGGCTGCCCCATTCGGTCCATGAGCCGTCGTAGTTGCGCACCTTCTCGATGCCGAGCAGGTGGTGCAGCACGAACCAGGTGTGGCTGGAGCGCTCACCGATGCGGCAGTAGGCGACGACGTCGCTCGCATCGCCGATGCCCGCCTGATCGCGGTAGATCTGCTCGAGCTCGGTGCGTGACCTGAACCGCCCGTCCTCGGCCACGGCCTTGCCCCATGGCACATTCTGAGCGCTGGGGATGTGTCCGGCGCGCAGCGCTCCCTCCTCGGGGTATGCGGGCGCAGTGGTGCGCTCGCCCGTGTACTCCTCAGGGGAGCGCACGTCGATGAGCGGCTTGCCGAGGTGTGCGAGCACGTCCTCACGGTAGGCGCGAAGCACGGAGTCGTCGCGCTCGACGACCGGGTAGTCGGTTGTGGGCCGACCAGCGGGCTCCGTCGTGATCGCCCTGCCTTCGGCGATCCAACCGTCGCGGCCGCCATCGAGCAGACGCACGTCCTCGTGCCCGAACAGCGAGAACACCCAGAGCGCGTAGGCCGCCCACCAGTTGTTCTTGTCGCCGTAGATCACGACGGTGTCGTCGCGGGAGATGCCCTTCGCACCGAGCAGCTCCGCGAACCCCGCTCCGTCGACGTAGTCGCGCACGACGGGGTCGTTGAGCTCGGTGTGCCAGTCGACCTTGACGGCGCCGGGGATGTGGCCGGTCTCGTACAGCAGCACATCCTCATCCGACTCGACGACCACGAGGCCGTCATCGCCGAGGTGATCCTCGAGCCATTGCGTCGTGACGAGGCGTTCCGGATGGGCGAACTGGGCGAAATCCGGGGAGGGATCGGATGCGACGGCCATGGCTGAGCTCCTGCCTGAGTAGCGTGCGATCGGTGCGAACCGAACAGACGTAGACTTGTTGCGTCCTTATACGAGCTTAGGCGCCCCCGCGGGTACCCGCACCGTGCCTTCCTGCGCGTGCGTCACACAGCGAAACGAACGGTATATGACACAGATCGGCACGGTAACCGGCCGCGTGCGCCTCACCGAGCGCAACCCTCACCTCTCAGGCGAGGAGATGCTGGCCAGTCTCGTGCCGCCGCCTCAGTTCGACGAGGCGACCTTCGATTCTTATCGTGCGGACGACGAGCACCCGTCGCAGGCGGAGGCGAAGGAGCAGCTCACGGCCTTCGCAGCCGGTGCCGAGCCGGCCAAGCGAGGTCTGTTCTCACGCAAGCCGAAGACGGCGCCGATGAAGCCAGGCGTCTATCTCGACGGCGGGTTCGGCGTCGGCAAGACGCACCTGCTGGCCGCAGTGTTCCACGCGGTGCCGGCACGGCGCAAGTACTTCGGCTCCTTTATCGAGTACACGGCGCTCGTCGGCGCGCTCGGGTATCGGAACACCGTCGACCTGCTGAAGGGCTCGGCGCTGCTGTGCATCGACGAGTTCGAGCTCGACGATCCAGGCGACACAATGGTGATGACGCGTCTGCTCGGTGAGCTGGTGGCATCCGGCACACGTCTGGCGGCGACGAGCAACACCCCGCCGAACGCACTCGGGGAGGGCCGGTTCGCCGCGCAGGACTTCCTTCGGGAGATCCACGCGATGGCCGACAGCTTCGAGACCATCCGGATCGACGGCGTCGACTTCCGTCAGCGCTCGCTCGACGGCGCCGCAGTGGTGCTGGACGACGACGCGTACAACGAGGCACTCGACGCCGCCGGCACGACCGTGTCGGATGACGCCTTCGACGAGCTGCTGTCGCATCTCGCGCACGTGCATCCTTCGCGGTACATCCGGCTCGTCGACGATGTCGAGGCCGTCGGTCTGCGCGATGTGCGCCAGATCACCGATCAGTCGGAAGCGCTGCGCTTCGTCGCATTCGTCGACCGCGTCTACGACGCGCAGCTCCCGATCCGCGCAACGGGCACAGCGCTGAACGACGTCTTCAGCGCCGACATGCTCGCAGGCGGCTACCGCAAGAAGTATCTGCGCGCCGTGTCGCGGTTGAACGCCTCGACGCACTCCTGAGCGGGCGCCGCACTCCTCGTCGAGGACTGTGCGGGGTGCGAAACATGAACTTAACGCACGGAGCGGCTGCGTAACGCAGTCGAAACGCGCCGCACACCTCTGCGGAAAACCGCATCGTCAGGATGGGGGCACATCCGGTTCACCGGATCCATTGCACTGACACAGAGGAATCACATGGATAGCGGAAACCTTGCGTGGTTGACCATTTCCACCGCGCTCGTACTGCTGATGACGCCTGGGGTGGCGTTCTTCTACGGCGGGCTGGTGAAGGCCAAGAGCGTCGTCAGCATGATGATGATGAGCTTCGGAGGCCTCGCCCTGACAGCCGTGCTGTGGGTGTTGTACGGCTTCGCGATGACGGCGGTCGACAACCCGCTGGCTTTCGCCGGCAACCCGCTCGGCGACCTCGGCCTGGTCGAGACCATCTCAGACGACCCGACGGGTGAAGCGGGCATCGGCGCGGCGTTCGGTGCGACGTTCGCGATCATCACGGTGGCGCTGATCTCCGGTGCGATCGCCGACCGTGCGCGGTTCTGGTCGTGGATGCTGTTCGCCGGCATCTGGGTCACGCTGGTCTACTTCCCGGTCGCAGCCTGGGTGTGGGGCGGCGGCTGGATCATGGAGCTCGGCGTCTGGATGTTCGACGGCGCTGTCGAGGTGATCGACTACGCCGGCGGTACTGCGGTGCACATCAACGCGGGTGCCGCAGCGCTGGCGCTGGCGCTCGTGCTCGGCAAGCGAGTCGGCTTCCAGAAGGGCATCAACAAGCCGCACAGCGTGCCGCTGGTCATGCTCGGCGCCACCCTGCTGTGGTTCGGCTGGTTCGGCTTCAACGGCGGTCTCACCCCGGCGCCGCTCGGCGAGAGCGGCAACACCGAGATGGGCCTGATCATCATCAACACGATGGTGTGCCCTGCTGCTGCGATCATCGGCTGGATCGCCGTGGAGAAGTTCAAGGACGGCAAATCGACGTCAGTCGGCGCGGCATCCGGTGCTGTCGCCGGTCTGGTCGCCATCACTCCGGCCTGTGCGTCGATCGACCCGGTCTGGGCCATCCTGCTCGGCGTCGTCACGGGTGTCGCCTGTGCGCTTTCGATCGAGCTGAAGTGGAAGTTCGGCTTCGACGACTCGCTCGACGTGGTCGGTGTGCACCTCGTCGGCGGCGTGATCGGCACGCTCTGGATCGGCCTCTTCGGCAATGGCACCGGCCTGTTCCTGGGCGGAGGCATCGCGCAGCTGGTGGTGCAGTTCATCAGTGTGGTGGCCGTGATGGCGTATTCGTTCATCGCCGCATACATCATCGGCATCGTCATCCAGAAGACGATCGGGTTCCGCGTGAAGAACGAGGACGAGATCGCTGGCGTCGACACCGTGATGCACGGCGAGGAGGGCTACGCGATGGAGGCTCGCTGAGCCTCGCACCGCAGCACCAGCGGGGCGCCACAGGATCACCTGTGGCGCCCCGCTGCGCGACACGGCCGGGATGCGCAACGGTTCGGTGCGCGGCGGAACATCCGGTAGTATCTATCGAGGCCTTCACGGGCCGCAGCAAGGGCGATTGGCGCAGTTGGTTAGCGCGCTTCCTTCACACGGAAGAGGTCGTGGGTTCGAGTCCCGCATCGCCCACAATTGAAGACGTACTAGAACTCCTGACATCGGCGGAGGCTGGTGCGGACACAAGGGCGGCGAACGGCTCAGCGAGTCGGATCGCCGCCCTTTCGTCTTCGTCGATCTCGATGCCGTCGGTGAGGGCTTGGTTCGCCAGCCGCTTGCCCTGATCGTCGGTGCGAGCGTAGAGGTTGGCGCAGTCCACGAGCAGGCTCAGTGCAGTGCCGAGGTGCTTGCGTGGCCCTTCGTGCTGGTCGTGCTCGTTGGCAAGGCGGCGGTCGATGTCAGCGAGTCCAGTGCGGATGCGGTCTTGATGACGCTTGAGGGTCTCCAGGTCGATGGCGTCGGCGAAGTGCGCGGCGAGCAGCTTGTCGCTCTCGTTTTGGAGTCGCTCGCGGTTCTTGGCCAGTTCGGCCAGTTCTTGGGAGCGGGAGGCGAGACGTTCGTCGAACGCGGCCTCGACCTGGGCGGCGAGGGCGGCGTACTCAGCCTCGGTGATCGCGATGTCTTGATAGCAGTCTGCGACGAGTTGCTCGGCGATGCCGACTGGCACGGCGCGGCGGGTGCAGTTCTTCCGCTTGGAGGCGCGTCCGGAGCACACGTAGTAGGCGTAACGGATGCCCTGCTTGTTGGCCGGGTAGTCCAGCTGCATCCGCGAGCCGCATTCGCCGCAGAACAGGGAC
The DNA here is from genome assembly GCF_003335195.1 of Microbacterium sp. JB110. Classification (NCBI taxonomy): domain Bacteria; kingdom Bacillati; phylum Actinomycetota; class Actinomycetes; order Micrococcales; family Microbacteriaceae; genus Microbacterium; species Microbacterium sp. JB110. The sequence continues at coordinate 673,191 of NZ_QPGM01000001.1, read as the reverse complement.
CCCTTCAGGTAGTGGTCGTGAGAGCGTCGTCGCTCAGAGGCGATCTTGCGGGAGTCCAGGAGCCGTTGAACTTGCTGCCAGGTCTCGATGTCGATCAGCGGCTCATGAGTGCCGGTCTGTTCTGCCCCTCGGTAGCGGACGATGCCGATGTAGTACGGATTGCGCAGCAGCTTGAAGAACCCGGAGCGCGCCACCGGCCCGGAGGGGCGCTTCGGCGTGGGCACGGTGGTCAGGCCGCGTGCGGTGACGGCAGCGAGGAGGTCCACAACCGTGTGGTCGCCGGTGGCGTACTGCTCGAACACCCACTTCACGAGCGGTGCTCTCTCGGGGTCGATCTCGACGGTGCGGTACTCGCGGCCCTGCTCGTCGTGCTTGCGGATGTTGAGGTAGCCGATGGGGGCGCGCATGGGTGTGCCGCCGGTCTCGAACTTCTGGATCAGACCCTTGCTGACCTCTGCGGCGAGGTTCCGGGAGTAGAACTCGGCGATGGAAGACATCACGCCGTGGACGAGAGTGCCGGAGGGAGTCTCGTCGATGCTTTCGGTCACCGATATCAGGGTCACTCCGGCTTCGATGAGCGCGCTGTGGATCTGCAGATCGACCAGACGGTCTCGGGCGAGGCGGTCGACCTTGTGCACGATGCAGTAGGTGACCTGGTGGGTCTTGATGTACTTGAGCATCCGCTGGAGATCGGGCCGGTTCATGGTCTTGGCCGAGTAGCCGGGATCGCTGAACTCTGCGACGATCTTCGCCTTCAGGTCGGCTGCCTTGCCGTGATTGGCCTTGCGTTGGGCAGGGATCGAGAACCCCTCGTCACGCCCTCCTTTCGCCGCCTGCTCTTTGGTCGAGACCCGCTGATAGGTCACCGCTGTCATCAGCGGCGACGTATCCGTGGTGGCGGTCGGCATCGTCAGTGTCATTCCTGTCTCCTTGCTCGTCCACCGACGATCCGGTGGGTGCGGAGTCGTCGGCATCAAGGTGGTCACCGATACGGCGCTGCCGCTCATCGATTTCCTGAGCGTGGAGTTGATCTGCGATGTGCAGAATCAGCGCGATCAGTCGGGTTCTGTCAGGCGCCGGGCGCAGCCGTGGTTCGGCCGAGATTCGCCGGCCTGTGCTCGTCGCTCGATAGTGCCGCATGCCCGGTAGGTGGAACGGGCGGGCCTTCAGCGTTGGGAACACCGGCCTGCGCTTGGCGGCGCTCTCTATGCCGGACGGCGACGAGCCGGACGAGGCTGATGGGGCCGTAGATGAGGAACTTGAAGGCGTTGTAGATGCACAGCAGTACGATCAGGTGCAGCCAGCCGGGCGCGCCACCGTCGATGAGGGTGGCATGATGAGGCCGCCGATCCACGTTAAGTAGGCGACGAGGCCACCCACTTGAGGATCGAATCCGTCGCCCCTGCTTCGCGCGTCAACCTCGGGATCGGGGTCTGGAGAGTCAGTCATTGTTCCTTGTTCCCCACTCTGCCTATGCGTTGTGGCGCTGTCGTGCTAGCAGAAGCAGCAGTCCGCCGATACCGAGCAGAGTGCCCGCCGCAATCGCTCCGTTGAGCCCCGGGCCACCCGTGGCCGCGAGGGTGTCCTCGTCGCCTGGAGTATCCGTGTCAACTTGGCACGATTCGTTCGTGTCGGGGGCGTAGCCGTACTCTCGCCGATTCGGGTCCATGTCCCCGGTGGGATCGGAGAACACGTAGCCGGCCTTCGTGACTGCGGTCAGTAGGCCGTCGTCATCGACGACCCAACTGAAGCCCTCAGGCACATCATCGCCGGTGGGCAGAATCCACGTGGCGTTGTCGGGGCCGCAGGGGTCATCGACCGGCAGATCACCGTTCGGCGCATCGATCACGGTGGGCCCGGGATCCACGGGGGCGCAGTCGACTTCGTCGAGGACGATCACGAGTTCGGCGTAGATGCCGTCGCTGTTCCCGGTCCAGTCGGTGCCGGGACCGAGGACGAGGCGATAGTTTTCAGCGGGGGTCGCCTGCACCGTCACGGTCTCACCGGGAGCCACCGTGCCGTCGATCGCGTAGTCGACGCCCTCGGTGTCGGGCAGGGTGATCTGCGGGTCGACGATGTCGCCGTCCACACAGGCCGCCTGCGTCACCTCGGGGATCTCGGGTGCCACCTCAGCGGGACTGATCCGCTGACTGATCATGCCGGAGAACTGCGCGGCGGCCACGTTCCCAACACTCACCGAGGTGTTCCACGCCATGTCCTTGGTGCCGATGGTCGAGAATGACCATGCGGGAGGAGTCGCGTTGTAGCTGAAGTCAGCCTCGGACGAGCTCACCACCGCCGCATCACCAGAGACGTCGGTCACCGGATTGGGTGTCATGCTGTTCACGGTAGCGGTCGGCATCCTCACCGTCTGGTCGTTCAAGTATAGATCTGTGAGGTTGATCAGTCCCGCCAAGGGCGAGACATCGGTGATCTCGTTCTCAGCGAGATAGAGAAGCCGGAGATCGGTCAGGCCGGCCAAGGCGGAGACGTCGGAGATGTCGTTGAGGCCCGCATAGAAGTGAATCAAGCTCGAGAAGTTCGACAGGACCGACATGTCGGAGATGTCGTTGTCCCCCATGCTCAGACTCTCCAGGTTCGCCAGCTGGCTCAGCGAGGGCAGATCGTCATCGGCTATGCCGGTGGCACGGAGGTCAAGGGACTCGATCGTGGTCAGGCCAGAGAGGGGGGTCAGATCAGTGATGCCGCTGTTGACGGCGAACCACGCCGTCTCCACGGCGGTGAAATGCTCCATGCCGGTGAGGTCAGTCACCCCCGCGTTCTGGCAGTCGACCGTGGTGACGGTGGCCGCCTGCGCCTCGGTGATCGGATCGGCGGACGTCTGGCCGAGTTCAGCGTTGACGCAGGCGCGCAGCGCGTCGTCGGGCATCGCGATCAGCACTGCCTGCTCCACAGCGGTGAACGACAGCGCGCCGGTGAAGTCGTTGCCGTCGTCCCAGCCGATGCTGCCCGCACCCAAGGCCGTCGGGGTGAACGTGTTCGCACCCGTGTCGTACAGATCGTCCAGCGCCACCGGATCGCCATCCCGGTCGGTCACGGGGTTGGCCGCGGCCTCGTCGACCACGAGATCACCCAGTTCGACCGCCTGATCCGCGGCATCGAAGATCGTCAGGCTGAGAGTCGGCAGCGGGCTCAAGTCGGTGATCTCGTTGTCGTTGAGATAGAGATACTCGAGGTTGCTCAAGCCAACCAGGTCCGACACGTCGGCGATGTCGTTCTCGCCAAGGTGCAGGCTCGTCAGATCGGTCAGGCCAGCAAGGTCGGACAGATCGGTGATGCCGTTGTTACGAAGGTGCAGGCTCCTCAGATCGGGAAAGTCCACCACGACGGACAGATCGGTGATGCCGTTCGACGCGAGCCCCAGGGAGGTCAGGCTCGTCAGCTGTCCCAGGGCCGTCAGATCCGCGTCGGACACCCCGGCATTGTTGAGACTCAGACTCGTTGTCGTCGTCAGATTCGCCAACGGATCCAGGCTCGCGATGCCGTCGTTGTTGTTGAGCCATACCGTCTCCACGGCGGTGAAATGCTCCAGACCGGTGAGGTCGGTCACCCCCGCGCTCTGGCAATCGACCGTGGCGACGGTGGCCGCCTGCGCCTCGGTGATCGGAACGGTGGGCGTCTGGCCGAGTTCAGCGTTGACGCAGGCGCGCAGCGCGTCGTCGGGCATCGCGATCGGGTCAGATGGGGCCGCCGAGGCTGCTGTGGTCCCTGCGACCACGCCGCCGAGCGCGAGGGCGAGTGAGGTGAGGAGTGCCCCCGCTCTGCGAGCAGGACGGAACAACTTCCACCCGCGTGTTCCGTGTGCCTGAGACCGCAGATCACGGCGGTTCGCATGCAAATCCTGAGCCATCGGGGCTCCTTACGTGTCGGTCAAGAACGGGGTTTGCACTCATCCAACGCGACGGCACTCACATGACGCTCACACACGAGGCCGATGAGGCGCGATAGTGACGTGTGCTGCGCCCGTGTGAGCGCTGTGTGAGTGGCTGGACATCTAATGAAAGTGTCCACATCGCGCATGCAGGGATGCGCGAACACATGGGCGCGGCGGACACAGCAGCAAGGGAGCAAACACATGACGACTCAGCACGCACAGAAGAAGGGATGGATCAGCATCGCCTTGATCTTCGCGCTGGGGGGGCCTCACCGGCTGCGGCGGGACCCCAGATGTTCCTGAGGTCGCAGTCGATGAGGACGGGGATTCGGTGACCATTGAGGGCGACGACGGCGAATCCGTCACGGTCGACGCTGGGGTGGACGGTGAGATTCCCGACTGGTTCCCGGCCGAGCTGCCACTGCCCAGTGAGTACGCCGTGGTCAGCACGGTGGAAGCCGACGAGGATGATGGGACACTGAGAGGCGTGAATCTCACCACCCCGGCTGAGTTCGATGCGCTCGTGGAGTCTCTCGATGAGGCGCTCGCGGCGTCCGGAATCACCCCTGAGTTGCGCCAGATCGGAGCCTCGGGTGGCACCCCGACCGGAATGTACATGATTCCCGCGAACAGCGAGGTCTGGAACCTCTCCATCGTCGGATACGGCGAAGGAGAAGACATTCAGATGGGTTACGTGATAGCCACCGAAGAGTAGTGGCAGGTTCATCGATGTGATTCATCGACGCTGGGGCATCGTAGGGAGTACCTTTATCCCGACAGGGTGCCGTGCAACGCGACGTCGGCATCGGCCGGTCGCTGGCGCAGTTGGTCAATGCTGATGGAGGTGGGAGGTGCTGAACGTCCATCTCCTCGGGACCATGCGGGCTTCCTCCGACGGTCGCGAGATCTCATTGGGCGGACCGAAGCAAGAGACGCTGCTTGCATGTCTGCTCGTCGCCCAGGGAAGTCCGGTCGCATTGGACCGCCTCGTCGTCGATCTGTGGGGCGAGAACCTTCCGCGCGATCCCGCCCACGCTTTACAAGCTCGCATCTCGCGGCTGCGGGCGGCACTTCCAGTGGATATCGATCTGCTCGACCGGGGGTACCGCATCGATCCCGCGACGGTGCATATCGACTCTGTTCGCTTCGAGCAATTGTGCCGTCAGGCCGACTGGCTGATTGCCGAAGGGCTGCTCAATCAAGCATCCGAATGTTTGAACGAAGGACTGGAGCTCTGGCGTGGTCCCGCCTTTGCGGGTATCGACGGATCCCAGGAGTTGCACGGTGAGGCGATACGCCTGGAGAAACTCTTCGAGATCGCGCTGGCCGACCGCATCGACCTGGACCTCTCCCGCGGACGGCACCTGGACGTGATTCCCAAGATCCACCAACTCGTCGCCGAAGATCCGTTGCGTGAGCGCGCGTGGGGGCAGCTCATGACGGCAACCTACCTTGCGGGTCACCCTCAAGAAGCCCTCGACATATTCGCTCAGGCCAGAGAGACATTCAGCGAACGCCTGGGCGTCGAGCCCAACGGCATGCTTGGCCAATTGCACATCATGATTCTGGAAGAGAAGCCTGCCGCAACCCTATTGCGGTGGCCTCCAGTAAAGCCTTCAGAGGCCGAGACCACCCCTTCAGAAGCGATCAGTAACTTTCCTGTCACAGTGACCTCGAACCAAGCGACGACGCTTGCCCGGTTGGTACACACGCATGGCGCACTCCTGCTCACCGGGGCGCAAGGGATGGGAAAAACTCACCTTCTTCGCACCGTCAAGACCGTGATCGAAAAAGGCGCAGGCTCAGCACCGCTATTGACAGCGAGTGCCCTCAGCAGAGAGATTCCACTCGGGGTGTTTGCGGGAGTTGACGGCACCGACTCCGACATACACACCTCCGCGGCCAGCCTCATCGACTTTTTCGTTCGCCGCCGGTCAGTGACTGTGATATTGATCGACAACGTCGACCAACTCGACGAGATCTCGATGTTCGTTGTCACGCAACTCATTCACATATCTCGGGTACCGGCAATATTGACCGTCCGAGACCTGGCTCTCGCTCCGCCCGAAATTCAGGCTCTGTACGACAGCGGCGAAATTACCGAGGCAACGGTCGAGAAGCTCTCAGACGCCGAGGCAGATGAGTTGGTCGTGCAGATGGTGCGAGGCTCGGGGCTCACTCCTGACACGGGACCACGGTTTGCAGTAGTCGCCGACGGTAACCCGTTGCATTTGCGTGAACTCGTCACCGGGTCGCTCCGCACCGGTCGGCTCACTCAAACCGAGCACGGCTGGTCGTTGCAGGGACTGCCCGCCCCCACCCAGCGGCTTTCGCAACTCGCGGGGGACCAATTCGATGAACTCGATCAGGCCGAGCTTGAGGCTGTGGCGAAGATTGCTATCGCTGGAGAGTACCCCGCCGAGGCAGACGAGGATCTAACAGAGCTATCACGCGGCAGCTTGCTCGAGTTCACGGAAGTCGGTTGGCTCCGTCTGAGACGAGCATTGGACAGCGAGATTTTACGATCCAGAATCTCGGTGATGCGCTGGCAAGAGTTGACCAGCGAGGTCGTCGGCACATTGCGCAGCGACACGGCTTCCGCACGTCCTCAAGCACAGCAGCGCGCGTGTCTGCTCGCGCTTGGACTCCCGGGTCCGCTCGACGTCGCAGGCACGCTTGCGCTCGCCGAACAAGCGCTGAGCGCATTCGATGAGCGTCTCGCCCTACGCGCGGCCCGAGAGGTGATTGATCGGGATGAATCCAACCCCGATGGCTCTCATATGTCGCGAGCGCACCGCATTGCGGGGCAAGCTGCCTCGATCCTCGGTGAGCCGCAGGTGGCAACTGCGCACTTCGCGGCCGCACGAGATTTGCCCGTCACCGCCGCAGAACGTACGGCGCTTGCGATCGCACACGCCGACTATCTCGGCGTCCGACAGCTCAACGCAGAAGCTGCGCTCGATCTGATCGATGAGACGCGCGCCACCGTAGACTCGCCGGTCGAGGTGGTGGAGTTGGAACTTGCCGCAACCCGCTGGGCAACGGTTGCGGGTCTGAGTGCGGATCTTCCGCCCCAAGCTCACGTTCCTCCCGAGGTCGCTACTGCTGGTGGTCTGGTCACACACGCACTGGCTGCCGTCATCAGCGGACCGCTCAGTCAAGCGGAGAGTGCGTTCATCCAGCTTCGACGCCTGCCAGTGGACGCCCTCAACTATGTTCCCGGCGGGACCATGCTCCTTGAGCTCGCTGAGATCATGGCACTGTCGAACACCGGCGACGTGCTGTCGACTCAGCGACGGCTCCGCGAGAGGATCGACGCACAATTCCGAGGAGCACCTGAACGAGTTGGCCTGTCAGCGTACGCCCTAGGCTTCTCGCAATTGTTCTCAAGTGACGCAGAACAGGCGTATCAGACCGCAACCATTGCGGTGCAGCACTTGGAATGGCGCGACCTCGCTGGTTTGCTCCCCGCTGCACGAGCACTCCTCGGCGCGGCTAGCTGCGCCACTGGAAGAATCGTTGAGTCGGAGGCCGCGTTCGAGGCGGTTCCTGAGATTGCGGAGTCAGACCCAAAGGTGATGATGTTGCATGCCTGGTCAGCTGGGAAATCCGCACACGCCGAGGGCCTCGTTGAAGAAGCGGCACTACTGTTACTGGATGGTGCGGAGCTGATGCTCACGACCCGGCACACATTCTTCGCCGGGATTCTTGCGCACTGCGTTACTCGCCTCGGCGTACAGGTTAGCGAAGCCGCAGCCATCATCGAGAAAGCATCAGCGCTCGCAGGTGGTGGACTATTAGCTCTAATGGTGCGTCATAGTCGTGCTGTGCTCGTCGGAGATGCTGATAGGCTGCGTGTCGTCGCGCGTGAGGCTGAAGAGTTGGGGTTGATGGGCACCGCCGCCGACACCTGGCGGTTGCTCGGCGGTTTCTCTGATGCCCTTGGAACAACGCAGGCAGATTCTGAGTTCGCTCAGGAAGCTGTCTCGCGAATTCGCGCAGAGGCACCCTCCCTCGTGCTCTGGTCTGCGGCAGGGAAGACTCCTGTTCTGTGAACACCGTGTGAGCGCATGATGATCGAATGAGACCCCGGTCGGCTTGGCGCAAAAAGGAGTTCGCAATGGTTCGTGCAGTGAAGCCGGCATGGCAGAGACAGTGGGGCGCAGTGATTGCCGTGTGTGCCGTTGTCGCGCCTGTGGCGGTGGGATGCGCGCCTGAGAGTCCGCCCCAGCTCGAGGAGGGAGTCTCCACGCCCGCCAGCCCGGCACAGGAGACGAACGCAGAACCGGAAGAGGAATCGCCTACCCAAGCGAGCGACGAGCAAGCACAGGAAGAGACCTGTGATTGGGATTCACCGAAAATCTCAGCTGCTCCTGAAGCCACAGACGCGCAGGACGGCGAACTCGCAGAGGTGCTGGTCGGTTCGTGGCAGCATACCCACACCGATGAGGGGTCTGGTTTCGAAGCAGTAACCAACGATCACCGATTCGTCTTCCCTTCACCAGATCGCATGCTCTACTGCCAGCATGTTCCCGGTGCCACGGAGCACGAGGAGAACGCCGCGAATGTGGTGCTGAACAGCACCCGGATCGAGTGGGGTGGCGGAGAGTACGGCTACACGGTGATGGCGTGGGATGCCGACACGATGGTCTGGGATAACGCCGTGGGCGGCGGATACATTTATCTGCTGCAGCGTCGCTGAACCAGCGGAACCATCAGCCTGCCGTCAGTGCTCACGGCCGAAAGCTACCGCTCCGCCTTCCGTGGTGATGCTCAGCGTGTTGCCCTCGCAAGCGTAGCGCGCCTCGGTGAAGGACAGCGGATCTTCGGACGTGTCGTAGGCGGAAGACCCTGCTGGAGTTTCGAGAGTTGACACGGAGTTCATTATGACTTCGCGCACTGTCAGCGTGTCATCGGTCGTCGCCTCATACACGGCTTCATCGGTATCGTTCCTCACGACCGTCATAGACATACCGCCTTGAGCGAAGGTGTACAACCAATCTTGGTAGTCAACCCTACGGTGGCCTCCGGCAATACTGGCGTCGGTTCGGCGCCAGAGCATGTCAGGTCCTGTGCCGATACGTATGCCATCGCTGAGCCGGAGGTACTTTCACCCCCACACGTCTGGCACCAGGGTGCCGTCTGGGCGCGGAGCGCCCACCTGATCCCTGAGACGGCCCCTCCTGAGCCCGTCTCGGGGAGGGGCCGTCGTGGTGATGACGATCCGGGTCATGTCCTCGGGAAAGGGCTACGAGTACCTGCTGCACTCGGTCGTCGCCGGTGACGGCGACCGGGAGATGAGCAGCCCGCTGACCCGGTACTACACCGAGTCGGGCTGCCCTCCCGGCACCTGGATCGGCACCGGCCTGACGAGCCTCGATGACGGCCGTTCCCCGGCTCTGGCCGAGGGTGACACGGTGACCGAGGAACACTTGGCTCGGCTGCTGGGCGAGGGTATCCATCCGGCGAACGGGTCGGCACCCGGTACCCGAAGCTGCAACCGCCCCGCGAGCGGATTGCGGCGAGGGTTGCACGGCTGGATCCCGGATTGCGCGGTGAGCAACGAGAGCAGACTGTGCAACGCATCCGCGAGGAAGAGCTTGCCAAGACCCCACGTACCGCTGTCGCCGGGTTCGATCTGACGTTCTCGCCGTCGAAGTCGGTCAGCACGATCTGGGGCGTGGCCGACGCGGGCACGCAAACGCTCATTGCGCAGGCGCATCACGCTGCGATGCGCGACACCATCGCCGTGCTGGAACAGCGCGTCGCCGCAACGCGGGTCGGTCGGGGCGGGGTCGCGCAGATGCCGATCGTCGGGGTGATCGCCACAGCGTTCGACCATTACGACTCCCGCGCCGCTGATCCGCAACTGCATACGCACGTCGTGGTCTCGAACAAGGTGCAGGGTATCGACGGGCGCTGGCGGACGCTGGACTCTCGCCGCCTGCACAAGGCCGCCGTCGCTCTCTCGGAGACCTACAACGCCTTCCTGACCGATCACACCGCCCGGCTGCTCGGAGTGACATGGGTGCCGGTGGATCGCGGCAAGGACCGCAACACCGGCTGGGAGATCGCGGGCGTGCCCGCGTCGCTGTTGGCGGAGTTCTCTCGCCGCACCACCGGCACCCGTGATGGGGCCGAGGGGATCGAGCAGGTGAAGAACCGGCTCATCGACGAGTACGTGGCCGAGCACGGCAGGCAGCCCCCGGCGCGGGTCGTGGCGAGGCTGCGGCAGCAGGCGACCTTGGAGACCCGCCCCGAGAAGGAGCTGCACTCGCTGGCGGAGTTGACCGCCGAGTGGCGTGAGCGCGCCGCGGTGACGTTGGGTGAGGACGCCACCACCTGGGCGCAGCACCTGCTTGACCAGGACGCGACCGAAGCGCGGCTGCGGGCCGACGACATCGGGCTGGACGTGATCGATGACCTTGCCACGGTTGTGCTGATGGAGGTTGCCAACCGGCGTGCAACCTGGGGGCGCTGGAACGTGCATGCCGAGACGATGCGGCAACTCATGGGCGCACGTTTCGCCACCCCCGACGACCGGCTGACGGTCCTCGATCAGATCGTCGCTCGCGTCGAGGCGGAATCGCTGCACCTCACCCCGACTTACGACCGTGCTGTGCCCGCGCACTACATCGAGGGTGAGGGCAACAGGTTCCAGCCCGTCGATCAGATCGTGTACTCCAGCCAGGACATCCTCGACGCCGAACAGCGGCTCCTCGCCCACAGCAAGGCCGAGACCGGCCCAGCCCTCTCTGCACGGCTGGTGGCGCGGCACGTCTCGCGCAAGATCAGGGGCGTCCGCCTCGATCCGGATCAGGCCACCGCGATCACCCGCATCGCCCGCTCCAGGTTGACGCTCGACCTGCTCGTCGGCCCCGCCGGTGCCGGTAAGACAACCGCACTGCGGGCCTTGCATCGCGCATGGACGGCCGCGCACGGGCGTGACTCGGTGATCGGTCTCGCGCCCTCAGCCGCGGCCGCCGAAGTGCTCGGTGACTCGCTCGGCATCCGGGCCGAGAACACCGCGAAGTTCCTCTACGAACACCGCCACGACCGCTGGAACCTCCAGGCCGGGCAACTCGTACTCGTGGACGAGTCCTCCCTCGCGGGCACGCTGGCTTTGGATCGGATCACCGCCCATGCCGCCGAGGTCGGGGCGAAGGTCGTCCTCATCGGTGACTGGGCTCAGCTCTCCGCGGTCGAGACGGGCGGGGCGTTCGGGATGCTCACCCGCCACCGCCACCGGGTGCCCGAACTCACCGACGTGCGCCGCTTCGCCGACGACTGGGAGAAGACCGCCAGCCTCGGCCTGCGCCACGGCAACACCACCGCGCTCGACGCCTATCACGAGCACGACCGGCTGGTCGAGGGCGACGCCGAGACAATGCAAGACGCGATCTACGAGGCCTGGCGCGCCGACCGCGACGAGGGCCTGCGCACGTTGATGATCGCGAGCAGCGGCGAGATGGTCGCACAGCTGAACGAGCGCGCCCGCGCCGACCTCATCACCGCGGGCCGCGTCGAAGCCGAGGGCGTCGGGCTGTACGACGGCACCACCGCTGGAGTCGGTGATCTGGTCGTCACCCGGCGCAATGACCGCCGCCTGACCAGCGGCAGAACCTGGGTCAAGAACGGCGACCGCTGGCAGATCACCCACCGATACGAGGACGGCTCGCTCGCCGTGCGCCGGCTCGGCACCGGCGACCAGCCACGCGGCAAGGCTCTCGTCCTGCCGGCGAAGTACGTCCGCGAAGACCTCGAACTCGGCTACGCAAGCACCGTCCACCGCGCCCAAGGAGCCAGCGTCGACACCGCGCACGCGCTCATCGACCCGGAGAAGGCGGCGCGGGAGTTGTTCTACGTCGCCATGACCCGAGGCAAGTACCGCAACCACGCCTACGTCATCGTGCCCGACCCGCACGAGGTCGAGCCCCACCTCGACCAACCCAAGCCACTTACGCTCATCGACCGACTGGCCGAAGTGTTGAAGCGCAGCGATGCCGATGCGTCGGCCACCGAGACCCTGCAACTCCAGGTCGACCGCCACGCCTCGCTGTCCACGCTGATGGACGAGTACGACGTGCTTGCCCGCGAAGCACAGGTCGACCGCTGGGCCAACCTGCTCGACATCGCACCGTTCCCCGACGACGTGGCCGACGACGTATTCACCAGCCCCTACTACGAACGCCTCGAAGCAGCCCTCGCCCGACACGAAGCCGCCGGGCATGTACCGACCGTCGCGCTGAACGCGCTCGCACCCCGGTTGACGCCCGGCGATGAGCAGGCCGACCCTGCCGCGCAGTTGGCGAACATGCTCGACCAGGCCACCAACCAACTGGCACCAGGCAAGAACCGCAGACGTCGAGTCGCGGGTCTCATCGCAACACCAGCCCAGCCCATCCCCGACGACGTGCAGACCGCTCTCGATGAACGCCAAGCGCTCCTCGAAGCCCATGCCCGACGGCTCGTGAACGACGCCGAGCAAGCCGGTGCCGCGTGGCTCTCACGTCTCGGGAAGCCTCCAACACAGGTGAGAGCGCGAGCACAGTGGCAGGTGCTCGCTGCCACTATTGCTCTGTATCGGCACCGTTACGAGATCAGCGGCTCGTCACCGCTGGGTGACGCCAAGGCGATCCGTACACCCGAGCAGGCCGCCGAGCACCGCGCAGCACAATCGGCTCTTACACGGCTCAGCCGGCTCACCAAGCCTTCCGCCGACGTCCCGCCTCGACGAAGCGACCCGCGCATCGACCTCGGACGCGGGCTCTGATACCGCACCTGTCGTACAGGCAGGCGCGTTCTCGCGGCGATCATCACACCAAGTCTCTTGTGTGCGTCCATACAGTCATCCGATGAACGCCGAATCGCCGACAGATCGAGACCACGCTTTCGCCGTTCATCCGGGCGGTTCGAATAGAGTCCACTTCACTCTCCGTCAACGGTGTTCTAGTTCGTCTCCTTGGGGTCGTGACGACGCCAGACTCGCGTTCTGCGGTGGCCGACGCCTCTTCGCCCATACTGAGTTTCGCCTGCTCCCACGCGGAACTGAGCCGCTCAAACCGGCGCCAGGTGTTCGGTTTGAGTCCACCCACTTCCACCACATAGTCACCTGTTCAGAGGTACATTTCTCCGAGCCTCAGGACGCGCATCGGCCGCTCGTGCAGCACGCCGGCGATGCGCAGCTCGCTGAGAACGGTGCCGGGGCGGTTCCTGCAGGCGGGCTCGATGCAACGGGCCGACCCGACGCGACCGGCGAGGTTCTCTCCGGGGGATCTGCCACCGTGCGGGATCCTGCGAAGAGTGTGTGAGAATGATTATCGCGATCGATACCTGAACTCATCGATCGCGTCGGCCTGCGGCCGTCATGGTTGCGGCTGAGCGCGAGGCGCCCGGTCTGAGCGGCACGCCGCTCGGATGCGCCTGTTCACCCTGTCGGTCGATGGCGGTGCGAGCGGTGCGTTCGCGCGCGCTGAATTCCCCTCTCCACACGAATGAAAAGGATGTCCATGCGACCACGCCTACTCTTCGGCGCTCTCGTGACGACCGCCGTGCTCGTATCCGGTGCGTCCGTCGCGACGACCGCCGTTGCTCCACCGGCCGCGGCCGATTCCCGCGTGCTGCCGGGTTCTCTGCCATCGTGGGCAGCAGAACCGAGCACTGAGCGCCTCGCAGTCGCCTCCGATGCTGAGCTGTCGCTGTCGGTGCTGGTCGACCCCGCGCAGATCGGCGACGCTCCGGATGTGCGCGACTGGCTCATCGACGGCGGGCTCGACGTCGGTGCCCTTCGCGAGTCCGTCTCTGCGCTGCCGGTGACCGGCACCGCGTCGGCGGTCGGCGCCGTCTTCGGCACAACGTTCTCGCAGTACCGGGTGGGAGAGCTCGAGGCCGTCGCGCCGGATGCCGCGCTGACCGTTCCGGCAGATCTGGATGCGGTGATCGACGTGAGCGGCACCGTGAACGTCGACGTCTTCCGCCCGGCTTCCGCTCGTGCGGTTCAGCCGACGAACGAGCCGCATCCGGACGAATCAGACCGGACCGTGCCCGTCCTCGCCGATGATGGTGACTGCGCCGCGCACTGGGGCGAGAAGCTGACGGACGAGTGGCCAGAATCCGTTGACGTCGAGCACCGCTCGAACGCACTCTGCGGCTACCTGCCTGCGCAGCTGCGGCAGATCCACGATGTTCCGGCCGAGTACACCGGCGAGGGCACGACGATCGCGATCGTCGGCGCGTACGACGATCCCCGCACTGAGGCGAACACGAACACGTACTTCTCGGAAGCGGGCGCGCAGCCCTTCGCCCGCGATCAGTACCGTCACCACGCTCCGGCGAACCCGGACAACGATCGCTGCGGCGGCCCGCAGAGCTGGACCGAGGAGCAGCACCTCGATGTGCAGGCTGCGCACGCGATGGCTCCCGACGCCGACATCGTCTACTGGGGCGCCGCAGAATGCACCACGACGTCGATGTTCACGCGCATCCTCGATGCGGTCGAGGGGGAGCAGACCCCCGACGTCATCAGTCTGTCGTTCGGCGCGGTCGAAGACCTGGACACCGCGGCTGACCGAGAGCTGCTCAACCGTGTGCTCGTCGAAGCGGCTTCTCAGGGAGTCTCCGTGTTCTCGTCGTCGGGCAACGACGGCGACTACAGCATGGTGGGCGACCACCCGCACATCAGCGTCGCTTCGCCGGCATCGAGCCCGTACATCACAGCGGTCGGCGGTACGAGCACGGGGCTCGGCGCCGATGGCGAGATCGTCGTCGAGGCCGGCTGGGAGATCCAGACGCGCTTCGCCAGAAACGGAGGGGTGATCCCGCCCGGATTCGCGTTCGGCGCGGGCGGCGGTGAGTCCTCCGTCTTCGACAGGCCCACGTGGCAGCGTGACGCGCTCGACGAGCCGGGAACCCGTCGCCTCGTTCCCGACGTCGCCTCGATCGGGGATCCGAACACAGGCTTCGTGGTCTACGGCCCGCACAACGGCCAGACCGAGTACGCCACGCACGGTGGTACGAGCCTTGCGACGCCGATGGTGGCCTCGATGGTGGCCCTTGCGAAGGCCGCGACCGGCGTTGAGGTCGGGCTCGCCGCCCCGTCGCTGTATGCGCTCATGGGCACGGACGCGATCCGCGACGTCACGCCCGCTTCTGCGGGGACGTGGGCGGCGCGGGGGCCGGATGCCGGTGCGATCTACCCCGAGACCATCTTCGTATGGGACGCCGAGCCGCAGACCCTGCAGTCAGGGCCGGGCTGGGACGACGTGACGGGCCTCGGAGTGCCGACCGGCCGCGCGTTCATCGAGAACTTCGGAAAGGAGCTGGACCGATGAGACTCACGCAGGGAATCGGTGCGGCCGTCGCGACAGCGGCTGCGGCACTGCTCACTCTCGGCATCGTGGTGCCCGCGCAGGCGGCGCCCGAGGACGGTGTGCTCGCGAGCGCTGTCGGTATGGAGATGTTCGATGTCGACCTCGGCACGCTCGTCGCACCCACGCCGGTGGCCGAATGGTCTTCGGGGCAGGACGTCGGCGCGACGCACGAGCACGTCGACGACGTGTTCAAGCTGAACACGTCGCAGGCGTCCGGCCTGTCGGCGACAGCCGGGGCAGAGGGCGCTCAGGCGCAGATCGCTTCGGGCGAGTTCCAGCTGCGGGACCGTCCGGCCATCGAGTTCGAGGGGCTCTCCGCTTCATGCGGCCCCGACGGTGCGCCGACGCTCGGGCTGGACCGTCTCACGATCGACGGCGTCGATCTGACCGACGAGGCCGTATCGCAGCCCGGGTGGCGCTATGACCTGCCAGACTCGATCTGGGGCCCGACGTATGTGATGGCAGGTGAGGTCAGCACGGCACCCGACGGCAGCACCACGATGGTGGGTCTGCGCATCCAGGGAGAGCTCGGAGCCTCGGAGATCGCTCGTGTGCGCCTGGGCACGGTGACCTGCGCCGAGGCAGCAGCATGGCCCGAACCGCAGCCCATCGAGCCCACCGATCCCGTCGAGCTCACCGAGCCCGTCGCGACCGGAGTCACAGTGACGGCGCCCGACGGCTCCGCGCTCATCGCGGGGGAGCCGCGCGCCGAAGGCCTGGGCGAGTCGGCGCAGAGCGACGACATCGCCGCCGGGGACGACTACCCGACGTCGGCCGAGGGGGTGCATGTCGCGACGAACGACGACGGCGGCGCGCACGTCCGCATCGACGAGTTCACCCAGATCCCCGACGCGGATCAGGGGTGGACCGGCGAGCTCCTGCCGTCGGCGCTGCGCGTGTACGGCCTGACCGTGGACGTCACCGCCGACGGCGAGGCGGACGTGCAGTTCGATGATGTCGGCAATGCGGTGTTCGTCAACGGCGTGTGGATCAACACCTCGACAGATCTGTACACCGGGTTGGACGCCGAGGGGAACGAGCGCGTGCGCATCCGCTTCGGAGAGCGCGTAGAGAACCCGGACGGCACGGTGACAGTCATCGGACTGCACTACGAGGATCTGACCGGCACCTATCCCGAGGTGCGTCTCGGTGAGGTGCATCTGCCGGCCGACGATGTTCCCGCAGAGCGCGCCAGCGATGCCTGGGGCGTAGCAGTCACCTCTCCCGACGGCTCAGAACTCATCGCGCCGCAGCCGCGCGTCGAGGAAGCGGGCCGAACACAGGAAGCCGCACTCATCGAGGCAGACGGATTCCCCTCGGTCGCACGCGACGTCTCGGTGTCCCTCGGCGAGGAGTCCGACGCGACAGTGTCGGTCGGGTCGTTCGAACAGGTTCCGGATCAGGGCACCGACCCGATGGCGGAGTATCGCTGGCCGGCGCTGCGCGTGTACGGGATGACGGGGACGGTTGACGCGGACGGCGAGATGACGGTGGAGTTCGCCGATACCGGCAGCGCGGTGTTCGTCAACGGGGCGTGGATCAACACCTCGACCGACCTGTACACCGGGCTGGACGTCGACGGGAACGAGCGCGTGCGCATCCGCTTCGGGGAGCGCGTCGAGAACCCGGACGGCACAGTCACTCTGACCGCCCTGCACTACGAGGACCTCACAGGCACGTATCCGGACGTGCGCATCGGCCAGGTGACGATCGCCGCCTCCGACGTCGAGCCGGAGAAGCCGGATGACGAACCGGACGAGCCGGAGCAGCCATCCGACCCTGCACTCGAGGACTGGTACGCCTTCGGCGTCCAGGCTACGGGCGCGAGCCACCTCGCTCCTCAGCCGGTTGTGCAGTCCACGCACGACGAGCCGCAGAGTGTCGTCGACAGGACGATCACGGACAGCGCGGCAGGGCAGATCCGTGTGGGCGGCGTGCAGCTCGCGTCGGCTCCGCGGTCAGGTGCTGCAGCGGTCGATGAGGTCGTGCTGTTCCCGTCGACGAGCGTCGAAGTCCGATTGGCAGAGCTGTCCGTCTCGGTCGACGGCGCTGATGTCACCGCGACCTCGGCCGGCGGAACGGTGGGCGGGCAGGCGATACCCGCGGGTGAGATCGCGCCGAACACGTCGATCGCGCTTCCGAACGGCGGTCGAGTCGTGCTGGCCGGTCAGAACGACGAGGGGGACGCTCGCACGGTGACCGGCCTGCGTTTCCTCGATGCGGCGGGTCTCAGCTCGGACATCGCGATCGCGGTGGTCACCTCGGAGGCCGTGTCCGCTGAGCCGGATGACGACGAGAACCCTCCAGCCGACGGCGGCGGGGACGGTTCGGACGGCGATGGCGGAAGCGACGCGGGAGGCGGCGGCAACGTCACCGCGCCGGGCGCCCTCTCACCCGACGGTACGAGTCCGGCGGGGACGAGCGGCACCGGATCGCTCCCCGCGACCGGCTCGGACCTCTCGCCCGTCATCCCGGCGGCGGCTGCGCTGCTGCTCATCCTGGGCGCCGCACTGACAGTGTTCCGACGTCGGAACCGCATCGACATCAGCTGACGGCCGGGCCCGGTTCTCGGACCGGGGTCGGCGCGTGGAACGACCGCGCGCCGACCCCGGTGGCCGCATCGACGTGTCGTTCATGCCCGTCGTCATGGATCGGATCCGTGCGCTGCGGACGGCGAAACCGGCGAGACCAGCCGGACGCGAACAGCTCGGCAGCCGCGTCGCACAGTTTCTCCGCCGGGCCGGCGGTGAGGGAGCTGCGCCGCATCTCGGCGCAGGTCTTCGGCGCGTTCACGAGCCTCAATCCGGTATGGGCCGCGCTGGCCGGCTGGCTGCTGCTTCACCAGACGCTCGGTGTGAACGAGTGGGTGGGAGTGGCGCTCATCGTGGTGAGCAGTGCCATCGTCTCGATGCGAGCGCTTGCGCCCTCGGAAGAGCAGGGTCCGGTGCGACGATGAGATGCTCTGTCCCGCGATTCGATGCTGGAATCCGCGCTGGTCACAGACGATACTGACGCAATGGAAATCGTCGCTGACTGGCTCGCCGATAAGGGCGACCTGTTCTGGACCTGGGTGGTTCTTCCCGTCGTGGTGCTGCTCGGGCTCTACCTCACCGTCCGCTCCGGCGTCGTGCAGTTCCGACTCATCCCTGAGATGTTCCGGACGCTCACGAACCGCACGCCCCGTGACGAGGCGGGCGAGCCGCAGTCGGTGTCGGCATTCCAAGCGTTCACGATCTCGGCGGCATCGCGTGTGGGAACGGGGAACATCGCGGGCGTGGCCACGGCGATCGCTGTCGGCGGGCCAGGAGCGGTGTTCTGGATGTGGCTGATGGCGTTCGTCGGCGCCGCCTCGGCGTTCGCGGAGTCGACGCTCGCTCAGCTGTTCAAGGTGCGCGACCCCGCAGGCTTCCGTGGCGGCCCTGCCTACTACATGCAGCGAGGGCTCAAGGCGCGCTGGATGGGCGTGTGGTTCGCGGTGATCCTCATCATCTGCTTCCCGTTCGCGTTCAGCTCGCTGCAGGCCAACACGATCTCCGCTTCCCTCGGCGGCGCGGTCGCGTCGATGACGGGCACGGACGCCGGAGCATGGCTGCCGTGGGTCACCGGCATCGTGGTCGCGGCCCTCACGGGGCTCGTCGTCTTCGGGGGAGTGCGCCGCATCGCCTCCGTGACGCAGACGATCGTGCCCGTGATGGCGCTGGCATACCTGCTGCTCGGGCTGGCTGTCGTCGCCGTCTCCTGGCAGGAGATCCCGGCAGCGATCTCCTCGATCTTCACGCAGGCGTTCGGATACAACGAGGTGGTCGGGGCGGCCTTCGGATACGTCGTCCTCACCGGTATCAAGCGCGGTATGTTCTCGAACGAGGCCGGCCTCGGCTCTGCGCCGAATGCCGGTGCGAGCGCTGCCGTCACCCATCCGGTCAAGCAAGGGCTGGTGCAGGCCCTCGGGGTCTACTTCGACACGTTCCTGGTGTGCTCGATCACGGCCTTCATCATCCTCACCGGCGTTCCCGACCTTGCCGGAGCGGCCGTGGGCGTCGACCTCACACAGGCAGCCCTTGGCGACACGCTCGGCGAATGGTCGCTCACTGCGCTCGCCATCATCGTGTTCCTGCTCGCGTTCAGTTCGATCATCGGCAACTACTACTACGGCGAGGCGTCGATCGAGTTCATCTCGACGCGCCGGTGGGTGCTCGTCGCGTACCGCACCCTCGTCGTCGCGGCGGTCTTCGTCGGTTCCGTGCTCTCCGCCAACGTGGTGTGGAGCTTCGCCGATGCCGCAATGGGGTTCATGGCGATCACGAATCTCGTCGCGCTCGCCCTGCTGTCGGGGCTCGTCTTCGCGCTGCTGCGTGACTACATGCAGCAGCGCAGGGACGGCAAGGATCCGGTGTTCACACGCGACCGGCTGCCGGACGTCTCGGGAATCGACTGCTGGCACGACGAGCTCAGCGTGACGGGGCCGCTGCCCGTGCAGCGCCGTCGGTGACGCCGCACGGCTGCTGGCGGGTCATCGGCGCGGGCGCCGGGCGACGACGTCCAAGAAATCGCGCGCACCGGGCTGCGGAGCGGTTCCGGACCACACCGCCGCGAGCGGACGCTCCATCCGGAAGCACCCGACCTCCACACGCACAAGCCTGCCGGCCCGGATGTCGTCGGCGACCGCGAGGGAGCTGAGCGCGCCGGGAGCGGCGCCCGCCATGATCGCGCTGCGGACGCCGAGCGTCGTCGACAGCACGGCCGCGGGCTCGGCCGTGACCGGACAGTCCGCCGCGAGCAGAGCATCCTCCAACGCCCGTCGGGTGCCGCTGCCCTGCTCACGGAGAACCAGGCTCGTGGCGGCGAGTTCGCGGGCGGAGACGCTGCCCGATCTCGCCCAGCGGTGCCCCGGCTGGGCGACGACGTCGACCGTGTCATGGGCGACGACGACCGATCCGAGGTCATCCGGAAGGAACGGGGTCTCGATGAAGCCGAGGTCGGCGGAGCCGGCGCGCACGGACTCGATGACCGCGCTGCTGTTCTCGGCTGTGAGCTGCACCATCGGTCCGTCATCGCCGGTGCGGATGCGCCATCCGGCGATCCACTCCGGCAGCAGATGCTCCGCGATGGTGAGGCTCGCCGCGATCCGGATCGTCCTGCGGCGATCGGTGCGCAGAGTCGCGACCGCGTCGGAGAACTCGTCAGCCGACGCGAGTAGCCTCGCCGCCCAGCCGACGACGACTTCGCCTGCGGGAGTCAGCTGAGAGCCCCGTGCAGACCGCACCAGCAACCGGGCTCCCAGATCGTTCTCCAAACCTCGGATGCGCAGGGACACGGCCTGCTGACTCACGCCCAGGTGCGCACTGGCCGCCGACATGCTGCGCTCCGCCGCGACCAGCGACAGCGCGCGCAGCGCCTCCAGATCCGGTTCCCCGGTCCTCGTCATGCTTCTCACCTCGGTACAAGCCTAACTTGTAGCGATGAGACGATCTGCTCCTACCGGTGCATTGCGGTCGCGCGCAGGATGGGGATATGGCAGACGAACAGCGCGAGTACGACGCCCGCACGGCCCGCGCTCGGGCTGTCCAGCTCTTCCGCGCGATCGCGCCGGGCGTGCTGGTCAGCCTGCTCGCGGCTGCGGCCTCATCCGGGATCGGTCTGCTCCTGCCAGGCGTCAGCCCGCTCATCCTCGCGATCGTGTTGGGCGTGCTCGTCGCCAATACGATCGGTGTGCCGCCGTTGTGTGCGGCCGGGGTCGACTTCTCGGCGAAGAAGCTCCTGCGCGCCGGCATCGTGCTCCTCGGTCTCCAGCTCGCGCTCACCGACATCGTCGATCTCGGCGCAGCGCTGCTGGTCGTTGTGGTGTGCATCGTCGGCGGCGGCATGCTGGGCACGATTCTGTTGGGGCGGCTGCTGCGGGTTCCGTCCGGCCTGACCCTGCTCATCGCGTGCGGCTTCTCGATCTGCGGCGCCGCAGCTGTGGCAGCGGCGGCAGGAGTCACCGATCCGGATGATGAGTCCGAGCAGGACACGATCACGGCGGTCGCATTGGTGGTGCTGTTCGGAACTCTGATGATCCCGCTCATCCCACTGGCCGCGCAGCTGTTCGGAATGGGCCAGGAGCAGGCGGGGATGTGGGCGGGAGGGTCGATCCACGAGATCGCCCAGGTCGTCGCCGCGGGCGGCGTGATCGGCGGGGGAGCGCTGGGCGTCGCGGTCGTCGTCAAACTCGCCAGAGTGCTGCTGTTGGCGCCGGTCGTGGCAGGTCTGAGCATCCGGCAGCGACGCCTCAGCCGAGCCGCGGGCAAGACCTCCCTTGCGAAGCTGCCGCCGATCGTCCCTCTGTTCATGCTGGGTTTCATCGCGATGGTTCTGCTGCGGACCTTCGCCCCGCTTCCCGACGGCGTGCTCGGGGTCGGCGGGGCACTGCAGACCGGCCTTCTCGCCGCGGCGATGTTCGCGCTCGGGTGCGGGGTGAGAATCCGGAACCTCGTCGGAGTGGGCCCGAGGCCCTTCGTGCTGGGCGCGCTCGCGACTCTCCTCGTCGGCGCGATCGCCTACGTCGGCGTGCGGCTCGTCGGCTGATCTCCGGCCGCCGACCGTGTCGTCCCGCGCGCTGAGTGCTACAGCCGGGAGATCTCCTGCCTGGGGCGCACGGGGAGATCGGTGATGTGCACGTCCTGCGGCGCATCGATGACGAACCGGACGGATGCGGCGATCGAGCGGGGGCTGATGTATCGCTCGGGCGTGTAGGCATCGGCGGGCACCATGGCGCGCAGCATGTCTGTGTCGGTCTGGCCGGGGGAGACCGTCACGACGCGCACGCGGTGCGGCTCTTCGTCGATGCGGAGCACGTCGGCGATGCCGCGCAGAGCGTGCTTGCTCGCGGTGTACACGGCGCTTCCTGGCACGGGTCGCGTGCTCGCGCCCGAACCGATGAAGACGACTGTTCCTTCGGCGCGCCGCAGCAGGGGGAGCGCCGCCCGCGTGAGCAGGGCGGGAGCGGTGACGTCGGTGGCGAAGTGCGCCTCCCAGTCGTCTTGCGTCGCGTCGGCGACGGACAGCGGTCGAGCGATCGCGGCGACGTTGGCGAGCACGTCGAGGCGGTCGAGTTCGGCGACGCGGGTTTCCATGGCGGCCGTGTCGGTGAGGTCGAGCTGCCAGGTCTCCGCCCCGGTGCGCTCGCGCAGTGCCGCGAGCCGTTCGGCGTTGCGCCCTACCGCGACCACACGGTGCGTCGCGGCGAGGTCGGCGACGATCTCGCCTCCCATTCCTCCTGTGGCTCCGGTGACGAGGGCGACGGGCTGATCGGCGTGCATGGGGTGTCCGTTCTCGAGAAGGGGCGCTGTGGACGACGCTCGCCTGTGACGATACCGCGGCTGCGTCTACCGGGCCCGCGGCCGCAGCTGGGTGGCGAGGGCGAGGACCGCGAGCGCCGCGATCACGGTGATCGCGACCGACAGCGAGCTGAACGACGTGATCCCTCCGATGGACGGGGTCAGACACACGGTCGCCGCGCGCATGATCCAGTTCACGGCGGTCACTCCGGTGTGCGGCTTGAGGCCGGGCAGGGCGTCGGCCTCCGAGAACGCGATCGGCACGGTGATCGCGCATCCCAGGCCCGCGAACGCGAAGGCCACGATCGTGACCCACGCGAACGGCGCCCACGCGACGACGACGAGACTGGCGGCGACGATCGACAGGCTGGTGATGAGCGCGGCGCGGCGGCCGACGGCGTCGATGAACCTGTCTCCGGTCATCCGGCCGACGAACTGAGATGCGAGCAGCACACTCAGGCCGATTCCCGCGGATTCGACGGCCATCCCGCGTTCGGAACTGAGCAGCACGGCCGACCAGTTGTTGCCGATGTCTTCGACGGAGATGCCGGCGAGGGCCACCAGCGCGAGGGGCGCCAACAGCCACATGGCACGGCGACCGATTCCGCCTCGGGGCTCATCGTCGTCACGTGGGCCCTGCAGATCGGGCAGGAACCTCGCCGACGCGAGCGCCATCGCGGTCACGCACACGGCTGCCCAGACGCCGATGTGCAGTGCGATCGGCACGCCGGCGATCGCAGCCAGGGTCCCGACGCCGCCGCCGATGGCCGCACCTATGCTCCATCCGGCATGCATCGAGTTCAGCAGCGAACGGCCGTACGCTGCCTGCACCCGCAGACCCTGAGCGTTCTGTGCGACGTCGACCACCGCATCGCCGAGCCCGGCGCACACCATGCCGATGGCGAAGATCCACGGGTTCCCGAGCGCGACGCCGACCGCCGCGACACTCACCGCGACACCGACCCACAGCGTGCAGGTCGACGCGGTCATGCGCATGCCGAGCCGTCGCAGAATCAGGCCGGGCAGATGCAGCGCGCCGGCCGAACCGATCATGTATGCCGCAACCAGAACGCCGAAGGTTCCGGCCTCCAGGCCGAGCAGATCCTTCACCTCCGCGTACCGCGCGAGGAGGGTGGCTGGCAGAGCGCCGTTCGTGGCGAATGCCAGCATCGTCGCGACGCGGGCGCGTCGATTCGCTGTGGGCTGGTTCACATGTCTCCTGCTCAAGGGCGGGCGTCGCCCGGACGGGATGAAGGGCCTCGGCTGCTAGAGCTGTCCTGCCAGCGCCGCGATCCCGGCGAGAACCGACGCGAGGGCGATCACCATCGCCGCGATGAACAGCACCAGGTGCACGGTGAAGAAGCGCGTGACATTGCCGGCTTCGTCGCGGGCGCGGGGATCCTTCACGACACGACGGAAGAAGTTCGGCCAGGTGAGCGCGTGGAAGGCGGCGTTGACGAACAGCAGCACACTGAGCATGACCATCCGATCAGCGTAGTGCGGGGCGCGGGATACCGGAGGACGCTGCGCCGGGGGAATCAGATGAGGTGGGGTGGCTGAGTCGATACCAGTGCCTCTGGACAGTGACGCTCCCCGGTGGGACTCTGGGTACTGTACGCGAGGCCGCAGAGGGAGCAGAGATGTTCGAGAACTCCGACGCATTCAGCGGCATGTCGTCCGATGACATCGCGGCTTCACACACCTTCTACGAGGACGTGCTCGGCCTCACCGTCAAGGATGAGGGCATGGGCGGGCTGATCTCGGTGCAGCTGCCGAAGGGCGGCGCGGTGCTGATCTATCCGAAGGAGAACCACGAGCCCGCGACGTTCACGATCCTCAACTTCCCCGTCGATGACGTCGACGCGGCGGTCGACGAGCTCGTGGCAAAGGGGGTGGCGATGCTCCGCTACGACGGCTTCGAGCAGGACGAGAAGGGCATCGCACGAGGCAGGGCCGCCGGATACGGCCCGGACATCGCCTGGTTCACCGACCCCGTCGGCAACATCCTGTCCGTGCTCACGGTGTGACCGCGCCGCGAATGCCTAGGTTCTTCGCGAGTGCCTACGCAATTGCATAGGCACTCGCGGAATTCGTAGGCACTCGGCGGTTCAGCCCGCTCGCCAGCCGAAGCGCTTCTGGAGCGCGTGGGCGACGCGGGTGTAGCGGTCGAGGTCGAGGGCCGCCGCCTCGCGGCGCATGCCGTCGTGGTGCACGCTGTAGAGCTGATCTGTGTCGACCCATGACGTGCGTCCCCGCGCGTCCCACGCGCCGGATCCGATGCTCACGCGGTCGTCGCGCCCCGGCTTGTGCTTGCTCGTGAGCTTCAGTGCGTAGACGCGGTCAGTCGTGTGCCGCGCGATCACGAGCACCGGCCTGTCCTTGCCCCGACCATCGTTCTCGACGTACGGCACCCAGGTCCACACGACTTCGCCGGCATCCGGCTCACTGTCCTTCTGCGGAGCGTACTCGAGGCGCACGCCGCTCACCGTGCGCGGATCGATCTCGATCGTCGCGCTGTCGCCGAAGCTGCCATCAGATGCGTGCTGCGCGGCAGGAGTCGGCGCCCCCGTTCGTCTCCGCACGCCGCCGCGTCGACCACCGCGGCCGAGGACGGCATTCAGTCCGAGGGTGAGGATCTTGGTGAGGATTCCGCGCTGTGCCACGCGCTCCAGCATATGGTGCGGCGTCGGCCTGCTAGTGTGACGCTGACTGCACGGGAGTCCGGTGAGCCGGGCTGAGAGGGAGTAATCGAACTCCGACCGTAGAACCTGATCCGGATCATGCCGGCGCAGGGAGCGAATGAGCTCGCGATTGCTCCGGCGAAGCAGACCGCCGGAGCAACTCGCCCTCTCCACCGTGCACACACGGAACGGAGATGGAATGACAGAACTGCTCACCACCGCCTCAGCCGCGCAGGCCGCGGCGGATCCTCGAACATTCGGCGTCGGCGCACGGGTCAGCGTCGCGGTGATGTCGGACGACTACGCCGACATCATCGTCGGGGCGCTCAGCGGCCTCGACGCGAGCGGACTGAGCGTCGACACCGGCGACGTCAGCACGCACATCACCGGCGGGGAGGACGACCTGCTGCGCTGGGTCACCGACCTGGCCGCGACGATCGCCGAAACGGGCAGGCACGCGTCGATCACGCTGCACCTCTCGCGAGGCTGCCCCGGCGAGGTCGTCTGCGAGCTGCCTGGCGGGGCGGGGCCTCGCACGGTCGACGCACCGCAGGGCAGGAAGACGGGCCGCTACGCCGCGGCCGAGTGGTCGCTGTACCCGCTGCAGGACGCCGTCGCACCGAACGGCGATCCCGACCACATGCGCGACATCTACACGGCGATCGATCTGGCGCACGCCAACGGAACCTTCCGCGAGGGCGGGCACTACGTCACCCGCTTGGAGGGCGACCTCGGCACGATCCTCGCGACCTGTTTCGCCGGATGGACCATGGTCGGCCGCACGGTGCAGCACGTCACGAGCCACCTCGTCGTCTCCGTCAACAGTCCGAGCCACGCCGATGTCACCCTCTGAACGCCCCGCACGCGCCGGTCGCCTCGCTCTGCGCGACATCGTCCTGATGGTGATGCTGGCCGTCGTGTTCGGGTTCCTGTACTGGGCGCTCGTGCAGGCGTGGAACGCCCTGGCGATCCTGATGGGACCGGCAGGCGACCTCGCCCAGCACGTCCTGCTCGGCGGCTGGCTGCTGGTCGCGCCGATCGCGATCGCGATCATCCGGCGCCCCTTCGTCGGCATCATCGCCGAGGTGATCGCGTCCGTCATCGAAGTCGTGTTCCTCGGCTCCGCCGTGGGGCCGATGCTCATCGTGGCCGCGCTCATCCAGGGCGCGGGCAGCGAGCTTCCGTTCGCGCTCGGCCGCTACCGCCGTTTCGGGTGGGTCACCTACGCGTTCAGCGGCCTGATCGGTGCGAGTGGGGTCTTCGTGCTGTCGATGTTCCGCTTCGGCTGGCTCGGCCAGGACATCCTCTGGCTCCGCTTCGGCGTGCAGGCGGCTTCGGGAATCATCCTCGGCGGCCTGCTGGCGAAGGTGATCGTCGACGCGCTGAAGGGAACAGGGGTGCTGTCGGGCTTCGCGATCGGCCGTGCCGCGCAGGCGGATGTCGCAGCACGCTGACGCGCTGGTCGCCGCCTCCGCACGGACCGCGGCGTTCTCCGGCGGCGGCGGGATCGGGCCCATCGACATCCGGATCGAGCACGGTGAGAGCGTGCTGCTGCTGGGCGCGTCGGGCTCGGGCAAGTCGACGCTGCTCCGGATGATGCACGGCGCCGTGCCGCACGCGTTCGCCGTTCGCACGACGGGACGGATGTGGTTGGCCGGGCGCGATGTCGACGAGATGGAGGTCGCGCAGGCGGCGGATGTCGTCGGGGTGCTGCCGCAGGATCCCGACACAGGCGTGTGCCTACCGATCGTGGCGGACGAGGTCGCCTTCCCGCTGGAGAACCTGGCGGTGGCACGCGAGGAGATCGGCCCCCGGACGCGGCGCGCCCTGGAGCAGGCGGGGGCGTCGGAATGGGCCGAGCGCGACACCACCGCACTGTCGGGTGGTCAGCTGCAGCGGGTGGCGCTCGCGGCCGCGCTCGTCACGGAACCGCAGCTCGTGCTGCTCGACGAGCCGGCGTCGATGCTCGACGGCGCGGGAATCGACGTCGTTCGGGACGCACTGGACCAGGCGAACGCCGCATCGATCGCGACCGTGCTGGTGGAGCATCGCCTCGACGAGCTCGCCGGTGATGTCGGGCTCGGCGCGCTGCCCCGGCGATGGATCGTGCTCTCCGAGGACGGTGTCGTCGCGTACGACGGAACGGGTGAGGACATCGCAGTGCGACGGGGGAGGGAGCTGATCGCGCTCGGCTGCTGGCTTCCCGTCGACGCTGAGCTCGACGCGCTGCTGGGAACGTCGGGCGGCATGCGCGACCCACGCACGATGCCTGCGCTGGGCGCGACAGGACGCGATGAGCGCGCAGCGCAGGCGACCACTACCGGGGCGGGAGACGTGAATCGCCGACACTTCGCAGAGGCGGCTCCGGAACACGGCTCAGGCGCCGCGCTGACGGCTCGCGGCCTGGTCGTCGCACCGGGCGGCGCCCGCGCCGAACCGGTGATCCGCGGAGTGGACATCGAGCTGCGCGCGGGGGAGTGCGTCGCGCTGCTCGGAGGCAACGGCGAGGGGAAGTCGACCCTGCTGCGCGCGCTTGCGGGGGTCGTCCCGCCTCGTCAGGGCGAGGTGGCGGGCCCGAGGCCAGGCATGGTGTTCCAGAACCCCGAGCACCAGTTCGTCGCGACGACGGTGCGCAGCGAGCTCGCGCATGGACTCGGCGACGCGGCATCGACGGCGGTCGAAGAGGCGCTGGACGGCTTCGGGCTGTCGCACCTGGCTGATCGCGACCCGCACCGGCTCTCCGGGGGCCAGATGCGGCGCCTGAGCATCGCCGCGATGCTGCTGCACAACAGGGCCCACCTGTTGGCGGACGAGCCGGGCTTCGGGCTCGACCGGCTCACCAGTGTGCATGTGATGAGGGCGCTGCGACGCTCCGCCGAGGAAGGCCGGGGCGTGATGTTCTCGAGCCACGACCTGCGCGCCGTCGCCGGTCACGCCGACCGAGTGGTCCTGCTCTCAGGCGGGGAGATCGTCGTCGACACCACACCGCTGGAGCTGCTCCGCGACGAGGAGTCGCTGGAGCGCGCGCGGTTGCGCCCGTCGCGGCTGATGCGCGAGCTGGCGGCCGCCGTCGGCGACCAGACCGAGCTGCGCGCCGTGCTGCACGGCCTCGACGATCTCGCACTTGGTGCGGATGCGACGGCCCCGCTGCCGAGACCAGGAGAGGACGTGCGGGCATGACGGACACCTCATCCTGGCTCGCACGCCGTGACCCAGCCGTGAAGCTCGCCGCACTCCTCGCCGTGTCGATCGCGACGATGTTCCTGTGGCGACCGCTGCCGGTGCTCCTGTTGTACCTGGGCTCACTCGGGGCGATCGCGTGCGTCGCCCGAGTGTCGATGCGGACGATGGTCGTCGGCCACGTGCCGTTCCTCGCCTTCGGCGTCGGCCTCCTGCTCGTGAACGCGATGAGCAGACCCGGAACCGACCTCGTGCCGGACTGGCCCATCCGGATCACTGTGGAGGGCATCGAGGTCGGTGCCGCGCTGGCGCTGCGAGGGCTCGTGATCGGTGCGCTCACGATCGGGTTCCTCGCCTCCACATCGCCGCGCGACCTGCTCGTCAGCCTGATGACGCGCGCCGGGCTCAGCCCGCGCTATGCGCACGCCGTCCTCGCAGGACATCGGATGCTGGCGGCCATGCCGCGCTCCTGGGCGTCGATCAGGGCGGCCCAGGCAGTGCGCGCGCCGCTGGACCGCCGAGGAAGGCCGAAGGGCGGGCCCGTCATCTTCGCACGGTCGGCGTTCGCTCTGCTGGTCGACGCCATCCGCTCCTCCGAGCGCATCGCCCTCGCTCTGGAGTCGCGCGGCCT
This sequence comes from Microbacterium sp. JB110, assembly GCF_003335195.1. Taxonomy (NCBI): domain Bacteria; kingdom Bacillati; phylum Actinomycetota; class Actinomycetes; order Micrococcales; family Microbacteriaceae; genus Microbacterium; species Microbacterium sp. JB110. The sequence continues at coordinate 644,119 of NZ_QPGM01000001.1, read as the reverse complement.
TGGCATCGGCCCCCGCACCGTGTGGCGCCCCGTCCCTATCGGCTGGCCAGACGCCGTCCTCGCGGTCGGGGTCGTGCTCGCGATGACGACGGTGCTGGGGATGGCGTGGATGCAGAGGTGAGCGTCCGCCGAGCTGATGTCGCACTGCGCTCGGCTCGGCGGACGCGGGGACTACCTGCTGCGGCGCATGCGCGAGATCACGACGAGCCCGAATCCGGCGATGAGAAGCGCGCCGAGGGTCATGATCAGCCATACCGGAATCGTGCCGCCCGTCGTCGGCAGATCATCCGGCAGTGCGGCGGTGACTTCAAGCGGAACATCCGCGTCGAGGCCCGATGTCTTCCCCGTGGCTACGAGCCGGTGATCGCCGACCGGCGCGTGCGCCGGGATCGTAACCGAAGCGCTGAATCCGCCTGATCCGTCAGCGACCGCCTGTGCGATCCGCAGCGGCTCGGAGTGCAGGGCGAACGATACCGTCTCGCCCGCAGCGAAGCCGCGACCGGTCAAACGCAGGGAACCGCCCTGCACGGCGCTGTCGGCACTCGCGATCAGCTCCGCGTCCAGCATCGGCGTGTCCGAGACCTCGATGCGCAGTGGGGCAGACGTCGACTCCTCGTAGGCGTCGGGGTCGTCTGGCACGAAGTGCGCGACGTACTCGTGCGTGCCTGCGGTCTGCATCGTCACTTCGAAGCTCGTCGCCCCGCCTGGCCCCGTCGTCGCCGTCATGGATGAGTCATCACTCGTGATCTTCACGGTGCCTGTCGCCTCCGACGGCGCCACCGTCGCTGTGAGACCAACTGTCTCACCCGCCACAGGCTCTGCGCCGCCAGCCGAAAGGTCGATGCTGGTCCGCTCAGGTTCGACCTGCCCCGCGCGCACGGACAGAGTTGTGGATGCCTCGACCTGCGAGACCTCACCGAGTGCGATCACCGGATAGTCGCCGACCACGGTCGACTCAGGAACCGACAGCACGGCGGAGACCGAGCCCTCGTCGTCCGCCGTCGTCGTCACGGCATCGGTGGTGCCCATCCGGATCTCCACGTCCTCGCCGGGTGCGAAGCCGGTGCCGTCGATGCGGACGTCGTGCCCAGGCGCGACCTCGTCAGGCGAGACGGTGATCTCCGGTGAGTACTCCGGCTCCGGCGCGACCACCTCGATCTCGAGGGAGGCTCGCGCCGAGCGCACCCCGTCGTCGACGGTCACGACGACGTCGTATGTTCCCGCCTCGTCGTAGGTGTGCGAGGCCTCGACGGCGCCGTCCGCGACGTCGGCGGCACCGACCGGGGAGCCGTCGCCCCAGTTCACTGTGGCCGACTGCTCCGGCAGACCGCCCGTGACGGCGGCGAGCGTCGCGGAGAACTCCTCGCCTGCGACCTGCTCACCCACGGCTCCCGCCTCTATTGAGAGCGGATCCTGCGCGGATCGGGCGCCGTCCGAGGCGATGGCGAACACGTGCACGCGCCCGTCGCGCAGCGAGCCCGGCTCGTCCGGCATGGTGAGCGACTCGACGACCTTCGGTGCGCCATCGGCATCGGTGTCGAGCGTGACCGGTGCGGTGGCGTAGATCGCCGTGTTCTTCACCGTCGACTCCGCAGATGTGCCGGCCAGTCGCCCCTCGGAGACGGCCACCACGACGTTGTCGTACGCGGGGTCGCCCGATGCGCCGACCCAGTCGCCGAACGAGATGTTCACCGTCTGCTCCGTGCCGTCGGTGAATCCCAGCACGGCCTCGGGGGAGCGGGCCAGCTCCGTGGCCGTTCCGACGAACGCGAGCTGCGTTGCGTCTTCCCCCAGGTCCAGGCCGAACGACTGTCCGTCGCCGGTGACGTTGTCCGGCTCGCCCGCCGGGATCGCCGGCAGGTCGTAGGTCAGCTCGGTGTCGGGGATCGGTACGGTCTCGCCCTGCACGAAGCCGTCGGCGGCGAGCTTGTCGCGGAAGTAGCCGTAGCCCTGCCCGTCGCAGCTTGCCGCGGTCTCGCCGAGGTCGCCGATGCAGACGTTGTTCATCGCGCCGACGAAGGTGTCATCGCGATGCACGTCGATGCGCGCCGACGCGGCGGCGATGGCGCCGGAGGAATCTCGCACCGTCACCGTGGCGTCGTAGGCGCCGGGCGCGGTGAACGTGTGCGGAGCGCTGACTCTCCAGCCGCCGAGGTCGTCATGCGTGAGCGTCACGTCCCCGGTCTCGTCTCCGTCGCCGTAGTCGACGGAGACGTCATAGCCGGATGCGTGCTCCTCGGGCCCGACGATCGTCGCGATCGCGGCGTCGAAGCTGTCGCCCACGGCCACCGACTGATCATCGGCGGGATTGACCGACAGCTCGCTGTCGCCGCTCACGGAAGCGAAGAACTCGATCTCCGCGAGCGCGAGCCGGCCATCGGCCGACGAGGCCTCGAGTCGCAGCTGCGTGTACGCCCCTCCGTCGTCGACGGAGAACGGACGCGTCTGCGCACCCCAGCGGAATTCTTCGCCGTTCCGGCTGTCCAGCTCGACCCAGGTGCTGCCGTCCACAGAGCCCGATAGCGTCCAGCTCTCCGGCGCCGACGCGCTCTCCTCCGCTGTGAGCGTGTACTGGTCGACGGAGACGGGGCCGGATGACGACCGCCAGGTCAGATCCGCCGAGCCCGCATCGAACACAGCGGACGAGTTCATGTTGTCGTCGGTGAGAGCGCCTGTCGGCGTTCCGTCCGCGGCCGTCAGCGAACCACGACCCGGCTTGGTGGCATCGACGAGCGGCTCCGGCGCGTCGATCTCCTCATCGAGGTCCTTCGCGCCCCACTGCGAGGGCTCCTTGCTCATCGCGAACTCGACGTCGCCTCCCGCGCGGAGCAGGTCGCCGTCGAATGTGGTCGAGCCGATGTCACGGCCGTTGATGCTCACGCCGTCGACGTAGGTCATGCCGTCGGAAGCACCAGGGGCGCTGATCCGGATGTCGCGGTCGCCGATCGACAGCGTCGCAGCGTCGAACAGCGGCGTGCCGATCGTGTAGTCGCCCGAGCCGTTCTCGAGCGGGTAGAAGCCCAGGGCGGAGAACACGTACCAGGCGCTGAACTCGCCGTTGTCCTCGTCACCTGGATATCCCTGACCGATGTCGCTGCCGACGAACATGCGGTTCTGGATGTCGCGGATCAGCTCCTGCGCGCCCGTAGGGTCGCCTGCTTCTGCGAGCACATACGGGATGTGATGTGCGACCTGATTCGACATGCCGAGCATGCCAAGACGCACGTCGCGGGCCTCACGTGCCTCGTGGATTCCGGAGTACGCCGCCTCCTCGCGTTCGGTGAGGAACTCGTGAAGTTCGTCGAGCAGGCCGTTTCGGCCGCCGTACAGCGCCGCCATGCCGTCGACGTCGTGCGGGGCGTGGAATGCGAAGGTCCACGCGCTCGCCTCGGTGACGTCCTCGCCCCATTCCTTCTTGTCGAAGTCGGCGCCGTTGGCCCAGCTGCCGTCGGCGTTCCGCGCGGCGAAGACCCCGGCATCCGGGTTGTACATCTCGGCATAGTGCTCGGCACGGGAGGTGAAGTAGTCCGCCTCCTCGCGCAGTGTGTCCACGCGTTCGGCAGGGGTGTTCGGGTCGTCTGCGAGAGCCGCGGCCATCTCCGAGATGCCGAAGTCGTTGATGAAGCCCTCCAGGCCCCACGAGACGCTCTGGTGCGTGGACTTCTGCGTGTACCCGAGGAAGATCGACTGTTCGAGCCCCTTGCGGCCGACCGCATTGGAGTCGGGACGCACGGTGGCGTTCTTCAGCGCCGCGTCGTACGCGTCGAGTGCTGTTTCGGTGTCCAGCGCGCCGGCCAGGTAGGCCTCGGCGAAGGCGACGTCGCTGCTGGTGCCCGTCATCAGGTCGGCGTAGCCGGGCGACGACCAGCGCGCGATCCAGCCGCCGTCGCGGTACTGCTGAACGAAACCGTCCACCAGCTCGTCCGTCACATCCGGGTACAGCAGGGCGTACAGTGGCCACGCGGTGCGGTACGTGTCCCAGAACCCGTTGTTGACGTACACCTTCCCGTCGACGATCTCCGCGTTGGTCTCCGTGTCGGTCGCCTCGCCCGTGGTGGGCGAGACAGGGCTGGCGTAGGCCTGCTGCGGTTCTTCGGCGGTGCCGACGTTCTCGAACTGCGAGTTCGGGTAGAGGTTCAGTCGGTACAGGCTGGAGTAGAGGCTGACCAGCTGGTCGTCGCTGGCTCCCTGCACGTCGTGCACCACGCTGAGACGCTCGTTCCATGCGTCGCGGACGAGCGCATGAGCATCGTCGAACGCCACACCTTCCAGCTCGAGTGCGTGGTTGTGATTCGCCTGCTCCTGTGAGATGAACGACGACGCGATGCGCAGCTCCACGGTGTCATCGGCTGAGGTGTCGAACGCGGCGTAGCGCGCGGAGTCGGTGCGGTCGCCCTCCGGTGCGGCCCCGGATGCGACCGGCTCGGCGTCGAATGTGCCGTAGACGAACATCCGGGTGCGGCCCGGCCACCCTGAGCCGCCGTCGACCCAGCCCGAGACGGTGTCGCCCTCGACCGTCAGACCGGAGGATTCGACGACCTCGTCGACCAGGACCGAGCCGCTGTCACCGGCGAACCCGAAGCGGTAGATCGCACCGTGATCTGTGGGGGTGACCTCAGTGGTGATGCCGTCGTCGAACTCGACCGCGTACAGGTCGGGGCGCGCCGTCTCGTTCTCGTGGCCGAACGCGAGGCGACGGTCCTCGAGCGTCGACGTCGGGCTGGAGCCTGCGGCGGGGAGCACGGCGAGTTGGTTGCGGTCGCCCATCCAGATGCTCGGCTGGTGGGAGAAGCCGATGCCCTCCAGGGCCGGGCGATTCTCCGGCGTGTTCGCCCGCTGGTACTGGTAGATCGTGCCGTGGTTGTCGGCGTCGGTCATCGGGGTGAGGAAGTTGAACCCGTTCGGCATGGCGGCGGCGGGGATGTTGTTGCCGCGGGAGAAGCCGCCGGACGAGTTGGTTCCGCGGCGCGTGTCGACGTAGGAGACCAGTCCGTCGCTCGTGTCCCGCTCGGCGGCGGGGGCGATGCGGAGGTCGTCGAGCCAGCCCTGAATCGTGGTATCGGCGGTCGGCAGTTCGATGCCGGACACGCCCTCGCCTGGGTGATCGTAGGTGAACCGGATCTCATTCACGGTGCGGCCGGAGAACTCGGCGAGGTCGACGGAGACGCGGTTCCACTGGTCGGGCCAGAGCTTGTTCGCCGCGCCCTGCTCGGCGGCGTCCATACCGAAGCCGTAGTCGTCTGTCGCGCCGCTGCCGGAGAGCGTCGAGCCGTCGTCGAAGAGGAGGTCGACGGCGACGAAGGTCGCGGCATAGCTCTGGTCGCCGTCGAGCACGGGGAACACCGCGTAGGAGAGCTCGGCGTCGTCGGCGACGGCGACGGCGAGGTCGTCGTACACGACGCTGGTGGAATGCGCGGGCCCCGCCTCGAGCTGACGGCCGGAGTAGCGCAGCGCCTGGGTGCCGGTGAAGCCGACGCCGGTCTTGGCGGTGGAGGAGCTGGTCGGCCCCGAGTCGATCTCGAGAGCGAGGTCGGATGGCTGCGCGGCCGCATCGGGGTCGGCGAGCGGCTCGAAGCCCGCCAGCTGCAGGATGCCGCCGCTCTGCACGGCGGAGACGTCGAGACGGTAGAACGTGTACGAGTCGCTGGGCGCGGTGGGGGTGTAGGTGCGCGTCTCACCTCGTTCGGAGAACGCCTCCTCCCCGGCGCGGGAGTCGATCTGCGTCCAGTTCTCGCCGTCGTTCGAACCGAGCACGCGGAAGTCACGGGGGTCGCGGTCGGGGGCGTCGTTGCCCGAGGTCAGTGTGTACGCGCCGAGCGGCTGCGGCTCGCTCAACTCGAACTGCGCCCAGCCGGCGTCGGAGAAGACCAGCCACTTCGACGACGGGTTGCCGTCGGCGAGGTTGTCCGCGGTCTCGTTGGGAGCGTTCTCGTCGGAGGCTGTGACATCGATCACGTGAGGGAGCACGCTGCCCGGCGCGAACTGGCCGCCGCTGACGCCTGCGGATTCGCCGGTGCCGCGCAGTGCGGGGGTCTCGTCGCCCGTCTCGAACGACGAGGCGAACTCCGGTTCCGCTGCGGTCGCTGCGGTCGTCGGCAGCAGCACCGCGGCGACGACCGCAGCGGCGGCGAGCATCGCCTGTGGGATGCGCGCCCGTCGACGGCTCTGAGACTCGACTCGGTTGAAAGGGATCACCGTTGCTCCTCGATCGCTTCTTCGCGTTTCTGACATCGCTGTCATATGCTGTCTGGGAAGCTACCACAGACACCCGCCCGGCGGGAGGCCTGTTTCCGGATCCGGAGTGCGAACGCGCGCCGGACGGTACGAACACGAAGGAGTGCCATGGACACGTCGGCGACTGCGCCTGCACGGGCGACGCTCGCTCAGGTCGCCGAGCGCGCCGGCGTGAGCCTGAAGACCGCCTCGAGGGCACTGAGCGGCGAGACGTATGTCGCGGAGACCACGAGGGAGCGCGTCGTCTCGGCGGCCGTCGAACTCGGGTATCAGCGCAACTCCGCGGCGAGCCTGCTGGCGAGCGGACGGCTTGCGGATTCCATCGGCTTGGTCACGGGTGATTTCACGAACCCGTTCTACTCGGCGATCGCGCAGGCGTTCGAAGACGAGATCCGACCCCACGGCATCCATCTCTCCGTCGCCAACTCCGGTGAGTCCGTCGAGCGCGAACGGCTGCTCGCGGCCGATCTCGCGGACAGGCAGAGCAAGGCGCTCGTGCTGGTCTCGGCGATGCCGGAGCACTCCGGCTATGCGCCGCTGATGGGGCGGGGCATTCCCGTCGTGTTCGTCGACCGCCCACCGGTGGGCATCGAGGCGGACTCGGTGATCTTCGACAACCGCACAGGAGGGCGCCTGGCCGCGGAGCACCTGCGCGAGCAGGGCCATACTCGGATCGCCTTCATCGGCGACTACAGCTGGCTGCCGACGTTCCGCGGTCGCCTCGACGGCATGGGCGACGTCCTCGACAGCGAGGCGAGCACCTGGCGCGGACTGCTGCGCACGGATGCGCACGACGTCGATTCCGCGAGAGCGCGGACCGCAGAGCTGCTGGCGCTGGACGAACCGCCGACGGCGCTCGTCGCGGGCAACAACCGCATCCTGCTGGGAATGACGGAGCAGCTCGCCCCGATCGAGCACGGCTCTCGCCCGGCCATCGTCGCCTTCGACGACGTCGAGTGGGCCCGCGTGCTGGGCATCACCGTCGTCACGGGGGACGTGGAAGAACTCGGCAGGCGCGCCGCGCGCCTGGCCACCGGGAGGCTCGCAGACAGGGCGCACCCGGCAGAGAACGTCGAACTGCCCATGCGACTCGTCGCGCGGGCATCGTCGAACAGGGGGCCCAGATGACCCCCGCACCCGCAGCGAATCTCGGATGGGTCACGATCCCGCTGACGCGAGCCGCGCGGCTCCATCCGGGTGTTCAATGTGGGGGCGCTCGCACCTCGAGTGCGGGCGTGCTCTCACGAAGAGCGTTCTGATCACACGACTCCAGGCAATGAAGGTGGAGATATCCCATGAAGAGTAATCGCATTCTGATGGTCGCCGCGGGCGCCTCCGCCCTGGCGCTCGGACTCGCCGGCTGCGGCGGAGGCGACGGGGGCGACGGGGGCGACGGTGGTGAAGGCGGCGGCAACGCCGAGGTGGAGGTCTTCACCTGGTGGGCTGCGGGCAGCGAGAAGGCGGGCCTCGACGCGCTCGTCGAGGTCTTCGACGACCAGCACCCCGATACGAAGTTCGTCAACGGCGCGGTCGCAGGCGGCGCCGGATCGACGGCGAAGGATCTGCTGCAGTCGCGGCTGCAGCAGGGAGACCCGCCCGACACCTTCCAGGCGCACGCCGGTGCTGAGCTTCAGGACTACATCGATGCCGCTCAGGTGGAGGATGTCGCCGATCTGTACGAGGAGTTCGGCCTGAACGACGCGTTCCCCGCCGATCTCATCGACAGGCTCACCGTCGACGGGGCGATCTACTCCGTTCCGGCGAACATCCACCGCGCGAACGTGGTGTGGGGCAACCCGTCGGTCATCTCCGACGCGGGCCTCGACCCCGAGGCGGAGTACGCGTCACTCGACGAGTGGATCGCCGCACTCGAGGAGATCGACGCGTCAGGGGCGACCGCGCTGTCGGTGGCTCAGCCATGGACGCAGGTGAACCTCCTCGAGACGGTGCTGCTCGCCGGCCTCGGTGCCGACGGCTACGAGGGTCTCTGGTCGGGCGAGACCGACTGGACCGGGGCGGACGTCACAGCGGCGCTCGAAGACTTCGAGACGCTGATGAGCTTCACGAACGACGACCGCGACGGCCTCGACTGGCCGGACGCCACCCAGCAGGTGATCGACGGCGAGGCCGCGTTCAACGTGATGGGCGACTGGGCGGAGGCGGCCTTCCAGGAGGCCGGTGCCGAAGCTCCCGCCGACTACGTCTACTTCCCGGTGCCGGGCACGGACGGCGTGTTCGACTTCCTCGCCGACAGCTTCACGCTGCCGGTCGGGGCGCCGCACCCCGAGGGTGCGAAGGCGTGGCTCGAGTCGGTGTCGTCGGCTGAGGGCCAGGAGGCGTTCAACATGGCGAAGGGCTCGATCCCCGCGCGCACCGATGCCGACACCAGCGAGTTCGGCGCGTACCAGCAGTCAGCGGTCGAGTCGTTCCAGAGCGACGCGATCGTCTCGTCGCTGGCGCACGGTGCGGCGGTACCGGTCTCGGTGCTGAACCAGATCACGGATGCCACCAGCAAGTTCACGACCGGCGCGAGCGATCTCGCGACGTACCAGGAGGAGCTCGCCGCCGCGGCGGGCGAGTGATCGACATCCCGATGCCGGTGCCGGGGCGGTCTGTGAGGCCGCCCCGGCACCGCGGGGAGAGGAGACATTCCCGATGAAGGGAATCCGAAAGATAGGGCCGCCGCTGCTGCTGCTCGCGCCGTCGCTCATCCTCATGGCGGTCTTCGTCTACGGGCTGATCGCGGCGAACTTCGCCACGTCGATCACGGACAACCATTCGGCGGCGCAGGCGACGGGTCAGCAGCCGTCGGTGGTGGTGTGGTTCGACAACTATGTGACGCTGTTGAAGACCGACGACTTCCAGCACTCGCTGTGGAATCTCGTGCTGTTCACCGTCGTGTTCCTCGTGGGCGCGATGGTGATGGGCTTCCTGTGGGCGTGGATCCTGGAGCGCCCGCAGAAGGGCGAGGGCATCTTCCGGTCGGTCTACCTGTTCCCGATGGCGGTGTCGTTCGTTGCGAGCGGCGTCGTCTGGCGGTGGCTGCTCAACAGCAACCAGGGTGAGGACGCATCCGGCCTGAACCGGCTGTTCCAGATGATCGGGCTGGATGCGCTGCAGAACCCATGGTGGAACAACATCACCTTCGGCATCGCGGCGATCGCGCTGCCGGCGATCTGGCAGCTGTCCGGATACGTGATGGCGCTGTTCCTCGCGGGGTTCCGCGGCATACCGGATGAGCTGCGTGAGGCGGCCAGGATGGACGGCGCCAGTGAGTGGCAGCTGTACCGATACGTGCTCTTCCCGCAGCTGGCGCCCATCGCACTGTCCGCGCTGGTGATCATCGGCCACATGTCGCTGAAGTCGTTCGACCTGATCATGTCGATCTCGAGCCATTCCAACTACCAGACCAAGGTCCCCGCGATCGACATGTTCGTGTTCAAGAACAGCTTCGATTACGCCAACTCGGCCGCAGTCGGCACGATCCTGCTGGTCATCGTCGCCGTCGTGATCATCCCGTACCTGTGGTGGACCAACCGCAAGGAGGACGCCAGATGAGCGCAACAGCCATCGTGACGACGAACGCCCTTGCGCCGCCGAGCTCGGCGGGCAGAGCGAAGACGAGCCGCACAGCCTGGCGCACCGTCAGGTATGTGCTGGCGATCCTGTTCGTGATCGTCGTGCTCACACCCGTGTACGTGCTGCTGATCACCAGCTTCAAGGCACCGGGCGATGCGTCGCCCGTACGCGCATGGGCACTGCCGCAGGAGTGGACGCTCGCGAACTGGCAGGCGGCGTGGACTGCGCTGTGGCCGTCGATTCTGCGCTCGTTCCAGATCGTGATCCCTGCGGCGATCATCTCGTCCGTGCTCGGCTCCCTGAACGGGTTCGTGCTCTCGCGCTGGGCGTTCCGTGGGGCGAACATCGTGTTCGCCTGCATCCTGTTCGGCATGTTCATCCCGTATCAGGCGGTGATAATCCCGCTGTCGCAGCTGATGACCACGATGCACGTGCCGAGCGGCGTGCCCGCGCTGATCCTGCTGCACGTCGTGTTCGGCATCCCCATCACAACGCTGATCATGCGCAACTACTACGTGACCGTTCCGCACGAGCTCGTCGAGGCCTCGCGCGTCGACGGGGCGGGCATGCTGCGCACCTACTGGTCGGTGATCCTGCCGATCTCCATTCCCAGCTTCGTCGTCGTGCTGATCTGGCAGTTCACCAATGCGTGGAACGACTTCCTGTTCGCGGTGTTCTTCGCCTCCAGCCAGAACGAGCCGGTGACGCTCGCGCTGAACAACCTCGCGAACGGGTCGGTGCTGCAGGACTACGGTGTGTCGATGGCCGGCGCGCTGCTGGCATCGCTGCCGCCGCTGATCGTCTACATCATCCTCGGCAAGTACTTCATCGGCGGGCTGATGTCCGGTTCCGTCAAGGGCTGACGGCGAAGGAGCGGTTCAGACCGCACCGCGCACGCGAAACGGGCGCCCGATCAGATCGGGCGCCCGTTTCGTTCGGATCAGATCGTCGTGGTGTCGATCACGAAGCGGTAGCGCACGTCGCTGGACAGCACGCGCTCGTATGCCTCGTTGATCGCATCGGCCGAGATCAGCTCGGTCTCCGGCGCGATGGAGTGCTCAGCGCAGAAGTCGAGCATCTCCTGGGTCTCCTTGATGGAGCCGATGTTCGAACCGGCGAACGACTTGCCGCCGCCGATCAGCGAGAACACCTGCACCGGGAGCGGTTCGGGTGGTGCGCCGACGTTGACGAGCGTGCCCTGAGGCCTGAGAGTCGCAAGGTAGGCGTTCATGTCGAGCGGAGCGCTGACCGTGTTGATGATGAGGTCGAAGGAGCGCTTCAGCTCGCGCAGCGCGCCCTCCTCGCCGGTGGCGACGTGCGCCGTCGCACCGAATGCGAGAGCGTCGTCGCGCTTGGCGAGCGTGCGCGAGAGCACGGTGACATCCGCTCCCATCGCGACGGCGATCTTCACGGCCATGTGGCCGAGACCGCCCATGCCGACGACGGCGACCTTCGTGCCGGGGCCCGTGCCCCAGCGCGTGAGCGGCGAGTACGTCGTGATGCCGGCGCACAGCAGGGGAGCGGCCTGCTCGTAGGGAATCGACTCCGGCACGCGCAGCACGAACTTCTCGTCGACGACCACGTGGGTCGAGTAGCCGCCCTGCGTGATCGTGCCGTCGACGTCCGTCGCCGTGTACGTGTCGATCGCACCCTTCTCGCAGAAGTGCTCGTCGCCGTCGAGGCAGTACGTGCACTGACCGCAGGAGTTCACCATGCAGCCCACGCCGACGCGATCGCCGACCCGGTGCGAGGCGACGTCGGAACCGATCTCTGTGACCTCGCCGACGATCTCGTGACCGACGACCTGCGGGTAGGCGATCGGGCCCCATTCGCCCCGGATGGTGTGGATGTCGCTGTGGCAGACGCCGGCGTACCGGATGGCGATCATCACGTCGTGCGGTCCGACATCGCGCCGCTCGATCTCGAGCGGGACGATCTTCTCGGTGGCGCTGTGAGCACCATAGGCCTTGACGATGGTTGGCATGGTTCCTCCTTGATGAGGGGCGTTAACCGGGAGCGCCCGGATGGGCGACGCGACGCCTGCGCGAGGCGCGGTCGGGCTTGGGGAACGCCTGCCGCATCGCCGTCGTCGACAGGATGACGGCGGCGACGATCAGCAGGGCGGCGAAGACGAGCTGTTCGACGATCATCCAGACCGGGAAGAACCCGGGAATCGCCGAGAGCGCCAGTGCGACGACGGGGAAGATGCGCGTGAACAGCTGCAGACGGCGGAACGCCCAGTACCACCCGAGCCATGCCCGCCAGAGGAAGTAGAACAGCGAGGCGGTGATGGCGAGGATGACCAGGCCGCGGATCCAGACGGGGAGCGTGACGGTGTGCCCGGCGAGGTGCAGCCAGACGACGGCGAGGACCGTGCCGGCGCCGAGGAGCGTGCAGACGATCAGAATCGCGGCGACGAGGACGAGCCCGCGTCGTGCGGCGTCGTGCGAGGCGCCGGGTACGCGGTGATTCCGGTCGCGCCCGCCGGCAAGACGGTCGACGACGCGAAACAGAGACTCCAGGCGCACCCCACCAGGCTATCCCGCCTCACCTCACCGGCGGCTGGCCCCAGCTGCCGAGATGCGCACATATCGCCGAGATGCGCCGTTGTCGACGCCCGGATGTCGCAAATGTGCGCATCTCGGCGGTCGGTCCCAGCGCACTACAGGTCGATGTATCTCGTCTCGTCCCACGGCTCCGTCCAGCCGAGCCTGGTGAACACCCGGTCGAGGACGCCTGCTGTGAACCCCCACACCAGCTGGCGCTGTCCGTCCGCGTGCACGAACCATGCCGGTCCGGTGAGCGATTCGCCGCCGCGGCGCAGGCGGGTGGACCACCGATTCGCAGGGTTGAGCAGGTCGGCGACCGGCACCCGGAACACGGATGACGACTCCCGTTCGTCGACGACGCCGACCTGCGTGGGTCGGGCCCACCATCCGAGCACGGGCGTGACACGATGCGACGAGTACGGCAGCGGCAGCTCGGGCAGCGTGCCCAGGATCTCCACGCCGTCACGGTCCAGCCCGGTCTCTTCGACGGCCTCGCGCAGGGCGGCGTCCACCGGGCCGGTGTCGCCGGGATCGATGCGTCCGCCGGGGAACGCGACCTGGCCGGCATGGGAGCTGAGCGTCTCCGCGCGGGCGAGCAGCAGCACGTCGAGGTCGGCCGACACCGCGCGGGTGCGGGCGTCATGGTCGGCCGCGACCGTGTCGAGCACGCCGAAGAGCACCAGCACGGCGGCGGGGCGAGAATCGTCGCTGAACCCGAGTGCGCCGAGCCAGTCGGCGAACAGCGTGCGGTCGTGCGTGAGGGCGCTCAGCTGCTGCCTGGCCGTCCGCTCATCCGTCACCTGTTCGACGATACCTCCGCCCATCAGCGCGCGGGCCGCGGACGCATCGACACGGATCGCTCTCCCAGGCATCGAATCGACACGGATCGATTCTCCAGACATCGAACGGGGCGCGCGGAATGCCTCGAAGGAATATCATGGGGACATGGCGAAGAAGGCACCAACGCAGGACATCGACGAGTCGAAGGTGACAGTCGGGGCCCCCAAGACAGAGGCCGCCGGCGTGCCGGCCGTCCTGCACTCGATGAAGATGGCTGTCGAACAGATGGGCATCGTCCGCAGCGCGAGGACGCTGCTGCGGGTCAACCAGAAGGACGGCTTCGACTGCCCAGGGTGCGCGTGGCCCGAGGAGGACCGCAGGCACGCCGCGGAGTTCTGCGAGAACGGCGCGAAGGCGGTGGCCGAAGAGGCGACGGTCCGCCGCGTGGAACCTGCGTTCTTCGCCGAGCACTCGATCGCCGACCTGCAGGGCCACGACGACTGGTGGCTCGGCCAGCAGGGGCGGCTCACCGAGCCGATGATCCTCGACGAAGGGGCGACGCACTACCGCCCGATCTCGTGGGATGACGCGCTGACGACGATCGCCGACGAGCTGCGCGGCCTCGACGACCCGGACGAGGCGATCTTCTACACCTCGGGGCGCGCATCGAACGAGTCCGCGTTCCTGTACCAGCTGCTCGTGCGCGGGCTGGGCACGAACAACCTGCCCGACTGCTCCAACATGTGCCATGAGTCGAGCGGATCGGCGCTCGGCGAGACGATCGGCATCGGCAAGGGAACCGTCTCGATCGAGGACATGCACAAGGCCGATCTGCTGATCGTGGCCGGTCAGAACCCCGGCACGAACCATCCGCGCATGCTGGCGGCGCTGGAGAAGGCGAAGAACAACGGCGCGCGCATCATCGCCGTGAACCCGCTGCCCGAGGCCGGGCTGATGCACTTCAACGACCCCAAGACACCGCAGGGCGTGCTGCTCGGAGGCACGAAGCTCGCGGACGACTTCGTGCAGGTGCGGCTGGGCGGCGACCAGGCGCTGTTCCAGGCGATCGGCAAGCACCTGCTGGAGAAGGAAGCGGAGACGCCCGGTGTCGTCGACCGAGCGTTCGTCGACGCGCACACGTCGGGCTTCGACGCGTACGCAGCCTCGGTTTCGGGCGTCACATGGCGCGAGCTCGAGACGGCGACGGGGGTCAGCGAGGGCGAGATGCGGGCGATCGCCGAGCAGGTGCGCCTGTCGGGATCGACGATCGTGTGCTGGGCGATGGGACTCACCCAGCACAAGCACTCCGTCGCGACACTGCGCGACGTGGTGAACGTGCTGCTGCTGCAGGGCAACATCGGCCGCGAGGGCGCCGGGGTGTGCCCCGTGCGCGGGCACTCCAACGTGCAGGGCGACCGCACCGTCGGCATCTACGAGAAGCCGCCGGCGACGTTCCTCGACGCGCTCGACGAGGAGTTCTCGTTCTCGTCGCCGCGCGAGCACGGTTTCGACACGGTCGCCGCCATCGCCGCGATGCGTGAGGGCCGGGCACGAGTCTTCATGGCGCTCGGCGGGAACTTCCTCAGCGCCACGCCCGACACGGCAGTGGTCGAGGAAGGCATCAGGCAGACCAACCTGTCCGTGCAGATCTCCACCAAGCTGAACCGCTCGCACGTGATCACCGGTCGTCGCGCCATCATTCTGCCCGTGCTCGGGCGCACCGACCGTGACACCAGGGGCGGCGCCGACCAGCGCGTCACCGTCGAGGACTCGATGGGCGCCGTGCACGCCTCGCGAGGGCGGCTCGACCCGCCCAAGAAGGACATGCTGAGCGAGACCGCCATCATCGCCCGGCTGTGCGCGCTCGTCTTCGACGGGCGCGACAACGCGCCGCAGACCGACTGGGTCTCTCTCGAGAACGACTACTCCGGCATCCGGAGCCACATCTCCCGCGTCGTGCCCGGGTTCGAGGACTACGACGCGCGCATCCAGAAAGGGCGCACGTTCCTGCTGCCGAACGGGCCGCGCGACGGCCGCGAGTTCGCGACGGCGACGGGCAAGGCGATGTTCACGGGGAACGAGCTGGAGTACCCGCACATCCCCGAGGGGCGCATTCTGCTGCAGACGCTGCGTTCGCACGATCAGTACAACACCACGATCTACGGCAAGGACGACCGCTACCGCGGCATCAAGGGCGGGCGGCGCATCGTACTGATCAACGCGGAGGACATCACCGATCTCGGTTTCGCCGACGGCGACATCGTCGACCTCGTCTCGGAGTGGGAAGGGCGCGACGGCCTCGAAGAGCGCCGCGCCGACGCGTTCCGCCTCGTCGCCTACGACACCCCGCGACGCAATGCGGCGGCGTACTACCCGGAGACCAACGTGCTGGTGCCGCTCGAATCGATCGCCGACGTGAGCGGCACGCCCACGTCGAAGGCGGTCATCGTTCGGCTCGAGCGCCGCGCGTGAGCGACGAGGTGCGCGCCGCGGTCATCACAGTGAGCGACCGCTCCGCGGCGGGAGAGCGGGAGGATGCCGGAGGGCCGCTCGCGGTTGCGGCGCTGCAGGAGGCGGAGTTCGCCTGCGGTGATCAGCGCATCGTGCCGGATGGCGAGGACAGCGTCGAAGCCGCGCTGCGCGAGGCGATCGGCGCGGGTTCGCGCCTGGTCGTGACGACGGGCGGCACGGGCGTCGGGCCGCGCGACCTCACACCGGAGGGCACGAGGCGCGTGCTCGATCGCGAGCTCCCCGGCATCGCCGAGGAACTGCGCCGGATCGGCGCCGCGGCGCTTCCTGCCGGTATGCTCTCGCGCGGTCTGAGCGGGGTCTCCGCCGGCGCGCTCATCGTGAATCTGCCGGGCTCGCCGTCCGCGGTGCGCGAGGGGATGCCCGTGATCCTGTCCGTCGCGCGTCACGTCGTCTCGCAGATCGACGGCGGGGGTCATCGTTCTGACGGAGAGCACGCATGACCGGGGTGAGGATCGCCAGGGTCTCGAGCGACGCGCTGGATGTCGGCGAGCATCTCGCGGCCGTCGCCGACCCCGCTTCCGGGGCGGAGACGTCCTTCGTCGGTCGCGTGCGCGATCACGATCCGGATGCGTCCGGCGCCGTCACGGCGCTGGAGTACACGGCTCATCCGGATGTCGAGGCGACGCTGCACGAGATCGCCCAGCGCGCGGCCTCCGCGCACCGTGCACAGGTCGCGGTGAGCCACCGCATCGGTCGGCTCGTGGTGGGAGATGCCGCGGTCGTCATCGCCTGCTCGGCTGGACACCGCGCGGAGGCGTTCGACGCGTGCCGCGCGGTGATCGAAGACATCAAACGCGAACTCCCGGTGTGGAAGCGTCAGCTCGCCGCAGACGGCACCGCCGCGTGGAAGGGCCTCGGCGGCTGACAGCCCCCGAACGAGCTCGCGAGATGCCTGGGCTTTGTCGAGATGCACACATATTTCGGGGCATCTCGACGAACTCCATGCGGTTCGCGAGCGGGGGTCAGCCGCCGGCGAAGGGCGGAAGGATGTCGACGGTCGCTCCGGGGGTGAGCGGGGCGTCGTCGTCGTGGCGGCGACCGTCGATCAGCACAGCGCAGCGCGGGAGGATCGGCTCGAGGTCGGGGTGGTCGGCCGCAAGCGCATCGCGCAGCGCGGCGAGCGTGGGCTCATCGCGGCGCTCCTCTGCGCGCCCGGCCGCCTCCTCAGCGGCAGCGAAGTAGCGCACGGTCGTCACCGGTCGGCCCCCCAGGTCTCGGCGAGCGCGACCAGTTCGCGCACCGTGCGCTCCTGCTCGTCGGAGCTGCCGCCCGCACGTCCGGCGGCGAGGCCCGCGAGGAACGCGCTGAGCGGTGCGGCCGGGCGAGCGACGCCGTGTGCGATGTCGCGCGCGAGATCGAGGATCAGCGGAACCGAGACCGCGTCGCGGTCGAGACCGAGCCGCTCGCAGGCGGCGAGGGTCCACTCGTCGAGAGCCTCGGGGGGAAGCGTCCGCGAATCAGTCATGTCATCACTCCCTTCGCTCGGCGCGCTCGCGCCGTGCGGTCTCCACATCGTCCCACGTATCCACATCGCGCACAGCTTCGGTGGAGGCTGTGATGGTGGTGATCCGGATGCCGCGCAGCAGCTGCCGCAGAGACGCGTCACGACCGCCGTTCGGCAAGGCGGCCAGGGCATCCCGCAGTGCGATCGTGCGGTGCACACCCGCGAGCCACTGCACGCGACCGTCCGGATCGGAGAGGCAGCGGCCGTCCTCGTGCGCACTCGCGTCGTCTGAGACCGTCCGGCCCGTCGCCGCGTCGGGCCGCGACGACGAGGGGGCGTGTTCGCGCAGTCGAGCGACGACTTCTGCGGGAGCTGCCAGGTCGCCGGCGAGAACGAACACCTCAGGGGACGTGATGTGCTCGAGCGCGGCAGCGATCCCGGCGACCGGCCCACCGAACGGCGGGTCCTCGAGCACCCACTCGACGTCGTCGCCTGCCGTCTCCTCGGCGGCGGGCCCCGCGACGACGATGCGCCGGCAACCCGCATCCCTGAGCGCTCGGATCACGCCGTCGAGGAGCGTCCCGTCACCTACGCGGAGCCGAGGCTTGTCGATGCCGTCGAGGCGCGATGCCCGTCCGCCGGCGAGGACGATGCCCTCGACGGCGCCGTTCGGAGCCGAGCCGTCGTTCGGCGTCATTCGCCGTCGCGCGTCCACGATCCGCTCCGGCCGCCTTCTTTGGCGACGATGCGCATGTCCGTCATCGAGGCCGAGCGGTCCATGCCTTTGACCATGTCGACGATCGCCAGCCCTGCGATCGATACGGCGGTGAGCGCCTCCATCTCGACGCCCGTGCGGTCGGCGGTGCGCACGGTCGCGGTGACCTCGACGGCCGCGTCCGTGATCTCCAGGTCGACGTTCGCTCCGTGCACGCCGATGACGTGGGCGAGAGGCAGCAGCTCGGCGCACTTCTTCGCGCCCTGAATGCCGGCGATGCGTGCCACCGCGAGCACGTCGCCCTTCGGCACCGAACCGTCGCGCAGCGCCGCGATCGTCGTGGCGGCGAGAGTGACGCGCCCGCGTGCCGTCGCTGCTCGGACCGTGGGCGTCTTTGCGGTGACATCGACCATCCGCGCGTGCCCGGCGGAGTCGATGTGAGTGAAGTCTGCGCTCATGCGTCGATTCTCTCGCGAGTCAGGACAGAAGCATGACATCGACCGGATCGCCGGCCGAGACATGGTCGACCTCGGCGGGGACGACGGCGATGGCCTCGGCGACCGCTAGTCCTCCTACCAGGTGGGAGCCGGAACCGCCGGTTGTGGCGGGGCGCACGGACCAGCCGGCGGGGTCGCTTCGATCGATCGAGGCCGGCAGGTACTGCCGTCGCCCCTGCGGGGGGCGCCAGGGCAGCGACGCACGGAGCCGGATGACCGGACGGTCGATGCTGCTGCGACCCTGCATGGCGAGCAGCGCCGGCCGCACGAACACTTCGAACGACACGGCGGCGCTGACCGGATTGCCCGGCAGAGCGAACATGAGCGCCCCGGACGGCAGCCTGCCGAAGCCCTGCGGTTTGCCCGGCTGCATGGCGATCTTGGTGAACTCGATCGTGCCGCCGAGCACGTTCTTGACCACCTCGTACGCACCGGCGCTGACGCCGCCGGACGTGATCACGACGTCGACATCGGGATGCTCGTCGAGCGCCCGGACGAACTCCTCCGGGGCGTCGTCGACGGTCGCGACTGCGGCGAGCTCCGCACCCGCTTCGCGTGCGAGGTTCGCCAGCAGCACCGAATTCGACTCGGGGATCTGGCCGCGCCGCAGGGGAGCGCCGGGACCGGTGAGTTCGGACCCGGTCGACATCACCAGCACGCGAGGCCGCGCTGCGACGACGACCTCGTCGACACCCGCGGCGGCCGCACCGGAGAGGGCGAACGCGGCAAGCGGCGAACCGGGTTCCAGAATCGTGTCACCTGGCTCGCGGTCCTCGCCGCGTCGTCTGATGTGTGCCGCGCGCGCTTTCGGCGCCTGCGTCACCGTGGCTTCGGTCATCGAATCGGCAAGGCCGCCCGCGGTGTGCTCGAACGGCACGATCACGTCGGCGTCGGCCGGCACGGCCGCTCCCGTCATGATGCGCGCAGCCTCACCCGACCGGATGGCGGGGTCGTCTGCGCTGCCCGCCGGCACGTCGGCGACGACCCGCAGCGTGACGGGTGCCGTGGCGGATGCTTCGGCGACATCGTCGAAGCGCACGGCGAAGCCGTCCATGGCGGAGTTGTCGAACACCGGGATCGGCACGCGCGCCGTGATCGGCTCGGCAAGGGTCAGCCCCGCCGCGAGGGCGAGCGGAACCGCGGCCCTCTCGGTCGGGCGCACCTCGGCGAGCACACGTGCGCGCTGTTCCTCGACGGAGCGCATGCTCATCGGATCGCGCTCCGCTGCGCCGTCGTGTGCCAGGCATCGAGGCCACCGGCGACGCTCACGCAGTCGACGCCCGCGGCTGTCAACGCCGTCGCCGCCCGTTTCGAACGCACACCGGATCGGCAGATCACCGCAACCGGCCGCTCGCCCAAGCGCGCGGCGGCAGCGCCGGGATCGGCCACGACCTCACCGAACCGAATGCTCACGGCGTCGGAGAACGGGGCATCCGCCGCGATCTCGTCGGGTTCGCGCACGTCGAGAAGCGTCGGCATCGCCCCCGGGGCACCTGCCGCGAGGAAGGCGTCGAGATCGCGCGCCCTGATGCTGCGGGCGCACTGCGGCGAGCCTGCCGTGGCGCCGACAGACACCGGCGCATCGGCATCGGACGGCCCCGATGGTGAGGGTGCAGGGGAGACGTCGTCCGCGCTGTCGCGCGCCTGCGCGGCCGCGCCGACGAGCGGGACCTCCCGCGAGCGGGATCGCAGCGCGTCGAAGAGCATCACCCGCCCGAGCAGCGGCTCGCCGATTCCTGCGATGAGCTGAATCGCCTGCATCGCCATCGCCGCCCCGACCTGCAGGCACATCGCCCCGAGCACGCCCACCTGGGCACACGTCGGAACCTCTCCCGCGCTGCCTGCGGGATACAGATCGTCGAGCAGCACGGGCGAGCGTCCGTCCGGCGGAGTCGACCAGAACACCGTCAGCTGGGCGGTGAACTCCTGGATCACGCCCCACACCAGCGGCACGCCCAGCCGCTCGCACGCGGCGGCCACGTCGACCCGCGTCTCGAACGTGTCGGCACCGTCGAGCACCACATCGGCGCCGCTGAGCAGCTCGACCGCGTTGGAGGCATCGAGGCGCCGGATCACCGTGCGCACGTCGGTCTCCGGCGAGAGGTCCGCGGCCGTGCGTACGGCGCTGAGCGCCTTCGGTGCACCGATGTCGTCGTGCCGGTGCATCACCTGGCGCTGCAGGTTCGAGACCTCGACCACGTCATCGTCGATCACGGTGAGCGTGCCGACGCCTGCCGAGGCGAGCGCGAGAACGGCGGGGGAGCCGAGTCCACCCGCGCCCACGAGTGCGACGTGCGCGTTCGCGAGTCGCCGCTGCGCGTCCTCGCCGAAGCCCGCGAGGGTGAGATGACGCGCCGTGCGGGTTCGCTCCGCCTCGGAGAGCGAAGCGACGGGGTCGACGAGCGGTGGGAACGGCATGTCTCCAGGGTAGGCCGCACCACGGTCATCCGGGCGCTCCCCGCCCGAGGAGCGCCCGTCGCTCATCCGGTGCCGGTCGTTCGTCCGATGCCGGATTCCCGACCGACGCCCTCCCATCCCCGTGTGCCGCTCTGCGCCACAGCGCCGCGGCAGTCCGCTGGGGCGCGGCACAGTGCGCCACCACTCCGGCGGCGGAGCGACGGGCGCACCGGGGGCCGTCTCCGCTGATGGCAGGATGGGCGGGTGAGGATGAGACGTCTGGTGGCCGCGACAGCGGCGGCATCCGGCGTGCTGCTCGCGGGGTGCGCCGGACCGGCCGACGGCGACGGCACGCCGGTGACGGTGTTCGCGGCCGCATCGCTGCAGGGCGCCTTCGAGGAGATCGCCGCCGCCTTCGAGGCGGAGCATCCGGATGTCGACATCCGTCCGATCGTCACGGACGGCTCGAACGTGCTGGTCACGCAGATCGAGGAGGGTGCCGCGCCCGACATCGTGGCGACCGCGAACGAGCAGACCTTCGACCGGATCGCGGACGACGTCTCCGAGGCGCGCATCTTCGCGACGAACACCCTGGTGATCGTCACGCCGCCCGACGCGGAGACGCCGGTCTCCGACCTCGCCGACCTCGCCGATCCGGGGCTGAACGTCGTCCTGTGCGCGCCCGAGGTGCCGTGCGGCGCGGCCAGCGGCACGCTGCTCGATTCCGCCGGCGTCGACGTCACTCCGGCCAGCGAGGAGCAGAACGTCACCGCCGTGCTCACGAAGGTCGAGACGCAGGTCGCCGACGCCGGACTCGTCTACCGCACCGACGTGGTCGGGCGCGACGTCGGCGTCCTCGACGCGACGGGCGCCGACGAGGTGATCAGTCGCTACCCGATCGGCGTGCTCGATGCTGCACCGGAACCGGATGCCGCGGCCGAATTCGTCGACTATGTGACAGGAGATAGCGGACGCGCCGTGCTGGAGGCCCGCGGATTCGGCGCAGGATCGACACGATAGGACTATGAGCGACGTCCGCAGCGGCACCGCCCGCACAGAAGCCGGCCCGCGTCGGCGGGCGTCCCCGCCGGGGCAGCTTCCCCGAATACTGGCTGTTCCCGCCCTCGTCGGGATCGCCATGCTCGTCCTCCCGCTGGCCGCCCTCGTCGGCCGGGTGGAATGGACGACGGTCTGGGGAGACGTCACCTCGCCGGCGTCCCTTGAGGCGCTGTGGCTCTCGGTGCGCACTGCGCTGGTGGCGACGGGGATCTGCCTCGTGCTCGGAGTGCCGCTCGCTCTTCTGATCGCCCGCTCCGCCCGCGCCGTGGCGGCCGTGCTGCGGGCGCTCGTGACGATACCTCTGGTGCTGCCGCCGATGGTCGGCGGTGTCGCTCTGCTGTTCCTGCTCGGCCCGACCGGCCCCGGCGGCTCGCTCCTCGCCGAGGTCGGCATCCAGATTCCGTTCACCACCACGGCCGTGGTGCTGGCGCAGGTGTTCGTCGCGCTGCCGTTCCTCGTGCTCGCCCTCGAGGGTGCGCTGCGCTCGGTCGGCACCGAATTCGAGCTCGCGGCAGCGGGATTGGGCGCGGGCCGGTGGCGCATCCTCGCCCGCATCACGCTCCCGCTCGCCGCACCCGGCCTGATCGCCGGCACGGTGCTGTGCTTCGCCCGTGCGGTCGGCGAGTTCGGCGCCACGGCGCTGTTCGCGGGGAACGCGCCGGGTGTGACCCGCACGATGCCGCTGGCGATCTACACCGCGTTCAACGGATCAGGGCTCTCGCAGGGACCGGCGGTCGCGCTGTCACTGCTGCTGCTGATGACCGCGATCCTCGTGCTTCTTCTGGTGCGGGCCTGGCGACCGGGAGCGATGCGATGAGCCGTGGAAATCAGCACAGGGTGAGCGGCGCGCCGATCGACGCGCACGTGATCGTGAACCGTCCCGGATTCCGGCTCGACGCACGCGTGCGCGTCGAGCACGGCGAGATCGTCGCGGTGATGGGGCCGTCAGGCGCAGGGAAGTCCACACTGCTGGGCGCGATCGCCGGAGTGACGCGCCTGTCGGGCGGGACCGTGGCGTTCGGCAACGACACGGCTGCCACCAGGCGGCGCCACGTGCGCCCGCAGAAGCGCGACGTGGTGCTGCTCAGCCAGGATCCACGGCTGTTCCCGCACCTCTCCGCACGCGACAACGTCGCGTTCGGCCTTCGCGTGCGCGGCCTCGACGGCAAACACGCCCGCAACGAGGCGGATGAGTGGCTCTGGCAGGTCGGCCTCGGCGGCACGGGCGACCATCACCCCCGCGAGCTGTCAGGAGGGCAGCAGCAGCGTGTCGCGATCGCCAGGGCGCTGGCGGCCGCACCCCGCGCCGTGCTCCTCGACGAACCGCTCACGTCCCTCGACCCCGAAACTGCCGCCGACATCCGAGCCATGCTGCAGGAGCAGCTGATCTCGTCCAGGGTCGCCGCTCTCATCGTCACGCACGACGTCACCGATGCCGCCGCCCTCGGGCGGCGCCTGTTCATACTGGAGAAGGGCACCATCACGCAGGAAGGGCCGACTGCGGATGTGCTCGCGCGCCCGCAGACGCCGTTCGCTGCGACGGTCGCCGGCCTGAACCGGATCGTGGGCACCGGATCGAGCGGCGGATGCCTGGTCAAGGCGTCGGAGGGCCCCGTTCGCATCGGAGGCAGCGACTCCGCAGACGCAGGCGGCGGACCGCTCGCCGCGGCGCACGTCGTGCCGCATCATCGGGCACTGCCTGCGGGGTACGAGTCGGCGGACGACGCGGAGCACGTCGACGGGGACGCACCATCGTCGACGCGCGATGCCCAGGCCGCGGCGCTGGCGCGCACCCCGCGACGGCACGCGCACGAGGGCAAGCGGGTCACGGCGCTGTTCCGGCCGAGCGATGTGCGCCTGGAGCGCGCCGACGACGACTCGTGGACCGCCGCACTGCGACTGGCCCGCGATGCCGAACCGGAACCCGGCGAGTGGCTGGCACGGGTCGTCCGATTCGAGTCGACGCCGTCCGGAGCGCGCGTCGTCACGGAGAACCCGCGAGTGGCGGCCGAGATCCCCGCCGAACGGCTCGCCGGCATGCACCTGGCTCCCGGCGACCCCGTGCGCCTGTCCGTACCGGCGGATCGCGTGCGGATCATCGGCCCGGCACGCAGGCCGCGCGCATCCGGTGCGCACTCGCCGCGCGAGGACGGCACGCGCCAGGTCACCGACCGCGGTGCCGCTTCCGCTGTCGGAGAGTAGCCTGGTCTGATGCACAGGAGTCGCTCATGACGGCCGTTTCGCTGGGCGCGACGATCGCAGTCGCCCCTGCGGAAGGCGCAGCCGCGCGCCCCGCGACGTTCGACGGGCCCCTGGGCGGGCCGATCGTCGACCGCTTCGGCCGCGTGCACCGCGATCTGCGCATCTCGCTCACCGATCGCTGCTCCCTGCGGTGCACGTACTGCATGCCGGAGCAGGGCAACGAGTGGCTGGCACGCGAGAGCATCCTCACTGTCGACGAGATCGTTCGAGTGGCCGGCATCGCCGCAGCCAGCGGCATCTCGACGTTCCGACTGACCGGGGGAGAGCCGCTGCTGCGGCGCGACATCGTCGACGTGGTCAGGCGGCTCGCACGCATCGAATCCCCTGACGGGCCCGTGAAGATCGCGATGACGACCAACGGCATCCGGCTGGGGGAGTTCCTTCCCGATCTGGTCGATGCGGGCCTGAAACGACTGAACATCTCGATCGACACGCTCGATCGGGAGAAGTTCCGCGAGCTGACCCGTCGTGATCGCTTCGACGACGTGATGGACGGCATCGCGGCCGCGGCGCGCAGCGGCCTGAAGCCGCTCAAACTCAACACCGTCGCCATGCGCGGGGTGAACGAGGACGAGATCGTCGACCTGGTGGAGTTCGCCACGGGACACGGCGCGCAGCTGCGCTTCATCGAGCAGATGCCCCTCGACGCCGGACACACCTGGAGCAGGGACAGCATGGTCACGCGCGAGGAGATCCTCGACGCGCTGCGCACGCGGTGGGAGCTGGAGCCGATCCCCGGCCGCGGCGGCGCGCCCGCCGAGACCTGGCGGCTCGGCGGAAGCTCGCATTCGGTCGGCGTGATCGCATCCGTCACCGCCCCGTTCTGCGGCGACTGCGACCGGATGCGCCTCACGGCCGACGGGCAGATCCGGAACTGCCTGTTCTCCAACGACGAGTACGATCTCGTGCCGCGGCTGCGCGGGGGCGGCAGCGATGACGACATCGAACGGGTGCTGCGGGCGGCCATCGCGGGTAAGCTGCCCGGGCACGCCATCAACGACCCGTCGTTCCTGCAGCCGGAGCGCGGTATGAACGCCATCGGCGGCTGACCCGAGCCGTCCGCGCGGAGCTGGGGCCCACACGCGCGCGTAACATGGCTGTATGGGACGGATCACGACGCGGCGGCCTGTCACCAGAGTCTCCCTCACGCACGGCGAGCGGCGCAGGCCCGACACTCTCGCGGTGGAGGAGCCGCTCGAGATCCGCATCGCGGGGGAGCCGCTCGTGATCACGATGCGCACGCCGGGGCACGACGTCGAGCTGGCGGCGGGATTCCTCGTCTCCGAAGGGGTGGTGAAGACGGGGGGCGACTTCCGTTCGGCGATCCACTGCGGTGGTCCGGGAACCAACGGCCTCGGCATGCCGGAGGTCGGCGCTCCGGCGGCGGCAGACGCCGCCCCGCGCAGTGTGCTGGACACGCTCCGGGCGTCCGACAGCGGCGCCTCGGCGAGTGAGAACACCTACAACGTGCTCGATGTGGCACTCGCGCATGGCGTCGCGCTGCCCAGCACCGACCTGTCGCGCAACTTCTACACGACCAGCTCCTGCGGCATGTGCGGCAAGGCGTCGATCGATGCCGTCCGCACCGAATCGGCCCATGACGTCGCCGGCGACGCCTTCACGATCGATGCCCGCCTGCTCGCGGAGCTCCCCGACACGCTCCGCGACAACCAGGACGCCTTCGACAAGACGGGCGGTCTGCACGCTGCGGGCCTGTTCGACGCGGACACGGGCGAGCTGCTCGTCCTGCGCGAAGACGTCGGCCGCCACAACGCCGTCGACAAGGTGGTGGGCTGGGCGGTGCTGAACGACCGACTGCCGCTGCGCCGAACTGTGCTGATGGTGTCGGGCAGGGCCAGCTTCGAGCTCGTGCAGAAGGCCCTGATGGCGGGCATCCCGGCACTGTCGGCAGTGTCGGCGCCGTCATCGCTGGCGGTCGAACTCGCCGACGACGCGGGCCTCACGCTCGTCGGCTTCCTGCGCGGTGACACCATGAACATCTACACCGGCCACGACCGCATCCTGGTGCCGCAGCCCGCCGAAGCCTAGCCGGCGACAGTCGCGCAGATGCGGCGAAGGGCCGCTACCCAGCGGCTGCGGCGGCGTCCGCCCGTACCGGAGCAGCGATGCGCTGGGCCGACGGGGCGGGGGCGGTATCAGGGAAGGCCGCCGCGAGGATCCGTCGGCGCAGCGCATTGCCCCGTTCGGCGAAGCCGCGCTGACGGCGCACATACTCGGCTTTGCCATCCGGCGTCTCGATCCGGACAGGGTCGAAGCCCCACGCGCGCAGATCGTAGGGCGCGGCCCGCATATCGAGGCTGCGGATGTCTGCGGCCAGTTCGAACGCGTCCAGCAGGAGATCGCCTGGCACGAGCGGCCCGAGTTTGATCGCCCACTTGTACACGTCCATGCCCGCGTGCAGACATCCGGGCTGATCGAGATCCGGCTGTGTGTCGCGCGTCGGCCGCAGGCGGTTGCGCGGTTCCGCCTCTGCAGTGAAGAACCGGAAGGCATCGAAGTGCGTGCACTTCAGCTCGTGTTCCTCCACGACGCTGTCGGTGCCGTCCTGCCCGAGTCGCAGCGGCTGCGGATGCCTGTGCGCATCGGAGCGGTACACCATCGCCCACTCGTGCAGACCGAAGCAGTCGAACTGACCGGGCCTCGACGCGGTGCGGGTGAGCATGATCCGGATGAGACTCGCCAGATGCGGCTTCTCTGTCGCGTAGCCGGCGTCATCCGGAATCAGGGAGTCGGGCGTCGATCCCTCGCGGTACCAGCGCCATCCGGCGCGCTCGCTGTCGGCGGCGTCGGCGAGTTCCACGCCGGCGCCCGGATGCCATCGGCGCAGCACGGCGGGCTTGAACGAGTAGTACTGGAACAGGAAATCCCACACCGGGTGCTTCTCGCCGCGTGCCGCGCGCTCGCGGTGCCCGGCGGTGAGGGCATCGGCCCGGCGGATGTGGACGCGCTCGTGCTCGCGCCACGCTTCGTGCGGAAGCCTGGCGCGAGCGGGCGCGTCCGATGTCACGCGGCGAGCACCTCACCCATGGCTCGTGAGAGGTACCAGGGGTCGACGACGCTGGTGAGCTCGCGTGCGGAGTGCATCGACAGGATCGGCACGCCGACGTCGACGGTCCGGATGCCCAGGCGCGTCGCCGAGAGCGGCCCGATCGTTGACCCGCATGACACCGCGTTGTTCGAGACGAACTCCTGCGACGGCACCGCGGCGCGCTCGCATGCGGCGTTCCAGGCGGCGGCGCCGTGGGCGTCGGTGGCGTAGCGCTGGTTGGCGTTGATCTTCAGGATCGGCCCCCGCCCGGCCATCGGCAGGTTCACGGGGTCGTGCCGCTCCGGATAGTTCGGGTGCACGGCATGGCCGACGTCGCTGGAGACGTGCAGCGACGCGGCGAACGCGCGGGCCCGATCTTCCGCCGTCGCGCCGAGCGCATCGCCGATGCGGCGCAGCACGTCTTCGTGGAAGGGGCCTGCGGCGCCGGAGCGCGACGAGCTGCCGACTTCTTCGTGGTCGAACGCGGCGAACATCGCGATCGACCGCGTCGGTGCGGCCGTCTCTATCGCGATGAGCCCCGCATGTGTCGACAGCAGGTTGTCGAGGCGACCGGACGCGAACAGGTCACCATCGGCGCCGAACACGCGCGGGTCCTGCGTGTCGGCCGTGAGGATGTCGTAGCCGGCGATCTCGTCAGGCCGCACGCCGGCCTCGCGCGCCAGAACGGCGAGGATGTCGGCCGACTCCGCGTCGCCGAGTCCCCACACCGGGTCGAGATGCTTCTGCTTGTCGAGCGCGAGCGACTCGTTCACAGCGCGGTCGAGGTGCACAGCGAGCTGCGGGAATCGCAGCAGCGGCCCTGTGCGCACGACGTGCTCGACGCCGTCGCGCGTCACGATCCGCCCCGCGAGTTCCAGCTCGCGGTCGAGCCACGAGTTGAGCAGCGGGCCGCCGTAGACCTCGACGCCGAGCTGCCACCAGCCGCCTGGACCCGTGGTGGTGGGCTTGGGCTTCAGCTTGAAGGCGGGGGAGTCGGTGTGGGCTCCGACGATGGAGAACGGCGTGAGCGGCCCGGCGTCATCCGGGACGACGAATGCGATCGCCGAACCGTCGCGCCGCACCACGTAGCGCCCACCCGGTCGCACCTGCCAGGCGTCGCGCTCGTCGAGAGCGTCGAAACCTGCGCCGGTCAGTCGGCGCACGACCTCGGCGGCCGCGTGGTACGACGAGGGCGAAGCGGTCACGAAAGCGGCGAGGTCATCGATGTGCGTACGTGCGTCGGCGGGGATCATCCGACGATTATCCCAGCTCCGGATGGGCGACGCCCTGCCGCTTCGAAGGTTCGACGTCGTCGGTCTCGCATATCGTGGACGAGTGCTGTCACCGTCCTATCCGCAGAGAGCTCCGTGGGGTACCGCGGAGAACCTTCGCGCATGGCAGCGCGAGGCGATGGAAGCGTACGACCTGGCGAACAAACGCGACTTCCTGGTCGCTGCGACACCCGGCGCAGGAAAGACGACATTCGCGCTGACGATGGCGCGAAAGCTCCGCAGCGACGATGTCATCGACCGTGTCATCGTGGTCGCGCCGACCGAGCATCTCAAGACCCAATGGGCGGATGCCGCTGCTCGTGCGCACATCCGGCTCGATCCGAACTTCCGCAACAGCGACGTCTCACCGTCGCGGCAGTACGCCGGTGTGGTCGTCACCTACGCGCAGGTCGCCGCGAAGGCGTACGTGCACCGCCAGCTGACGGAGTCGGGGCGCACACTGGTCATCCTCGACGAAGTGCACCACGGCGGCGACGCGCTCAGCTGGGGCGACGCCGTGCGGGAGGCGTACGCGCCGGCCACCAGAAGGCTGATGCTGTCAGGCACGCCGTTCCGCAGCGATGACTCGCCGATCCCGTTCGTCGACTACGCGCCGGATACTGCCGGCGGCATGACCTCGATCACCGACTACAACTACGGCTACGGGCGGGCCCTCGCCGACGGCGTCGTGCGCCCCGTGCTCTTCCACGTGTACGCCGGCCAGATGGCCTGGCGCACGAAGGCCGGCGAAGAGGTGGAGGCGCAGCTCGGGCAGGACAACATCAAGGACGTCACGTCTCAGGCCTGGCGCACGGCGCTGGATCCGAACGGCGAGTGGATGTCGCAGATCCTGCGCTCGGCCGACGCACGGCTCACCGAGATCCGGCACCACGTTCCCGATGCGGGCGGGCTCGTGCTGGCGACCGATCAGACGGCGGCTCGCGCGTACGCGAAGCTGCTGATGTCGATCACCGGCAGAAGGGCGACCGTCGTGCTCTCCGACGACAAGGCGGCTTCTCGGCGCATCGAGGACTTCGCGGGGAACGACGACAGGTGGATGGTCGCTGTTCGCATGGTGTCAGAGGGCGTCGATGTGCCGCGGCTGGCGGTCGGGGTGTACGCGACATCGTCGTCGACGCCGCTGTTCTTCGCGCAGGCGATCGGGCGCTTCGTGCGGGCCAGGCGCCGCGGCGAGGCGGCCAGCGTGTTCCTGCCGCACGTGCCGTCTCTGATGGATCTCGCCGGCGAGATGGAGCGGGAGCGCGACCACGTCATCGGCCGTGGCGAGAAGGACGGCGACGGGCTCGACGATTCCCTGCTCGACGCCGCGGAGCGCGAGGAGAAGGCCTCGGACGAGCTCACAGAGGAGGAGGGGAAGTTCGAAGCCCTCAGCTCTGTGGCGCACTTCGACAAGGTCGTGTTCGAGGGCAGGGAGTTCGGCCAGCTCGCCGTTCCCGGCACCGAGGAGGAGCAGGAGTTCATCGGGCTTCCCGGCCTGCTCGAGCCGGAGCACGTGCACGATCTGCTGCTGCAGCGCACGCAGCGGCAGTCGAAGCATCGGGAGGTGCGCGAATCCGCAGAGCGTGACAGCGGGCAGAGCGCGCTCCCCGAGCCGCTGCACCGCACGCTGAAGGAGCAGCGGCAGCTGCTGAACAACCTCGTCGGGCTCTACTCCAGGCAGACGGGCGATCCTCACGGCAAGATCCACGCAGACCTTCGACGCACCTGCGGCGGGCCGGCCGTGGCACAGGCGACCGTGGCACAGCTGCAGAAGCGCATACAGAGCCTGCGTCGTCGCGTACGCTCCTGACGGCATCCGGGTGCCTGTGAGGGCGTCGCAGAGGGTGCGGCGCGCGTGCTTCGGGGATCCGAAATGCTGTCAATGCGCGGATCTGCGACGTGTTGCGGGCACGGCGCGAATACCGTGGAACGAGTGAACGACACGGAGTATCAGACCCCGAGCGAGCCGACCGCATCGGACCGCCGCCGCTGGGCGCAGTACATCGCCGACGAGCGTGCGGAGGCTGCGGTGTACCGGCGGCTCGCGCGCAAGCGACAGGGTGAGGAGCGCGAGATCCTGCTGCAGCTCGAGGACGCCGAGAAGCGCCACGAGCAGCACTGGATCGACCTGCTCGGCGGTGAGCCGAAGAAGCTGCCGAAGGCGAGGATGCGCGACAGGCTGACCGGGTGGATGGCCGGACGCTTCGACTCGGTGTTCACCCTCGCGATGGCGCAGCAGGCGGAGGCGCGCTCGCCCTACGACGCCGACCCGTGGGCGACGCCGGCGATGCGCGCCGACGAGAAGATCCACCACGAGGTCGTGCGCGGACTCGCCGCGAAGAGCCGACGCAAGCTCTCCGGCACGTTCCGGGCTGCGGTGTTCGGAGCGAATGACGGGCTCGTCAGCAATCTGGCGCTCGTGATGGGCATCGGTGCAACGGGCGCGGCGCCTCAGTTCGTCCTTTTCAGCGGCGTCGCCGGCCTGCTGGCCGGGGCGCTGTCGATGGGGGCCGGGGAATACGTCTCGGTGCGCAGTCAGCGCGAACTGCTGGAGGCGACGGAGCCGAGCGACTTCGCGCACGCGAACCTGCCAGACCTCGACATCGACGCGAACGAGCTCGCCCTCGTGTATCGGACCAGGGGAATGGCAGGGGAGGAGGCGATGGAACGCGCACGGCGCGTGATCGCCGAGGCCAATGGCGGGCAGATGCCGCAGCGCGCCGTGTCCGGTGACGCGCACGAAGTGGTCGGAGGCGCTCTCAGAGCGGCGGTGTCGAGCTTCCTGCTGTTCGCCTCTGGTGCGATCATCCCCGTGCTGCCGTGGATCTTCGGCATGTCGGGAATGGCCGCCGTGGTCGTCGCACTCGTGCTCGTCGGCATCGCGCTGAGCGTGACCGGTGCGCTGGTCGGTCTGCTGTCCGGTGCCTCACCGATTCCGCGCGCGCTGCGGCAGCTGGCGATCGGCTTCGGTGCCGCCGCGGTGACCTACGGTCTGGGGCTGATCTTCGGCGTCGACCTCGGGTAGGAACGCGGGTCACCGCCACGCCCGAGGCATGTCATGATTCGTCGGGCACGGTCGTAGGTGGTAATGTTTTCTCTTGGTTCGAAAAGCTCCGCACGGCGGGTCTGGACGGGCCGACACCCAATGCGCGGGTGGCGGAATAGGTAGACGCGCTAGCTTGAGGTGCTAGTGCCCGTATTAGGGCGTGGGGGTTCAAGTCCCCCCTCGCGCACTCAATGAGCGATGTTGTAACCCGGGCCTGAAGAAACAGGTCTCGGGTTACAGCATCGCTCTCCTCGTCTGAGGACGAGCGTGCTTCGGCCCAGGTGAGGGCTTGCTGCTTCGTGTTCTCGTCGAGGATCGTGGCGAAGGGTGCGGCGGTGTCGGCGGTGAGGGTGCCGCCCTCGTTCAGGTAGATGCGGGTGAAGAAGGTCTGGTTCGCGAGGCGCTTGTTCTGCTCGTCGCAGCGCTCGTAGATCTTTGCGAAGTCGCGGGCGAGATCGAGAGCTCCGTCGATGAGGGCACGGGCTCCTTGGTAGTCGTTGTGGTGCTCGGCGATCTGCGCTTCGATCCCGTCAAGTTCGGCGCGGAGCCGGGTCTGGAACTTCTTCAGCTGGTCCAGGGACAGGGCGTCGGCGAGGTGGGCTTCGAGGAGCTTGTCCTGCTCGGCGAGGATCTGCTTACGCCGTTCGGTGAGGTCGCGGATGGATTGGTTCGTGCCTGCGGTGAGCTGGTCGAACTCGTGGGTGAGCATCCCCCGGAGCGCGTCGGTCATCGCTGGGGTGAGGGTGATGCGCCGGTAGTAGTCGGCGACGAGCTTCTCGACCCGGTCCACGGGTGCGTAGGGCATGTCGCAGGTGGTGCGCTTGTTGTTGCGGCCCAGGCAGATGAAGTACGGGTAGATGTTCCCGTGCCGGTTCTTCGCGTGGATGATCGTCATCCGCTGGCGACAGCGCCCGCAGTACAGGGTGCCTTTGAGGTAGTGGTCGTGCTTCTGGGTGCGGACCCCGGACTGGGCGTGGGCGCGGAGCACGGACTGCACCTGGTACCAGATCTCGGGCTCGACGAGGCGCTCGTGTGCACCGTCGTAACGGACGCCGCGGTAGACGACGTCGCCCTTGTAGTACGGGTTCTGCAGCATCCGGTGCACCGACGATAGCCCGAGCGGACGTGCGGGACGTTTCGGCGTCGGCACGCTGCGCAGACCCTTCTTGGTGAGTTCGGTGCGGAGCTGGGCGAGGCTGTAGTTCCCGGACGCGTACGCGGTGAATGCCCACTTGACGAGTCGTGCCCGATCGGGGTCTTGGGTGATGCCGCGCACTTCACGGCCGAGGTCGTCGCGGTGGAGGGTGTTGCGGTACCCGATCGGGGCGCGCATGGGGGTGCCGCCGGTGGAGGCTTTCTGGACGAGGCCTTTCATGACCTCGTTGGCGAGGTTCACGGAGTAGAACTCCGCGATCGAGGACATGATCCCGTGCAGCAGCATCCCCGATGGGGTCTCGTCGATGTTCTCCGTCGCCGATACCAGCAGCACGCCGGCCTCGCGGAGGGCGAGGTGGATCTCGACGTCGTCGGCACGGTTGCGGGCGAGCCGGTCGACTTTATGGACGATGCAGTACGCGACCTTGTGGGCCTTGACGTAGGCGATCATCTCCCGCAGCGCGGGACGGTCGGCTTTCTTCGCCGACTCCCCCGCGTCGACGAACTCCTTGACGATGCTCGCGCCGAGGGTGTCGGCTTTGGCGTGGTTCGCGCCCCGCTGCGCAGGGATCGAGAAGCCCTCGTCGTGTCCGCCTTTGGTGGCCTGCTCCTTGGTCGACACCCGCAGATAGGTCACTGCGGGAGCAAGCATCGTTTCCGCGGGCGGGGATGGTGGTGCGATCGTGTCAGTGGCGTACAGCATGGCGGCGGTTCCTCGGCTTTCTCCCCGCCGGTGCGTGTTCTGGGCGGGTGGTGATGTTACCTTCCTTCGGCAGTGAGATCCCGGTCCGTGCTGAGTTTCAGCACTTCCGGTCGTACGGTCACCGGCTCGTGCTCGGTGTCGCGGTTGGCGTGGGCTTCGGCGAGCGTGAACCGGACGAACAACTCCGTCAGCGCGGTCATGTTCGGACGCTCCCGGTGCACCACCCGGATCCCGTATGAGCGTTCCGCTTGCGGCACATACCCGGTCTTCCGCTCATACGGGCGACGCCTCCCCGCCATCACCGGGCCTGCTGTTCCTTGGCAATCACGTCACGGATCGTTGCGTCCTGCTCCTCACGGCGCGCGGCAACCTGCTCGGCGACGAATGCGAGGAAGTCGTCCGTCCGCGCCGCGACGGGTCGTTCCGTGGTGTCGGGCTCCGTCCAATCCTCAGCTTCCCCGCCGGGCCAGGCCGTGATGCGGGTGGGCCGGTCTCGGTCGAGGCGGGTGCCGGAGATCGTGGCCCAGTCCCGCAGCCGCTCCCGTGCAAGGCTGAAGTCGTGGTGCCAGGCGAGAGCCTGGTTGCCTTTCGCTTGGGGGTCGAAGCAGAACAGCCAGTGCTGGCGTAGCGCGGACAGCTCCCAGAGCAGTTCGGGGTGGCGATGCCACATCGGCGGGATCACCTGGGCGGGCAGGCCGTAGGTGTGGCGAAGCCAGTCCACCCACCCGTTCAACTCGAGAAGCTCGGCTTCGAGGTCTGCGGGTGGGAGGGTGCGCCAGTTGATCGGCCGCGCCACCGCGGTGAGCGACTTCGCCAAGTCCGCCTGGAACGTCTGCTTCGCGAACGCTCTCGCTTTCTCAGCGACGTCTGCGGGCAGCCCGGACAGGTCGATCCCGTCGAAGTCAGGCCCCTGAGCGGTCGGATCTGTATCGGGCAGGTCAGGTGGTGTGGGGTTGTCGGTGGTCATCAGGATGCTCCCGGAACAAGGGCGAGAAAGAAGAAGGAGAGCCGCGAAGGACGCGGCGAAGAGCAGGGGGCGGGCGCGGCGACCAGGTGGAGGTGGTGGGGAGGCTGGTCGCCGCACCCGCGGTTTATCGGGCGACCGCCTCGCGCTGCACTGCGCCGGTGCTCGCGGTCGCGGCGGGTGGCTCCGGGTCGAGCTGTGCTTCCCGCTGGGCGAGAGCCTGCTGCACCTGCTCCCGCAGCGGCGCCTCCTGCTGCGGGCTTCTCGTTCGAGCGGGGCGCGGTCGACGGTGTAGCGGGTGAGGTTGTTGTCGTGTCCGATCCGGGACGCGACGAACTGCTCCCGTTCAGCGCCGTCACTGCCGGTGTAGGTGCGGGTCTCGCCTTCGGCAAGGAAGTTGTCGCCCTTACGGAACTGCTCATGGGCGAGTTCGGCAGACTTGCGGAACATCACCAGGTCGGTGAACTCCGGGTCGAGCTGGGTGAACGTGCCGTCCTGTTCGAACCGGGCCTGGGGCTGCCCGATACGCATGTAGACGCGGGCATCACCGTTGCTCGTGAACGTCAGCTCCGGGTCCGTAGCGACGAACCCGGAGAGGGACTGCTTGGTGCGGATGGTCATCAGCGAGTACTCCTATCGGTCTCACACCCGCAACTGCGGGGGCTACTGGACAGGTACGACCGCCACCCTGAAGTCGTGGCCCTGCTACCGGGCACCGCCCTGGAGGGCCTGCTCCACCTCACCCCGGTCAGCTCTCAGTTGCTTCGCGTCGGCGCGGGACGGCCAGGGGCGCAGGTTCGTGATGATGGGCCGGGCGGTGCGGAGCATTACCACGCCCGTGCCGAACGGGAGCGTGCGCAACACGTCTGGGGGGAGGATAGGGACGCGGCGGATCGAGCGCTGCGATGAGTGCGCCCCATACGCGTCGGTCGTCACGCTGTTGGTGGTTTCGTCGCGGTCGCCGATGAGGGTGGAGAGGTCTTGGAGGTCGCGGCTGTTGGAGGCTCCGCCGAGGATGATCTTGACGATGGAGGCGTCCCAGATCGCGTTCGCCTGGTTCTCGCTCCACTTCTCCCTGGCCTGTGCGAGGGACTGCAGGACGGGGAGTGGGGTGATGCCGGTGCCGCCGCCTTCCGCCATCAACGTCGGCAGCGACGGGAGCGGGGCGAGGTTCCCGATCTCATCCAACGCGAGGAGCAGGGGCGGGTCCATGCGGGCACCGGGTGACCGGGCGGCGATCTTCCTCGCCGTCTCAACCAGGTCCTCGATGAACGCCGCCACCAGCGCTGACGACGCCCCAGCCCCCGCACCCGTCGCCAGGAGGTAGAGAGTCCCGTTGCCGCGAAGGAAGACCTCGGGGTCGAACTCCTCACCCGGTCTTGGTGAGACGGCGTCGAGGACGCGGGGGTCGGCGAGGGCGGAGAACGCGAGGGACACGCCCTGCCAGATCGAATCCCTCGTCCGCGGGTCAGCCTGCACCATCGCATCCAGGCTGTCCGCCCACCCCTCCGCCGCCCCAGGATGCGAGGACAGCACCCGTACGGCGTCGGCGGCGAGGGTCGGGTTCAGCGCCCACTGATACAGGGTCTTCGCATCCCTCCCGTCGAGAGCGGCGGCATGCAGGAGCGCTTGGATCGCGGCGGTGGTCTTCCCTTCCCAGAACCCGGCGTCTTGGACACCGCCGAATCCGGTGGCGGTGGCGAGGCCTTTGGCGCGGATCATCGCCGTCAGCGGGTCCTGGCAGCCCCGCACCGGCGACCACCGCATCCCCGCAGACAACCCTGGGGCGAGCTGCTGGGGGTCGAACACCGCGACCTTCCCCTTCTTCGCCCGTGCTTTCAATGTCGCGGTGAGGTTGTCCGGGCGGGTGCTGGTGGTGATGACGGCGCCGGGGGCGTCGAGGATCGCGTTGATCACCACATGCAGACCCTTCCCCGACCGGGGAGGACCGATCAACAGGATCGAGTCCTCGACCGTCGCCCACACCTGCCCTCCCTTCCCCGTGCCGAGGAGATACCCGACGTCGCTCGGGGCTGGCGTCCCGGTGAGAGAGGGCCGCAACGTCGCGGCCTTCTTCACCAGGGCCTTCGGGGAGGCGACGCGGGCGACCTCGGCGGCGGTGGCGGTGCCTGCGAGCCGGTGCGGGTCCGTCTTCGACCGGGAACGGTGAACCGCCCGAACCACGAAGAATCCCGCTGTCCCGAGCACACTGAGGAACAGGGTGACGACTGCCCAGTAGGCGAACGGGTTCAGGCCTTCCGCGCCGAGCGCCGCACCCGGGTCTGCTGGGGTGGCAAGGACGGCGAGGCCGGTCGTGAACCCGCTGGCCGGTTCAGGGAGCCCGGTGAGGAACGCGGTCACGGAGCCTGCGACGCGCAGGATCCCGGTGAACACGGCGGCGGTGACGAGCAGGCCGAGGGTGATGTCGATGAAGAGGTCGTTGGCGGGTTTCGCCTGCGCAGGACCAGACACGGTGAACGCACCTTCCCGACCCCGCAGAAGGGAAAGAAGCGGGGTCAGGACAACAGGTACGACGACGAGAGGATGAGCCGGCGGTCAGTCGATGCGCTGCACCGAGGTGGTGCTGGAGATCCGCCCCAGCAGGATCACCTCACCGGTGATGACGGGGTTCTCTCCACGTTCGATCAGGGCGCGTGCCGTCCCGGTGGGGCCAGCGGAGCTGTGGCGCAGGATGAGCGCGACGGCGACGTCTTCACCGGGCACGAACCCGCTCGCGGTGAACTCCAGAAGGTTCGGCAGCGTCACCAGTGCGGGTGCGTCGTCTTCCGGTGAAGCGAACGGCGACCGCGGCACAGGATCGGGCGGGGTGAGGATGTCCGCATGGATGCTGCCGTCCAGTTCTCGCACCTCCACCCGGGTTGGTGATCCGAAGCGCCCGACGAGCTCCGTCACCGTGGCCGTGATCTCGCCTCGGCGGATCGGGGTAGTGGCAAGGCGGTTACCGTTCACGGTCACGACGAGAGTGTCCGCGTTCACGGCTTCGAGGAGAATCTGCGGCAGCACCGCAGGCACCACCACCCCCTGCTTCGGGGTTCCGGAGGGTTGCTGGGTGCGCGTGCGTCGGTGGCGTCGAAGGGTCATGTCAGGAAGGTGCGACCCGGCTCCGAACGCCCCGCCCCGTCATCGCTGATGGGGTCAGCGGTGAGGGCTTCTTCCCGGGCGATGAGCTCGCCCAGTGCGTCCGCCCACCCACCGGTGATGTGCAGCAGCGTCTCGTAGTCAGCGGAGGCAACTTCACCCTCGGCGAGCGTCACCCACGTCCAGCTCCCATCCGGTTGCGGAAGCCGAGCCTCGGATGCCCACGTCCAGGACACCGGGACCCGGTCCTCGTCAGCCCAGTCGACTCCGGGCGGGTACTTTTCCTCGATCGCGAACCGTGGCGAGGACCCGTGTAGGGGATGCAGCACGAAATGCCCGGCTCCGAACGTCTCCGGATCCTCATACAGCAGGATCAACCGGCCCTGGGAGTGCTGCTCGATCCGCTGCAACCGGGCCTGCTGAAGGTTCGGTTGACTCCGTTCCTCATGCCGCCAGAGCGACGGCCGATCTCATGATGTCCTCGAACGCGACCGGACTCAACTTCCCCAGCCGGCGCTGACGACGACGCCGGTTGTAGGTCGCCTCGATCCAGTGGATGATCGCGAGCCGCAACTGCGTCCGCGTCTCCCATCGCCGCGAGTCGAGGACGTTGGTCTGCAGGGTGGAGAAGAAGCTCTCCATCGCCGCGTTATCGCCCGCCGCGCCGACCCTGCCCATCGATCCGACCAGTTGATGGCGCCGCAGAGCCTTCCGGAACCGCCTGGCCCGGAATTGACTGCCTCTGTCCGAGTGCACGATGCATCCGGCGACGTTCCCGCGGCGGGCGACGGCGTCCTCGAGCGCGGCGACGGCCAGGCGCGCGGTCATCCGCGGCCCGGTCGCATACCCGACGATCCGGTTCCCGAACACGTCCTTGATCGCGCAGAGGTAGAGCTTGCCCTCGCGGGCTTGGATTCCAGCAGTCGTCGCAACACGTTGATTACGAGACTTTCAGTAAAGCAGCCATTCGCTCGTCCGGGGTGTCCCAGTCCAACGACTTTCGGGGGCGTCCGTTGAGCTCTTGAGCGACGGCCAGAAGATCGTCAGCGCTGTGCATGGCGAGGTCGGTGCCCTTCGGGAAGTACTGCCGGAGCAGGCCGTTGGTGTTCTCGTTGCTGCCGCGTTGCCAGGGCGAGCCGGCATCGGCGAAGTAGACGTCGAAGTTCGTCGCGGTGCTGAAAGCCCAGTGCTCGGCCATTTCCGCGCCCTGGTCCCAGGTCAAGCTACCCCGCAACGACGAGGGCAACTCTTGGACGGTCGCGATGAGGGAGTCGCGGACGGCTTCCGCAGTGCGATCCCGCCCGAGGTGCCCCAGCATGACGAAGCGTGTGGACCGCTCGACGAGCGTCGCCATAGCGGATCCGCCGAGCGCTCCGATGATGAGATCTCCCTCCCAATGCCCAGGGACATCGCGGGAATCGGCCACGGACGGGCGGTTACTGATGGCGTTCATCGGGTCGACGAATCGTGGGCGTCGAGCGTCGGCTTGCCGGTGTGGTTTCCGGGCAACGCGCCCCCGCCGCAACTGCTGTCCGAGTGATCGCTTCAGTTCGCCGCGGGCGTGGACGTAGATTGCCTGGTAGATCGTCTCGGTGCTCACGCGCATCTCCGGAGCGGCCGGGAAGTCCTTGATCAGTCGGTGGCTGATCTGTTGCGGCGACCACTTCATCTTCAGTTTCGCCTGAACATAGGACTGGAGGGGTTCGTGGGCGAGGATCTTCGGCTGTCGCGGCCTGGCGCGGCGTTTGACCGAGAGCCGGTGCGCGGTGTGAGGCATGTAGCCGCGGGTAGAGACCGTGTTGCGACGCAGCTCGCGACTGATCGTTGACGGCGATCGTCCCATCTCCGCCGCGATCTGGCGGATCGAAAGCCCCGCGCGGTGCAGGTCTTGAAGCTGTTCTCGTTCGAGAAGACTGACGTATCGGCTGTCGATGACTTTCTCCACGATGTTCAGATCGACGCTTCCGCCGATCGCGCGGGATCTTCGTTCGGGCACGCTCCCATTGTTCTGCTCTGGGTAGCGCACGACACGACCATCCGGATAGACCCGGCCCCGCTTGATGATTCTGATGCCCTTATCCCAGTCGGCTGCCGAACGGGCGTCCGCGCCAACTCGCGCCCTGGCTTCCGCGCGGGTGAGCCCTGCCGCCCGAAGGCGCAGGAACTCCTCGCGCCTGGGGTTAACGCGGCGGGCCTCGCTCGTGGATATCCCCACTTTCCGCGCCCACGCGTACGCGGTCGGTCGATGAATGCCCAACTCACGTGCGACGGTCGAGATGATCTGCCGCTCGCGAACGAGCCGCAAGAACTCCTCTTTCAACTCCGGCGAGTAGACACGCGGAGTCGCCCGCTGCATCGTCAACCCCGTCTTGCGCAGCCAGTTGTAACCGGCGTCCTCGTCCACCCTGACTGCTCGCGCGGCCGCGCGAACAGTCCCGCCTCGATCGAGTACCCGGAAGAACTCTTCCTTCTGCTCCTCGGTGTATCTCTTCTCCGCCATCGCGTCACCTCTCCTATAGGCGTTGCGACGACTGCTGGAATCCAAGGGGTCCAGTGCTCGGTGATGTCGGTGAGCCAGATCTCGTTCGGCCCCGCCGCGGTGAACACGCGCTGTACCCTGTCATCGTGCACCGTCGGCCCGGGACGGCGCTTGCCCTTCCCGCGCCCGCGCTTGCTGATCTCGGAGGCGATGCCCTCCTGCG
The DNA here is from genome assembly GCF_003335195.1 of Microbacterium sp. JB110. Taxonomy (NCBI): domain Bacteria; kingdom Bacillati; phylum Actinomycetota; class Actinomycetes; order Micrococcales; family Microbacteriaceae; genus Microbacterium; species Microbacterium sp. JB110. The sequence goes on along the minus strand of NZ_QPGM01000001.1, from coordinate 604,082 downwards.
AACACAACCGCCACACGCGCCGCTCGCTGGCGACATGCCCGTCCGCGGCGAGCTCGTCCGCGAGGAGGCGATACCCGAACGCGGGATCGTCGTGGTGGGCGTCGCGGAGCGCGTCGATCAGGTGGGCGTCGTCCTCGTCGCGCGGTGAGCACGGACGCGCCTGCCACTTGTAATACGCCTGCTTTGTGAACCCCAGAACCCGGCACGTCACCGCGACGGGCACCCCGGCCGCGGCAAGGTCTTGGACGAGCGGGAACATCATTTTGGGGCCTGGCCGCCGAGCTTCAGATTCGCCTGCGACAGATACGCCGTCGCCTTCTTCAGGATCAGGTTCTCCGTCTCCAGCTCCTTGATCCGCTTCAGCATCGCTGCCTGCTCACGCCGCTCATCGACGTCACCAGCCGGCTCGATCCCTCGGCTGACGAGCTGGGCGTCACGCACCCACGCCTGCAGCGCGGACTTCGAGATCCCGAGATCCGCGCACACCTGCTTCTGCGACAACCCGGACTCCACGAGCTCGACCGCGGTCTGCTTGAACTCGTCCGTGTACTTCTTCGGCATAGTCGTATCCTCTCCCGCTCGAAAGCGGTCCAGGAGTCAACCGAACCTTCAGCAGGCCCATACCTTCCCCACCAGGCGTCGATCTGCGTGGGGTCGGTGGTGGCGTCGTGGAACCCATGCGCGGTGAGCGGGCGCTTCTGACCGGGTGCGCAGGGGAACACGGGGATGCCCGCGGCGGCGTAGACGGCGGCAGCCTTCCCAAGCTCCTTGGGGAGGCTGGTGGGCATCGGCCAGGCAGTGGGGTCGGTGATGGTCATGTGCACCTCCTTCAGGACACGGCACGGGCCGGGGCTCGTGCGCGGTATCCACAGGGAAGGTGCGTCAACAAACCGTGCTGGCCGCAGATTCTCCGCTCTGAGCATCCCTTCTGAACCTCAACCCCTACCCGAGGTCGCGTGGTTGCCGCGAGCATTTTTGGGCGGGATGCGCCGTTTCGTCAAGAACATGCGCCAAATCGTCAAACACACCGGCTTCCAGCTCCACCGATCAGAGATGACTTTCTGCTACAGGCTCCGGCCAGAACCACGGTCTGGGCATGGCGGCTCGGGGCCGTCCGGGTCCATGCTCAGGTGTTGTTCCCGTTCGGCGAGGAGCTCGCTCAGCAGTGCCCCACGTTCCAGCATGGTCAGCGCCTGCCCGGGCGCACGAATATCCGAGGGTGTGGCAGCCGTCCGTCCAGTTTCGAGGACCGCGGCGTTGATCCGGTCAAGAATCTCAGCCGTGTTGTGCTGTTCGGTGTCCTGCTCCAGGATGCGGGCGATCTCGTTCACCACGACACTGTCGTGCTCGGCCGGTGGGAACGCCGCCGACGCCGTCACCCCATCCCCGACCGGGACACGGCCCACGACGAGCCGGAACTGGCCTTCTCCGTCGTACCCAGTCGCGTCATACACGCCGGGCGGCATCCAGTCGTGTGCGTCTGACGCCTGCCCCGCATACAACTCAGCCCCAGCCGGGTCGTCAGGGTCAACCACGCGAATGTCGGGATCGGCAGCGAACAGCATCGCTGACAGTTCCTCCCTCTGCGCCCGGTCCAGCAAGGGTGTGCCTTCCCCGGCTTTCTCCCGTTCCACGAGTACACGGAGGGTTTGCAGGGCGATCAGATCCGAAGGCACCCACTCACGGTGAAACCGCTCCGGAAGGAACATCGTCCGCGGCCCCCCCCTTGGCCACGAGCCCCTGCAGGGCGTGTTCGCGGCGCAGCGCGGTCGCGGTGAACTCGGACCGCCACTGGGCGTGGTCGGATCGGAACCTCATGTCCTCGTACTCGCCCTCGAACGACGGGGCGACCGTGACGAGATAATCCTCCTTCACCGGCTCCACCGGCAACCGCTCCCGCTCCAACAGATCCACCAGGCCATCACGGACCCGCTCAGCCCGCTCCAACCGATCCAAAGTCTCCGGGAGACGTGACGCCTGGACCGCGAGGGAGAGACACTCGTCCCGCCACCGCTCATGCGCGTCCTCAAAGCTCTCCGGATCGGGCGTGCCGTCCGGGAGGCGGAAGTCACCGGTGCCCGGTTCGGGTGGGAACATCTCCGCCACGATCTCCGGAATCCCCGACTCCTCGAACGCCTCCCACCCGGGTGACGGCACCGCTACCGGCGGGGTGGGAGCGGCGTCAGCTGCGGGTGTCCAGGAGCGGATGTGCGGGACGTCGTCGCCGAAGTCTTCACCGAATACCCGGTCGCCTTCTGTGCGGAGCTGGTCGGGAGGACCGGCGAGCCCCTCGATCAGCACCTCAACGACCATGTGCTGCGCCTCGGCTTGGGTGCGAGCGAGGACATCGAAAGCGACCACCACCCGATGCGGGCGCGGCGGCTCAGACGAATACCCCAAAGGGGGGATCGTGATATCGGACATGATGAAAGACTCCAATCACACTCGGATAGACAGGACACGCCACTGCACCCGATCGCTCAGGTGTCACAGGTGGTGCTGTTCCAGAGGTACGCACAGAACCGAGTCAAGGGCGAGGCATCCCGGCAATGACGCGTCGAAACACCAAAAACACGCGCCGAAACGTCAAACTCCGCCACCGGGTCAGCGTGCGAGGTGACGCCCTGACGAGGGGCCAGCGACGGAGCTCGGCGTCGAGTCAGGGGTGAGAGCATCCTCGCGTTCCTGCAGCGCATGCTGCAGATAGCGGTTGATGACGGTGTGGTTCGTTCCGTCCGCACCGCCCGTCAGAGGTACGTGGTGGAACGAGTACGCCGGGTACGGCGTCGCCTCCCGCAGCGCCTCCAACCACGCATCCACGTCCTCGGGCAGTACCCAATCCTGCGGCGGCGGATTCGACTGTAGGAACTCCGTCGCCCCGGCATATACCTCAGAGTCTTCGAGCATCTCGTGGATCGTGACCGCCACCGCCCGCGCCAACGCGACCGGGTTCCGGCCTGCGATCACGGTCGGCTCGACCTCCGGGTCATCGGTCCAGACGATGATGCCGAGAGACAGGGCGCTCGGCGGGCTTATCTTGCGCCGAGGATCCGCAGCGTTCGTGGACGTCGATGCTGATGCTTCGCCCGGGTTGATGCTCATGGTGGTGGCTACTTCCCTCGCAGGTTCGCGCGCACGATGGCGTGGTCGGCGTACTTGTGAGGCAGGACACAGTTGGCGGCCACTGGTATCGAGCAGTCGTCTATGGTCGAGAGATTTGCCGATACTGCTGCGGGGACAGACCGTGTACCTGACGGAAGGCGCGTGAGGCGTGGCTGGGGTCGGTCCATCCGACGCGACGTGCGATGGTTTCGACGGTGTCGCTGCTTGAGCGTAGAAGGTCGGCCATGCGTCGTGAACGTTCGTTGCGAAGGAACGCTGCTGGGCTTGTGCCGACGTGGCGGGTGAAGAGTCGGGCGAGTTGCGATCGAGAGATCGCGGCCTCGTCGGCGAGAACATCCATGGTCCACGCGCGGCCAAGATCGTTCATGAGCAACGCCATTGCGTGGCGCACCGAGGGGTGTTCGGGCGAGTGCTCGGGGACGGGTCGCGTGAGGATATCGAGCAGGTCCACTGCCAGACTCAAGCGGCGAAGTGTCGGCAAATGGTGCCGTTCACCGTCGATCAACCGTTGCAGGGAAGCATTCACGTGCGGGAACACTGTGGAAGGCACGTCGAGCACGGTCGGGTCTGACCGGTGACTATCTGAAAGCACAAGAGGAGCAGGAGCGCTGGACTGAGTGATCCAGCGCTCCTGCTCCTCAAGGAATGCCGTGTCGATGTATGCGGTGGTGGTGATGACTAGACCGGCGGGTTCTCCCGCATACCAGCGGCCTGGAGGGAGCAGCACGACCTGCCCTGCGGCAAGATCGACTTCACCGGTCTCGTGACTGAGCGTCGTGGTGCCCGAGTTCACAATCATCACCTTGGTCGCGTCGACAGCAACCCGACCCGTCGAGGCGGAGTGGAGCACGCGCTTTACCGTCAGTGGAAAGGGATTAACACGCGCGCCCAGAGCCTGCGCTCGTGCTTCCGGGGATGCAGGCATCGCATCAACGCACCGAGTTCTGACCTTCGATGATTCGAGCGAAGCGGAGGATGTAGTCCCGGAGGAACTGCACGGTCGATTCCTGCGAGATGTTCCCATCCTCACCGAAAAGGGTGGGTGATTGGGAAAGAAAGACCTCGGGCTGTCCGGGGGTGGGCATGTCGAAGTATGAGAGTGCGAGCCGGAGGTTCTTCTGCGAGCTGTACCCGCCCATGCGGCCAACGGAGTGGCTGATGATCCCTGCGGGCAGGTTCTTCCAGGCGACATCGCTGTTGGGTTTGGAGCCGATGTCGATGGCGTTTTTCAGGCAGGCGGGGATGGTGCGGTTGTTCTCTGGTGTGACGAACAACACGCCGTCGGAGGCTTTGATGATCTCGCGGAACTGGGTGTATTCCGGCGGGGTGGGTTTGTCGGTGATGTCGGGATCGTCGTAGTCGAAGTCGTAGAGAGGAAGGTCGCGGATCTCAACGATGCGTGCGTCGTAGTCTTCGGGAAAGTAGCCGATGGCGTTGTGGGCGATCTTGCGTGCGTAGGAGCCGCGGCGCAGACTGCCGACAAGGACGGAGACGTTCTTACTCAAGGGGTGATTCTCTTTCTCTGGGGTGGATGTTGTGGGAGTGACGGTCGGTTAGAAGTCCCAGTCGTCGTCGCTGGTGTCGACGGCTTTGCCGATGATGTAGGAGGACCCGGATCCGGAGAAGAAGTCGTGGTTCTCGTCTGCTCCGGGGGCGAGGGCGGCGAGGATTTCGGGGTTGACTTCGGTCTCTTCTGGAGTGAAGCGGGCAGGGTAGCCGAGGTTCATGAGGGCTTTGTTCGCGTTGTATCGGACGAAGACGGCGACGTCGTCCATGAGGCCGAGCGGTTCGTAGAGCTCACCGGAGTACGCCAGTTCGAGTTCGTAGAGCTCGTCGAGGAGCGCATAGGTGAACTCGCGCATGTGTTCCTGCTCGGCTGCGGTGTGGGTTTCGAGGCCGCGCTGGTATTTGTAGCCGGAGTAGTAACCGTGTACGGCCTTGTCGCGGAGGATGAGCCGGATCATGTCGGCGGTGTTGGTGAGGGTTGCGTGGACGGAGAAGTGCAGCGGCAGGTAGAACCCGGCGTAGAGCAGCAGCGAGGACAGCAGCGTGGAGGAGACCTTCCGTTTGAGCGGGTCATCCCCGTAGTAGTGCGCGAGCACCTTCTTGCACCGTTCCTGGAGCAGGTCGTTGGCGACGGCCCACCGGTACGCGTCGTCGATCTCTGGGGTCGAGGTGAGCGTGGAGAAGACGGAGGAGTAGGAGCGGGCGTGCACGGACTGCATGAACGCGATGTTCGTGTAGACGGCCTCTTCGTGTTCGGTGCGGGCGTCTTGGATCTGGCAGATCTCGCCGACGGTGGCTTGTACGGTGTCGAGCATGGTGAGCCCGGTGAACACGCGCATGGTCAGCGTGCGTTCCTCCTGGGAGAGTTTTTGCCAGGCGGGGAGGTCGTTGGAGAGGGGCACTTTCTCGGGGAGCCAGAAGTTCGCGGTGAGGCGGTTCCATACCTCGAGGTCTTTGTCGTCTCCGACGCGGTTCCAGTTGATGGGCCGCAGGCGGGCTGCCGGGTCGTGCCGATAGCCCGGCGGAGTGACGGAGATCTCGGTGATGGGGCGGGTGATATCGGTGAGGGTCATGGGTGTTCCTTCGGGAAGATCGGATTCTGGGGTTACAGCGCGCAGGAGACGCAGCCTTCAATCTCGGTGCCTTCGAGTGCGGGCTGGCGCAGGCGGATGTAATAGAGGGTCTTGATCCCGGCACGCCAGGCGTGGATCTGGGCTTTGTTGATGTCGCGGGTGGTCGCGGTGTCGCGGAAGAACAGCGTGAGAGACAAACCCTGGTCGACGTGGCGGGTGGCGGCGGCGTAGGTGTCGATGATCTTCTCGTAGCCGATCTCGTACGCGTCCTCGAAGAACTCGAGGTTGTCGTCGGTCATGTGCGGGGCCGGGTAATAGACGCGGCCGAGCTTGCCTTCTTTGCGGATCTCGATCTTCGCCGCGATCGGATGGATCGACGCGGTCGAGTTGTTCACGTACGAGATCGATCCAGTCGGCGGGATCGCCTGCAGGTAGGCGTTGTAAATGCCGTGCTGCCGCACGGATTCCCGAAGTTGCGCCCAGCCGTCGCGGGTGGGGATCGCGACGCCTGCCTCGGCGAAGAGGGCGCGGACACGTTCGGTGGCGGGCCGCCACTCGCGCTCGGTGTACTTATCGAAGTGCGAGCCGTCGGCGTAGGTGGAGGTCTCGAACCCGGTGAAGGTCGTGCCGCGTTCGATGGCGATCCGGTTGGAGGCGCGCAGGGCGTGGTAGGTGACGGTGAGGAAGTAGATGTCGGTGAAGTCGATGCCCTCCTCGCTGCCGTAGCGGATGCGTTGCGAGGCGAGGAACCCGTGCAGGTTCATCTGACCGAGACCGATCGCGTGCGACGCGTCGTTCCCGGCTGCGATCGAGGGGACCGCGTCGATGTCGGTCTGATCCGACACACTCGTCAGCGCCCGCACTGCGGTCTCGACGGTCGCGCCGAAGTCCGGTGAGGCGAAGGCCTGGGCGATGTTGAGGGAGCCGAGGTTGCAGGAGATGTCCCGGCCGACCTGCTCGTAGCCGATCGCCGCGTCATAGGTGGAGGGCGTGTTGACCTGGAGGATCTCGCTGCACAGGTTCGACATGTTGATGTGCCCCTGCAGCGGGTTGGCGCGGTTGACGGTGTCCTCGAACAGCACGTAGGGGTATCCGGATTCGAACTGCAGCTCGGCGAGGGTCTTGAAGAACTCCCGTGCGCTGATCGTGGTCTTCCGCACCCGCGGGTTCGCGACCAACTCGTCGTAGTGGTCGTTCACGGACAGGTCCGACAGCGGTTTCCCGTACTCGCGCTCGACGTCGTAGGGGCTGAACAAGTGCATGTCCCGGTTCTCCTTCGCGAGCTGGAAGGTGACATCGGGGATCACGACGCCGAGCGAGAGCGTCTTGATGCGGATCTTCTCGTCCGCGTTCTCCCGCTTCGTGTCCAAGAACCGCAGGATGTCCGGGTGATGCGCGTGCAGATACACTGCGCCCGCACCCTGCCGGGCCCCGAGCTGGTTGGCGTAGCTGAAGGAGTCTTCGAGGATCTTCATCACCGGGACGACGCCGGAGGCCTGGTTCTCGATCTGCTTGATCGGTGCTCCGGTCTCGCGCAGGTTCGTCAGCAGCAGCGCGACTCCGCCCCCGCGCTTGGAGAGCTGCAACGCAGAGTTAACGCTGCGTCCGATGGACTCGAGGTTGTCCTCCAGGCGGAGCAAGAAGCAGGAGACGAGCTCGCCGCGCTGCGCCTTGCCCGCGTTCAGGAATGTCGGGGTCGCAGGTTGGAACCTGCCCGAGAGCATCTCGTCCACAAGCCGGGTCGCGAGGGCTTCGTCGCCCTGTCCGAGGAAGAGCGCGGTAGCGACGACGCGCTCCTCAAAACCTTCCAGGTACGTGGTGCCGTCGAACGTCTTCAGGGCGTAGGAAGTGAAGAACTTGAACGCGCCGAGGAAGGTCTGGAAACGGTGCCCGGCCCCGCGAGCCCGCTCATGCAGGTCGGTGAGGAACTCCGGGGCGTACGCGTCGAGGAACGCCCGCTCGTAGTAGGCGTTCGCGACCAGCCACTCCAGGCGCTCGGCCACGCTCGGGAAGGTTCTCGTGTTCGGGATGACGTGCTGGCGCAGGTACTCGTCGGCGGCTTCCTTGTCCTTGTGGAACTGGATCGACCCGCCCGGGGCGAACAGGTTCAGTTGCGCGTTGAGGGCGTGGTAGTCCTTCCGCGCACCGATCCCGGTGCTTGCCCGAGCCGCTGGGGAGATGATGGTCATGCGGTCTTCCTCTCAATGGATGTCAGATTGTCGGAGGCCTGGTCCCAGAAGCGGGTCAGGCCGATGTTCACGTGTTCGATGTCGCGCTGGGTGCCGAGCAGCTCGAAGCGGTACAGCTCCGGAACCTGGCATTTGGCAGAGACGACAGGGCCGGCGAGGCAGTAGTGCTCGCCGAAGTTCGTGTTCCCCGCCGTGATCACCCCCCGGATCAGTGCCCGGTTCGCGGGGTCGTTGAGGAACGAGATCACCTGCTTCGGCACCGCCCCGGCACGTTCCCCGCCGCCGTACGTGGGGACCACGAGCACGAAGGGCCGCGCGACCCGGATCAGCCCCTCCACTCGTGGCCGCAGCGGGATACGGACCGCGGGCTGGTCGAGCCGGTCGACGAAGCGGCGGGTGTTCTCCGACACGCTTGAGAAGAACACGAGATCAGGCGACTGGGCGGCGGCGAGTTCGCGCACTGAGGGCGCTGCGCGCCGGGACTCAGGTGGGGGTGGCATAGCGATCCTCCTCGCTCTCTCTGGCTGTGACGCGCCACGCCACCAACCACTACATGTTGTGCCTCACCGATGTTTGGAGCGGCGTATCTAGGAATAACATCGATGTGGTTCACTTGTCTACGCCACGCCGCTGTTTGTAACTACGGCTTGCCGAACACTATGCTGTGGGGCATGAGACGAACACCCACGGACGAGCGCAGCGAGGGTGTGTGGCTGGAAGCCATCACGTTGTTCCAATCCGTGCGAGACGCTGACCATGACGCTGCGGCTCACCTGTTGCGAACGTCTTCCGACCCCGAGGCGGTGACGCTGAACCTGCTACGCATGCTCAGCGTCTACTTGCGCGGAGAAGCTCCCGACAAGCTCGACCACTTCATCGCCGCGTCCCATCGTGCTGGCCCGCCCCCAAAGCCTCGCCCTCCGCTTCCACCACTCACGTGAACTTCCACCCGCGCCTCGTCACCCGCTCAGCTAAGGAACTATCCATGCCACGTACCACCCGCCTCTTCTCCCGCCGTGCCCTGTCGCTGCTGGCAGCGTCCGTGCTCGCGTTCTCTCTTGCTGGATGCGCAACATCCGGCGAGAACGATGCGGGAGCAGACGATGAGCGTCCCGTGGTGCTGACGACGTTCACGGTTCTCGCGGACATTGCCGAAAACGTCGCGGGTGACCATCTGAGGGTGGAGTCGATCACGAAGGCCGGGGCCGAGATCCACGGCTACGAGCCCACACCCGGCGACATCCGCAGAGCGTCGGAGGCTGACCTGATTCTCGACAACGGAATGAACCTGGAGGCGTGGTTCGCACAGTTCGTCGAAGGGCTGGATGTGCCTCACGTCGTCGTCAGCGAAGGAGTCGAGACGATCGACATCACCGAGGACGCCTACGCGGGGATGCCGAACCCACACGCATGGATGAGCCCATTGAACGTGCAGATCTACGTCGACAACATGGTCGACGCCTTCAGCGACCTCGACCCCCAGAATGCAACCGAATACCAGGCCAATGGTGAGGCGTACAAGGCCGAGCTGCAGACGGTGCAGGACGAGCTGGTCGACGAGCTGTCGGTCCTGCCGGAGAATCAGCGAGCGTTGGTCACCTGCGAGGGTGCGTTCTCCTACCTTGCCAGGGATGCCGGGCTGACCGAGAAATACATCTGGGCGGTCAACGCCGAACAGCAGGCCACCCCGCAGCAGATCGCCTCGGCGATCGAGTTCGTCCGCGACGACGCCGTGCCCGCGGTGTTCTGTGAGTCCACCGTGTCCGATGCCGCGATGCAGCAGGTCGTGGAAGCCACCGATGCTGATTTCGGTGGTGTGCTGTATGTCGATTCTCTGTCCGAAGCGGAGGGCCCTGTCCCGACCTATCTGGATCTGATCCGCCACGACGCGACCACCATCATCGACGCGCTAACGGCACGGAACTGATGACGGTCGCGATCTCGGTGCGCGACGTCACCGTCCACTATGGTGAGGTCCTCGCTCTCGACCGTGCCACCCTCGACATCCAGGCCGGGCGGGTATGCGGGCTCGTGGGGATGAACGGGTCGGGTAAGTCCACCCTGTTCAAGACGGTCATGGGTCTGCTGCGCCCTGATTCCGGCACGGTGCGCGTGAACGGCGAGAACCCGGGCAAAGCGCGCAAGTCAGGGGTCGTGGGTTACGTGCCGCAGAGCGAGGTCGTCGACTGGGCATTCCCGCTCTCTGTGCGCGATGTCGTCATGACCGGCCGCTACGGGCACATGGGGTTTACCCGCCACGCGAAGAGAGCCGACCATGAGGCTGTAGATCATGCGCTGGAACGGGTGGAGCTGACCGAGTACGCGAACCGGCAGATCGGGCAGCTCTCCGGCGGTCAAAAAAAGCGCGCGTTCGTCGCGAGAGGCATCGCTCAGGGGGCGACGATCCTGCTGCTGGATGAGCCGTTCGCCGGCGTCGATAAGCGCTCCGAGGCTACGATTACCCGGCTGCTGCGGGAACTCGCCGACGATGGGGCCACGATCCTCGTCTCCACTCATGACCTTCATGCGCTGCCCGGCCTCGCCGACGAGGCGATCCTATTGATGCGACGCGTGCTCATGCACGGGGACCCGGACGAAGTGCTCCAGCCCGACAACCTTGCCCTGGCCTTCGGCCTGGACGTCCTGAACCGAGGCACCACCTCATGAACCTGACCGACTTCTTCCTCGAACCCCTCAGCTACGACTTCATGGTCCGCGCCCTCGCAACCACCCTGATTGCCTCGATCGTGTGCGCGGTGCTGTCTTGCTGGCTTGTCCTGATCGGCTGGTCGCTCATGGGCGACGCCGTCTCCCACGCCGTCCTCCCCGGCGTGGTTCTCGCCTACATCGCCGGCGTCCCCTTCGCGCTCGGAGCAGTGGTCTTCGGCTTTCTTGCTGTCGCGCTCATCGGAGCGGTGAGAGACACCAGCCGTGTCAAAGAAGACGCCGCGATCGGGATCGTGTTCACCACACTGTTCGCTCTAGGGCTCGTGCTGATCTCGGTCACGCCGTCGCAGACCGACCTGAACCACATTATCTTCGGCAACCTGCTGGGCGTCTCCTGGGCCGATCTCACCCAGATCATCATCCTCGGTGCGATCACCTTCACGATTCTCGTCACCAAACGCCGCGACTTCACTCTCTACGCCTTCGACTCCACCCACGCCCACGCCATCGGACTGAACCCGAAAATCCTCGGCGCCGTCCTCCTCGGACTCCTCGCCCTGACCGCCGTCGTCGCCCTGCAAGCGGTCGGCGTTGTCCTCGTCGTCGCGATGCTCATTATCCCGGGAGCTACCGCCTACCTGCTCACCGACAGGTTCGGACGCATGCTCGTCATCGCCCCCGCGATCTCCGCAGGCTGCGCCGTTATCGGCCTGTACTTGAGCTACTACCTCGACACTGCGTCCGGCGGCATGGTCGTCCTCGCTCAGGGAGCCGTCTTCGCGCTCGTCTACCTCTTCAGCCCCCAGCACGGTCTCATCGGGACCCGGATTATGAGCACACGCCGCAGACGCGCACTCGCTTCCGCACAGTAAGGGCATCACGCATGCGCCGCAAGAGCGACAAGTCAGGGACCAGAGCACGCTATCTTCGTGCCATCTGGTCACTGACCGAGAACAGTGACGCTCCAGTCACGGTCACCGGCCTAGCCGGTGCGCTGCGATTCGTACCAGGGAGCGTCTCCGAACAGGTAAAGCGACTCGCCGAGGACGGTCTCGTCAACCACGAACGGTACAAGAGCATTTCGCTCACTCCTACGGGACGACTCGAATCGATGCGGGCAGTGCGGACGAACCGGATACTGCGGTGCTTCCTCCACGACGTCCTCGACCTGCCCTGGAGCGAACTCGCCGCCAATGCCGACGCATTGGAAGCCAGCAGCTCACCCCGCTTCCTCCAACGAATCGAAGCCTCCCTCGACCAGCCCACCCACGACCCCTACGGGCAACCCATCCCCACGCCAGACGGCCGCATCGAGACTCCCACCGATATCCCCCTGCGGGAACTCGCACGCCCGCGATGGGCTCCAGTGAAGATCACACGCATCGCGGACGCGCCACTTGAAACACTGGTATTCCTCGACGAGCGACACCTTCGCCCCGGCACACGGTTAGACATCCAGGCCTGCACAGCGGAAGTCAACATCATCGAGGTCCGCACGGCGCAATGGCATGGCACGTTGCTCCCTGCCGGAACAGGCGTGCTCCATGCATCACTCCACGACGAAGCTACGGGGTGACCGCATCAACTGGCGACGACAGACACATAGAGTGCGTCTGTCGCCGAACGCCCCAGTGCTACCGAGGTGTCCGATCCCGTAACTCGCGCATCCAGTGCGTCCGAGAACGGGGCACCTTCGCCGATCTCCAGCGTTGATCCGATCACGAAACCGTGCTCATCGAAGAACTGCAGGAGCGCCGGATCCGAGTCCGAGATGCGCTCGACCACGACTCGGTGCCCCGCGCCGACTTCGGATAGCTGTGTCGCGTCCGGGATATGCACCGTCCCATCGGCTGATGGGATCGGGTCACCATGAGGGTCGCGGGTGGGGAACTCCAAGAACTCGTCGATCCGGTCAATCATGAAGTCGGACACCGCATGTTCAAGGTGCTCCGCCTCGTCATGCACCTGATCCCACGAGTACCCCAAGACACTGACGAGGAACGACTCAATCAGCCGGTGCCGACGTACCATCGCCAGCGCGTACGAGCGCCCCGTCTCCGTCAACTCCACCGAACCATAAGGCGCATGCTCGACAAGACCCTGCGTAGAGAGCTTACGGACAGCATCCGAGACCGAAGAGAGCTTCAACCCTGTTCGCTCCGCGAGGAGCGTCGGCGTCACCGGCACCGACGACCACTCCGTCAGACCCCACACGGCCTTCAAATAGTTCTGGGTGCTCGCGGACAACTCAGAGACGGACATGAACTCAGCATAGCGCCGAACATGCAACTACGTCATGGCTATGCTCAAAAGTACGGCGTCGAGGCGGCGCGCTCATCGACAGGCGTTCCCCGGCCACAGGAGCTACTGGTCCAGCCTCGACTGGACCAGTGGAACGTATGACGCATCCTTCTCGAAGCACAGCACGCGATAGCCATCGCTGACCGCTGCTTCCACCGTCGTCCCCGATCCAGCGAATGGCTCCAGCACCACTCCGTGCGGCGGGGTCACCAACGTGACGAGCCAGCGCATCAACGCCAACGGTTTCACGGTTGTGTGCGATACCCCGAACGCGCGGGGTCGTTCCGCTGTGGAGGGCTTGTGGTCGAAGCGGAAGATCGGGAACTTCCGCGACAGTGACTCGCCCTGCCACGTCCCCGTCAACACATCCAACGCATCCGCCTGACCCGGATCGAACGCGACGTTCGTCGGCCACCGGCCGTCAGCGAACCTCGCCCCGTCGATGTTGATCCCACCGACGCCGTGCTCGAGGATGTTGCGGACGACGTTTCCTTCGGGTGGCTTGCGGGCGATGATGATCGGCTCGAATGCCGGCCGCAGTGCCGTGCCCCATCCATCCCACTGCTGCGCGTCCTCGGTGACCGGGGTGCCTTTGGACAGGACCGTGCGGGTCGCGCCGAGCACCCCGTCATGATCAGTGGTCTGCACGATCCGATCAGCACGATGCACGCCGTGATGCTTGTCGATCGCGTGCGAGAGGTCCATCGATTTGGGCATCCCGGTGGTGTGCAGCCATGCAATCTGGTCGCGGATCTCGAACCCTGCGTTCTCGATCCCGCGCACCATCCGGTGCCAGGTGCGTGCACCACCGAACGCTGCAACATACGCCCCCGGCTTCAACGCATGCAATGCTCCCGCAGCCCACGCCGTGCACCACGTCTCGAACAACTCCGGCGCACTCATCGCACCCGTGTCGAGGTGCGGGAGGGATTCCCTGAACCCGGACGCGTCATCCCAGGCCTGTCCGTTGAAGCTCAACCCGTACGGCGGGTCAGTGACCAGAGCGTCGATGCTCGCCTCGGGCAGGAGCGGGAGGAGCTCGACCGCGTCACCGAGATAGAGCGTTGCCCGCTCATCAGCGAAGACGGGCTTCGGAAGTTCGGTCAGCGGCGGGGTGGGGTTGGACATGATCGTGGCTCCCTGCTGTTCGGGGCCTGTCCGCGCTCGTGTGCGACGAACAGGGCTACCCAGCAGGTACGGGCCAATCCGACTACGACGAGCCGACACAGCCCCAGCGTCGACGCCACGTCAGAGTCAGTCGCAGCGCGCCGAGTCCGTGATCAGCGAGGTGCCTGTGCCTCGCTGATTCCCAGCGCCAGATTTTCTCCCACACACGATCGGCAATCAACGATTGAAGGCCCCCGGAGATGCATTTCGAAACGCCGTTTATTGGGGTACGGAGCCTATGGCCTCTTTCGGTTTCTCCCAGGTGAGCAAGTATCGGTAGTAGAGCCCACGACGGAGCTTTCGTCCAGGAAGGACTTTCCTGCTCACATGTCGGATTACCGCGAGGTTCTCGCGTGGTTCCGTGGTGGGGACTCCAACGTCGGCCGTCTCCCGGTGGAGGAGCGATCCGATCCTCACGAATAGAAGGGCAGCGGCCGAGAGGATCCAGTCGGACGGGGTGTGGTTCGCTGCGAGACCGACGACCATCAGGTGCCCTCCGGGGCGAAGCAGTGCTGCGGCTTGCTCGAGCGTGGGCTGGAGTTCCATGTGGTGGAGTGTCGCGACAAGGGCGATCATGTCGAACCGTGCGGCACCGGGTTCGAAGGAGGCAAAGCTGGTGCGTTGCAGCGAAATGCTCTCAGTGTCGTGCAGTCGGGTGTGTGACTCATTACAGATGTGACTCTTCGCGACCCTACGAGCCGGCGCCTGTCCGCATTCACTACTTGGAGGTTCTCGTGGTCCTTGTTGCCGAACAGTTCGAGCACGTCGTCGGCATCGACACGCATGCTCGCACGCACACCTACTGCCTTATCCATGCGCGCACTGGCGCACTCATCGATACCGCGACGTTCCCGACGTCAGCGGCCGGCAACGCCCGCGCAGTCAGTTGGATCGCTCGACGCGCCCACGGCACGAGCGTCCTCGCCGGTGTTGAGGGCACCTCATCCTACGGCGCAAGCATCACGGCCGTGCTGACCGAGACCGGGATCGAGGTTGCCGAAGTCCGACCTGCATCAGAGGGTGTTTCATTGACTGTGTAAGGGTCCGGTCTCAAACCGAGGTGTGACCTGCGGGTTTCACCTCTGAAAAGGACCGAACGAATGACCGAAATAGCTGATGCCCAGAACCCCCTTGCCGGGGTGTTGAGCGCCGACCAGATCGACGCGCTGGTGACCGCCGCAGAGGACCTCGGCCAGGGCCGCCACGGGGTCGAGGAACTGCTCTCACAGATGACCAAGGCGGTGCTGGAACGGGCCATGGAGACCGAGCTCAGCGACCACCTCGGATACGAGGCAGGTGACCCCGCTGGCCACGGGACCGGCAACTCCCGCAACGGCAAGAACACCAAGTCCGTGCAGACCCTCCAGGGCCCCGTGCAGCTCACCGTCCCGCGGGACCGCAACGGCTCCTTCGAGCCGGTGATCGTCCCGAAACGGGCCCGCCGGCTGGGCAAGGTCGAGGACATGATCCTCTCGCTCTACGCCCGCGGGATGACCACGAGGGACATCGGCTCACACCTGGAGGAGATCTACGGGTCCAAGGTCTCCGCCGCCACGATCTCCAGGGTCACCGACGTGGTCGCCGACGAGGTCGCCCAATGGCAGTCCCGGCCCCTGGAATCGGTATATCCGATCGTCTACATCGACGCGATCTGGCTCAAAATCAGGGACGGTGGGGTCGTGGCCAACCGGGCCTGCCACGTGGCCGTAGGCGTGGACCTGGAAGGCCGCAAGCAGGTGTTGGGCCTGTGGCTGGGCGCCACGGAGGGGGCGAAGTTCTGGGCCAATGTCCTGACCGAGATCCGCAACCGCGGGGTGCGGGACATTCTGATCCTGTGTTGCGACGGGCTCACCGGGCTGCCGGCCGCGGTCAACAGCGTCTACCCCGAAACCGTGGTCCAGACCTGCGTGGTGCACCTGTTGCGATCAGCGATGAAATACGCCTCCTACTCCGACCGCAAGACCATGGCCAAGGACATGAAACCGATCTACACGGCGGCCACCGTGCAGGCCGCCGAGATGGCGATGGAGGCCTTCGCCGAGGTCTGGCAGGCGAAGGCGCCGGGGGCGGTGTTGGCGTGGCGGAACGCGTGGGAGGACTTCACTCCGTTCCTGGCGTTCACCCCGGAGATCCGCAAGGTCATCTACACCACGAACCAGATCGAATCGATCAACTACCAGCTGCGGAAGATCACCAAGACCAGAGGCTCCTTCCCCTCGAACGAGGCGGCGATCAAGCTGGTCTACCTGGGTATCCGGAACATCGAGACCACCCGTGGTGGTGAGCTCGGCACCGGCACCCAAGGATGGCATCAGGCGTTGAATGCGTTCGCCGTGCAATTCCCCAACCGACTCCCGCTCTGACCACCTGGCAGAGGGGCTAACCGACCGGACCCTTACACAGAAAACTTGACACCCCCCTGCATCACGCGCATCGCATGCTCATACCGGAAAGTCTGACGCAATCGATGCTGAAGCCGCTGCTCGATCGCTACTTGGTCGCGACGTCGACAAGCTTGCGCAACCACGCCAGCCCGGTGACCGCGCGGCCTTGCGAGTCCTGCTCACCGCACGGTCGCTGATCGACCAGCAGCGCACCGCTAACCGCAATGCTCTCAATGCTCTCGCCCGCAGCGTCGACCTCGGCCTCGACGCACGCAAGCCCCTCACCGATGCCCAGATCAAGACCATCGCAGCATGGCGCATCCCTCGTGATGCAGAACCGGTGCGGGTGCTACGGGCCGAGGCCAAGCGTCTCGCCGCAACGATTCTGGAGCAAAGCGCCGCGCTCAACGTGAATCACAAACAACTCGCTGACCTTACCGAGCGCCTCGCCCCGGGACTTCAGGAACTGCCCGGAGTCGGCCCCGTCACCGGAGCCATACTCGTCACGGCATACTCACACCACGGACGCATCCGCTCAGAAGCCGCCTTCGCGGCGCTAGGCGGCATTGCACCGTTGCCCGCATCTTCGGGGAACAGCACCCGGCACCGCCTCTCGCGCTCAGGAGACCGACAACTCAATCGCGCTGTTGATGTCATCGTTCGAACTCGCATGAGCTACGACACCACCACTCGCACGTATGTTGCCCGGCGCCGTGCCGAAGGACGCACCGCACGCGAGGTCCGACGCTGCCTCAAGCGCTACGTCGTCAGAGCACTCTTCCGCGAGCTCCAGACCCGCATGACTTGACATCAGGCATAGAAGCGTCATTTTGGGGGCAGGATATGCGCCTGAGACAGATACGCCGCAGCCCGCCGGAGCACCTCATTCTCCATCTCCAGCTCCCGGATCCGCCGCAGCGCCGCCGTCATCTCGCGACGCTCGTCCGGATCGGTCGACGGGATCATCCCATGTGAGCGGAACCGGTCATCGCGAACCCATGTCTGCAGCGCGGTCTTCGAGATCCCGAGGTCCCTGCACACCTTCTTCTGCGACGAGCCCGCAGCGACCATCGCCACCGCGTCCCGCTTGAACTCATCGGAATAGATCTTCGGCACGATTGCCATCCTTCCAGCACGACCCCCAGCCGGGAATCATGCGGTCATGGACTCAACCGAACCTTCAGCAGACCCCAACGATCGGGTATAACGGCGAGTTGCCGGGGGTTCCGTGGCAGAGAAAAGCTCCTTGAAAAACGATCCTGCGCTCGGGAGCCAACGGAGTTGGTCGAGGGCAAACTGCGGGTCGACGTACACAGCAATCGTCCCAACGAAGGCGAGTGGCGATCCGATGTAAACGCGCTCTGCGGGAAGAAGCGCGATGTCCTCTTGAAGCATCGACGGTGAACCTGCGTCGTACGTGATCTTCGTGCTGCCTCCTACGACGTAGACGAGCTTCATCCGCGCGGAGCGGGTGGGGCCGACCGCGCTCACGGCTTGTGCACGGAGCGCACTGACAGGCCCAGCATCGACACGGACGCGCTCGGATGATAATCCGGGCGATGAGGCCGCGTGCTGTCCTTCCGGGCGAGCTCCCGCCGTAAGAGAAGACCCGATTTCACGCGGCATGAGTCTCCTCCCTCCTGAGTGGCCGGAGCGGGCTGCATACCTCTGCTCATACCGGTACCGTATCGTGATACGGTACCGGTATGAGCAGAGCAGGTTCAGGTCGCATAAGGCGCGCCGGCGGTGCGCGGCGCGCCGTGGTTCTCGGGCAGGTGGTGGAGGTGTTGGCGGATCGTGGATTCGCGGGCACGCGGTTCATCGACGTGGCGGAAGCGTCGGGGGTTGCCGTCAGCACGCTTCAGGGCTACTTCGGTTCGCGTGAGGACATGCTGATCGAGGCGCTGGCAGGTGCCACCTCTGGCGAAGTGGCGGCTCTGCATGAGCTCGCCGCAAGGTTCGATGACCCGTGGCAGAAGATGGTCGCGCTGGTCGATCGAGGGCTTTCCACGAGCGTCGCGACGTGGCGGATGCTGATGGAGTTCTGGACCGCCGCCGCGCATGACTCCGAACTGCATAAACATGCCGCCGCTCTTGCCGAGCAGTATCGGGAGCCCTTCACCGATGCGGTGCGTCGAGGCGTCGACGGCGGCTCGTTCACGCCGCGATTCGAGACTTCGGTGATCGTCGACGTGGTCGTAGCAACGATGGACGGACTGCTCTACCCAGTCGTGCTCGGGTACCGTGGATCAGACGACATGGACTACCGCGACGTCGTGCTCGCGCAGCTCGCCTTCGTCCTGGGGGCCGACGCATGACGCTGCGGGTGTCGAGTTGTCCTCGCCGGGCGGGCGCATGATCCTCACCGAGCGCATCGCCCATGCGGTTGCAGCGGGCAAGGTCACCGTGGCCTACCGGCGCTGGAAGCAGCCGCGGGTGAAGCCCGGTACGGAATTCCGCACCGTCGCAGGACTCGTGCGAGTCGAGACGATCAAGCCCGTTGCACCCGCCGGACTCAGTGACGCCGACGCACGCCAGGCCGGTTACGCCACGCTGGACGACCTGACAGCCACCTTCCGCAGCCGCGACCACGATCCGGTCTTCCGCATCGGACTCTCCTGGGTCGCGGCAGACGTACGAGACGAGCTCGCCGCCCATCCGAACCTCACTGCTGAAGACATCACGGGCATCGACGCACTCCTTGACCGACTCGACGCTCGAACTCCTTGGGCACGCACCACTCTTGCGTGCATCCAACTTAAGCCCGGCATCACCGCGGGCGCGCTCACCGACGGCCTGACGGTCGGAAAGGAATCGCTCAAAAGACGTATCCGCACTCTCAAAGAACACGGCCTGACCCGCAGCCTGCGGGTCGGCTACGAACTATCCGAACGCGGCCACGCCTACCTGCGCGCCACCGACCAACAGTAGAAAGAAGCAGCACATGACCAACATCGGACCCGGCACTCCCGCGCTCATCGACCTCCAAACACCCGACGAGGATGCCTCCGTCCAGTTCTACAGCGCGCTGTTCGGCTGGACGATCGACGCACAGAACCCCAGCGGCTACCGCTACGCCCGCACCGACAAAGGAGCGATCATCGCCGGCATCCGCGCGGCCTACGGTGAGGCCACGCCAGCATGGACGCTCTACCTCGCCGCCGACGACATCGCAGAAACCGCACAGGGCGCGACCGTGCAGGGCGGGAGCATCCTGCACGGACCGGTCAACGTGCCGGGACAGGGAGGCGTCCTCATCGTCGCCGAACCGACCGGAGCCATCACCGGGTTCTCGCAGCCCGAGCCCGGCTACGAGTTTGCATCCCATACGCCCGGCACGTTCGCGTGGGCCGAGCTGCTGACTGCGGACGGCAAGGCGGATGACTTCTACTCGGCTCTCACCGGAGCGAGCGTGACCCAGCTTGGTGATGGCGAGCACTACGACTACACGATCTGGACTCCGGCCGGACAGCAGGTTCCCGTTGTAGGGCGACTCCGCACCGATGCTCCCGCAGGCTGGCGCGTCTACTTCGCCGTCGATCCCGACGTCGGCACAGACAAGGTCGTCGAGATCGCCGCCGCCCTCGGCGCTTCGACGCTCACCGAGCCGAACGACATCCCCGCCGGCCGAATCGCCATACTCGCTGACCCCACCGGCGCCGAGTTCGCGCTCCTGACTCCAACACCACGGAAGTGAATCCGCAGCAGATTCGATGATCTCCCAAGGCGGCGTTGCGCGCCTCGCGGCGAGACAACCTCCTGGCGGGCCCCGCCAACCGGTGACGGCTACGAGCTCAACTACCGCCGCAAATGGCGATCGCTCACTGTCAACACCCCTGCGCGCTACTACGCGAAGAAAGGAACGCCGTAGGGGCGCAAAGGTCGCAACGTCCGAATTATCGGTGTGTGCGAGACATAGTCTTGCCGCGGTGGCGCACAAGGGTGCGGCGTCGAACCGATCCGCGCATACATCGCCCCTGACGGCGACGGCTACCCCAGCGCACCGAAGCTAATTGATGGTGATGGGTATCGTGACGATCGGCTGCGCGAAGGTGGATACGCGGGCGAGCACTTGTATCTCCCATTCTCCGGTGACGGGCATGTCTAGATCCGCGGAGTATTGACCGGTTGCTGGGTCGAGTTCAGCTGTGGTCTGGAACGGCCCGAGATCGTGCTCGGCCTGGTGGGTGCGAATGGTCACTTCGTCGGGCGTGACTGGTTCGGCGTCGTATTCGAGTGTGAAGGTGATCCTGTTCTCGCCGGCCACCGCTGGTTCGAGCTCGCCCCGCAGCGATAGCCCCTGGGCATCCGCGTCGATAGTGACGGTCTGAGCGGTGGCGGCCGTGTTCTCGGTTGGCGTGTCGTGGTGTTCGTGTGTGGGGCTGAGATTGGTGAGGAAGCCGGTCAGGAGCAGAATGGCAATGAGGAGTGCGGCTTCGTAGCTGAGGGTTCGGGTCAGCGTCTGCCATTGCATGCGTGCGGTCGGTCGTGACGCGATGCGTGGGAGGAGTCGGGTTCTGTTGTAGGCGGCGATCGCGATGACGGGGATGATGATCCCGATCTTGAGCAGGAGGGTGAGCCCGTAGCTGGTCGTGACGAGAGCGTCGAGGCTTCCGACGATCATGATGCCCATGAGAGTTCCGCTGACTGCGAGGATAAAGACGCTCCAGACCGCGCCGCGGGAGAACCTCTGCACGACCTTCGCGGCGAGAGTCGGTGCGGTACGTGCCTCTTGGGTACTGGTCACGCGGGTGGCGGCGAGGAATAGGAGGAGGCCGAGGACTCCTCCTGTCCAGAAGGAGCCGGCGAGAAGGTGTCCGAGGTCGGCGGCGATGATCAGTGCTCGCGGTTCCATCAGTTGGGTGTGTCCGGCGAGCACGGGCGCAGCCAGCGCGAGGAGCGGCGGCAGCACGGCGAGCAGGCGCATCCCCCTGCGCTCCTGCTGACGCATCGATAGTACGGCGGCTCCGGCGAGTCCTGCGCATACGATGATGGCCGCAGCGACCGGTGCCCAGAGGACACCCGACCACCATGCAGTCGGATCGATCACCGCGGTCAGTGGGTTTCCGGTCACGTTGAGCGCTGACGTGGGTATGAGCAGCAGCGAGGCGGTTCCCGCTCCGATGCCGGTCAGTCGCAGGATGTTCCTGGACCAGTATTCAGGTGGTGCTGTGCTGCGCAGCACCAGTCGCTCGAACAGGATCAGGCCGGCGAAGACCAGGAGCGAGAGGTATTGCAGTGCCGTCAGGGCGCTGACGGCGAACTGGGTGTCTGGAGGTGTCGCGGTTTCCACGATGGGAGCCGTCGCGCTGTCCGCCTGGCCGTCTCCGATGGTGAAGGTGATCGCGCCGGAGATGGGGTGCCCGTCTGCTGAGACGACGCGGTAGCTCAGCGCGTAGCCCGCATCCGCTAGGTCGGCGGGGAGCGCGGCGATGACGCTGGTGTTGGTGACGTGCGCGTCGAGGGTGAGGGGGTTGTCATCGCCGGGAAACAGGCGGATGCTGCCGTCGATGAGCTGTACGGGCTCGTTGAACGTCAGCACCGCCTCAGCGGGAGCCTCATCGAGCACGGCACCGTTCTCCGGTGTCGTGGACAGCAACTCGGCATGCGCGGACGCTGCCTGCGCTCCCGTCAGCGTCAGCAGTCCTCCTAGGAGGAGGGCTGCCAGCGCACGGAGGACCAGGGCGGAACCCTGTCGCGGTGCGTGTTTCCCGGCGATGAGAGTGCTCACGCCTTCTTGCGTCCCCTCAGCAGCGCGATGACAGCGACGATGAGGCCGATACTGCCGACGGCGAGCGAGGTTACAACGAGCGGCGTCTGATCTGCAGGAGCCGCCGCGGATGCCGAATCCTCGTCGTGCGCATCGACGGTGGCGTCAGTGTTGTCACCGTGCCCGTGCGATCCTGCGTCACTGGCTGCGACGACGTCGACGCTGGGGGCTGGCGCGTCCAGATCGTGGCCGTCCTGGCCTTCTTCCGGGATCTGCACCCAGGCGGTCTCGCCCTGCTCGCAGGTCTGCACAGTCGGGAAGTACAGGGCGGTGTCGGCGGCGTCCTCGGGGATCTGCAGCGAGAGTTCGAACGCGTCTCGCTGCCCATCGGGGAGCGGCGTCGCCGCCGTGTAGACGACCTGCGCGACGCGTTCGGTGACCTCGTTGCCGTGGCTGTCAGTGATCGGGGTGTCGAGGTCTTCCATCACCTTCTCGACGGTGTACAGGCTGTTGCGGGTGGGTGTGACGGCGTTGATGCCCTCGGGGATCTGGATCGCCACCTCCGTCGTCGCAGCCCCATCGCATCCATGTGGCACGCTGAACGTGAGGATCGAGTACGAGCCCGCCTCCACCGGGCCTTCCGCGATACTGACGTGTGCGTTCGCAGCGACGGCACCGCCCAGAACCAGTGCGGCAGTAGCCGCGAGGGCTCCGGTTCCGATCAGAAGGGGCCTCTTGGTGCGTCGTGTGTTCATGGTGTCTCTCTTTCTTGTTGGCCCGCCGGCAGGAGCGGCGGATTGATGGTGGTGTTGAGGGTTTTTAGCCGGTGATCATCGGCCAGCACATCGCTGCCATGCCGAAGCTCATGAGAGTCCCGGAAGCGACGTCGCCGGTGTGTCCGAGCCAGGTCGTGCGACCGCGCAGGCAGCGGATGAGCTCGACGAGAAAAAGGACGCCGGATGTCGTCAGCGCCGCGGTGATGGCAACCCCTGTCAGGGCGGCCCACGGCTCGAGTCCGCCATGGTGGTGGGCATGCATCGTGGCGTCGGTTCCGGAAGGCATCGCGAGGATCATCCAGACCATCGCGAGCATCATGCCCGCGTGTGCCACCTGATGCCACGCGCTGTGTCCGCCCACGGCAGCCCGGGTGATGCGACGCCGCGTCTGGAGGAGCACGATCGCACCGAACCAGGCCGTGCCGGCCGAGAAGAAGAGCGTCTGCGGGAGTGGCGGCAGTACGGTCCACCACGGCCAGCACATGGCGATCATCACGAGGCTCATCACCAGGTGCAGAGCGTTGCCCACGATGAGCAGCGGCTTGCGGTCTGTGAAGAGTCGCAGTGTTGCGTAGGCGGCGGTCGCGGAGAAGGCGAGTGTCAGCGTCCATTGGAGCACCGGGTCAGACAGCATGCCACACACCTTATCTCTACAACATGTAGTAGCTACATTAGCGGGGTGGCGATCGCGAGGTCAAAGCGCCTGCGCACAGCGTCTCCCCGGGTGAGCCGGCTCGGGCTCCCGCGAGGGCGCTACCGCCTGCGCAGGCGTTCGACGCCTTTGCGCACCCGAAAGGCAACGGAGTCCCATTCGTCGCGCAGGGTGGGATCTGAGAGCTGTGGGGGCCGTGGCGGTGTGGTGAGGGCGATCCAGAGCACGAGGAGGTAGAGCGTCGCGGCAAGGGACAGCGGCAGGAAGAACTCCATCGGGGTATCTGTCTTCTGGCTTTCTCCTACCGGGTGCTGCGCACGCGCTGGATGCGGAGGCTGTTGTAGACGACGAGGACGGAGGACAGGGACATCGCGGCGGCGGCGATGAGGGGGTTCAGGAACCCGGCAGCAGCGATCGGGATCGCGGCGATGTTGTATCCGAAGGCCCAGCCGAGGTTGGTGCGGATGGTGCGGAGGGTCTTGCGGGAGATCGCGATCGCATCCGGGATGACGTGGAGGTCGTCGCGGACGAGGATGATGTCCGCGGCTTTGAGGGCGATGTCGGTGCCGGACACGAGCGCGAGCCCGAGGTCCGCGGTGGCGAGGGCGATGGCGTCGTTGATGCCGTCGCCGACCATCGCGACCTTTTCTCCGGCTGCTTGGAGTTCGCGGACGACGTCTGCTTTCTGGGCAGGGGCGACGCCGGCGTGGACGCGTTCGATGCCGAGTTCGGCCGCGATGCGAGCACCGGCAGCGGGGCTGTCGCCGGTGAGGAGCACGGTGGTGAGGTTCTGGGCGTGCAGCGCTGTGATGGCGTCCGCGGCGCCGGGCTTGATGGTGTCGGCGAGGGCAAGGAGCCCGATCAGCTGCCCGTCGCGAGCGACGAGAGCGACGGTGTGCCCGTGCTCGTGGGCGTCCGCGAGCGCTGCGGCCGCCGGGGTGAGGTCAATGCCGTGCTCGCGGAGCAGGTCGGCGTTCCCGACGAGGAGGGTGCTCCCTGTGATGCGGGCGGTAGCACCGAGGCCGGGGAGGGCGGTGAAGTCCTCCAACGGGTGAAGGTCGGTGACGTGGGCGCGGGCGGCGTCCTGGATGGCGTGCGCGATCGCATGCTCGGAACCCTGCTCCACAGAGGCTGCGAGACGCCACAGTTCGTGATCGGCGATTCCGAAGGGGGTCGCGGTTTCGACGGTCATGCGTCCGGTGGTGAGGGTTCCGGTCTTGTCGAGGACGACGGTGGTGATGGTGCCGGAGGCTTCGAGGGCGTCGTGGCCTTTGATGAGGATGCCGAGGGTCGCGGCCCGTCCGATCCCGACCATGAGTGCGGTCGGCGTTGCGAGCCCGAGTGCGCAGGGGCAGGCGATGATGAGGACGCTGATCCCGATGCCGAACGCCTGCGCGAACGGGGTGCCGGTGAATGTCCAGGCGACGGTGACGATGATCGCGAGGGTGATGACGGCGGGGACGAACCAGGTGACGATGCGGTCGACGAGGTTCTGCACTCGCGCTTTGCGGGCCTGGGCCTGCTCGGTGAGGGCGGCCATCTGCGCGAGCTGGGTGTTGGCGCCGACCGAGGTCGTGGTCACCTCCAGGCGACCGTCGGTGCTGATCGTCCCGCCGGTCACCGCGGCTCCGGGGCCGACGGGCACGGGGACGGGTTCCCCGGTCATCATGCTCGCATCCACCGCGGCCGTGCCCGCGTGGACGATGCCATCGGCGGGGATCGTCTCACCCGGAAGGACGACGAAGGTGTCGCCGACGCGGAGTGCGGTTGCGGGTTCGATCGTCTCGACGCCGTCGCTAACGACCCGGACGTGAGTGGCGGCGAGGGCGTTCAGAGCGCCGAGGACATCGCCGGCTTTGCGGCGGGAACGGGTCTCGAAGTACCGGCCGGCGAGTTGAAAGGTCGTCATTCCGGCGGCGACGTCCAGATAGATGGAGTCGGCGCCTGCGGGGGTGACGCCGAAGCCGAGCCAGTAGCTGGCGGCTTCGGTGGTGCCGAACCCGAGCAGCAGGGTGAGGATCGCCCATCCGAAGGAGGCGGCGATGCCGAGGGAGACGAGGGTGTCCATGCTGACTGCGCCGTGGCGCAGGTTGCGGAGCGTGGCCCGGTGGAATGGCCACGCGGCCCAGGTCACGATCGGCAGGGCCATCAGCACGCATACCCATTCCCAGCAGGGGAACCGCCACCCGGGGACGAGGGCGAGAACGATAGTGATGTCCATCAGCGGGACAGTGAGCAGCGCGGACACAGCCAGGCGACGCCGGAGGGAGGAGATCCGTACCTCGGTGGCGCGCGTCGACCAGGTGTCGTCGCTGCCCTCGCGTAGGTGCGCACCGTATCCGGCGTTCTCGACCTGACGGATCGCCGTGGGCACCTCGCTGTCGGGAAGGCCGGTGATGATGGCGCGTTCGGTGGCGTAGTTGACGCTCGCCGTCACACCATCGAGCTTGCCCAGTGCGCGCTCGACGCGTCCCGCGCAGGCGGCGCAGGTCATCCCGGAGATGTCGAGCTCTACCGGGGTGAGATCCACCGGTGTGGTGGTGTCCGTGGTCGTCATGAGTGGGTGTCCTCTCGGACGGTCGGTCGGGGGCCGGGTCGGGTGGCGTCGCGGTCGGCGAGGCGCTGGAGCATCTGGTTGTAGGCGTCGTACTCGTCGTCGCGGCCGGTGTCGAGGTGCCGGTCCTTACGGCGGGCATCTGTGGCGTCTTGCCGGCTCCACCGGATGGCGAGTGCGACGATGACGATCATCAGCGGGATCTCCCCGCCCGCCCACGCGACGCCGCCGCCAAGGTATTGCTGGGCCTGCAGGTCGGCCCAGGGCAGATCGAGGTAGCGGTAGAAGGTCTCGGCGATGATCACATGGCTGGTCATCAGGATCACGCCGAAGAACGCATGGAACGGCATCGCCGCCAGCACATACCCGAGCTTGCCGATATGCGGGAGAGGCCGTGGGGGCCGGTCGACGCCGATGATGAGACTGTAGTAGAGGTAGCCGACGATGAGGAAGTGCAGGTTCATGAGCTGGTGCGCCCAGTGGAACCGCATGTAGTCGCCGAAGATGCCCGTGAGATACAGGCCGTAGTAGGAGCCGACGAAGACCACGAACACGATCAGCGGGTTGTAGAGGAACTGCAGCACCCGCCAGTGCAGCACCCACGTGATCCAGTCGTGCAAGCCCGCCGGTTTCGTCCGGTCCGAGCGGGATGCCCGTAGCAGCAGTGTGACGACGCCTCCGAGGACGAGAAGCCCCGGGGCGAGCATGTTCAGCGACATATGCACGATCATGTGCACCCCGAAATCCGGGGCCGAGTACTTCCCGAACCCAGAGCTCGTGGCGACGACCACAACCGTCCACCCGCCGATCCACGCGGCCGTCCGCCCGAGAGGCCACCGATCACCCCGGCGGTGCAACGTGCGCACAGCGACCAGGTAGACGATGATCGCCGCCGCGGCGATACCCAGGAACAGCAGGTTCGGACGCCACTGCCCGAACAACACACCGAGCGTCGGAGCGTCAGGGACCTCGAATCCCATGAAGACCTGCTCGATGCTCGTCGGCACGAAGTACTGCGGCGGCGGCTGCCTCGTCATCGCCACACCGACCCCGGTCCACCCCGCCACCGCCACGGCCGCCAGGGAGAGGAGCCCGGTGATGTGCCCGGCCCGCAGCTTTCCTCGCCGGGCGAGGATCGCGGCGACGACAAACACCACCGTGATGACGACCAGGCAGGCGAAGCCAGCGAGAATCAGCCACCCGGTCAGCGAGGCGGCGATATCGCCACCAGCGAGCTTGAACACGGCGATGATCACATCGGAGACGACGATGACGGGAAGCGCGACGACCCCGATCCGGAACAGTCGCCGCAAAGTCAGCGGCGAGACAAGCCGCCCGGAGACCACGCGCATGACGGCGACCAGTGCCGCCCCGAAGAACGCGTTCACAGCGATGGTCTGGAAGATCGCCGCGTCACTGCCGAAGTCATGATCGGGGCCCACGAGCACTTGCCCAGACACGACAGGGGCGAGCACCGCGATTCCGGTCGCCCACAACGGGATCATCAGGCCCGTCCACCGTTCCGAGAAGAACGAGACGAAGAAAACGATCAACGCCGCCAGGAAACTGATCGTCCACGCCTTCGGCGCATAGCTCGCCTCCCACAGGAACGGCAACGCGCTGGGCGTCGCCAGGCGCGCCAACGGAGTGCCATTGGAATCAAGAGCCTCGAAGACCACCAGCGCACCTGCGCACACGGCCCATGCCCCCGAAGCGATGCGCAGCACCGTGATCTCGAAACCCTCCGAGAGATAGCGCGCCGTGCGGGCAGGCGCATCCCTCAGGAACAACAGATGCACCAGCGCACCACTGGTCACCAAGGTGGCGAGCTGCGCGCCGGAGAGCAGACTGGTGGTGATCACAGCCACATCGACGCCCGGATATCCGACATGTAGAAGGTCATACGGTGCTTCGCCGAGCATGACCGCCACGACAATCGGGAAGGCGATGAGCGCGAGGGCGGCTCCGCCGATTAGAAGCGCGGCCACCGCAGTCAAGGGTTTACGCACTCGAGGATCCGGCATGGGCGCGGACGCTGCAGTGGTGGCCGCGATGGTGTCAGACATCCACCACTGCGGGCCAGGACCGCACCGTGTAGCCGGCATCATCGACAGCCGACTCCACCACAATCAGATCAAGGGGCCTCTCGTGGGCGAGAAGAACGCGACCGGAAGCGGCATCCACCTGGACATCGACGACACCCGAGAGCGCGGAAAGCTCGGCCGTAACAGCGCGCTCGCAGTGCTCGCAGGTCATCCCGTTCACCCAGAACTCGAACTCGGCCATGACTACTCCTCCTGACACCCAACCACTCCGATAACTCTACATCGTGTCGTAGACAAGGGTGGCCGGTGCCGGCGAGGTCAGGCGCGTGCGAGGGCTGCGGCGCGCTGGCTCCGCGGCTTCTTCCAGCGGCGGAGGGTGAGCCGGTCTGCGCGAAGCTCAAGGCCGGGATCGGCCGTGTTATGCCCCATCGTCGCGAGGGCGTTGGCGAGGTGGACGGCACCGGCGCGACGAGCGGCTGCATCGTCCGCGATGAGTTCGATCAACAGGAGAGTGGCCCGCTTGAGCGCTCGCCCGGCCGGGAACCGCTTGGGCAAGCAGAGCGCGTTGATCTCAGCAATTCGCACCGCCCACCCGTGATGCTGACGCAGATGAGCACGCTCATGCTCGATCACGGCACGAAGCTGCGGGTCGCTCAACAGCTCCTTGAGCGCGGTAGAGAGGAAGATCTCTGGCTCCCCAGAAGGCACCGCACACGCCACCGGCTCCTCGGAATCGAACCACACGAGGGTGACACCATGCGAGTGCTCGCGGGAGACTGCCACCGGGGCGAAGCGTCCGACCGCCTCCCGCCACGAGTCGGCGAGCGGCTCCGCGGACGCGGAGACAAGAGCGATCACCGCGGCCAGCACACCCAGGCTCAACCAGCCAACGAGCGTCAGCACCAGCGCTTCACCTGAACTCGCAGGATTCACCCCGCCGACGGCACCCAGCAGTGCAATAGCGGCGGAGGTCACCGCGAATCCGATTCCAGCGAAGAAAGCGCAGAACCACAGCGTCAGAGCGGTCCGTGGGCGGCGCACCTGCCACCGGCCCGCCGTCAACATGAGAGGCGAGAACAGCAGAATGAGCACCGCTGCGGCGAGGAAGGAGCCGGTGGCGATCAACGGCTCACCTGCGCTTGCGGGAAGTCTTGCCGGTGATCGCGCCGCGGAGCAGATCGAGGTCCTCCTCGGCGAGGTTCCCGGCGAACTGCAATAGAGCAGCCTGCCGGTCTCCGGCTCCATCGAGGGCGGTCATCATCGACCGGCCGACATGCTCGTCCCCGCTTCGCGCCGCACGGAAGCGAACCTTCCGCGGAGAGTCGCCGGAGCGGACGACATCGCCCTTCTTCTGCAAACGCTCCAGCGCCGTCATCAACGTCGTATACGCAGGAACGTGACCCGTGAACACCGCCTGAATATCACGGGCGCTCAACGGCTCGGACGCCTCCCAGAGGATGCGCATGACGGTGCCCTCGAGTTCCCCTCGTTCACGCGTGCGCTCACCCGCCATCTGCCACCTCCACTCTGCATGTCAATCGATCATCAAATCTACATCACGTCGTAGGCTCAAGGTGAAGCAACGCCTGCTCGGGCGTGGGTAAACGCCTTTCGATACTCGCGCGGGCTGGTTCCCGTAGCGCGGCGGAAGTGCTGACGGAAGTTCGCGGGGCTGCCGAGGCCGCACAGGCTGCTGATGTATTCGATGGTCCAGTCGGTGGACTCCAGTAGCTCGCGAGCGTGGTCGATGCGTGCACTGTTGAGCCATCGGATGGGCGTGGCGCCCAGTTCTTCGGTGAATCGCCGCTCGAATGTTCGCCGCGGAATCCTGGCGTGAGCGGCGAGATCGGCGACGGTCAGCGGCTCGTGAAGGCGCCCCAGCGCCCACTCCTGAGTGCGACCGATATCTCCGGAGGCCACCGCGGCCACCGGCCGGCGGATGAACTGGGCCTGTCCCCCGTCGCGATAGGGGGCGGCGACGATGGTGCGGGCGATGTCGTTGGCGACGGCGGCGCCGCGGTCTGATCGCAGGAGGTGCAGGCAGAGATCGATGCCGCTAACGACTCCCGCCGAGGTGAGGACGTCGCCTGAGTCCACGAAGAGCACGCCGGGGTCAATCTCTGCTACGGGATAGCGGCAGGAGAGCTCGTC
Organism: Microbacterium sp. JB110; assembly: GCF_003335195.1. Taxonomy (NCBI): domain Bacteria; kingdom Bacillati; phylum Actinomycetota; class Actinomycetes; order Micrococcales; family Microbacteriaceae; genus Microbacterium; species Microbacterium sp. JB110. The sequence goes on along the minus strand of NZ_QPGM01000001.1, from coordinate 573,784 downwards.
CGCGTGGCACCAGTGGGTGGTGGCGCGTTTGCCGTCGAGCAATCCTGCTGCGGCGAGAGCGAAAGCGCCGGTGCAGATGGAGGCGATGCGTGCGCCGTTGCCGTGTGCAGCGCGCAGCGCTTCAGCGACGTCGTCCGGCACGCTGTCGAGGAAACCGCGGAAAGCGGGCACGATCACCGTGTCCGCGACGGCGACGGCGTCGAGTCCGAGCTCGACCACGATCGGCCACCCGTGATCCGTCGGCACGAGGCCTGCCTGGCGTCCGCACAGGACGACGTCGTAAGCCAAGTGCGGTGCCCCAAACACGACGAAAGGCATGCATATTTCCAGCGGCATCATGTGCTCCAGCGCGAGCACCGCGATGCGATGCCGCTGCGTGACCGCGGCGGTTTGCGCGTGCGACATGGCGGAAATCTATCCTTCCCGGCGGTTCCTGCCTCTGTTGTCCTGGTGGTTCCTTCGGGACAATTGATATCTCTACAACATGTAGATTCTATCGTTCCGGCCTGTCCGGACGCAGGACAGGACGTCATGACCAGGATTCACAGCGCAACAACCGTCGCAGCAGCCGCTCTCCTCCTCGCCCTCGCAGGATGCTCGGCGTCATCGCCAGCCCCGTCCTCATTGGCGGATGCGGAGACACCATCATCGGAGGCGGGGTATCCCGTGTCGATCGAGAACTGCGGGAGGACGTTGACCTTCGACGCTGCACCCGAGCATGTCGTGAGCCTGTGGCAGGCGCCGACCGAGATGATGCTAGCCCTGGGCCTCGGCGACCATCTCGTCGCCCGGGCCGGCGACTACGCGGCGTACCCCGCCTCGTTGGCGGAAGAGGCGGAAGAGATCCCGTCGATCGGATCGGCCATGGGGTGGCCGTCGAAGGAGGTGCTGCTCAGCGAGGGTGCCGATCTCGTGCTTGGTCAGTCGCTGGAAGGCTACGCGTTCGACACGTCCCAGGGATATGCGTCGGTGGAGCAGATCGAGAATAGCGGAGCACAGGTCTACGGGGCGAATATCTGCGACGCCGACGGTGGGGACGCCATCGCGATGACCCTGGACACCCCCATCGATACGCTGCGCGATCTGGGGGTTATCTTCGGCGTCAGCGACCGGGCAGAAGAGCTCATCGCAGATCTCGAGCAGGACAAGCAGACCGTCATCGACGCCGTCGAAGGAAAAGACACCGTGGAAGTCGCCTTCTACAACGGCGGCGAGGGCCCGCTCATCGTGCTCGCAGGCGGCATCTACGACGACGCCATCGAGACGGCAGGCGGCCGAAACGTGTTCCCTGCGGACTCCGTCTACGTCAGCAAGGAGGACTTCGCCGCTTCAGACGCGGAGGTCGTCCTCGTCGGAACCTTCGAGGGACAGGACTACGACACCCTCCGCGCCTACCTTGAGCAGACATTCCCCGACCTTCCAGCGGTGCAGGCCGGGAATCTCGTGGAGATCCCCGTCGATGACACCGACGCATCCGTGACCGTGATGCGAGGACTGACCGAGATCGCGAACGCCCTGCACTCGGAGCTGGAACTGACGGTTCCCGCGCCGTGACGCGAACCGAATCCGTGATCGGTGCACCGCATCGGCCACGGATCGCTGTCGGCGTGTTCATCCTCGCCTCCGTTGCCGCCCTGATCCTCTCGGTCGGCGTCGGTTCGGTGACGGTGTCGCCGGATCGGATCATTACCGTCATCGCCGATCATCTGTTGCCCTGGACTATCCCGACCTCGGCGACGGACATCGAGACGCGCATCATCTGGGAGTTCCGCCTTCCGCGGGCACTGCTGGGTTTCGTCGTCGGTGCGGCGCTCGCTGTCGCCGGTGCTGTCTTGCAGGCTGTCGTCCGCAACCCGCTCGCCGACCCGTTCGTCTTCGGTGTCTCCTCCGGGGCCTCGGTCGCGGCGGTGGCGACGTTGACGCTCGCGACCGGGGCTCTCGCGGTCGTCTCGGTGCCGATCGCCGCGTTCGCCGGCGCACTGGCGACAACGTTGATCGTCTTCCTCCTCGCGCAGCAGCGCGGGCGAGTGACGCCGAACCGGCTCGTGCTCGCGGGCGTTGCGATGTCCTATCTGCTGAGCTCGATCACCAGCTACCTCGTGCTGCGGGCCAGCTCACCCGGGGAAGGAGTGACGTCCGTGCTCTCCTGGCTCTCCGGTAGCCTCGCCGCCGCGGAATGGGACGGCCTCGGGCTCCCTTCAGCGGTGCTCGTGATCACAATCGCCGTTCTCGTTCTGCTCGCCCGCGTTTTGAACGCGTTTCTCGTCGGAGACGAGACTGCGGCAAGTCTCGGTATCGATGTCGGACGGGTCCGCCTCGTCCTGTTCGTCATCACGTCTCTTCTGGTCGGCGTCGTTGTCGCCGTCAGCGGGGCAATCGGATTCGTGGGCCTTGTCGTGCCCCACGCCATGCGCATGATCGTCGGCTCGGATCACCGCTGGCTGCTTCCCAGCTCTGCTCTAGCGGGAGGCCTGCTGCTGGTCGTGGTGGACATCGTTGCCCGGACCGTCCTCGCCCCGACGGAGCTTCCTGTCGGGCTGCTCACCGCGGCGATCGGAGCACCGTTCTTCCTGTGGCTGCTGCGCCGGTCCGGACGGAGCGCGACATGAATCAGCCAGACCGCACAGTAGGTGCCCGGCTCGACGTTGAAGGTGTGAGCGTGCAGGTCGCCGGACGGCGCATCATCGACCGGGTCTCCCTCACCGCGGACGCAGAGGTGGTCGGGCTCGTCGGACCGAACGGGAGCGGCAAATCCACCCTCCTCAGAACGATCTATCGCATGCTCTCACCGACATCCGGGCGTGTCGTCGCGGACGGAGACGAAGTTTGGCAGATGCGTGCACGAGATGCCGCCCGCATTACCGCAGCTGTCGTTCAGGACGGTCCGACAGATCTCGAGCTCACCGTCGCAGAATGCGTCGCGACCGGCCGGGTGCCCCATGGCCGTCTCCTCGGCGCCGACAGCCGGGACGATCGCGCTGCAATCGAACACGCGATGTCCGTCACGAACGTCACCAACTTCGCAGCGCGACCGGTCGCAACCCTCTCCGGAGGGGAGCGGCAACGGGTGCACCTCGCACGCGCCCTCGCGCAGCAGCCGCGAATCCTCGTGCTCGACGAGCCCACGAACCATCTCGACATCCGACACCAGCTCGAACTCCTCGCCCTCGTCCGCGATCTCCGCATCACCATCCTGGTGACGCTGCACGACCTCAACCTCGCGGCCGCCTACTGCGACCGCATCGCCGTCCTCTCCAACGGCGTCGTCGCTGCCGACGGGACACCCCAGGACGTCTTCACCCCTGAACTGCTGCGTCGCGTCTTCGGGGTCACCGCGGCCACGATCACCAACCCTCTGACCGGCCGCACCCAGCTTGTCTACACCGATAGGAGCACACCATGACCGATACACACGACAACCTCCACCGTGACTGGGACGCCATGCACCACGACCAGCCCTCGATGGCTACAGATGCAACGCGCGACACGGAAGTTCAGGCCGCGTGGGACCGTTCCGTCGCCGCACACGAAGCGCTCGCTGCCCGACCCGGCGTCACCTTCCAGGCAGACGAAGAGATCGTCATCGTCCTGCACCCCGGGTTCGACACCCTCGACGCAATCGGCCCACACTACTTCCTCAGCTCCATGCTCGGCGCAACCATCCATCTCGCCACAACCGGCGAACCCGGAGCGCCAGTCGTTAGTGCGGGCGGGCTCCCGCTGACGCCGACGATCGCGCTGGCAGACGTCGCCGACGCGCCGACCGTGCTCCTCGTACCCGGCGGAGACACCAGTGTCCTGACCAACGACCCTCACGCGATGACCGATATTCGTCGCCTGGGATACGCGGCGCAGGTCGTCGCGAGCGTTTGCACCGGCGCCATCGCCCTCGCCGCCGCCGGCCTCCTCCACGGGAGGCGAGCTACCTCACACTGGTCTGTCCGCCACCTCCTCGCCGGCTATGGGGCAACGCCTATCGACGAGAGAGTCGTCGTCGACGGGAACGTTATGACTGCCGCGGGCGTCACCGCCGGCATGGACCTCGCCTTACGCCTGGTCGGACGTCTTCGAGGTGACGAGTACGCGCAGTTCCTTGAACTCGGAGCGGAGTACGCACCAGAACCACCATTCGGCACAGGCACACCGGGCAAAGCCGGAACTGAACTCACCGCACTCGCGCAAGACTTCTTCGCCACCGTCGAACACGGACTACGCGCACCGGCTACTTAGAACCCTGAAACGCCCTGAAGCCAGAGCCGCCTAACGTCCGTAGAGCGCGCCCATACACCACCGCGAACCCGCTTCTCTGTTGAATGCGCGGAGGCTACAGCGGTCGCCGTAGATAGGGGATGTCAGTAACGCTGTGGTCCCAGGTGATCGGGTTCGCCTAAGCACGGGCCGCAGCGGGAGCTGGCTAAGGTCGAGAGCATGGATGGGATCGTGCTCGCGGTAAGTGCCGTCGTCGTTGACGCACAAGGACGCGTGCTGCTCGTCAAACGTGGTACAGAGCCGGAGAAGGGCTGTTGGTCGGTCCCAGGAGGCAGCGTCGATCCGGGTGAGATGCTGGCGGAATGCGCCGCGCGGGAAGCGTTCGAAGAAACCGGGCTGCACGTCCAGATCATCCGAGAACTGTGGGTGGCAACCGTACCAACCGGCGACGGACATCAGTTCGAGATTCATGATTTCCTGACGACGCCCGCTGGGTCGCGCCCGACGAGCTCCACCGTCTCCCGCTGACCACCGGACTCGTCGGCTATCTGGAACGAGCAGGACTCATCCCGACAACCTGGGCCGCGCCCATAAGTCCAACTCACTCAGCCAGCCCGGACAAGGCACTCCGTCTTCGGCACGGCCTGGCGGAGGGCCGTCGCGTACCTATCGGGTGTGACGGTGTCGATCAGGGTGATGACCGCCGGTGATGGATACCGGTACCTGCTGAACTCCGTCGTCACCGGCGACGGGGACCGTGACGCCGCCTCTGCGTTGACGAGGTACTACCTGGAATCGGGAACACCTCCAGGCGCATGGATCGGGTCTGGACTTGTCGGTCTTTCAGGCGGCGTGACGGCGGGCGCGACGGTGACCGAGGAGCAGTTGCGGCAGTTGATGGGTTACGGGCAGGACCCGAACAACGGCGAGCAATTGGGGCGTCCGTACCGGACGTTCGCAACCGCAACGGAACGGGTCGAGCGTCGTCTCAAGAAACTCTCGGACTCACTCACCGACGAGGAGCGTGCGACCCAGACCACGCTGATCGAGGCCGAAGAAGCGGCAAAGCCGACGGACGCGCCGGTGGCGGGGTTCGATTTGACGTTCTCGGTGCCGAAGTCCGTCTCCACCCTGTGGGCGGTTGCCGACGGTGGCACGCAGGCGCTGATCACCCAGGCCCACCACGCCGCGATCCACGATGTGATCGCCCTGATCGAGCGAGACGTCGCGATGACCCGGATCGGTGCGAAAGGACCGCGGGGCGCAGTAGCCCAGGTCGAAGTACAAGGCGTAATCGCGACTGCATACGACCACTACGACTCCCGTGCGGCGGATCCGCAGCTGCACACGCATGTGGTGGTCGCGAACCGGGTCCAGGCCGTTCATGACGGGAAGTGGCGGACCCTTGACTCTCGCGCGATTCATGCGGCGGTGACGGGGTTGTCGGAGCATTACAACGCGGTCCTCTCCGATCACCTCACAGCGATGCTCGGGGTGGGGTGGGAGGCGCGGGAGCGTGGTGTGGGGCGGTCGACGGCGTGGGAGATCGCCGGTGTGCCGCAGGCGCTGATGGACGCGTTCTCTTCCCGCACCCGTGATATCGAGCAGGTCAAGGACCGCCTCGTCGCCGAGCACGTGGTCAAGCATGGGAGGCAGCCGTCTCCGAAGTTGTTGTGGCAGTTCCGGCAACAGGCCACGTTGGAGACACGGCCTCCGAAGCAGCACCACTCTCTGAGCGACCTAACCGCCCAGTGGCGGGAACGTGCCACCGAGCTGCTCGGGGAGGATGCTCCGACGTGGGCCACAACGCTCCTGTCCAGGAGTGCCGGGGAGCCGTTGTTGCGCGCGGACGACATCCCATTGGGGGATCTCGAGCAGGTTGCCGAGGTGGTGGTGGCGCGGGTGGGTGATCGTCGGGCGACGTGGAAACGATGGAATCTGCATGCGGAGGCTGTCCGGCAGACGATGGGACTCCGGTTCGCGTCTGCGACCGACCGCGACCACATCACTCACCAGATCGTCGACGCCGCAGAACGAGTGTCGCTGCGTCTGACACCGCCGGAGCTCGCGTCGAGCCCGCCGACATTCCGCCGCCCAGACGGGTCCAGTAGGTTCCGCCCGAAGGCCGCGACTGTGTTCTCTTCCGAACAGGTCCTCGCTGCCGAAGACCGTCTCCTGGACGCGTCGAACGACAGGTCTGCGCCGACGGTGCCGCTCATGTGGATTGAGCAGGCCGCGCGGACGAAGAACCGCGACGGGAATGTGTTGTCGCCGGATCAGGAGCGGGCGATCGCGAAGATCGGCGTCTCCGCCCGCACCCTCGACGTATTGGTCGGTCCGGCAGGGACGGGGAAGACGACGACGATGTCTGCGTTGCGGCGGGCGTGGGAGAAACGCCACGGCAGCGGTTCTGTGATCGGTCTGGCACCGTCTGCGGCTGCCGCTGATGTCCTGGCCGGGGATTTGGGGATCTCGACGGAGAACACGGCGAAGTGGCTCCACGAACACCGCCGCGGCAACTGGAACCTCACACCCGGGCAACTCGTCATCATCGATGAAGCCTCCCTCGCAGGAACCCTCGCGCTCGACACCATCGCCACCCACGCCGCCGAGGCCGGCGCGAAGGTACTTCTTGTCGGCGACTGGGCGCAGCTCGCGGCCGTGGATGCGGGTGGGGCGTTCGGAATGGTCGTCCGCGACCGGGACGATGCCCCGGAGCTGACGGATGTGCGCCGCTTCCGCAATGAGTGGGAGAAACACGCCTCCCTCGGCCTGCGCATCGGCGATACCGATGTCATCGACACCTACCTCGACCACGACCGCATCACCCCAGGCGGCTACGAGGACATCCTCGAGCAGGCATACCAGGCATGGCGTGCCGACCTGGCTGCGGGGAAGGCATCGGTGTTGATAGCCGAGACCCTAGACACTGTTTCCGAGCTCAACACCCGCGCCCGCACCGACCGGATCCTCGCAGGCGACGTCGCCCTCGACGGCGTCCGGCTCCATGACGGGAACGAGGCCTCCCGCGGCGACCTCATCATCACAAGACAGAACGACCGCCGACTCGCGCTGGAACGGGGGTGGTTGAAGAACGGCGACCGGTGGACCGTCACCCGCGCCAACGATGACGGATCCCTCACCGTCCGCCGCGCACACTCCAAATGGCGCACCACAATCACTCTCCCTGCCGCGTACGTCACCGAGCACGTCGAGCTGGGGTACGCGATCACGGCTCACCGGGCGCAGGGCTCCACTGTCGATACTGCGCATGCGATCGTGCACTCACCCGAGATGACCCGGGAATCCCTTTACGTCGCGATGACCCGCGGCCGGGAATCCAACCGCGCCTACATCGCGACCGATGAACATCACCTTGAAGATCACCAGCACCGGGACGACCTGCAGATGACCGCCCGGTCCGTGCTCTACGGCATCTTGCAGCATGTCGGTGCGGAGCATTCCGCCCACGAGACCATCACGACTGAGCAGGACATGTGGGGGTCGCTGGCCCAGCTTGCTGCCGAGTACGACACCATCGCCCAAGAAGCGCAGCAGGACCGGTGGGTCACCCTCCTCGAACACGGCGGCCTCACCCCACAGGCGATCGATGAGCTGGTGGAGACGGACTCGTTCGGGATCCTCACCACCGAACTGCGCCGACTCGAAGCCGACGGGCACGACATCAACGACCTCCTCCCACGCATCACCCGCGCCGGAGGCCTCGATGGGGTGGAGGATCTCGGGTCGTTGCTGCGCTACCGGGTCCAGAAAGTCGCCGCCACCTACCAGCCGTCAGCGCGCCGGGTGTCGCTGATCGCCGGCCTCGTCCCGCGTGCGACTGGCATCACCGACCCAGCCATGCGGCAGGCGCTCCAGGAGCGGGAGCAGCTCATGCAGCAACGCCTCGACGCCCTCACCACCACGGCCATCGAACGGCCCGAGCCGTGGATGAGCATCGTCGACGGCCTGGACCCCGACGCACGGGCGACGGCGGTGCGGGTGGTGGCCGCGTATCGGGACCGGTGGGGCATCACCTCCACCAGCCCCCTCGGACCCGTCCCCGACGATGACGCAAAGAGGATCGACTACGAACGCGCCCGAGGGCTCCTCGCCAGCCATCAGCCAGACCAGCAGGACGCATCGCCCGGGGCTCAGCAACGGCGCAGCCGCACCCTGTGAGCACCAACGACCGCCCGGCAAGGGATTGCTCTTCCTTTGCTGCAGGGCCGCCGGTATCCTGATGGTGGCAGGAGCAACCACACGCCGAGCCCCCGGACATTGTTCAGGGGTGACGCAGACCGTTCGAGCAGCATCTCGGGCACTCAACCACTCAGGACCAGCCACACCGCAATAGTCCTGCGTGCGAAAGTGAGGCCCACACCATGCTCCTGAACCGGCTCTGGAACGCCAGCATCCACACCCGCATCTTCCTGCGCCGATGGATGCCCACCAACATCCTCCTCGACCGACTCCGCATCCGTCGCTGCCTGCGGTGGGGTGTTCCAGCGATGCTCCTCGGCGTCGTCTACATCCTGATCGCCGCCACCTGCACCGAGCTCATCGACCAGGGCTGGAGCGAATGGCTCTACCTGGCCTTCTTCTGGGCACTATGGAACGGCCTGAAGTTCCTCCTCTTCGGGCCGTGGAGCCTCATCCTCCTGGCGCAGGTGCGAACGCGGGAAGCGATCGCACGTCGGCGGCAGCATCGACATGCTGCACGCTCCGAACACGCTCCGGTGTGACACGCGCCCATGGCGCGTGGTCGGTCATCGTTCCTGCTCGGCATCGCGCCAGGCCTTGAGACATTGTTAGTCGGCGGACGGCACGTCCTCTTGGGGATCTCGTTCAGATGGCCGGTGTTGATAACGTACTCGTGCATGTCGCGGGTCTCATGAAAGGTCACCAATACCGCTTCCCGATGCGGGAGTGTCTCGTAGATCTCGTGTTGGGCCCGCCAGGGGTGTACCTCGGACGCGCGAATCCGCGCCCGTCGAAAGCTCAGTCACGCCTATCTAGATTGGATGGTTCCTCAAGATCGGTCATAGCGCGGCGTTGGGTGAACGCGACCGCATCGTCACGCATCCTCTGCAGCACGTCCCAGTTGTGGAGCATGTCATCTGCGTCGTGATCGAAGCTCGGCACGAGTTCGCGCATACGGGTGAGGACATCGGTATCGGGCAGCGATTCCAGCCAGGCCCGCACGTCCGCGAATGTTGGAGCGTCGGGCATGTCGGCGATGGTGCCCGTCATGTCCGCTCGTACCGTCGCCGCACTCAGCCGGTCGCGGTTGCGGTCATACGCAGGGACCCGACTCCCTTCGGAGAGCGCCACCCGCAGATCCGGGTGGCCCTGCGATATCTCATGCCACGCCGGGATCTCGGGCTGGGGAGGATCCGTTCCGGTGATGAGCCTCGGGATGGCCTGCGTCCGCACCCAGGCAGCGATCTCGCCCAGCTCGTTCATCAACACCGGCCAGCGAGCGGTTTCCGGCAGGTTGATCCCGACGGTGGGGAACAGCGTCACCGGCACCACCTGGCCCGTGGGAGCCGAGAAGATGACCTCGCCCGGCACGAGCGGTTCCTCAGGCCGCTTCGGTATGTCGCGCGGATGCCGCGGTGTCACGTCTTCGCGAGACACAACAGGGATTCGAACGGCCGTGACCGCCGGGGTGCGGTGCTTCGCGTGATTCGTGTAAGCCACCAGCCGTGCTAACGGATGCGCCTCGGGATCGGTGTACCGGTGAAGTGGCTGGAGATCGTAGATGCGCCGGTTCAGATCCGCACCGCTGCGAAGCGCCGACGGCCCGTTCTTCGCCCGTTTCTGGGTCCACTCCACGAACTTGTCGTAGCTCGACGCAGCAGGCATCTCCACGAGCTTCGCCGCTCTCTCGCTGAGTTCGGCTCCCGCGTCGGCCTCGGCCTCGATGTAGATCGTGTGCTCGATCGCCGCCCGAAGCGCGTTGAGAGCATCAGCGGCCAGCAACGGGATCTTCTGCGGGATCGGCGCCACACTGTCAACCACTAGATGCCGAAGCTGCCCGTCGAGCACTTCTCGGAGGCGAACGACGTCCGAGGACTGGGCCTGGTAGTCAAAGAGCATCTCGCCGACTCTTCCGATCAGCTCGTCGACATGAGCAAGCGTCGCAGCAACCCCGAGGTGCCTATCGGGAAGCCAATGAGCAACCATCACCGCACACCTCCCGACTCTCTCGCTTTTGCTCAATCCTCCCAGAACGCCCTGACATCCCCGATCAAGCCGCTCGGTTCCGCAACCCGCGCCGGAGATGCTCCAAGAACCGTAGGGATGGCGTTCACTGCTTCGAGAGCTTGCGTCCGACGCGACGAGTATTGGGCCTGGACTCGACTTCCGCCCGCTTCAACGCCCGCCACACCATCGAGTGCCCTATACCGAGCTCCCGTGCGATCTCACGCGTCGTCAGCCCCGACTCATAGCCGCGAACCGCGTGCGCAACTTGCTCATCGTCCAACCCCTGACGACGGATCCTGACACCAGCATCCACGAGCAGATCCCGCACCGTTTCCTTACCCAAACGATGCTCACGTGCGATCGAGATCAGCGACGCCCTGGACTCGTACGCCGCGACCATCGCCTGCAACGTCTCGGGGGCGACCGGGGTTCCAGCCGTCTCAATCGGCGTCACCACCGGCCCACGAACATCACTTCGAGGCACAGCTAGACTGGAAACCGACACGCCCTGACCTTCGGAAGATCCGCGTGAAATCAACGATTTCAAGGTGACGAACGAGGATACAGTTTTCTCCCGGTTGGGGCACAGAACGAAGAAGGACCCGACCGGAAGGTCGGGTCCTTCTTCGTGTCTGGTGGGTGAGGCGATCTTCCAACGCAGCATCGACAACGACACGCGGAGCCACTGAGCGTCCCGCGGACGAGCGAGAGATCGTCGCGGCGCGGAGCGATTCGTGCTGATCCGGCCGTCCGGGTGGAATGTCGGTGGTCGGTGGGACGATCTGGGTATGTCATCGAAGCGTCCGCCGGTCTGGTTCCCCACCCAGGAGGAACAGGAGCGGTCGCGTGTGCTGCTGGCTGACATTGAGACTGCGGAGCGGGCTGCTCGTGTGGCGGAGGCGGCCAGGGTGCGGGCGTCGGCGGAGCTGATGCGGATCGCGGTCGCGCAGGGTAAGCGTGCTCTCCGTACTCGGGGGAAGCGGCCGTCGGTGTCGGCGTGTGAGGGGCCGGTGGATGACATGCCGGTCCGTTCGGTTGCGGCGGAGGTCGCGCTGGTGCGGGGCGTGACCCGGTTTCGTGCGAAGGCTGACTTGTCGGATGCGTATCTGCTGCACGAGAGCTTCCCTGCCACGCTCGCTCGTGTCGAGGACGCCACGATCGGGCAGGACAGGGCGCGGGCGGTCGTCGATGCCGGCACCCGACTGACCGGTGAGATCCGTGATGTGTATGAGGAGCGGGTGCTGGAGCTGCTGGACGCGTCCCCGACACGTTCGGTGCCCGGGTTCGCCGCGGACTGTGTGCGTGTGGCTGAGCAGCTCGATCCCCGCGACCCGGAGGAGGAAGCCCGCGCGGCGCGGCGTCGACGGATGGTGTTCACGACGGTGCTGTCGGAGCATCTCGCGGAGTTGCATGTGATCGGTGATGCGACCGCGATCCGCGGGATGGAAGACCGGGTCACCTCGATCGCGAAGACCGTGATGCGCGACACCGACCGCCAGCACCCCGCCGCCGTCACCGGCGCGAGCGAAACGACCCCTGGGGTGGAGGCCGATCCGCGCACGTTCGGGGGAGTCTGCGCGGACGTCGCCGCGGATCTGATCCTCACCGGCACCCCGACCGCGCACCATGTCATGGATGCTTCCGGGAAGAACATCCTCGAGGAGATCCGCGCGACGGTGCAGGTCACGATCCCGGTGCAGGTCCTCGCCGATCTCACCGACGAGCCGGGGCATCTGGCCGGGCATGGCCCGCTCCCCGCCGACATCCTCTGCGCCCTCGCCGACACGGCACCCGTCTGGGAACGCCTCTTCCGCCGCCCTGACACCGGGGCGCTGCTGGCCGCGGACTCCTATAAGCCGACCGTGGAGCAGCGGCGGTTCCTGCAGGCACGGGACGAGCACTGCCGGTTCCCGGGCTGTGACCAGCCGTTCCGACGATGCGACATCGACCACACCACCGACTGGGCCCAAGGCGGCGAAACCACCGTCACCAACCTCGGAGCACTGTGTCGACATCACCACACCCTGCGACATCACACCCCATGGAAAGCGAAACAGACCGCCGCCGGAGTGTATGAATGGACCAGCCCCACCGGGAGGGCCTACCGCGACAAGCCCGAGTCCTCAGTGAGGTTCGTCGACAGCGAAGAACTCGCCAACGGCACCCCCATGCCCGACCTGGCCGACAGACACGACGTACGCGAACGCGACCCCGAGCCCGCACCCTTCTGAGACTCGAGCCAGCAGCCCTGGACTCGCATCCTCGGCGGGGGTCGCGCGGGTGCTCATGCGTTCACCGAAGCGATGACGGCGCGGACTCGGACTTGACAGCACTGACTAGTTAGACACATAGTTTAGTTATGCAGGCAGAGCAATCAGACGCAGTGTCGTCGCCCGGGGAGTGGCCGAGCGACTGGATGCGCGCGACCCTGGGGATGCTCAGCCTCTGCGCCTTGGAGCAGGGCGAATCGTACGGATACGCGATCATCGCCGACCTCGAGGCCAACGGGCTGGGCGCAGTCAAGGGAGGCACGCTGTATCCGATACTCGCCCGCCACGAGTCGGCCGGGTTCGTCACCGTCGAATGGCGCCCGGGCGAGGCAGGTCCCGGCCGCAAATACTTCTCGCTGACCGATCTCGGGCGCAGCGAACTGGAGCGAATGAGAGCACAGTGGCTGCGTTTCGCAGCGAACAGCAACGCCTATCTGAGCAGTGCACGGCCCGTAGGAACGGATATCCCATGAAGACGACGACCGACGATACGTGGATCGAGCAGTTCACCGTCGAACTGCGCCTGCGCCGCGTGCACGGACCGGCCATCGGCGATGCGATCGCCAGCGTCCGAGAACTGCTGTCCGACTCCGGGCAGGGTGCGGAAGAGGCCTTCGGCTCCGCACGGGACTACGCCGCTTCTTTGGACCTTCCCGCCATGAACGCGCGCGAGCACGCGGTCAGGTCGGTGCTCCTTCCTGTGCTGGAGCTCTTCATATTCTTCCTCTTCGTCCTGGCAAGCGTCGCCTGGTTCGATCAGGCGGTCGTTCTGATCTCGGTGCCGCAGCTGATGCTGCTCGCCATTCCTGTGCTTTTGACGCTGATGTTCGCCTTCCCGTTCTATCCGCGTGCCGTCTTCCGGCAGCGCTGGTTGCCGGCGGCCCTCTTCGTCGTCGTCGGGGTGGCGAGCGCCCTGGCAGTACTCGTGGCTCCGACAACAGCATCTGAGGCGTGGCTGATCTTCTCGGCGCTGCCGCCTCTCGTCGGAGCCGCGGCAGTTCTGGTCGTGCTCTCGGTGATCGGCACCATCGCGACCGTTCGGAGCCGTGACGACGGCGAGATCGTCGAGCCGTTGCCTGTGCAGGATGAAGCGAAGCAGGAACAGGGACGGCACCCGTTCCTCATCGTCGTGAACTGGCTCTTCCCGATGCTCGCCGCCGTGGTGTTCGCAATAGCCTGGGCGTTCAGCCTCTTCCCGCACTGACTCTGTCTCCGGAGCCTGCGAAATGTCCCCTGGAGCCCCACCGGGGCGCGCGTATCGCATCACGATGGGGAGGACATCCGGACGCGAGCTGCGCACTCTGCTTCGTTCCAGGTGGGGGTGTGGCGCGATGTGAGCGGGCAGGCGTAGCCTGACGACAAGCCCACACCAGGGCTCGACGCAGCGCCCACAAGGTGCACCGGAACGAGGAGGTTCCACGATGTCGACCGCTGTACCCGCTCCATCCGCCGAACTCGCGGCGGGACTCGACAGGCCGCTCGCAGTCCTGCATCCGGACGGCTCCCGGCACGCGGACGCTGTTCTCGACGCGTACCTCACCGACGTCGACGAGACGATGCTCACCGACTTCTACGTCGATATGTCGATCGCGCGACGCGTCGACCGAGAAGCGTTCACCCTCACCCGCCAGGGCAGTCTCGTGCTCTGGCCGCCGCTGCTCGGCCAAGAGGCGGCGCAGATCGGCTCCTGCCGTGCGCTGCGCGACACCGACTTCCTCTTCGGGTCCTACCGGGAGCACGCCATCGCCGTGATGCGCGGCGTCGACCCGGCAGGGCTTCTCGCGGTGTGGCAGGGCAACACCCTCTCCGGATGGGACCCGTACTCCCATCACCTCGCGACCCCGCAGATCATCATCGGAGCGCAGACGCTGCACGCGACCGGCTACGCCATGGCGACTCGGATCGACGGCGCCGACGACGTGGCGATCGCCTATCTGGGTGACGGCGCGATCAGCGAGGGCGACACGAACGAGGCGATGGTCTTCGCCAGCACGTTCAGCGCACCCGTGGTGTTCTTCTGCCAGAACAACCAGTACGCCATCTCCGAGCCGGTGCGCGTGCAGTCCGGCTCCCCGCTCGCGCTTCGCCCGACGGGCTTCGGCATCCCTGCTCTGCGCGTCGACGGCAACGACGTGCTCGCGGTTCTCGCCGCGACGCGCATCGCGGTCGAGCGGGCGCGCACCGGTGGCGGCCCGACGTTCGTCGAGGCGGTGACGTACCGGATGGGCCCGCACACCACGACCGACGACCCGACCCGCTACCGCGAGGATGAAGAAGCTGCGGAGTGGAGCGCGAAGGACCCGATCGTCCGACTCGAGCGGCACCTCGCGTCGAGCGGCGTCCGGACGGACCGCATTCGCGAGGAGGCACAGGTCCGCTGCGACCAGATCGCAAGAGACATGCGCGACGCCGTCGCAGAGGCGCACACCCCGGAAGCCGCCACCATCTTCGACCACGTGCACGCGGTTCCGACGCAGCGTGTCGAGCGGCAGCGCGCCGAGCACATCGCCTTCGTCGCCAGCGTCGAGGGGGAGTCATGACCGAGCAGCTGGCACTCGGTGCGGCCATTGGTCGTGCTCTCGGCGACGCCCTCGACGCCGAGGAAAAGACCGTGCTGATGGGCGAGGACATCGGCCGGCTCGGCGGCGTCTTCCGCGTCACCGACGGCCTGCAGGCGCGTTTCGGAAAGGCGCGCGTCATCGATTCGCCGCTCGCCGAGTCGGCCATCGTCGGCACCGCTGTGGGGATGGCTTATCGGGGGTACCGCCCGGTCGTGGAGATCCAGTTCGACGGGTTCGTCTACCCGGCCTTCGACCAGATCGTCACGCAGGTCGCCCGTCTGCGCTACCGGACGAAGGGGCAGGTGCGGATGCCGCTCACGATCCGGATGCCGTACGGCGGGAGCATCGGATCGGTCGAGCATCATTCGGAGTCTCCTGAGTCGTACTTCGCACACACGGCCGGCCTGCGTGTGGTGACGGCGTCGAGCCCGCAGGAGGCGTATTCGACGATGCGCGCCGCGATCGCGAGCGATGACCCTGTGATGTTCCTCGAGCCGAAGTCGAAGTACTGGACGAAAGGCGACGTCGACACCACGCTCGAGCGCGACCTCGACACGGCAGCGGTGCTCACCAGAGGTCGCGACATCACCGTCGCCGCCTATGGGCCCGTCATCCGGACAGCGCTCGACGCGTCCATTGCCGCATCCGACGAGGGCATCGAACTGGAGGTCATCGACCTCCGGTCGATCTCGCCGCTCGACGTCGACACCGTCGTGGCGAGCGTCGAACGCACCGGCCGGCTCGTCGTCGCGCACGAGGCTCCCGCCGAGGCCTCCGTGTCGAGCGAACTGATCACAAGCGTCGTGGAGCGCGCTTTCGGCGCCCTGAGGTCCGCGCCAGAGCGTGTGACCGGATACGACACCCCGTACCCGCCGTCCGCGATCGAAGGGGACTATCTGCCGAGCCTCGACCGGATCCTCGATGCCGTCGACCGCGCACTGGGGCGCCGTTCCTCGCGCACAGGCATGGCGCTCACAGGAGGTGTCGGATGACGACGTTCCGCCTGCCCGACCTGGGCGAAGGACTGACCGAGAGCTCGATCGTCGAATGGAAGGTCTCAGAGGGAGACACCGTCGCCGAAGGCGATGTGCTCGCCGAGGTCGAGACGGTGAAGGCCGTGGTCGACCTGCCGAGCCCGTATGCCGGCGTCATCCGTCGGCTCTGCGCGAACGAGGGCGACACCGTCGACGTGGGCGCGCCCATCGTCGAGTACGACGTTCCGGGCGCCGATGATGGCGCGCCGGATGTCGCCAATGGCGACAGGGACACGATGGGCCAGAGCGCGCATGCCGCTCATCATGGCCCGGATGAGAGCAATGACGCACGAACTGCGGCACCGGATGAGCGCGGCAGCGCCCCCGAAGCGGCCGAGGACGCCCCGGAGGAAACTCCCGACGGTGACCGCGTGAGCGTACTGGTCGGATCGGTCAGGGTCGACGGCGGCAGCAGGCCGACGCGTCGCCCGCGCACCTTCGCGCAGGAACCGTTCGTCCGCGAGACCGAGGACGGCGGCACGGCACCGGCAGAACGGAAGTCCCGCCGGGAACGGGTGACCGGGCTGCGCAGACGCACGGCGGAGGCGATGGTCTCCTCCGCGTTCACCGCGCCGCAGGCGGCCTGTTTCCTGCAGGTCGACGTGACGGAGACGATGCGGCTGATTGCCGACCTCGCCGAGCACTCCCGCGATGAGGAGACGCCGACGTTCCTCGCCCTGGCGTCGAGGGCGATCGTCAGCGCGGCACAGCGAACCCCCGGTGTGAACGCGACGTTCCACGCCGACGAGCAGGAGATCGAATACCACGAACGGGTGAACCTCGGCATCGCCGTCTCAACGGACAGGGGCCTTGTGGTGGCGAGCGTCGACGACGCCGATCGGCTTGACGCCATCGGTCTCACGAGCGCGATCGCCGAACGGGCCGCCGCGGCCCGCGACGGCAGCATCGGTCAGGATGCGCTGACGAGTTCGACCCTCACCGTCTCGAACGTCGGCGTGTTCGGCGTCGACGGCGGCATCCCGCTGATCAATCCGGGGCAGTCGGCGATCGTCGCGCTGGGTGCGGTGCGCCGGATGCCGTGGCAGCACCGAGGCGAGATCGTCCTGCGGGAGGTCTGCACGATCACGGTCTCCTTCGACCATCGCGTCATCGACGGCAGGGAGGCGAGCACGTTCCTCCGCGACGTCGGGGCGACGCTGGAACGGCCAGGGCTCGCACTGGCACGGGGGATGACCGCACACGGCTGAGAGGACGGGGCGAGGATGGAGCGACTGACGTCGACGGTCGACGCGCACGGCGAGGCCGGGGCACGGCGTGCCGAAGCGATGCATGCGCTCGTCGATGAGCTGCGCGAGCGACTGGCCGCAACCGCTCTCGGCGGATCGGAGCGCGCCCGCGAGCGCCACGTCGCACGCGGAAAGCTGCTGCCGCGCGAGCGCATCGACCGGCTGATCGACGTCGGCAGCCCGTTTCTCGAGCTGTCGCCGCTCGCGGCGAATGGCTGCTACGACGATGAAGCAGCGGCGGCGGGAATCGTCACCGGAATCGGCGTCGTGTCGGGCAGGCGCTGCATGATCGTCGCGAACGACGCCACCGTCAAAGGCGGTACGTACTACCCGCTCACCGTGAAGAAGCACCTGCGGGCGCAGGAGGTCGCCAGGGAGAACCGCCTGCCGTGCGTGTGTCTCGTCGACTCGGGAGGTGCGTTCCTGCCGCTGCAGGACGAGGTGTTCCCCGACAGGGAGCACTTCGGGCGGATCTTCTACAACCAGGCCACGATGAGCGCAGCAGGCATCCCGCAGATCGCGTGCGTGATGGGCTCGTCGACCGCCGGCGGAGCATACGTGCCAGCCATGAGCGACGAGACGGTGATCGTCGCGCAGCAGGGCACGATCTTCCTCGGCGGACCGCCATTGGTGAAGGCGGCGACGGGCGAGGTCGTGACCGCCGAGGAGCTCGGCGGCGGCGAGCTGCACACTTCCGTCTCCGGCGTCGCCGATCATCTCGCCGACGACGACGAGCATGCGCTGCGCATCGTGCGCGACATCGTCGCGACGCTGCCGCCGAGCCCGGAACCGCCATGGCAGGTCTCGAAACCGCGCGAGCCTGCCGTCGATCCCGAGTCGCTCTGCGCCGTGGTGCCCGCCGACCTGCAGACGCCCTACGAGGTGCGAGAGGTGATCGCCCGCATCGTCGACGACAGCGCCTTCCACGAGTTCAAATCAGGGTTCGGCACGACACTCGTGACGGGATTCGCCACGCTGTACGGTCATCCGGTCGGAATCGTCGCGAACCACGGCGTGCTCTTCAGCGAGAGCGCCCAGAAGGGTGCGCACTTCATCGAGCTCTGCGACCAGCGGGGCATCCCGCTGGTGTTCCTGCAGAACATAACGGGGTTCATGGTCGGCAGCGAGTACGAGCGGGGTGGGATCGCCAAACACGGCGCGAAGATGGTGACTGCGGTCTCGTGCGCGCGTGTGCCGAAGCTCACCGTCGTGATCGGCGGATCCTTCGGAGCGGGCACGTATTCGATGTGCGGCCGTGCCTACGATCCCCGGTTCCTGTGGCTGTGGCCGAACGCGCGAGTCTCGGTGATGGGCGGTCCCCAGGCGGCGAGTGTGCTCTCCACAGTGAAGCGCGAGCAGATCGAATCCGACGGCCGTTCGTGGTCCGCCGACGAGCAGGCGCAGTTCGAAGCGCCGATCCTCGAGCAGTACGAGCGTCAGGGCTCGCCCTACTATTCGACGGCTCGCCTGTGGGACGACGGCGTCATCGACCCCGCCGATACGCGGCGCGTGCTCGGGCTCGCACTCGACGTGGTCGGGCAGGCGCCGCTGCCCGACGTCCGCTACGGCATCTTCCGGATGTGATGGGCGATGTTCGACAGGGTCCTGATCGCGAATCGCGGGGAGATCGCCGTTCGCATCATCCGCACGCTCGACCGGATGGGCGTCGCCTCGGTCGCGGTGCACTCCGACGCGGACGCCGACGCCATGCACGTGCGCGCTGCCACCGTCGCCGTGCGCATCGGGCCCGCCGACCCGCGCCGGTCGTATCTCGACATCGACGCGATCGTCAGGGCCGCCCGCGCGACCGAGTCGGAAGCCGTGCACCCCGGATACGGGTTCCTCGCCGAGAGCGCCGCCTTCGCGCGCGCCTGCAGGGACGCCGGTCTCGTGTTCATCGGGCCCCCGGCCGAGGCGATCGAGACGATGGGCGACAAGATCCGCGCGCGCTCCGCCGTTGAGGCGCGCGGAATCGCGACCGTGCCCGGCATCTCCGAACCCGACCTCGACGATGCGGCACTCATCGCTGGTGCCGCGCGAACCGGGTATCCCGTGCTGGTGAAGCCGTCGCAGGGAGGCGGCGGCAAGGGCATGCACCGCGTCGACGAACCGGCCGCGCTTCCCGACGCCCTGGCGCGGGCGCGCAGGGAGGCGGCCGGTGCCTTCGGCGACGACACGCTGTTCGTCGAGCGCTTCGTCGCGAACCCCCGCCACATCGAGGTGCAGGTGCTCGCCGACCGCGGCGGCGCGGTCATCCACCTCGGCGAACGCGAGTGCTCGCTGCAGCGGCGGCATCAGAAGGTCATCGAGGAGGCGCCGAGCCCGCTGCTCACACCGCAGCAGCGGGAGGAGATCGGGCACGCCGCCTGCGAGACGGCACGCGCCGTCGGGTACGTCGGTGCAGGCACGGTCGAGTTCATCGTCAGCGGAGACGACCCGGGCGAGCCGTTCTTCATGGAGATGAACACGCGCCTGCAGGTCGAGCATCCGGTCACCGAAGCGGTCACCGGTATCGATCTCGTCGAGCAGCAGCTCCGCGTCGCAGCCGGTGAGCCGCTGGCGATCGAGCAGCGTGATGTGTCGATCACCGGGCATGCGGTCGAAGCGCGCATCTACGCGGAAGACCCCGCCCACGACTTCGCGCCCGCCGGCGGCGAGGTGCTCGAGGTCTCGTGGCCCGAGGGAGAGGGCATCAGAGTCGACGCGGGCGTGCAGACCGGAGACACGGTCTCGTCGCACTACGACCCGATGATCGCCAAGGTCATCGCGCACGCGCCGACCCGCGCCGACGCGATCGAGCGCCTCGACCAAGCGCTGGCGGGCACCCGCGTGCTCGGCGTGACGACGAACACGGCCTTTCTGCAGGCACTGATCGCTGAGCCGGCCGTGCGCGCCGGCGACCTCGACACCGGCCTCATCGACCGCGAGGTCGAGCGCCTCGCTCGGAGGGATGTTCCGGATGCGGTGCTCGCGCAGGCCGGGCTGGCGCTGATCGAGCGCGCCGCCGGCGGGGTGCGGGCGTGGCAGTCAGACGGATGGCGCGTGGGCGGGCCGGTCGGTGCGTCGGTGCGGCTGCGCGATGAGGATTCCATTGCCATCGTCACGCGTTTCGGCACCGTCACGCCGACAGGCGGCGATCGCGTCGGACGCGGGGCTCGTCGTGTCGAGGTCCGCGTGGCGCGGGAGCGCGGGCACAGCATGATCCGCGAGCTCGAGCATCCGGCGGGCCTTCGTGCGACGCCCGATGGCGACGTGTGGCTCGCCGACTCATCCGGTGTCTGGCTCGTCGAGCAGGCCCGCCCTGCCGCGAGGCGCAGCGGGGGATCTGCTCCGACGCTCGCCTCACCGATGCCTGGCGCCGTCGTCGCCGTGCATGTGACCGACGGCGATGAGGTGGTGCAGGGTGCGGCCATCGTGAGCGTCGAGGCGATGAAGATGGAGCACGTGCTGCGCGCCCCGTCGGCGGGCGTCGTGCACGTGGCGACGACGGTGGGGGAACAGGTGGCGCGTGGGCAGGAGCTCGCCACGGTGACGCCCGTCGCACCGGCAGCCGAGGAGGAGAGATGACCGCTCATTCTGGTGCACAGCGACGCGTGACGCAGCGTGGGCTGTGGTTCGACGAGTTCGAGGACGGCGTCGTGTACGAGCACAGGCCGGGCCGCACCGTCACCGAGGCCGACGACGTGCTGTTCACCACGATGACGATGAACACGCAGGCACTGCACCTCGACGCGCACTGGGCGGCGCAGACGGAATTCGGCGAGCGCCTCGTCAACTCGATGTTCACTCTCGCCACGATCGTCGGGATGTCCACGGGGCAGCTCACGAACGGCACGATCGTCGCGAATCTCGGCTTCTCGGAGATCTCGTTCCCGCACCCGATGACGCACGGCGACACCCTGTACGGCGAGACGCGCGTGATCGGCAAGCGGCCGTCGGCCTCCCGGCCGGGTCAGGGCATCGTGACCCTCGAGCACACCGGCTGCAATCAGCACGGCGTCATCGTCGCTCGTGCCGTGCGCACCGTGCTCATGCAGGGGCGCCCGGAGACGGGAGCGGCGCAATGAGCTTCTCGATGGGGCCGGCGCTGCTGTTCTGTCCTGGCGACCGTCCCGACCGCTTCGCGAAGGCGGCCGACCGCGCCGATGCGGTCATCCTCGACCTCGAGGACGCTGTCGCGCTCGACGCGAAATCCGCTGCGCGCGAGGCCGTCGCAGAATCGCGCCTGGATCCCGCCCGCACGATCGTCCGTCTCAACGCGGCAGGCACCGAGCATCTCACGGCCGATCTCGACGCTCTGGCACGGTCGTCGTATCGCACCGTCATGCTCGCCAAGACCGAGTCGCGCGACGAGATCGACCTTCTCGGAGACCTCGACATCATCGCGCTCTGCGAGACGGCGAAGGGCGTCGTGAATGCCCAGCAGATCGCTGCCCACGACCGGGTGGTCGCGCTGATGTGGGGCGCGGAGGACCTCATCGCGTCGATGGGCGGCACGTCCAGTCGCGACGAGTCGGGGGCATATCGCGCCGTTGCGATTCACGCGCGTTCGCGTGTGCTGCTGGCAGCCGCAGCCGCAGACAAGGCCGCGATCGACGCGATCTGCACGGACATCGCCGACCTCGTTGGCTGCCACGCGGAAGCAGACGACGCCGCAGCGAGCGGCTTCTGGGCCAAGGCGGCCATCCATCCGGCGCACAGCGCCCCGATCCGTGCGGCGTTCGCGCCGAGTGACGACCTGCTCGACTGGGCGCGCCGCGTGCTCCGCGAGGCGGAAGGGCGCGGCGGGGTGTTCCCGTTCGAAGGTCGGATGGTGGACGAGCCCGTGCTCACGCATGCGCGCAGCATCCTCGCGCGCACCGGTAACGGGGCCATCAGCCCCGATCAGTGAAGGAGACGCAGATGTCGGTGATCGCACCAGTGACAACGCCCGTCGAGGGCACCGAGATGCTCGAACCCGAGCTGCAGGGCCTGGCGCATCAGGTGCGCGAGTTCGCCGACGAGGTCGTCGCGCCCGCCGCCTACGAGTACGACACCCAACGCCGGCTGCCGATCGAGATCATCCGGCAGATGGGCGAGATGGGGCTGTTCGGCCTGCCGCTGCCGCTGGAGTACGGCGGTCAGGGAAAGACCTACCTGCACCTGTGCGTCGCCGTCGAACAGCTCGCGCGCGTCGACCAGTCGATCGCGGTCACGCTCGAAGCAGGTCTCGGGCTCGGCGCGATGCCGATCTTCCGCTTCGGCACTCCGGAGCAGAAGGAGACCTACCTGCCGTCGCTCGCGCGCGGGGAGGCGCTTGCGGCCTTCGGACTGACGGAGGCCGAAGCGGGCTCGGACGCCGGTGGAACGAAGACGACCGCGACGCTCGAGGACGGCTGGTGGCGGATCGACGGCACGAAGCAGTTCATCACGAATTCCGGGACGCCGATCACCAGCGTCGTGACGGTCACTGCCGTCACGGGTGAGAAGACGGACGGGGCGGGACGCACGCGTCCTGAGCTGTCGTCGATCATCGTGCCCGTGCCGATCGCAGGGTTCACGGCGCTGCCCGCCTACGACAAGGTCGGCTGGCACACCTCGGATACCCATCCGCTCGTGTTCGACGGAGTGCGCGTGCCGGAGGGCAACCTGCTGGGGGAGCGCGGCAAGGGCTTCGCCAACTTCCTCAGCGTGCTCGACGAAGGGCGCGTCGCATTTGCCGCGCTGTGCGTCGGCGCCGCCCAGGGGTGCCTCGAACAGGCCGTCGCCCGCGCCAAGCAACGCGAGGTGTTCGGCCGTGCGATCGGCGACAACCAGCACATCGCGTTCACGATCGCGCGGATGCAGTCGCGCGTCGCCGCCGCCCGCGCCGTCATGCACGACGCCGCACACCGCATCGACGCGGGAATGCCGTTCACGAAGCAGGCTTCGCTGGCAAAGCTCATCGGGTCGGAGACGGCCGTCGCGAACGCGCAGGACGCAACTCAGATATGGGGCGGCTACGGCTTCCTGAACGAGAACGCCGTCGCACGGCACTACCGCGACGCCCGCATCCTCACCCTCGGCGAGGGGTCGACGGAGGTGCAGCTGGGCGTCATCGCCCGCAGCCTCGGCTTCGAGCACGCCTTCGGGTAGTGCCCGGGACGGTGATGCGCTTCTCCCACCTCACGGTCCCCGTCGATCGGAAGAATCCCGTCAGATAGTGCGTAGGTCCACGCCGATATGTAGTATGAGTGCTACATTCCATAACTGATGTCTGGTGAGGTGGGCAGTGAACACAGCGCAATCGACCCCGCGCGGCGCGCCGATCGTCTCCGTGTCCGACCTGCGCATGACGTACGGCGACAAGACGGTGCTCGATGGCGTCGACCTGGAGATCCGTGAGGACGAGATCGTAGCGATGCTCGGTCCGAACGGAGCGGGAAAGAGCACGACCATCGAGATCCTGGAGGGGTTCCGCACACCCTCATCCGGCACCGTCTCGGTACTCGGCGCAGATCCTTCTCGAGGCGACGACGGATGGCGGTCGCAGATCGGCATCGTGCTGCAGGCATCGAGCGACCACGGCAAGTGGCGGCCGCGGCAGCTGCTCCGCCACCTGTCCGACTACTACCGTCCGTATGTCGATCCCTGGTCAGTCGATGAGCTGCTGGACATCGTCGGCCTGACGGAGCAGGCGAATCAGAAGCTGCAGACTCTTTCCGGTGGTCAGCGCCGCCGTCTCGATGTGGCGCTCGCCGTCATCGGGCGACCGTCCCTGCTGTTCCTGGACGAACCGACCACTGGCTTCGATCCTCGCGCGAGGCGTGACTTCCATGACCTCGTGCACCGCCTCAGCGATATGGAGGGCGTCACGATCATGCTGACCACCCACGACCTCGCCGAGGCGGAGGCGCTGGCCAGTCGCATCGTCATCCTGGCGGGCGGTCGCATCATCGCCGATGGGTCGCCGCTGGAGCTCACCAGCGCCGTGTCGCGCACCGCCGAGATCAGTTGGGTGACCGGTCAGCAGCGTCACCTGCACGCCGCGGAGGATTCCACGCAGTTCGTTCGCGAGCTGCTCACGCATGATCACGAGGTCACCGATCTGCAGATCAAGCGGGCGACGCTCGAGGAAGCGTATCTCTCGCTCGTCGAGCAGTTCGAGGCCGGACGAGAACTGGCAGCAACGCCTTTCGAGGAGGTCGAGCGATGAGCACCACCATCCAGCGGCGGACGCCGAGAACGAACGCGACGGCGAACGCCTACCGCACCGGACTGCGGCGCGGACTGATCTCCGCACGTATCCAGCTGACCACACCGGCCGAGATCATCGGGACGGTCGTCACGACGGCCATCATGATCGTCGCGCTCGTACTGATGTCGCAAGCGAGCTTCGCCGGGTCGCCCGTCGATCTCGGCGCGATGGGGCTGCCGGGAGTGATCGCGATGGGTGTGGTGTTCGGCAGCACGATGGGCATCATCGGCGTGCTCTCGATGGACCGCACGAACGGCACACTGCTGCGGTCGAAGTCCGTTCCGGGAGGGACGACGGGGTATCTCGTGGGCGAGATCACGGCCAACATGCTGGCGAACATCGTCTCCGCGGCGGTCATGCTGGTCGTCGGCCTCATCCTCTTCGCGGGTCTGGAGTTCGCTTCCCCGCTGCGGTGGCTCCTGTTCGTCGCCGTGCTCGTACTCGGCATGATCTCGACGATGTCGATCGGTGCCGTGCTCGGCGCGCTGATCTCCAATCCGAAGCACATGCCTCTGGTGATGCTGCCGCTCCTTGTTCTGATCGGGATCTCGGGAATCTTCTACCCTCTCGTGGCGCTGCCCGGGTGGGTGCAGGGCATCGCACAGGCGTTCCCGCTGTACTGGTACGGCCTGGGATTGCGCGCCTCGCTGCTGCCCGATGCGGCGAGCGCCGTCGAGATCGCCGGTTCCTGGCGCCTGGAATGGGTGTTCATCGTGCTCGCCATCTGGGCGGCGCTGGCGCTGGCAGTGGCCCCGAAGCTGCTGAGCCGGATGGCGCGGCGCGAATCCGGATCGACGCTCGCCGCACGTCGTCGCGATGTGCAGCAGCAATGGGGAGTGTAGGTCGGCGTGGCAGAGACGGTTCACAATCGCATCGCGATGCTGCGCGCCGAGCGCAACGTGTCGCGGCGCGAGCTCGCCGATGCGCTCGGTGTGCACTACCAGACGATCGGCTATCTGGAACGCGGCGAATACAGCCCCAGCCTGTACGTGGCGCTGCGCATCGCCGCGTACTTCGAGGTGTCCGTGGAGGTGCTGTTCTCGACCGAGCCGTTCCCGCGCATCGGGTGAGGCTACTCGCCGGCGATGGCGCGGAGTGCGGCGACGTGGTCGGCGTAGGCGCGTTCTCCGTACGCGGTGATCGATATCCAGGTGCGCGGGCGGGAGCCGACGTAGCCCTTGGTGATGCGGACGTAGTTCGTTCGGGCCAGGTGAGCGATTGCCTTGCTCAGGGATGAGTCGTCGGCTTCGAGCAGGTCGCGCAGGATGCCGAACTCGATGTCGGCGTCGCGGCGCAGCGCGGCCATCAGCGAGAACCGGATCGGCGTCTGGAACGCCGGATCGAGCCGGTGGCGAGGGTGCGGCATCATTCTTCCGCTCTGCGGGTCGTCGGCAGGAACGCGGCGACGATGAGGAGAGAGGCAACGATGACGCCGGCAGCGATGCCCGACGTGGGACCGACGACCGTTGTGAAGGCGCGCAGGATCACGGTCGTGACGACGAGTGTCGTGCAGATTCCGAATGCGGTCCATTGCGGAGTGCCCCACAGGTAGCCCATGCGGTGCGGGCCGAAGCCGGATCCGCGGGCCGCCAATGACGCAATGGCGGCGACGACAACGGATGCAGAGCCCAGCAGTGAGAGTGATGCGCCCACGACGGAGTCGATGCCGATGCCGATGCAAGCCGTCATCAGGCCGAGCACCGCTGCAAGGCCGATCGTCGTGATCCGGACGGGGCGGTCCAGCCGAAGTTCACGGCGTGCCGTCGCCGGGGCAGGGCTCGCGCGCATCACCTGCAGAAGGCTGACAGGCAGAGTGAGAGCGACCATGGCGGACGTCGCCACCACAGCAATCCACCATGGCATCACAAGATCTGCGAGGCTCGCCACCATCGAGGCGGCGACAGTGCACGCGCCGATGCCTATTGCGAGCCAGGCCATGGCAGAGGTCTTCCGCGAGCGCACGCGGAAGCGCTCTTTGGCGCCCTCGAGCACGGGGTTGCCTGTCACGGTCAGGATGATGAGCGCAAAGATGCTCGGCTGCAGCACCTCAGACCCATCGGCGCTCGCTGCAGAGAATACGAGCGCGATCGCCCCTAGTTGGATGACCGCCGCCAGTTCGGTCCACATCTTCAGCACCGCGTACGCCCTCGGCGGCTCCAGTGAATCGGTGCGGTCGCGCAGTCTGTCGCGCTCGGCCAGCTGCCGTGCCGCGTCGTCAGGCCCCTCGACCTGCGCTATCGGCTCTCCCATCCACTCGCTTGCCATGTGGAAAGTATGGTCAGGATAGAAACTGATGGCAAGGGTCGCTGCGCGAATCGGGCCCATCGATGTGTACCCCGCCGCACACGCGTGGCGCGCCATGAGCGTTCGGTGGGGGAGCGCCACTAGCCTTGCCGGTATGGCGACACGCACGGTGGAGAAGGTTCTCGACGACCTCGACGGCACCGAGCTCTCCTCGGCGGTGGCGGAACGGGTCGCTCTGTCGTTGGACGGTGAGGCGTACGAACTCGATCTGTCTCCGCGCAACGCCCGCGCGCTGCGCGACGCGCTGGAGCCGTACATCCGGGCCGCTCATCGCGCGCACGCGGAACGGGAGCGCAGCGAGTACCGGGTGACGAACCTCGCGCGCGCTGTGCCGCTCGCCGAGGTGCGCCGGTGGGCCGCGGCCAACGGCTACGACTTCTCCGCGCGGGGCGCCGTGCCCAAACACGTGCGGGAAGCGTACGACGCCGCGCACTGAGCACGGTGGGTCGGCGCGACGCGGAGCAGAAAGGGGAGCGCCGCGCTGAGGTTAGGTGAGGCTATCGTAAGGTATCCATGGTTGGATGGACGGGATGACTGACAAGCCAGCCGGCCCACGCCGCCGCACGCCGTACGTGTTCGAGGTCGTTCGCGCCGAGGCGGTGAGCCCGCACATGGTGCGCGTGCACTTCGGCGGCCCCGGCGTCGACGCATTCATCACGGGACTCGACGAGAAGAACGCGCGCTCGACCGAGAAGTACGTCAAGCTGCTCTTCGCTCGCCCTGAGCTGGGCCTGGAGCACCCGTACGACATGGAGGTGCTGCGCGAGACTCTCTCCCCGCAGGACATGCCCTCCCGGCGCACCTACACCATCCGGTCGATTGACGAGTCGGAGCGCACCATGGCGATCGACTTCGTCGTGCACGGCGATGAGGGTCTTGCCGGGCCGTGGGCGGCGAACGCGCAGCCGGGCGATCTCGTCACCCTCACCGGTCCGGGCGGCATGTACGCCCCGGCACCGGATGTCGATGAGCACCTCTTCTTCGGTGATGACTCGGCGATTCCCGCGATCTCTGCCGCGATCGAATCGCTCGACCAGGACGCGAAGGGGCTGGCGATCATCGAGGTCGGCTCCGCGGCGGACGAGATCTCGTTCGACGCGCCGGATGGCGTCGCGGTGCGCTGGCTGCACCGAGACGGCGCACACTACGGCGAGGCGCTGGTGGCGGCCGTCGAGGCGCTCCAGGCGCCGTCGACGTCCGTCGACGTCTTCGCCCACGGTGAGCGCGAGGCGATGAAGCGGCTGCGCCCGCTGATCAACAAGGAATGGGGAATCCACCGCTCTCGGCTGTCGCTGTCGGCGTACTGGGCATACGGGCGCGCCGAGGACACGTTCCAGGCAGAGAAGCAGACACCGGCGGGCCAGATCTTCGAGCCGGAGCCCGCGCAGGGCTGATCCGGGGGCTCTCAGGACCGGCGCGGGTGCCAGCGGGTAGCGTTTGCTCGGGCGCGGCCGCGCCTGCGCATGCCGACCCGAAAGAGAGCACGTGAACTTCTTCGAGGCCATCATTCTCGGGCTCGTGCAGGGGCTGACCGAGTTCCTGCCGATCTCATCGAGTGCGCACCTGCGCATCGTCGGCGAGTTCCTGCCGTCGCACGTCGACCCAGGCGCGACCTTCACCGCCATCACGCAGATCGGCACGGAGCTCGCCGTGCTGGTGTTCTTCGCGGGCAAGATCGGCCGCATCATCAAGCAGTGGTTCCTCGCACTGATCGGCAAGGTGCCTCGGAACGATCCGGATGCCAGGATGGGCTGGCTGGTGATCCTCGGGTCGATCCCCATCTGCATTCTGGGCTTCACCCTGCAGGAGTACATCCGCGATGTGTTCCGCAACCTCTGGCTGGTCGCCGCGGTGCTGATCGTGTTCGGCATCATCCTCGGCGTCGTCGACCGGATGGCCTCCCGCGCTCGTGCGATGGACGACGTCACATATCCGCACGGCCTCACCATCGGCGTCGCGCAGGCTCTCGCGCTGGTCCCCGGCGTCTCGCGCTCGGGAGCGACGACCACGGCTGCTCGCGCGCTCGGCTACAACCGGGTCGCCGCAGCGGAGTTCGCCTTCCTGCTCGCCGTACCCGCCGTGATGGGGTCGGGGCTCTATGAGCTCCAGCACGGTCTCGAGGAAGGCGGCGCCGGCCCCTACGGCTGGGGCGGAGTCATCGCCGCGACCGTCGTCGCCGGAATCGTCGGCTGGGTCGTCATCGCCTACCTGATGCGCTACCTCAAGCGCGGCAGCTTCCTGCCGTTCGTGATCTACCGCGTCGTGCTCGGCGGCGTGGTGATGGTGCTGCTCGGCGCCGGGGTGCTCTCACCGCTCTGACGCCCGTCAGACCTTCTGATCGGGTTCTGCGAGCGTCGGCCGCCAGACCGAGGAGGAGCGCGCACTTCTGGTGCGCCGACGACGAGAACGCCGCGGACGGCGTGCGCAGGGCCCGATCAGCGGTGGCCTTTGCCGCGGTCGTCCCGGTTGAGGTATTTCTCGAAGGCGCGCGCGATCGCGTCTCCTGAAGCCTCGGGCGCGTCGACGGTGTCGCGGTTCTCCTCGAGCAGCCGGATGTATTCGCGCATCTCCTCGTCCTCGGCCGCCGCGGCGTCGATCGACGCCTCCCATGCGGCCGCCTCGGTGTGCAGCGACCCGTGCGGCACCGATGCGCGGGTGAGCAGCTCCAGCCGTTCGATAAGGGCGAGCGTCGCCTTGGGAGACGGTGCCTGGCTCGCCACGTAGTGCGGAACACTCGCCCACAGGGATGCGGTCGGAAGCCCGGCGGTCTCGGCAGCGTCCTGCAGCACGGAGAGGATCCCCACCGGCCCCTCGTACGTCGCTGCGGTGAGTGCCAGGTCCTCGCTGACGGCGTGATTATCGCTCGTGGCCGAGATCGCGATCGGTCTCGTATGCGGCACGTCCGACATCATCGAGCCGAGTGTGACGAGCCCGGTGACGTCCTCGCGCAGAGCCACATCGATGAACTCCGCGACGAACGCCCGCCATGCGCGGGCCGGCTCCACACCGGTGAGCAGCCACAGCTCCGGACCATCGCTCGACGCCGTCGGGCGGTACAGCGTCGCCTCCGGCCACTCCAGGCCGCGCGAACCGTCCGCCTTCGTCTTCAGGTTCGGGCGCGTGTACTGATAGTCGAAGTACAGCTCCGGATCGACGGAGGACACGGGCTCGTAGGCGCCGTTCTGGCGGAGCTGTTCGACCGCACCGGACGCGGCCTCGCCCGCGTCGTTCCATCCGTCGAACGCCGCCACGATGATGCGGCTGCCGAACGTCGACTCCGAGCTTTTCGTCACTGCGCTCCTCCCGACCCGATGCCAGGTCTTCCCGACAGCCTATGCGCAGGACGCTCACCGTGTGCCCGATACGCTGGTGGAATGACTTCTCCACGCGCCGTGCTCTGGGACATGGACGGCACACTGATCGACAGCGAGCCCTACTGGATCGCCGCGGAAACCGACCTCGTCGAGTCCTACGGGGGCAGCTGGTCGGCGGAACAGGGCTACGAACTGATCGGCAACGCGCTGCCGGTGTCGGCAAAGCTGCTGCAGGCCGCCGGGGTGAAGATGGAGATCCCGGAGATCGTCGACCACCTCACGGCGGCGGTGATGGACCGCATCGTCACCTCGGGCGTGCCGTTCCGCCCCGGCGCGCGCGAACTGCTGTTCGACCTGCGCCAGGCGGGCATCCCGACGGCGATGGTCACGATGTCGATGCGCCGCCTGGCGAAGACCGTGATCGAGCGCATCGACTTCCCGGCGTTCGACCTGCTCATCGGCGGAGACGACGTAGAGCACCCCAAGCCGCACCCCGAGCCGTACCTCACAGCGGCGAGGACACTCGGCGTCGACATCGCCGATGCGATCGCGCTCGAAGACTCCACGGCCGGTGTCACATCGGCTGTGGCCTCGGGTGCCGTGACGATCGGAGCGACCAACATCATCGACATCTCCGGTCTCGGCGCCGACGCCGTGTGGAACGGGCTCGACGGGCGCACCGTCGGCGACCTGACGGAGCTGTTCCGCCGGGTGCGCACCTCGTGATCGACAAGCCCCGCGGACCGTTCCGCTACGGCGATCGGGTGCAGCTGACCGGCCCGAAGGGCAAGCTGCACACTGTCACGCTGCGCGAGGGCGGCGAACTGCACACACACGTCGGGGTGCTCACCCACGCACAGCTGATCGGGCTGCCGGACGGTTCGGTCGTCGAGAACACTGCGGGGCATGAGTACCTCGCGCTGCGCCCCCTGCTGCGGGACTTCGTGATGTCGATGCCTCGCGGTGCGGCCATCGTGTATCCGAAGGATGCGGCGGCGATCGTGCAGCAGGCCGACATCTTCCCCGGGGCGGTCGTCGTCGAGGCGGGCGTCGGATCGGGCGCGCTGTCGCTGTCGCTGCTGCGCGCGATCGGTGAGGGCGGCTCTCTGACCTCGTTCGAGCGCCGACCGGACTTCGCCGAGGTCGCCTCCCTCAATGTCGAGACGTTCTTCGGCGAGCGTCCACCGCAGTGGCGCATCGTCGAGGGCGACCTGGCAGAGGAGCTCCCGGCGGAGACCGAGCCGGGAAGCGTCGACCGCGTCGTGCTCGACATGCTCGCCCCGTGGGAGGTCATGCCGGCGGTCTCCGATGCGCTCGCACCGGGCGGCGTGGTGATCTGCTATGTCGCGACCGCCACGCAGCTGTCGCGCACGGCCGAGTTCATCCGGGGCTTGGGCGGGTTCACCGATCCCGATGCGTCGGAGACGATGGTGCGCGGATGGCACGTCGAGGGTCTCGCGGTGCGCCCCGATCACCGGATGGTCGCTCATACCGGCTTCCTCCTCACCGCCCGGAAGCTGGCGCCGGGCACGATCGCGCCAGAGGCGAAGCGCCGGGCGTCGAAGAGCAGCTATGGCGACGAGGATGTGGAGACCTGGACCCCTGGCGCGGTGGGCGACAGGGAGATCACGGACAAGAACCTCCGCAAACGTGTCAAGGAGGCACAGAAGGCGGTCGACGGCGCGCGGATCGCTGCCGCGTCGCGCCGGACCGACGACGGTCATGGCGGGGAGCAGCCGGAGACGATTCATCCGGAACATCCAGCCGACGATGAGGGAGAGGCCCCTACCCGTGCTTAGACTGAGGCGCGTGCGCAAGTTCCCCGCTGCAGTATCCATTCTCGCCCTTGCCGGACTGAGCCTCGTCGCGTGCTCGACGTCGAGTCCGATCGCCGCGTGCGAGCGACCGGACTCCGGTGCCGCGATCGCCGATCTCATCGACATCTCGGGCGAGACCGGAGCGGTCCCCGAGATCTCCGTCAACCTTCCCGAGGATGCCTCGACCGGCTATGCGACCGAGAAGACCGTGTTCGCCGATGTCGAGCCGGGTGACGGCGACGCGCTCAGCGAGATGGACCAGATCGCCACGATCGACATGGCGTTCTACGACGCCAAGGGCAATTTCGTCATCTCGACAGCGTTCGACGGCACCAGCCAGCCGCAGACCATGGAGAACTGGCTGCTGCAGTTCCCTGGTCTGGAGGATGCGCTCACCTGCGCCCAGGCCGGCACCCGGATGGTCGTCGGTCTCGGCGCCGAGGGCGTCTCCGACGAGGCGCGAGAGCAGTACGCGATGCAGGGCTTCCCGCAGGACGGCTCGCTGATCGCGGTCGTCGACGTGACCGACGTCTACCCGCGCGCCGCCTGGGGCTCGCCGCAGTACAACGCCTCGACCAACATGCCGTCCGTGGTGCGCGGTCCCGACGGCCGCCCCGGCATCACTGTGCCGGACAAGAGCGCACCGGATGAGCTCGCCGTCGAGACGCTGCTGAAGGGCGACGGTAAGAAGGTCGCCTCAGGCGATGCGGCGGTGCTGCGATACACGGGTGTGCTGTGGGACACCGGCGAGGTGTTCGACTCGGCCTGGGAGCAGGGCGGGGCGCTCGTGATGAGCGGCGAGATGATCGAGGGGTTCAGCAGAGCCATCGAGGGGCAGACGGTCGGATCGCAGGTCCTCGCCGTGATTCCGCCAGAGCTCGGCTACGGCGATCAGGGCAACGAGTCCATTCCCGCGGACTCGACGCTGGTGTTCGTGATCGACATCGTCGGAATCCAGGAGTAGGGCGGATCCGAGACGCTGTCGGGTGAAGACCAGGCGGCGTCTCGGCGTCCGTGCCCGCGTGTTCGGCGCGCACGCCTCGCCGCGATCGTAGGATTGCCGGGTGGCACAGAGGATTCCAGTGGAGGAGCGTCAGCTCAACCTGATCGTTGCGCTGATGGCGACGTCGAACGGCGTGACCAAGGACGAGATCCTGGAGAACGTGTCCGGCTATCGCCAGCGCTCTGGCTCGTCGCGCACCGCGCTGGAGAAGCTGTTCGAGCGCGACAAAGAGGATCTGCGCCGTCTCGGCATGCCGATCGAGACGATCGGCAACAGCGCGGACCCGAAGGATCTCCGTGAGGCCCGCTATCGCATTCCGCAGGCGGAGTACGATCTGCCGGACGACCTCGAGTTCACTCCGGCCGAGTTGGCCGTGCTCGGCCTCGCCGGCAGCGTGTGGAGCGAAGGCTCGCTCTCGGCCGAGGCCAGAGCGGGGCTGCGCAAGATTCGGGCGCTCGGCGGAGACGCCGACGAGCCGATCCTCGGCTTCGCGCCCCGCATGACGGCGAGGGAAGCGGCGTTCGGTCCGTTGCAGCACGCGATCGACCAGGCCGTCGAGGTCGAGTTCGACTACCTCAAGCCGGGGGAGGAACGGGCGCGCGGACGGCGGATGCGTCCACTCGCACTCGTCGACTACGAGGCGCGATGGCACGTGTACGGGCACGACACGGTCGCGGACGGCGATCGCACGTTCCTTCTCAGCCGCATCGTCGGTGACGTGACACTCACCGACTCCGGCTTCGACCCGGCTCTGCGCGTCGGAGCGGGAGAGCGTGCGCTGCGGGGCCTGACCATGGTCGCGGACAGACAGAGCGCCCTGATCGAGGTCAATCCCGGAACCGAGGCCGAGCTGCGGCTGCGGCGCAGAGCGCAACCTGCACGCCAGGGGATGCGGGTGCCGTACGTCGACCTGCACATCTTCGCCGACGAGCTCGCCTCCTACGGGCCGGAGGCTCGCGTCGTGGAGCCGTCCGAGCTTCGCGATGCCGTCATCGCGCGGCTGCGCGCCGTGCGCGACCTGCACGAGGAGGCGACACGATGAGCGCTCTGCTGTCGACGGACAGGGTGCAGATCCTGCTCACCCTCGTTCCCTATCTGCTCGAACGCGGCGAGGTATCCGTCGACGAGGCTGCTGAGGAGTTCGGTGTGAGCGCCGAGCAGATGCGCGGCATGGTCGAGAAGCTGACCGTGATCGGGTTGCCAGGAGACGGCGGCTACTGGCAGCAGCCGCACGAGCTGTTCGACATCAACTGGGACCTGCTCGACGGCTCGGGGATCATCGAGATCACCCAAGCGGTCGGGCTGCGTCGCGCTCCACGGCTGACCTCGCGCGAAGCCGCAGCGCTGCTGGCGGGTCTGCGGCTGGCATCGTCGCTTCCCGGCGTCGCCGACAGCGATGTCGTGCGCTCATTGATCGCGAAGCTCGCCGCCGGCGCGTCCGCGGCGCCAGCAGACGTCGTCGTCGTGCCCGCTCGAGTCGACGAGGTGCGCGAGCTGGTCGGCCGCGCACTGCGCGACCGCGTCGCCGTCGAGTTCCGGTATCGCGCGAAGGACGGCCCGGAGATGACGCGCACGGTCGACCCGGTGAAGCTCGTCATCTCGAACGGCGACTGGTACGTGCAGGGCTGGTGCCACACGCGCCGTGCGATGCGCACGTTCAACCTCGAGCGCGTCAGCGACCCTTGCATCACCGAGATCCCCTCGCATCATTCCGGTGAGGAAGCGCCTGCGCTGTTCGCCCGCGGCGCGGACGACGACATCGCGGCCATCCGGTTCCGCCCAGAGTACGCACCGCTCGTCGGCGACTACCTCGAGGGCGCAGAACTGCATGATGACGGCGGCACCGTGCGGGCGAGGGTGCGGGTGGGCGATGCGCGCTCGCTGAAACGCCTCGCCGCGCTGCGCGCAGGGCACGTCGAGATCGTGGAGCCGGATGCCGCGCGGCGCGCCGCCGCGGAATGGTCGCAGGCCGGGCTGGACCAGTACGGGGGCTGAATCGCCGCGGGCCTCACTGTGATTGCCAGGCGAACACGCTTAGACTGAGATCGCATCGGGCGTCATCCGGTCGGCGCCCGACAACGACCGTTCGGAGGCATCATGCCCAATATGGGAATCTGGCAGATTCTGCTGATCCTGCTCGTCATCCTGCTCATCTTCGGTGCGGCACGGTTGCCTGCCCTTGCGAAGAGCATGGGCCAGTCCGCCCGCGCATTCAAGGGCGAGATGAAGCAGATGAAGGACGAGAACGCGGCCGAAGACGACTCCGCCGCGCCCGCGACCACGGTGCAGCCGACCGTGCCGGAGAAGGACGGCGGCTACACGCTTAACGGCGAACCGGTCGCGAAACCGAACGACTCCTCGCAGCAGTAGCCGGCGGTGGTCAGCACCGACAGTGGCGTGACGACGGAGGACGGTCGGCCGAAGCGCGAACGCCGGATGAGCCTCGGCGGGCATCTCAAGGAACTGCGTAGACGGCTGATGATCGCCGTCATCGCGCTGCTGGTCGGGATGATCGTGTCGTTCATCCTGACCGACTATGTGATCGAGTTCCTGATCCGGCCGATCGAGATCGTGCGCGACGAGCTCGGCGACGACTTCACGCGCCTGACGTACCAGAACATCACGGGCGCCTTCGACATGCGCCTGCGCATCTCGTTCGCCCTGGGCATCGTGCTGTCGGCACCTGTGTGGCTCTGGCAGGTGTGGGCGTTCGTGATGCCGGGCCTCAGGCGTCGCGAGATCGGCTACACGATCGGGTTCATGGCCGCCGCGATCCCGCTGTTCTTCGGCGGATGCGTCGTCGCGCTGATGCTGATGCCGAACATCATCCGGATCATGTCGGAGTTCGTGCCAGCAGAAGCATTCGCGTCACAGATCTATGAGGCTCGCAGCTACTACGACTTCGTGCTGAAGCTGGTCGTGATCGTCGGAATCGCGTTCGTGCTGCCGGTGTTCCTCGTCGCACTGAACCTCGCCGGGGTGGTGCGCGGCAAGACGATCGTGCGTGGGTGGCGCATCGCGGTCATCGTGTGCCTCGTCTTCGGCATGCTCGCCTCGCCCCCGGCCGACATGATCACGATGCTGATCCTCTCGGCGATCCTGTTCGCCCTGTATATGGGTGCCGGTCTGGTGTCGCTGCTGTTCGACCGGCGCAAGCGCAAGAAGAATCCGGAGCTCTTCGTCGATTTCTGAGCGGGCAGCCGGCCCCGCGGGGCATAGGCTGGCCGGGATGAGTCATCCCCTTACCGCCGAGTTCGCGGGCGCGCAGCGATTCCGGCTCGATCCGTTCCAGACCGCGGCGTGCGAGGCGCTCGAAGACGGACGCAGCGTGCTCGTGGCCGCGCCGACGGGCGCGGGCAAGACGATCGTCGGTGAGTTCGCGGTGCACCTCGCCGCGGAGACGCCGGGCGAGAAGGCGTTCTACACCACGCCGATCAAGGCACTGTCGAACCAGAAGTTCCGCGAGCTGCAGGAGCGGTACGGCGAGGACGAGGTGGGTCTCCTCACCGGAGACGTCAACATCAACGGCGGCGCGCGCATCGTGGTGATGACCACCGAGGTGCTGCGGAACATGATCTATGCGGGGTCGTCAGCGCTCGACGGCCTGCGCTACGTGGTGATGGACGAGGTGCATTACCTCGCTGATCGGTTCCGCGGCGCGGTGTGGGAAGAGGTCATCATCCACCTCCCGGAGAGCGTGCGCCTGGTGTCGCTGTCTGCCACCGTGTCGAATGCGGAGGAGTTCGGCGACTGGCTCGACACGGTGCGCGGCGACACGGAGGTCATCGTCTCCGAGACCCGGCCGGTTCCGCTGGAGCAGCACGTGCTGGTCAAGAACGAGCTGCTGCCGCTGTTCGATGAGCACTCGGCGGGAGACAAGGTGAACCGCGAACTGCTCAGTCTGCGCGGCTCTGGTGGCGCCGCGTACGACCGCACCTTCGACGGTCGGCGCCGCGGCGGGCCGCGCGGCAGGCATCGGGGCGGGCCGCGCGTCGGCGGACAGGCGCGCCGGATGCCTCGGATGGACCGGCCGCAGGTGGTCGATCTGCTCGATCGGGCGAACCTGCTGCCTGCGATCTTCTTCATCTTCAGCAGGGTCGGGTGCGATGCCGCCGTGCAGCAGGTCAGGCGCTCAGGGCTGCGGCTGACGACCAAGGACGAGCGGACGGAGATCCGGCGCGTCGCCAGGGAGCGCACGGCGGCGATCGCCGATGAGGATCTCGGTGTGCTCGAGGTCGACACCTGGATCGAGAACCTCGAACGCGGCGTCGCCGCGCACCACGCCGGACTGCTGCCTGCCTTCAAGGAGGTCGTCGAGGAGCTGTTCCAGCGCAAGCTGGTGAAGGCCGTGTTCGCCACTGAGACTCTCGCGCTCGGCATCAACATGCCCGCACGCTCTGTCGTGCTCGAGAAGCTCGAGAAGTTCAACGGCGAGAGCCGAGTTCCGATCACACCGGGGGAGTACACCCAGCTCACCGGCCGCGCCGGGCGCCGTGGCATCGACGTCGAGGGCCACGCCGTGGTGCAGTGGGTCGATGCGCTCGACCCGGAATCGGTTGCGTCGCTCGCTTCCCGCCGCACCTATCCGCTGAACTCGTCGTTCCGGCCGACATACAACATGGCGGTGAACCTGATCGACCAGTACGGTCGGCCGCGCGCCAGGCAGATCCTCGAGACGTCCTTCGCGCAGTTCCAGGCTGACCGTTCAGTGGTGGGCCTGGCCCAGCAGGTGCGGGACGCGGAGGAATCGCTGTCGGGTTACCAGGAGGCGATGACGTGCGACCACGGCGACTTCGTGGAGTTCGCCGGGATGCGTCGCGAGCTGAAGGATCTGGAGAAGGCGCAGCGCCGCGACGCTTCCGCCTCCCGTGCCAAGCGCGATGAGCGCTCGGCGAAGATCCAGCAGCTGAAGCGCCGGATGTCGCGCCACGGCTGTCAGCGCTGTCCCGAGCGCGAACAGCACGCCCGTTGGGGCGAGCGCTACTTCTCGCTGAAACGGAGCACAGACAAACTGCGCAGGCAGATCGCCTCCCGCACCGGAACCGTGGCCCGGCGCTTCGACCGGATCATCGACGTGCTCACGGCGCTCGAGTACGTCGAGCACGCGGATGATGATGTGACGCTCACCCATGCGGGGCGCCGGATGAAGCGGATCTACGGGGACCGCGACCTGCTCGTCGCCGAGTCGCTGCGGGCGGGAATCTGGCAGGGACTGGATGCCGCATCGCTCGCGGCTCTCGCCTGCACCCTGGTGTACGAACCGCGTCGGGACGACGCCGGTGACGCACCGCTGCCGCGCGGGCCCTTCCGCGAAGCGTTCGGGCGCACCGAGCAGCTGTGGGCGCAGATCGATGATCTCGAACAGGAGCACCATCTGCCCGGCACCCAACCGCTGGCGACCGGGCTGAGCCTGGCGATGCACATGTGGGCGCGCGGCCAACTGCTCGACGTCGTGCTCGGCGAGGCCGACATGGCCGCAGGCGACTTCGTACGATGGGCGAAGCAGACCATCGACCTGCTCGACCAGCTGGGGATCGCGGCCGACGGCCAGCTCGCCCGAACCGCCAGGCAGGCGCTGGATGCCGTCAGGCGCGGCATCGTCGCATACTCCGGTGTGTGAGCGGCACACGACTTTCACCGTCGAGTCATCGGTCAATGTAACTTTCCCGTTTCGGACGGGTTGAACGTGTCGGTCCGCGCAGTGAACGCGGGGTAACGTGTGCACATTGCCCCGAAGGACGCCGACCGATCGGAGTTCGTGCGCGATGGGGCCCGTTCTCTCAGGAGGAGACAGCGTGACCAAAACGATCAAGCGTTCACTGCTCGGCGGCGTCGCGGCGGCGAGCGCCGCGATCCTTCTCGCGGGCTGCGGGGCGGCACCGGAGGAGACAGAAGAGTCCGGTGACGGAGCGGCCAGCGACTTCCTGCCGTGCATCGTGTCGGACTTCGGCGGCTTCGATGACAAGTCGTTCAACCAGCTCTCCAAAGAAGGCGTGGAGAAGGCGGCGGATGAGCTCGGCGTGACGGCGAAGGAGGTCGAGTCGAACGCGGAGACGGACTACGCACCGAATCTCGAGAATCTCGTGGCGCAGGGATGCAACACGATCGCCTCGGTGGGGTTCAACCTGTCGGCGGCAACGGTCGACGTCGCGAACGCTAACCCTGACATCGACTACATCCTGATCGATGATGCCGCGGACAACGACTTCGACGGGGAGAAGGACGCCGAGGCGATCAAGCCGCTCCTCTACGACACAGCCCAGGCGGCGTTCCTGGCCGGGTACCTCGCCGCCGGATACTCGGAGGCAGACAAGGTCGGCACCTTCGGGGGCGAGGAGTTCCCGACCGTGACCATCTTCATGGACGGCTTCACACAGGGCGTCGACTACTACAACGAAGAGAACAGCGCCGACGTCGAGGTCGTCGGCTGGGACGGTGAGACCGGATCGTTCACCGGCGGCTTCGACGCGAACCCCGCGGCGAAGACGGTCGCGCAGAACATCATCGACCAGGGCGTCGACGTGCTGCTGCCGGTCGGCGGGCCCATCTACCAGTCCGCGCTGCAGGCGATCAAGGAGTCGGGCGAGGACATCGCGCTCATCGGTACGGACTCCGATCTGTTCGAGAAGGACCCCGACACGCAGGACTACGTGCTCACCTCGATCCTGAAGAGCATGGATCTGTCTGCCTACGAGGCAGTCATGGCGAGTGCGAACGGGGAGTTCGACACCGAGGCGTACATCGGCACGCTCGAGAACGAGGGCGTCGGGCTGGCCGACCTGCACAACTTCTCGGACAAGGTCGACGCCGAGCTCGTCGCCGAGGTCGACGAACTCGAACAGGCGATCATCTCGGGCGATCTGACGGTCGAGTCGTATCTCGAGTGATCACGCGGGAGACGCGAGGGGAGGCAGGTGCGCACCGGCCTCCCCTCGCCTCCTGCCATCCGCTCCGCCCGAATAGGATCTTGACTCATGAAGCTTGAGCTGCGCGGCATCACGAAGAGGTTCGGCGCGCTGACCGCCAACGACGACATCGATCTCACCATAGAGCCGGGTGAGATCCATTCCCTGCTCGGTGAGAACGGCGCGGGCAAGTCGACCCTGATGAACGTGCTCTACGGCCTCTACCAGGCCGACGAGGGCGACATCCTGATCGACGACGTCGAACAGCACTTCGCGGGACCGGGCGATGCGATGGCGGCCGGCATCGGGATGGTGCACCAGCACTTCATGCTGATCCCCGTGTTCACAGTCGCGGAGAACGTGATGCTCGGCCACGAGCAGACCCGCCTGGGCGGGCGCCTCGATCTCGCGGCCGCCCGCGAGAAGGTGCGGGAGATCTCGGACCGCTTCGGATTCCACGTCGACCCCGACGCCCTCGTCGAGGATCTCCCCGTCGGCGTCCAGCAGCGCGTCGAGATCATCAAAGCGCTCTCTCGTGACGCGCAGGTGCTGGTGTTCGACGAGCCGACGGCTGTGCTCACCCCTCAGGAGACCGACGAGCTGATGTCCA
Organism: Microbacterium sp. JB110; assembly: GCF_003335195.1. Classification (NCBI taxonomy): domain Bacteria; kingdom Bacillati; phylum Actinomycetota; class Actinomycetes; order Micrococcales; family Microbacteriaceae; genus Microbacterium; species Microbacterium sp. JB110. The sequence goes on along the minus strand of NZ_QPGM01000001.1, from coordinate 533,084 downwards.
CGATGCGTCAGCTGCGCGACGGGGGAACATCGATCGTGTTCATCACGCACAAGCTGCGGGAGGTGCGCGAGGTCTCCGACCGGATCACGGTCATCCGGCTCGGCAGGGTCGTGGGCGAGGCAGAGCCGACCGCGTCGAATGCCGAGCTCGCCTCGCTGATGGTGGGGCGCTCGGTGGAACTGACCGTCCGCAAGGATGAGCCTCAGCTCGGCGGCGAAGAACTCGTCGTGTCTCACCTCACCGTCACGGACGCGGCAGGAACAGTCGTCGTCGATGACGTCTCGTTCTCGGTGCACGGCGGGGAGGTGCTCGTCATCGCCGGAGTGCAGGGCAACGGCCAGACCGAACTGACGGAGGCGATCGTCGGACTGCAGGACCGCGCGACGGGCAGCGTCCTTCTCGGTGGATCGGAGCTGATAGGGCGCTCGGTCCGCGACGTGCTCGACCACGGCGTCGGCTTCGTGCCGGAGGACCGCAGCGTCGACGGGTTGATCAAGGAGTTCTCGATCGCCGAGAACCTGATGCTCGACCGCAGCCACGGCGAGCCGTTCGTGCGCCACGGCAGCGTGCAGATCGGCACGCTCGACGACTTCGCCGTGGAGAAGATCGACGAATTCGACATCCGCACGCAGGGGCCGTGGCAACCGGCGGGACGGCTGTCCGGCGGCAACCAGCAGAAGGTCGTGCTGGCCAGGGAGCTGAGTCGCGACCTGTCATTGTTCGTCGCGGCGCAGCCCACGCGCGGCGTGGACGTCGGCTCCATCGAATTCATCCATTCGCGCATCGTCGACACGCGCGACTCGGGGACTCCCGTGATCGTGGTCTCGACGGAGCTGGACGAAGCGGCGGCGCTGGCCGACCGGATCATGGTGATGTACCGAGGGAAGGTGGTCGGCATCGTGCCCGGCGACACGACGCGCGAGCAGCTGGGGCTGATGATGGCCGGCATGTCCGGTGATGCAGCAGGGGCGACCGGGGCGAACGCATGAGCGCCGCCGAAGGCTCCCCGTCTGTGCAGACGCCGTCGCGCTGGCACGACGCCATGCGCAGGGTCACGACGGGCAACGGCCTGATCGCCGTGCTCGCCGTGCTGCTGTCGCTCATCGCGGGGTCCATCCTCATCGCGATCACCGACGCCGACGTCCAGGCGACCGCGGGCTATTTCTTCGCTCGTCCGGCTGACACGCTCTCCGCGCTGTGGCATGCGGTCTCCGGCGCCTACGTCGCGCTGTTCAACGGCGCCGTCTACAACCTCAACGCCGACGGCTTCGTCGCAGGCATCCGGCCCCTGACCGAGTCGCTGAAGTTCGCGACTCCGCTCATCGCAGCGGGCCTCGGCGTCGGGCTCGCCTTCCGCGCCGGGCTGTTCAACATCGGCGGGCAGGGCCAGATGCTGATGGCGGCGGCCGCCGCCGGCTACGTCGGCGCCTACATGCAGCTGCCCGTGGTGCTGCACCTGCTCCTCGCCATCGTCGCCGGTGTGCTCGCCGGCGGCATCTGGGCGGGCATCGCCGGCGTATTGAAGGCCCGCACCGGCGCTCACGAGGTGATCCTCACGATCATGCTCAACCACATCGCGTTCTACCTTCTCGCCTGGATGCTCGCCACGCAGGGGGTGCTGCAGGCGCCGGGATCCAACAACCCCAAGACGGCGCCGATGCACGACACGGCGATCCTGCCGGAGCTGCTCGGACCGGCGTTCAACCTGCACGCCGGTCTCATCCTCGCCCTGATCGCCGTGGCCGCGACCTGGTGGCTGCTCGAGCGCTCGAGCCTGGGGTTCCGCTTCCGTGCGGTGGGGGAGAACCCCCACGCCGCGCGCGTGGCCGGCATCAGTGTCGGACGCACATATGCCTACGTCATGATCATCGCCGGAGGGCTCGTGGGCCTGGCTGGAGTGAGTCAGGTGCTCGGCACGGTGCCGACGGGGTTCGCCGGTGACATCGATGCGGGGATGGGCTTCGATGCGATCACCGTCGCGCTGCTGGGGCGTTCATCGCCGCTCGGCATCCTCGCCGCCGGCATCCTGTTCGGCGTCTTCAAAGCAGGAGGCTTCTCCATGCAGGCGGCCGAAGGCGTTCCCAATGAGGTCGTGCTCGTCGTGCAGTCGCTGATCGTGCTGTTCATCGCGGCGCCGCCGCTCGTGCGTGCGATCTTCCGGCTCCCGCAGCCGGGACGTCGCATCGTGCGAAAGCCGAAGCGTGCGAAGAGGGAGGTGACGGCATGACTGCCGCAGCAGAGGCACCGCTCGTCTCCGACGCGAAGCGCCATGTCGCCGTGACCTCGTGGAAGGCACCGGCGATCTTCGCGCTGTTCACCGTGCTGTTCGCGCTGCTTCCGCTGTTCGGTCCGCGCGACGGTGTCAGCACGTTCCGGTTGGTCGCTGACGCGTCAGCCGTGATCCGGTTGCCGGATCTCGTGCTTCCCTCCAACCCGACGGCATGGGTGTGCGTCGTGCTGATGGCCGCGGCGACGGTCGCAGCAGCAGCGCGCGCGAGGGCCCATCGGCCCCAACCGCTCTGGCTGATCACCGCCTACGTCGTCTTCCTGCTGCTGGGGTTCCTGGCATGGGCGTCCGCGGGCGGCACGCTGCCGATGATCGGCCTGCTCAGCGGCGCCCTGGCACTGGCGACGCCGCTCATCTTCGGCGCGCTCGGCGGTGTCATCGGAGAGCGCGTCGGCGTGGTGAACATCGCCATCGAGGCGCAGCTGCTCGCCGGTGCCTTCAGCGCTGCGCTGGTCGGCTCATTGACCGGCACGCCATGGCTGGGCCTTGTGGCCGCCATGTTGTCCGGACTGCTCGTCAGCCTCGTGCTGGCGGTGTTCGCCGTGACGTACTTCGTCAACCAGATCATCGTCGGCGTCGTGCTCAACGTGCTCGTCATCGGTCTCACCACGTTCTTCTACGGAACTCTGCTCAACCCGAACTCCGACACGCTCAACTCGCCCGAGCTGTTCCCACGGATCGCGGTTCCGCTGCTCAGCGAGATCCCGGTGATCGGGCCGGTGCTGTTCGATCAGACCGTGGTCGTCTATCTGATGTACGCCGTCGTCTTCGTCGTCTGGTTCGGTCTGTACCGCACCCGTTGGGGGCTCAGGCTCCGTGCCGTCGGCGAGCATCCGCAGGCCGCGGACACCGTGGGCATCAGCGTGATCGCCACGCGCTACGCCAACGTCATGCTCGCCGGCGCGATCGCCGGCATGGGAGGAGCGTTCTACACGCTCGTGTCGAACCCGCAGTTCGGACGGGAGATGACAGCTGGCGCAGGGTTCATCGCCCTCGCGGCGCTGATCTTCGGAAAGTGGGATCCGATCCGTGCGACGCTGGCGGCGCTGCTGTTCGGCTTCGCCACGAACCTGCAGGGCGTGCTGTCGGTGATCGGGTCGCCGGTGCCGAGTCAGTTCATGCTGATGCTGCCCTACGTCGTGACGCTGTTCGCCGTCGCAGGTCTCGTGGGACGATCCCGCCCGCCCGCGGCATCCGGTCAGCCGTACATCAAGAGCTGAACGGCACAGGGCGCTGGCGGTGATGCGTGCTGTCAGGCAGGGACAGGGAGGTCGTTCCGGCGGGCGTAGGCTGACCGGCACGAGAGCGCGCAGAAGCCGAGAGTCTCGCCGTTGTGCTCCATGGTGATCGCGTCGGGCCCGAGTCGCACGTGCATGCCGCACATCGGATCGACCAGGACGCCTTCTGGGACATCGACTTCTCCTGCGGCATAGCGCTGGCGGAACTCTGCCGTGATGCAGTCGACGACATCGTCCGCAGTGCTCGGCTTGCCGTTCAGCCCGATGCTGTCGTTCTTGATGCCGACGACGTTGATCCATAGGGTGCCGATTGCCCTCTCCCAGCCGTTGCGCCGGTCCACGGCACGAACCGAGCGACGCAGCGCCCCCATGGTCGGGTACAGCATCTCCGCGCGCCAATCTTCCGGCACGGTCACCGTGATCCAGATGGGCGGCGTGCCCCCGCGCCGCCACGGGCCGTCTCCTGTCGTCCATCCTTCGAGTTCGTTGAACCCGAAATGGGTCATCATCCGGCCGCGAGACAGGGTCTCCTCCGGCGCGTCGCCGTCGGCAGCGTACATTTTCAGCAGGTCTGCGGTGAGCGTTGCACGGTCGTCAGAGGTGAGCGATCCCGACGGGGTCGCGATCTCAATCAGAAACATGGGTGGTCCTTTCGGTCACGGGGGCCGGACTGGCCGCTGCGCAGCCCGACCTGGGACCGAGTCTTCGCCCGGCGGGGAAGCGTCGCAATTACCCGAGAGGTAGTTGTCAGAGCACACCGTCGACGGCATCCTGAGGTGATGACGCGGCAACCGGTCGGAACCCTCGTGCGCACCTGGCGGGAGCGCCGGCATCGCAGCCAACTCGACGTGGCGGTCGCGGCCGACGTCTCCTCTCGGCACTTGAGTTTCATCGAAACCGGTCGCGCGACGCCGAGCCGGTTGATGATCGCACGAATCTGCGAGGAACTCGACGTTCCGCTGCGCGAGCGCAACGAGGTGTATCTCTCGGCCGGCTACGCCCCCGTGCACCCGGAGCGACCGCTGGAGGATCTGGGCGCCGCACGCGCTGCAGTGGATGCGGTGCTGTCCGGCCACGAGCCGTATCCGACGGCGGTCGTGAACGTGCGCTGGGAGCTGCTCGCCGCGAACCGGGCGATGCGACGCTTCCTGGATCCGCTTCCGGATAGCCTGCGGAAGCCGAAGATCAACATGCTGCGCGCGAGCCTGCATCCGGATGGGTTGGCCGGGCAGCTGCGCAATTATGCGCACTGGCGAGACCACACAGTGCGCCGGGTTCGCCGACAACGTGAGCGCACCGCGGATCCGGAGCTCACAGCACTGTGCGAAGAGATTGAAGGGTATCCAGTACCTGACGGATCTGACGAGGACGCTGCTCACGGCTCTGCAGTCGGGCAACCAGATTCGCCGGACTCGGACCTGCTCGCCCCGATGGTGCTCGACACCCCGTTCGGCACGCTGTCGCTGTTCTACGTGTTGTCCGTCTTTGGCGCACCTCGAGACGTCACCCTCGACGAGATCGCGCTCGAGACCATGTTCCCCGCCGACGGGCACACCCGTGAGGTGCTCTTCGCCCTTGCGGAACATGATGACAGGGATCCTCAACACGTCGACGGCGCGAAGAGACAAAGCTTCGGGTCGGCTTCGCCTTGAGGGGGAATGATTCGAACAAAGTTGTGGCTTTTCCGCGTGCCTTCCAGCCTCGGTGTCGGAGGCCGCTACTAGTGTGGAAACGTGCCGATTCAGCCTGTAGTCAACGCCGGGAAAATCAGTGTGCGCGGTGCCCGTGTGCACAACCTGAAGAACGTCGACCTCGAGATCCCGCGCGACGCGATGATCGTCTTCACCGGGCTTTCGGGCTCCGGCAAGTCGAGCCTGGCGTTCGACACGATCTTCGCGGAGGGGCAGCGCCGCTACGTCGAGTCTCTCAGTGCGTATGCGCGTCAGTTCCTCGGTCAGGTCGACCGACCGGACGTCGACGTCATCGAGGGGCTCAGCCCCGCGGTGTCGATCGACCAGAAGTCGACGAACCGCAACCCGCGCTCCACCGTCGGCACCATCACCGAGATCTACGACTACATGCGCCTGCTGTGGGCGAGGATCGGCGTGCCGCACTGCCCCGTGTGCGACGCGAAGATCCAGCGCCAGACGGTGCAGCAGATCGCCGACCAGCTGATGGAGCTGGAGGAGGGCACGCGCTATCAGATCGTGGCTCCGGTCGTCACCCAGAAGAAGGGCGAGTTCGTCGATCTGTTCGGCGAGCTGTCGGCCAAGGGCTACGCCCGCGCGGTGGTCGACGGCGAGCTTGCCCAGCTCAGCGATCCGCCCAAGCTCAAGAAGAGCTACAAGCATGACATCGCCGTGGTCGTCGATCGTCTCGTCGCGCGCGACGACATCCTGCAGCGCGTCACCGATTCGGTCGAGACCGCGATCGGGCTCGCCGGCGGCGTGCTCCAGGTCAACTTCGTCGACCTGGAGGGCGACGAGGCATGGCAGTCGTTCTCAGAGAAGCTGTCATGCCCGAACGGACACGCGCTGCAGCTCACGGAGATCGAGCCGCGCACCTTCTCGTTCAACGCGCCCTTCGGCGCCTGCCCGTCCTGCTCCGGCCTCGGCACCCGGATGTCGGTCGACGTCGAGCTGATGCTCGGCGACGAGGAGCTGTCGATCCGCGAAGGCGTGATCGTGCCGTGGACGACGCAGGGCAAGGGTCTGTTCCAGTACTACGAGCGGCTCCTCGAGGGTCTCGCTCAGGATCTCAGCTTCTCGCTCGACACCCGGTGGCGGGCCCTTCCCGAGGTCGTCCGCGAGGCAGTGCTGCGCGGTCAGGACTACAAGGTCAACGTCCGGTTCAAGAACCGCTGGGGCCGAGAGGTGCGCTACGCCAGCGGCTTCGAGGGCGTGGTGCCGTACATCGAACGCCAGTATGCGCAGGCAGAGAGCGACACGCAGCGGGCGAGATGGAGCCAGTACCTGCGCGAGGTGCCCTGCTCCGTCTGCGACGGCGCCAGGCTCAAGCCGGAGGTGCTCGCGGTCAAGGTCGACGGCCGCTCCATCGCCGAGACGGCCGATCTCAGCCTCGAGAGCGCACTCGACGTCGTCAACCGCATCAAGCTCACCGATCGTGAGGCGATGATCGCCGCCCAGGTGCTCAGGGAGATCCGGGTGCGCCTCGACTTCCTGCTCCGCGTCGGGCTCAACTACCTGACCATGAGTCGATCGGCCGGCTCGCTCTCGGGAGGCGAGGCGCAGCGCATCCGGCTTGCCACGCAGATCGGCACCGGCTTGACGGGCGTGCTGTACGTGCTGGACGAGCCGTCGATCGGCCTGCACCAGCGCGACAACCGTCGCCTCATCGAGACTCTCGAGACGCTGCGCGACCTCGGCAACACCCTGGTCGTCGTCGAGCACGATGAGGAGACGATCGACTCCGCCGACTGGATCGTCGACATCGGCCCTCGCGCTGGTGAAGGCGGGGGAGAGGTGATCCACTCGGGCTCCGTAGCGGAGCTGGCGAATGAGCCGCGGTCCATCACCGCCGATTACCTCACAGGCAGGCGGGAGATCGCCACACCGAAGAAGCGCCGCAAGATCGACAAGAAGCGCATGCTGCAGATCGTGGGAGCCCGCGCGAACAACCTCAGGAATGTCAGCGCAGACATCCCGCTCGGCGTGCTGACGGCGGTCACCGGGGTCAGCGGTTCCGGCAAGTCGACGCTCATCAACGACATCCTCTACAAGGTGCTCGCCTCCCGGCTCAACGGTGCGCGCACCGTGGCGGGGCACCACACCAGAATCACGGGGCTGGAGCACCTCGACAAGGTCGTGCATGTCGATCAGGCGCCGATCGGCCGCACACCGCGTTCGAATCCTGCTACCTACACCGGGGTGTTCGACAAGATCAGGAACCTCTTCGCCGAGACCCCGGAGGCGAAGGTGCGCGGCTACCTGGCCGGCCGGTTCAGCTTCAACGTCAAGGGCGGGCGCTGCGAGGCGTGCTCCGGCGACGGCACGCTCAAGATCGAGATGAACTTCCTGCCCGACGTCTACGTCGACTGCGAGACCTGCCACGGAAAGCGCTACAACCGCGACACGCTGCAGGTGCACTACAAGGGCAAGAACATCGCAGAGGTGCTCGAGATGCCGATCTCCGAGGCCGCGGAGTTCTTCGAGCCGATCACCTCGATCCACCGCTACATGAGGACGCTCGTCGATGTGGGGCTCGGCTACGTGCGCCTCGGCCAGGCGGCGACGACCCTCTCCGGCGGCGAAGCACAGCGCGTGAAGCTCGCGACGGAGCTGCAGAAACGGTCCAACGGGCGCAGCATCTACGTGCTCGATGAGCCGACGACGGGGCTGCACTTCGAAGACGTGCGCAAGCTGCTCGAGGTGCTGGGCGGTCTCGTCGAGAAGGGCAACTCCGTTGTGGTGATCGAGCACAACCTCGATGTCATCAAGTCGGCCGACTGGATCGTCGATCTCGGGCCGGAGGGCGGTTCCGGCGGCGGTACGATCGTTGCCACGGGCACTCCGGAGCAGGTCGCGAAGGCCGATGGCAGCCACACGGGTCTGTTCCTGCGGGAGACCCTGGGGCTGGCACAGCGACCGAGCGCCGCAGAGAAGAAGGCAGGCGCGAGGAAGGCCGCATGAGCCCGACCGATCCGCGCACCTACAAGCCGAGGCCGGGGGAGATCCCCACTCAGCCAGGGGTGTACCGGTTCCGCGACGGTGAGGGGCGCGTGCTGTATGTGGGCAAGGCGAAGAACCTGCGCCAGCGCCTGTCCAACTACTTCGCTCCGCTGCACACTCTGCATGAGCGCACCAGGCGCATGGTCACCACGGCCACGAACGTCGAATGGACGGTCGTCCCGACCGATGTCGACTCGCTGCAGCTCGAGTACCAGTGGATCAAAGAGTTCGATCCGCCGTTCAACGTGCGCTACAAGGACGACAAGTCCTACCCGTTCATGGCGATCACGCTCGCCGATGAGGCGCCGCGCGTGATGGTCACGCGGAACGGGAAGATCCGCGGCGCGAAGTATTTCGGGCCGTACCCCAAGGTGTGGGCGGTGCGCGACACCATCGATCTGATGATCAAGGTGTTTCCGATCCGCACCTGCAGCGACTCCTCGTACGCACGCGCGATGCGCACGGGGCGACCGTGCTTCCCCGGTCAGATCGGCAAGTGCGGCGGCCCGTGCTCGCACCGGGTGACGATCGAAGAGCACAGGGCGATGGTCGACGACTTCGTCGCGTTCATGCAGGGCAGCGACGAGCGGTTCACCATCGAGCTCACCAAGCGCATGCGCGGCGCGGCGGAGGCGATGGACTACGAGGCCGCTGCCGGGTATCGCGACAAGCTCGAGTCTCTCGACGCCGTGCTGAGCAAGAGCGCACTCGTGCTTCCGGAGAAGGCAGACGCCGATCTGTTCGGCGTCGCGGAGGACGAGCTGCAGGCGGCGGTGCACCAGTTCGTGATCCGAGGCGGCCGCGTGCGCGGCGTGCACTCGACCACGATCGACAAGGAGCTCGACATCTCGGGAGGCGAACTGGTCGAACGGATCGTGCAGCGCACCTACGGCGATGCCGAGGGGTCGGGTGTGCCGCGCCGGGTCATCGTTCCGAGCCTTCCGGATGACGCCGAGGAGCTTACCGAGTGGCTCGCAGAGCGCGCGGGCAGGCGTGTCGAACTGTCGGTGGCGCAGCGCGGCCAGCGCGCAGAGCTGATGCGCACCGCCACGCTCAATGCGCAGCAGGCACTGCTGCGCCACAAGACGCGACGGGGCAGCGACTATGCGACCCGCACCCAGGCGCTGGCCGACCTGCAGGATGCGCTCGGCCTCGACGAAGCGCCGCTGCGCATCGAGTGCTACGACATCTCCCATCTTCAGGGCACCAATGTCGTCGGCTCCATGGTGGTGTTCGAGGACGGCATTCCGCGCAAGGACCAGTACCGCTCGTTCTCGATCGCCGAGACGACGGATGACACCGACTCGATCCATCAGGTGCTGACCCGTCGGCTCGCGCGGCTCGACGAACCGGAGGATCCGGTGCCCGACCCTGCAGACGACGGCGTGATCGAAGCCGAGCCGGTGAAGCGGAAGCGCTTCTCGTACCCGCCTCAGCTGCTGATCGTCGACGGCGGCCAGCCGCAGGTCGCCGCCGCCGCGCGGGCACTGCGGGAATCAGGCAGACAGGGCATTGCGCTGTGCGGCATCGCGAAGCGGCTCGAGGAGATATGGCTCCCCGATGACGATTTCCCCGTCATCCTGCCTCGCACCTCCGAGGCGCTCTATCTTGTGCAGCGTCTCAGAGACGAGGCGCATCGGTTCGCGATCACCCATCAGCGCAAGCGGCGCAAGCGCGACATCCGTACGACGCTCTCAGAGGTGCCGGGGCTCGGAGAAGCACGCATCAAGGCGCTGCTCGGCCGCTTCGGCTCAGTGAAGGCTCTGCGCGAGGCGAGCATGGAGGAGATCCAGCAGCTTCCAGGGATCGGTCCAGGGCTCGCCGAGACGATCGAGCGGCGACTGCGCGAACCGTGACACAGTGCTGCCTCCCGCGTGTGGGCTGTCTCGTCGAGCGACGGTGTCGATAGGCTGGCATGGTGAGTGAGCGCCGAGTCCCGAACGAGGTTCTGATCGTCACCGGCATGTCCGGTGCCGGCCGCTCGACAGTGGCGAACGCACTGGAGGACCTCGAGTGGTACGTGGTCGATAACCTGCCGCCGCAGATGCTCGGCACGCTGCTCGACCTCACCGGGCGGCTCGGGCAGCAGCTGCCCCACGTCGCGGCGGTCGTCGATGTGCGAGGGCGCGACCTCTTCGGAGATCTGCCGGCGCGCATGGCCGAGCTGCGGGCGCGCAGTCGTCTTCGGGTGGTGTTCCTGGATGCATCCGACGATGCGCTGGTTCGACGCTTCGAGCAGGTTCGCCGACCGCACCCGCTCCAGGGCGACGGCACGATCCTCGACGGCATCGCCAGAGAGCGCCGGATCGTGGCGCCCATCAGGGAGAACGCCGACGTCATCATCGACACGACGCAGACGAACATGCACCAGCTGGCCACGCGCGTCGACGATCTGTTCGCCGAAGAGGGCGCAGCCCGTCACACTGTCACGCTGATGAGCTTCGGTTACAAGTACGGGCTGCCCACGGATGTCGACCTCGTCGCAGACATGCGCTTCCTGCCCAATCCGTTCTGGGAGGAGTCCCTGCGCCATCTGTCGGGCGAGGACGAACCGGTGCGGGAGTTCGTGCTCGCGCAGGAGGGCGCCGAGGAGTTCCTCGACGCATACTCGGCCACGCTGCGCGCCGTGATCTCCGGCTACGAGCGCGAGAACAAGCGCCACTCGACGGTGGGCGTCGGCTGCACAGGAGGGCGGCACCGTTCGGTGGCCATGGTGCGCGAACTCGCGACTCGGCTCGCCGAGATCCAGGGGCTCTCGGTGAAGGTGCAGCACCGCGACATCGGCCGCGACTGAGACGCGAAGGACCGCAGAACGCTGGCAAACGGCGACGCTCGCGAGTACTCTCCGTACCAGACGAATACGCGATCTCGCCGGGAGTCGTCCAGCGTCGGGACCGGTAAGGTGGATCACTGCCATTCGGCCGCGACGCCGAGGCGATGTGATTGCGCGGGCCGCGCACGCGTCCCGACGGGTCGCGCTATAGGCTTGCGGGTCACGAACGTGAGCGGCATGTGCCGCAACGACCGATGAGTGAGGGAGTTCCGTGACATTGACCGCCGACGTGAAGGCTGAGCTGATATCTATCCGCGATCCGCGCCCATCAGTACGGGTATCGGAGACGACGGCCGTGCTCAGGTTTGCCGGTGGGCTGCACTCGATTGCGGGGCGCGTTGCCGTAGAGGCCGAGCTCGATTCGCCGTTCCTCGCGAAGCGCACCGCTCGCGACATCGCCGAGATCTACGGCGTGCGGCCCGAGATCGCCCGACTGCAGGGGAGCGGTGACGGTGAGCGGTTCGCTGTCCGCGTGATCGACGGCGGTGAGACGCTGGCGAGGCAGACCGGTCTTCTCGACGCGCGCCGTCGACCGGTGCGCGGGCTGCCCAACAAACTCACCACGGGCAACCGGCACGACCTCGCGGCGATCTGGCGCGGGGCGTTCCTCGCCGCAGGCAATCTGTCGGAGCCTGGCCGTTCCGCCTCCCTCGAGGTGGGCTGCCCGTCCGGCGAGGCGGCGATGGCGCTCGTCGGCGCCGCCGGCCGCCTGGACATCTCGGCCAAGGCCCGTGAGGTGCGCGGCGTCCCGCGCGTCGTCGTACGGGAGCCCGAGTCGATCAAGGGCATGCTCGTTGCCATGGGCGCCGTCGACACCGCCGCAGAATGGGATCAGCTCCGTCAGCGCCGCGAGGTGCGTGCCGGCGTGAATCGCCTCGTCAACTTCGACGACGCCAACCTGCGCCGTTCCGCGCAGGCAGCCGTTGCGGCCTGCGCCCGCGTCGAACGCGCACTCGAGATCCTCGGCGATGAGGTTCCCGATCACCTCCGTCAGGCGGGCGACCTGCGACTGAGCCATCGGGATGCGAGTCTCGACGAGCTCGGTCAGCACGCCGACCCGCCGCTGACGAAGGATGCTGTCGCCGGGCGGATCAGGCGTCTGCTCGCCATGGCCGACAAGCGGGCCGAGCAGAAGGGCCTTCCCGGCACGGAATCTGCCGTCGAGGCGGCGGAGGCCGCCGAGGAGGCCAGGGCCACGGCCTGATCCGTCCTCCTTGCGCATCCGAGGGCACTGATCCGGTGCCGAGTGCCGCTTCCGCTCATTAGGATGGGAGGGACGGCTTCGCTTACGCGTCACTGCGGAGCGGAGGACTTCGGATGCGCCTCTCCAGGCGCGGATGGGAAGAGATCGAACGATGGCTACTTACACGCTCCCAGAGCTTCCTTACGACTACGCGGCCCTCGAGCCGCACATCAGCGCGCAGATCATGCAGCTGCACCACGACAAGCACCACGCAACCTACGTCGCCGGTGCGAACACCGCGCTGGAGCAGCTCGCCGAGGCGCGCGAGACCGGCAGCTTCGGCACGATCAACAAGCTCGAGAAGGACCTCGCGTTCCACCTCGGCGGTCACACGAACCACTCGATCTTCTGGACGAACCTGTCGCCGGAGGGACACGAGCGCCCCGAGGGCGACATGGCGGCGGCTGTCGACGAGTACTTCGGCTCGTTCGAGGGCTTCCAGGGTCAGTTCGGCGCGGCGGCGCTCGGCATCCAGGGCTCCGGCTGGGCCGGCCTGTTCTGGGACTCGATCGGTCAGCGCCTGATCATTCAGCAGTTCTTCGACCAGCAGTCGCAGTTCGCAGCCGGCACCGTGCCGATCCTGCTGCTCGACATGTGGGAGCACGCGTTCTACCTCGACTACCAGAACGTCAAGGGCGACTACGTCAAGGCGTTCTGGAACATCGTCAACTGGGAGAACGTCAAGCAGCGCTTCGACACCGCGCGTGAGAAGACTCAGGGCCTCCTGGTAGCCTCCTGAGTACGGGGGTGGCCCTTCCGGGTGCGTGCCGGAAGGGCCACCACATCTCCCGACCCGATACGCGCCGCAGGCGCACAACACACATTCACAGGAGACATACGTGTCCGTAAGGATCGGAATCAACGGCTTCGGCCGCATCGGCCGCAACTACCTGCGCGCGGCCTTCGCTCAGGGGAGCGACATCGAAATCGTTGCGGTGAACGACCTCACCGACAACAAGACACTCGCTCACCTTCTGAAGTACGACTCGATCCTCGGTCGTCTCGACCGTGAGGTCACGTTCGACGACGAGTCGATCACCATCGGCGATCAGAAGATCAAGGTGCTGGCGGAGCGCGACCCGGCCGCACTGCCGTGGGGCGAGTTGGGCGTCGACATCGTGATCGAGTCGACCGGTCGCTTCACGAACGCCGACGACGCGCGCAAGCACATCGCGGGCGGCGCGAAGAAGGTCCTCATCTCGGCTCCGGCCAAGGGTGAGGACGCCACATTCGTCATGGGCGTCAACGACCAGGACTACGACCCGGCGAACCACCACATCATCTCGAACGCGTCGTGCACCACGAACTGCCTCGCCCCGCTGGCGAAGGTGTTCAACGAGGCGTTCGGCATCAAGCGCGGTCTGATGACCACGGTTCACGCATACACGGCCGACCAGAACCTGCAGGACGGCCCGCACAGCGACCTTCGTCGCGCCCGCGGCGCCGCGCAGAGCATCATCCCCACCTCCACCGGTGCGGCGAAGGCCATCGGCCTGGTCATGCCGGAGCTGAAGGGCAAGCTCGACGGCTTCGCGCTGCGCGTGCCGGTTTCGACCGGCTCGATCACCGACCTGACCGTCGAGGCCGACCGCGAGGTCACCGTCGAAGAGGTCAAGGCCGCGTACAAGGCTGCGGCCGAGGGCCCCCTCAAGGGCGTCCTCAAGTACACCGAGGACGAGATCGTCTCGGCCGACATCGTGCACGACCCGCACTCGTCGGTCTTCGACTCCGGTCTGGTCCGCGTGATCGGCTCGCAGGTCAAGCTCTCCAGCTGGTACGACAACGAGTGGGGCTACTCCAACCGTCTCGTCGACCTCACCACCCTGGTCGGCAAGAGCCTGTAACGAACTCGGTTCACCGACGCCCGTCGTCCCGCAGATATGCGGGGCGGCGGGCGTCGTCGTTCACCTGCCGGCAAGACAGCGGCGTGGGGGCAGGGGAGACTCCTGCCGCACGGTAGACTCGGAGACGATGTCACTTCGCACACTCGAATCCCTTGGTTCCCTCGCCGGAAAGCGTGTCATCGTCCGCTGCGACCTCAACGTCCCGCTCAAGGACGCGCAGATCACGGATGACGGACGCGTGCGCGCGTCGGTCCCCACGCTGAAGGCTCTCATCGACGCCGGCGCCCGCGTCATCGTCTGCTCGCACCTGGGCCGCCCGAAGGGCGCGCCCGACCCGCAGTTCAGCCTTGCGCCGGTCGCCGAGCGCCTCGGCGAGCTGCTCGGGCGCGACGTGGCCTTCGCCGCAGACACCGTCGGCTCCGCGGCACGCAGCACGGTCGACGCCCTGGGCGACGGCGACGTTGCCGTGCTCGAGAATCTCCGCTTCAACCCGGGCGAGACGTCGAAGGACGACGCAGAGCGCGGCGAGTTCGCGCAGCAGCTGGCGGCACTCGGCGATGCGGTCGTCTCCGACGGCTTCGGCGCCGTGCACCGCAGCCACGCGTCCACGGTCGACATCGAGCGGCTGCTCCCGAGCGCCGCCGGTCTGCTGATCGAGACCGAGCTGAAGGTGCTCGACCGCCTCACCGAGAGCCCTGAGCACCCGTACTCCGTCGTGCTCGGCGGCTCGAAGGTCTCAGACAAGCTCGGCGTCATCGACCACCTGCTCCCGCGCGTCGACCGTCTCGTCATCGGCGGCGGCATGGTGTTCACCTTCCTCGCGGCGCAGGGCCACAAGATCGGTGCATCGCTGCTCGAAGAGGACCAGATCCCGACCGTGAAGCGCTACCTCGCAGATGCGAGCGAGCGCGGTGTCGAGATCCTGCTGCCGACCGACGTGGTCGTGGCCAGCAAGTTCGGCGCCGACGCGGAGCACGAGGTCGCTTCGATCGACGCGATCGAAGCGACGCCGTTCGGCGCATCCGGTCTCGGGCTGGACATCGGCCCGGCGTCCGCGCAGACGTTCGCCGATGCGGTTCGCGCGTCGAAGACCGTGTTCTGGAACGGACCCATGGGCGTGTTCGAACTGGAGCCGTTCGCCGCCGGAACGAAGGCGGTCGCACAGGCACTCACCGAACTCGACGGGCTCGGCGTCGTCGGAGGGGGCGATTCGGCCGCCGCCGTGCGCCAGCTCGGCTTCGCCGACGACCAGTTCGGTCACATTTCCACAGGCGGCGGAGCCAGCCTGGAATTTCTCGAGGGCAAGAAGCTGCCCGGTCTGGAGGCACTCGGATGGGCATGACACGCACCCCGCTGATCGCGGGCAACTGGAAGATGAATCTCGACCACCTGCAGACGGTGGCGCTGATCCAGAAGCTGCACTGGTCGCTGAAGGACGCCAAGCACGAGTTCGACTCCGTCGACGTCGCCGTGTTCCCGCCGTTCACCGATCTGCGCAGCGCGCAGACGCTGATCGATGCAGACAAGATCCCGTTCGCCCTCGGCGCGCAGGACCTGTCGGCACACGACTCCGGCGCGTACACGGGCGAGGTCTCCGGAGAGTTCCTCGCCAAGCTCGAGGTGCAGCAGGTCATCATCGGCCACTCTGAGCGTCGCGAGTACCACGCGGAGGGCGACGACGTCGTCCAGGCGAAGGTCCAGGCCGCGCTGAAGCACGGTCTCGTCCCGGTCATCTGCGTCGGCGAGACACAGGAAGAGCTCGACGAGCACGGCGCGAGTGCGGTTCCTGTCGCGCAGCTGCGCAAGGCGCTCGAGGGTGTGGAGCCCGGTGCAGACATCGTCGTGGCCTACGAACCGGTCTGGGCGATCGGCACCGGTCAGGTGGCGACGCCGGAGCAGGCCCAGGACGTCTGCCAGAAGCTGCGCGGGGTCATCAGCGAAGTGGCCGGCGACGAGACTGCGGCCGCGACCCGCATCCTCTACGGCGGATCCGTCAAGGCCGCCAACATCGCGAGTTTCATGCGTGAGCCGGATGTCGACGGCGCGCTCGTCGGCGGCGCGAGCCTCAAGGTCGATGAGTTCGCATCGATCATTCGTTTCCGCAAGCACGTCGGAGTGTAAGGTAGGTTCTCGTGGCGATCATCGAATTCATCCTGCAGGTGCTGCTGGGTCTGACCAGCCTCATCCTGACGTTCTTCATCCTGCTCCACCGTGGTCGTGGCGGGGGACTGTCCGACATGTTCGGCGGCGGGATGTCGCAGACAGTCGGCTCATCCGGTGTGGCAGAACGCAACCTCAATGTGATCACGATCCTCGTTGCGCTGGTCTGGTTCCTGTCGATTGTGGGGCTCGGGCTGATCACCAAGTTCCAGGTCATCTGATGGCCTCCGGCGGCGGCAGCGCGATCCGCGGCACCCGCGTCGGCTCAGGGCCGATGGGGGAGCAGGACCATGGTCATCAGACTCAGCGCCGCGCGGTGTCCTACTGGGACGCCGAGGGCAATGAGGCGGTGCGGTACTTCGCAGCCGATGTCGCCGACGACGAGCTTCCTGAGCTGATCAACCACCCCAAGTCCGGTCTTCCCGCCGGCCGCGACAAGCAGAACCCTCCGGCATCCGGCTCGAACCAGCCGTTCAAGACGCACCTGGCCTACGTGAAGGAGCGCCGCACGGAGGACGAGGCAGAAGGCCTTCTCGACGAGGCGCTGCAGAAGCTGCGTGACCGCCGCGGTCAAGCCTGACCGACCCCCGACACAGATTCGCCCCGCGCCACCAGGGCGCGGGGCGAATCTTCATTTCTGGCACATCTCCGGGCGAAGTCCCATCAGGAGATGTGCCAGAAATGAAGAAACAGCGGTGTCAGTCCTCGAGGAGGTCGTCGGGGAGCTCGGCTGCGGCGGCTCGGTCGACCCACACCACCGTCTCGGACGTGCCCGAGGCACCCGCGGCCGGCACGCTGAGGGGGCTGGCGCCTGCGAGCACGAGACCGAGTGCCGGTGCCTTGTCGGCTCCGGCGGCGACGAGCCACACACGGCGCGAGGAGTTGATCACCGGGCGGGTGAACGTGACCCGCTCCGGCGGCGGCTTGGGAGAGTCCCGCACCGCCAGCACGCTGGCATCCGTGACCGAGACCTCGGCGCGATCGGGGAAAAGCGAGGCGATGTGCCCGTCGGGGCCGACCCCGAGGAAGCAGATGTCGAACTCCGGATAGGGGCGTTCGTCTGTGCCGTACCGGGCGAGCTCCGCCGCATACGCGGCGGCGGCATCGTCGAGCGCGATGCCGTCGTCCGCGGCGGCGGGCTCGTGCACGTTCGCCGCCGGGATGTCGAGAGAGTCCAGCAGCGCTTCCCTGGCCTGGAGCGCGTTTCGCTCACCGTCGCCGCGAGGGAGGAAACGCTCGTCGCTCCACCAGAAGTGCACCCGAGGGAAGTCCACCATCGCCGCGCCGGGATGGTCGGCCACGCGTTCGAGGACCCCCGCCCCCATCGAACCGCCCGTGAGGGATACGTGCACGACCTCGCGCTCCTGAGTGAGCTGTGCGAGCTTGCCCACGAACTGTGCCGCAACGGTGTCGGCGAGCGCCGATTTGTCGGCCTCGACGACGACGCGCACGGTGCCGGAGGACATCAGCTGCCCCCGGGCTTGGGCAGGTTTGCCCAGCCGTCGGTGAGCACACGGCCGTACAGCAGATCCGGATCGAGTCGCCGCAGCTCTTCGGCGAGGCACTCCCGCAGCGAACGGCGCGGCAGGTGCAGCTCGTGGTCGGGCTGACCAGGCTGGGTCAGCACCGCGATGGTGTCGTTCTGCCGCTCGAGCACGATGTCGCCGCTGGCGCGGGTGAGTCGCACGGAGTGGATGCCGTGATCCCACTCGTCGGCAGTCTCCGGATGCCAGATCACGGGGAGGTCGAGTGCCATGCCGAGCCAGGCGGCCAGCAGCGCCGTGGAAGGCGACTGCCCCGAGCCGCGCACCTCGGCGGCGGTGATCGGCTCGAACGGCGGCTGATCGAGCACAGACGCCAGCTGCTCACGCCAGCGCGTCAGCCTCGTCCACGCGATGTCGGTGTCCCCTGGCGTATACGCCTGGCGGAGCTGAGTGAGGCGCTCGCGCTTCGAGGAGGCGGTCGAGGTATCGGTGATGCGACGCTGGGCGATGTGGCCGAGGTCGCTGTGACCGGCATCCGCCGGCGGCTGATCGGGCCACCATACGACCACGGGTGCGTCAGGCAGCAGCAGGCCGGTGACGAGGCTCTCCTTGTTGACGGCGGTCTCGCCGCCGGCCGTGAGCACGATGACCTCGCTGGCGCCGGCGTCGCCGCCCACGCGGATCTGGGCGTCGAGTCGCGTCTCGCCCTCTGCATCGGTGCGGATCACGATCACGCGCATCGGATGCTCGGCCGAGGCGGCATTCGCCGCGTCGATCGCCGCCTCGTGGTGCGCGCCGGGCGAGGCGATCACCAGCGTGAGCACGCGGCCGAGAGCGACGGCGCCGCCCTCTTCGCGCATGCTGACGAGCGCCTTGGCGACCTTCGAGACGGTGGTGTTGGGCAGATCGTTGATCACGGGCGCCTCCAGACGCGGCCATCGCGAGCGAGCAGTGCATCGGCGGAGGGTGGGCCCCACGAGCCGGGACCGTACTGTTCGAGATCGCCGCCGTTCGGCTGCGCGTCGAGCTCGCCCCAGTACTTCTCCACCGGATCGAGGATGCGCCACGACAGCTCGACCTCCTCGTGGCGAGGGAACAGCGGAGGGTCGCCGAGCAGTACGTCGAGGATGAGACGCTCGTAGGCCTCAGGGCTGTCCTCGGTGAATGCGTGGCCGTAGCCGAAGTCCATCGTGACGTCGCGCACGTGCGTGCCGTTGCCAGGCACCTTCGAGCCGAAGCGCAGCGTGACGCCCTCATCCGGCTGCACGCGGATCACGAGCGCGTTCTGGCCGAGCTCGGAGCCCTGGCCGCGCGAGAGGAGCTGTCCAGGTGCTTGTTTGAACACCACGGCGATCTCGGTCACGCGACGACCGAGGCGCTTTCCGGTGCGCAGGTAGAACGGCACGTCAGCCCAGCGGCGGGTGTTGATGCCGAGCTTGATCGCCGCGTAGGTCTCAGAGGTGGAGCTGGGATTCATCCCGTCCTCCTCGAGGAAGCCGCTGACGTGCTCGCCGCCCTGCCAGCCGCCAGCGTACTGGCCGCGTGCGGTCGCCGTCGAGAGGTCGTCCGGCAGCTCGACGGCGGCGAGGACCTTCTCCTTCTCGTTGCGGAGGTGCTCGGCGGAGAGGCTGATGGGCTCCTCCATCGCAGTGAGCGCGAGCAGCTGCAGCAGGTGGTTCTGGATCACATCGCGCGCGGCGCCGACGCCGTCGTAGTAGCCGGCGCGGCCGCCGACGCCGATGTCCTCGGCCATCGTGATCTGCACGTGGTCGACGTAGTTGCGGTTCCAGATCGGTTCGTACAGCTCGTTCGCGAAGCGCAGCGCCAGGATGTTCTGGACCGTCTCCTTGCCGAGATAGTGGTCGATGCGGAAGATCGCGTCGGCGGGGAAGGCCGCCTCCAGCGAGTCGTTCAGCTCCCTGGCGGATTCGAGGTCGTGTCCGAAGGGCTTCTCGATGACGACGCGTCGCCAGCGGTCGGCGTCCGGCTTGTCATCGACGAGTCCGGACCTCAGCAGCTGCTGGGCGACGGTGTCGAACGCCTTGGGCGGGATCGACAGGTAGAAGGCGTGGTTCCCCATCGTGCCGCGCTCTTTGTCAAGGAGATCGACCGTTTCGCGCAGACGCCTGTAGGCGTCGTCGTCGTCGAACGTTCCCTGCACGAACCGGATGCCGCGCTGCAGCTGCTGCCAGGTCTCCTCGCGGAACTCGGTGCGGGCGTGCTGACGCACGGCGTCGCGCACCACCTCGGCGAAGTCCTGGTCCTCCCACTCGCGCCGCGCGAACCCGACGAGGGCGAAGCCCGGGGGCAGCAGGCCGCGATTGGCGAGGTCGTACACCGCTGGCATCAGCTTCTTGCGGGAAAGGTCACCGGTGACGCCGAAGATGACCAGCGCACTCGGGCCCGCGATGCGGTTGAGCCGAAGGTCGTCGGCGTCGCGCAGCGGGTTCTCACCGCGCGAGATGGGGACGGTCATGAAACTCCAGTTGGGATAGTGCTCTGCCGTTTCGTCGGGTCGCCGATCGCGGTGCGACCCTCAGGTGCGTCAGCGGCGGCGAGGAATGCCGAGGTGGTCCTCGGCCCTCGCCGCCGCTGCGCTGCGGTGGTGTTACGTCACGCGGCGCTCGAGAGCGCGTCCTGGACGGTCTGCTTCAGTTCCTGCCACGAGGCGGCGAACTTCTCCACGCCCTCGGTCTCGAGGACCCTGGTGACGTCGGCGAAGTCCACGCCGACGGAGGCGAGCGCGTCGATGACGGCGCGCGCGTCGGTGTAGGCGCCGGTCACGGCGTCGCCGCCGATGACGGCATGGTCGAAGGTGGCTTCGAGGGTCTTCTCCGGCATGGTGTTCACCGTGCCGGGGGCGGCGAGCTCGGTCACGTACAGGGTGTCGGGCAGCGCCGGGTCCTTGACGCCGGTCGACGCCCACAGCGGACGCTGTACGTTCGCACCCGCGTCGACGAGCTCGGTCGCGCGCTGCTCGGCGAACTTCTGCTCGAACAGCTCGAACGCGAGGCGCGCGTTGGCGATGCCGGACTTGGACAGCAGCGCGGTCGCCTCGTCGGTGCCGACCGCCTTGAGCCGCTTGTCGACTTCGCTGTCCACGCGGGACACGAAGAACGACGCCACCGAGTGGATCTGCGAGAGGTCGTGGCCGGCGGCCTTGGCCTGCTCGAGCCCGGCGAGGTACGCGTCGATGACGGCGGCGTAGCGCTCCAGCGAGAAGATCAGCGTCACGTTCACGCTGATGCCGGAGCCGATCGCCTCGGTGATCGCCGGAAGACCGGCGAGGGTCGCCGGAATCTTGACGTGCGCGTTCGGACGGTCGATCGTCGCCCAGAGCTGCTTGGCCTGGGCGATCGTGCCCGCCGTGTCGTCGGCCAGCTCGGGGGAGACCTCGATCGACACGCGGCCGTCGACGCCGTTCGTGGCGTCGTAGACCGGGCGGAAGACGTCGCACGCGTTGCGGACGTCATCCGTGGTGATCGAGATGATGGCGTCGTCGACGCTCGAGCCGGCCTTCGCCAGATCAGCGACCTGATCGGCGTACGAGGCGCCGTTGCTGAGCGCGCCGGCGAAGATCGTCGGGTTCGTCGTCACACCGACGACGTCGCGCGTATCGATGAGCTCCTGCAGATTGCCCGACGTGATGCGCTCGCGCGACAGGTCGTCGAGCCAGATGCTGACGCCGGTGGCGGACAGCTGAGAGGTGGGGGAGGTCACGAGTTCTCCTTGATGGTTTCGCGGGCGGCGTCGACGACGGCCTGCGCCGTGACACCGAACTTCTCGAACAGGGTCTTGTAGTCGGCCGACGCACCGAAGTGCTCGATCGACACGGAACGGCCGGCATCGCCGACGATGTCGCGCCACGACATCGCAAGGCCGGCCTCCACGGACACGCGCGCCTTCACCGCGGCGGGCAGCACGCTCTCGCGGTACTCCTCGCTCTGCTCGGCGAACCACTCCAGCGAAGGAGCCGACACGACGCGCGCGTTGACTCCGTCGGCCTTGAGCGACTCGCGGGCCTCGACGGCCAGCTGCACCTCGCTGCCTGTGGCGACCAGGATGACATCGGGCGTGCCGCCCGGCGCCTCCGCGAGCACGTACGCGCCCCGGCCGGTGAGCGAGGCCGAGGCGAAGGTCTCGCCGGATGCCTCTGCGTCGCCGCGCTCGTACGTGGCGACTCCCTGACGGGTCAGGGCGAGCCCGGAAGGCCCGCCGCGGCGCTTGAGGATCTCGAGCCACGCGTACGACGTCTCGTTCGCGTCCGCCGGGCGGACGACGGCGAGGTTCGGGATGGCCCGCAGCACGGTGAGGTGCTCGATCGGCTGGTGCGTCGGGCCGTCTTCGCCGAGCGCCACCGAGTCGTGGGTCCACACGAACACGCTGGGGATGTTCATCAGCGCGGCCAGTCGGACCGCCGGACGCATGTAGTCGGCGAACTGCAGGAAGGTGCCGCCGTATGCGCGCGTCTTCCCGTGCAGCACGATGCCGTTCAGGATCGCGCCCATCGCATGCTCGCGAATGCCGAAGTGCAGCACGCGCCCGTACGGCGATCCGGTGAACTTGGCGGTCGACGCCGAAGCGGGGTTGAACGAATCGACACCGTCGATCGTGGTGTTGTTCGAACCGGCGAGGTCGGCGGAACCGCCCCACAGCTCTGGCATGACGGGGCCGAGAGCGTTGAGGACCTTGCCGGACGCAGCGCGCGTGGCAACGGCCTTGCCCGCCTCGAACTCCGGCAGCGCGTCCTCGATGCCCTGCGGCAGTTCGCCGGCCTCGAGACGGTCGAGCAGCGCCTTGCGCTCGGGATTGGCCGCAGCCCAGGCGTCGAACTTCTGCTGCCAGGCGACGCGCACGTCGGCCGCACGGTCGGCGAGACCGCGCGTGCGGGCGATGACCTCGTCCGAGACCTCGAAGGTCTTCTCCGGGTCGAAGCCGAGCGCCTGCTTGGTCGCTGCCAGTTCGTCGGCGCCGAGCGCCGAGCCGTGGATGCCGCCGGTGTTCTGCTTCTTGGGCGCCGGCCATCCGATGACCGTCTTGAGCACGATCAGCGACGGCTTGTCGGTCTCGGCTTTGGCGGCCTCGACTGCCGCGAACAGCTCTCGGACGTCCTCGACGTAGTCGCCGGTCTTCTTCCAGTCGACCGTCAGCACCTGCCAGCCGTACGCCTCGTACCGCGCGGCGACGTCTTCGGTGAACGCAACGTCGGTGTCGTCCTCGATGGAGATCTGATTCGCGTCGTAGAGCGCGATCAGATTGCCGAGCTGCTGATGCCCGGCGAGGGAGGAGGCCTCGCTCGTCACGCCCTCCTGCAGGTCGCCATCGCTGGCGATGACGTAGACGAAGTGGTCGAACGGGCTCTCGCCCGCCGGAGTCTCCGGATCGAACAAGCCGCGCTCGTAGCGGGCGGCATAGGCGAAGCCCACGGAGGACGCGAGACCCTGACCGAGCGGACCGGTCGTGATCTCGACGCCGTCCGTCTCGCCGTACTCAGGGTGTCCTGGTGTCTTCGAGCCCCAGGTGCGCAGCGCCTTGAGGTCGTCGAGCTCGAGCCCGAAACCACCGAGGTACAGCTGCACGTACTGGGTGAGCGAGGAGTGACCGGCCGACAGGATGAAGCGGTCGCGACCGATCCAGTGCGTGTCAGTCGGGTCATGGTCCATGACCCGCTGGTACAGCAGGTAGGCCGCAGGCGCGAGGCTCATCGCGGTGCCGGGGTGGCCGTTGCCGACCTTCTCCACAGCATCCGCCGCGAGCACGCGCGCCGTGTCAACGGCTCGCTCGTCAATCTCGTCCCAACGCAGTTCCGTCACCGGACCGCCTTTCATCCTGGGTTAAGCGCTCGGGCACACGAGCCGTCCGCAAGAACGGGTGGCATTCGAGCGCGCGTTCAGCTCCATCCTAGTCATCGCGCTCCGCCGCCGGGAGCCCGCGCGTCACACGCCGCATCCCAACAACCATGAACGGCTTTCAGTGAGCTCCGAGCCGACTCCCAGCATCCGGATGAACTAGACTGGGCCGGGTTTTGCAGCAGCGAGTGAAGAAGGGACGTGCGATGTCGACTGCCGTCTCCGATCGCCGCACAGGCAGAGACATCCGGCGCACGGTTCGCGCATACGTGATGCTGACGAAGCCGCGGGTGCTCGAGCTGCTGCTCGTGTCGACCGTTCCGGTCATGTTCCTCGCCGCCCAGGGTCTGCCGAACCTCTGGCTCGTCGTTGCGACCGTGATCGGCGGCTCGGCCAGCGCGGGTTCGGCCGCGGCGTTCAACATGTACATCGACCGCGACATGGATGCGCACATGCAGCGCACCAAGAACCGCCCGCTCGTCACCGGTGAGATCTCACCGCGGGGCGCGCTCGTGTTCGCCTGGACGCTGGCGATCGCGTCGACGATCTGGTTCGTCTTCACGGCCAACCTGCTCACCGCCGCACTGTCGGCTGGGGCGATCTTCTTCTACGTCGTCATCTACACACTGCTTCTCAAACGGCACACGGAGCAGAACATCGTGTGGGGCGGAATCGCCGGATGCTTCCCCGTGCTGATCGGCTGGGCCGCCGTGACCAACTCGCTGGATTGGCCGGCCTTCGTGCTGTTCGCCCTGGTCTTCCTCTGGACGCCGCCGCATTACTGGCCGCTGTCGATCAAGTACGCCGCCGATTACTCCGAGGCGAACGTGCCGATGCTCGGCGCCACCCGCAACGGTGTGCAGGTCGGCCTGCAGATCATCCTCTACGCGTGGGCGACGATCGCCTGCTCGCTGCTGCTGATCCCCGTCGCGGGCATGGGAATCGTCTACTCCGCTTCCGCCGTGGTGTTCGGCGGCTGGTTCCTGTTCGAGTCGCACAGGCTCTACAACCGCACGGTCAAGGGCGAGGGTGCCGGTCCGATGCGTGTGTTCCACGCGTCGATCACCTACCTGACACTGGTATTCGTGGCTGTCGCGGTTGATCCGCTGCTGCCGTTCTGACCGGCCGGATCTCGTGAGCTCAGCAGGAGAACCTCCGGCCACACGTTCCATCGCGCTCGACCCAGCGCAGCGCTGGCGCGCCTTCTGGGTGTGCGTCGCCGTCGCGGCCTTCACCATCCTCGACATCTCGAAGGTGAACGTCGGGCTGCCGTCGATCGAGGAGGCTCTCGGCGGCGGTTCGACGGAGCTGCAGCTCGTCGTCTCCGGGTACATCCTGGCCTTCGGCCTCGGGCTCGTGCCGTTCGGGCGCATCGGCGATCAGCGTTCCAGGCGGACGCTGATGATCGTCGGTCTGTGCGCCTTCGCCGTCGCGAGCGTGCTGTGTGCCGTTGCTCCCAACATCTGGTGGCTCGTGATCGCCCGGTTCCTGCAGGGCGTGGCGGCCGGTGTGCAGATGCCGCAGGTGATGGGCACGATCCAGCAGCTGTTCACCGGGCGTGAGCGCGGCGTCGCGTTCGGTCTGTTCGGCGCGACGGTCGGGCTCGCCACCGCATTCGGTCCGACCCTCGGCGGCCTGATGATCGCGCTCGGCGGACCGAGCGACGGCTGGCGCTGGATCTTCTGGCTCAACCTGCCGCTGTGCCTGATCGTTGTGCTCGCCGCTGTCTTCGTGCTGCCCGAGGTGCGCAGACCCTCTCCAGGGCGCCTCGAGCTCGACCCCATCGGACTGGCGCTGTTCGGCATCGCCGTGATCTCGCTGATGACGCCGTTCCTGCTCACCACGGGCTCACCGGACGACACCCCAGCCAGATGGTGGCTGCTCGTTCCCTTCGTGCTGTTCTGCGCTGGATTCGTCGCCTGGGAGCGCCGCTACGCGCAGCGGGGCAGGTCGCCGCTCGTGCCGCTGCGACTCTTCCGCGTGGTGTCGTGGCGCAACGGGAACCTGCTGCAGCTGCTGTACTTCGCCGGTCTGCCGACGGTGTTCCTGCTCACGGCGGTGTTCCTGCAGACCGGCCTCGGCATCGAGCCCGTGTTCGCAGGCATGGTCACAATGGGCTTCGCGCTGCTGAGTGCGTACACCTCATGGCTCGGCGGCAAGCTCGTCGACCGACTCGGCCGCAGCCTGGTGATCGCCGGACTGATCACCGTGCTGTCCGCGATCATCGGCCTCGTCATCGTGGGCTACGTCGCGAGCGACGAGATGACGCCATGGCTCATGGCAGGCGTGCTGGCGATCGGCGGCATCGGCGGCGGCTTCGTCATCTCTCCGAACCAGACGCTGACCCTCGCCGAGATCCCGCCCCGCGAGGGAGGGCTCGCCGGATCAGTCGGGCAGCTCGGCCAGCGCATCGGCACAGCGGTGGGCACGGCCGTCGGTCTGTCCTTGTTCTACTCGACCGTGCACCGCGGGTCGGACGGCTCGGGCGACACGACGGTGTACCACGATGCGTTCGGAACGGGTCTTCTCTCGACAGCGGTGTGCGTCGCCGGCGCGCTGGCCGTGGCGTTCATCGACCTCGGCAGTCGCCGCAGAGCGGCTCGCGGCGGTTCCAGCGAGGCCTGACCGCTCGCTCAGGATGGTGCGGGCGGTAGCCTGGCGACATGTTCTCCTACGATCCGTATGCAGAACTTGCCACGCTGCGCGAGTTCGCCCCGATGACGCTGACCAGTACCGACTTCGACGACGGGCGGCCGCTTCCGGCGGCGCAGTGGGGAGCTGCGGGCGGCGGTTCCGACACGTCACCGCAGCTGAGCTGGGCTGGGGCGCCGGAGGGCACCAGGTCGTTCGCGCTGAGCTGCTTCGATCCCGATGCGCCCACCGGATCCGGATTCTGGCACTGGGCACTGTTCGACATCCCCGCGGAGGTGACCTCACTCGACGCCGGCGATGCCCGGCCGACCGGAGCGGTCTCGCTGCGGAACGAGCCGGGCACCCTGGGCTTCGTCGGTGCCGGCCCGCCGCCCGGCACCGGCACGCACCGCTACTTCTTCGTCGTCGACGCCCTCGACGTCGCGTCGCTGAACGTCTCGAGGGATGCGACCCCGGCCATCCTCGGCTTCAACCGACACTTCCACTCGCTTGCACGCGCGATCCTGGTCGGAACGGCCACCAGCGACAGCTGAGAACCCGCGGTTCGCCGGATCAGACCGTCTCGGGAACGCGCCCGGCTCGGGGGAGCGCCGCGCCGACGGGTGCCTTCATACGGAGCACCACGACGACGTAGGCGGCAGCCGAGAGCGCAGCGAGCACCATATGGATGCCGACGAGCAGAGGAGGCAGCGCGGCGTTGGCCTGCCACACGCCGACGCCGATCTGCACCACGAGCACGGCGAGGAACGCCGTCGACCAAGCCCGGGTCGGGAGCCTCTGCGCCCATGCGACCACAGTGATCGCAAGAGCCAGCACGAACAGTGCGTACCCGGGCCATGAGTGCACGTGCGCGAGGAGCGTCGCGTCGAAGCCGTCTCGCTGCACGTACTGGTCGCCCGAGTGCGGGCCGCTCCCCGTCGTGAGCACGCCGAACACGATCGTCGCCGCGAGAACCAGCGAGGTGACGTGCACGAGCACGGCGTAGCCGCGCGGCACCGCGAGCGCGCGGTCACCGGGCGCGGCGTTCATCCTGATCAGGAACGCCGCCGTGACGCAGACCAGGGCGAGCGATGATGCGTAGTGGAAGCCGACGATGAAGGGGTTCAGTCCGGTCAGCACGGCGCTTCCCCCGACGACGGCCTGTGCGATGACCCCGATGAGCACGATCCACGCCAGCGAGAGCAGATCGCGCCGCACCGGCGTGATCTTCAGCGAATGCACGGCGCCGGCGATGCACGCCACCAGCAGGACGACGGAGAAGGCCACGATGCCCGACAGACCGATCGCCTCTGCCGCGAGGTATGCGGCAACGGAGCCGACGACGCCAGCGGAGGCGAACAGCAGCGCGGGTACGAGTGACCGGCGTCGCCCGGCGGCGAACAGCGAGATCAGCAGGACGGCGAGCGCGAGGATCCCCACGACGCCCGTCATGGTGCGGTTTCCGAACTCGATGATGCCGTGGATGCCGAGATCATCGGTGGGGACGAGCGAATCCGGCGTGCACAGCGGCCACTCGGAGCAGCCGAGCCCCGAGCCGGTGAGCCGCACCGCACCGCCGGTGCCGATGATGAGGACCTCGGCGATGAACGACAGCCAGGCGAGGACCCTCAGCGCGGGGGAGATGGTCATGGGTGCAGTTTAGGCGGGCAACCTGCGCCGAGAATGTGGGCCGAGGACCGCCGGCCGCGCCCCGGCATCCGATGCACCTCCAGTGGGTTGTGATCGATCTCCCCGCACCGGGCGCGCCACTGCTGTGAGCCTGTAGACTTGAATGGTTGAGAACAAGCGCGTAATGCGCTGAAACCGGGTCCCCAACAGCGCCCCTTTCTCCGTAAGGGCGGGCCGGATGATACCGATTCGGGATCCACGAGGAGAGTAGAGACGTCATGTCTGATGTGCTGATCGATCGCCCAGAGCTGGAAAGTCTGGGGGTGTACGAGTTCGGCTGGCACGATGAGGATGCCGCTGGCGCGAGCGCGAAGCGCGGGCTCTCCGAGTCGGTCGTGCGCGACATCTCACAGCTGAAGAACGAACCGGAATGGATGCTGAAGACCCGTCTGAAGGGTCTGAAGCTGTTCGAGAAGAAGCCGATGCCCACCTGGGGCGCCGACCTCAGCGATATCGACTTCGACAACATCAAATACTTCGTTCGCTCGACCGAGAAGCAGGCCCAGACCTGGGAAGACCTGCCGGACGAGATCAAGAACACCTACGAGAAGCTGGGCATCCCAGAGGCCGAGCGTCAGCGACTCGTCGCCGGCGTCGCCGCCCAGTACGAGTCCGAGGTCGTGTACCACCAGATCCGTGAGGACCTGGAGAGCCAGGGCGTGATCTTCATGGATACGGATACGGCCCTGCGCGAGCACCCCGAGTTCTTCGAGGAGTACTTCGGCACCGTCATCCCGCCCGGCGACAACAAGTTCGCCGCGCTGAACACCGCCGTCTGGTCGGGCGGGTCGTTCGTGTACGTGCCGAAGGGCGTGCACGTAGAGATCCCTCTGCAGGCGTACTTCCGCATCAACACCGAGAACATGGGGCAGTTCGAGCGCACCCTGATCATCGCGGACGAGGACAGCTACATCCACTACATCGAGGGCTGCACGGCCCCGATCTACAAGAGCGACTCGCTGCACTCGGCCGTCGTCGAGATCATCGTGAAGAAGAACGCACGCGTGCGGTACACCACGATCCAGAACTGGTCGAACAACGTGTACAACCTCGTCACCAAGCGCGCCGTCGCCCACGAGGGCGCGACGATGGAATGGGTCGACGGCAACATCGGGTCCAAGGTGACGATGAAGTACCCGTCGATCTTCCTGATGGGCGAGCACGCCAAGGGTGAGACGCTCTCGGTCGCCTTCGCCGGCCCCGGTCAGCACCAGGACGCCGGCGCGAAGATGATCCACATGGCGCCGTACACGCAGTCGTCGATCGTGTCGAAGTCGATCGCTCGCGGCGGTGGACGCGCGGGCTATCGCGGTGAGGTGCGCGTCGATGAGAACGCCCACCACTCGGCGAACACCGTGAGGTGCGACGCGCTGCTGGTCGACACGATCTCCCGCAGCGATACCTATCCCGCCATCGACATCCGGGTCGACGACGTCGAGCTCGGGCACGAGGCGACCGTCTCCAAGGTGAGCGCCGAGCAGCTGTTCTATCTGCAGAGCCGCGGCATGCCGGAGGACGAGGCGATGGCGATGATCGTGCGCGGGTTCATCGAGCCGATCGCGCGCGAGCTTCCCATGGAGTACGCGCTCGAGCTGAACAAGCTCATCGAGATGGGCATGGAAGGATCCGTCGGCTGATATGGCAGACACGACTCAGGCGCCGGTTGCGGCGCAGGAAGAGCACGCCCATCGCGACCCCGCGACGGTGATCATTCCGCCACAGGACGACGTCATGATTCCGGTTCAGACGCGTTCGGAGCGCCCTCGCTCGTTCGACCCGGCCGACTTCGGCACGCCGACGGGGCGCGAGGTGAATTGGCTGCACACACCGCTGAAGACCGTCTCGCCGCTGTTCGAGCAGGCGGCCGCCGACGGCGGCGTCGTTCACGAGACGATCTCGGGCGAGCAGTTCCTCGACCAGTCGCTGCCCGTTGGAGTCGCCCCGCGCGGCGAGTTCTTCGTGCCGGAGGATCTGCCGTCGGCTGTCGCATGGCAGTCGGCGACCGAGGCGCGCTTCGTCAGGATCCCGCGCGAGGAGATCGTCGAAGAGCCGATCACCATCCGCATCACCGGGCAGGGAGCCGATCAGCGCGCTGATGACCACATCGTCATCGAAGCGGCCGAGCACTCCAAGGCGGTCGTCGTGCTTCGGCACTCCGGCTCGGCGCAGTACGCGCAGAACGTCGAGATCATCGTGCGCGACGGCGCCGACCTGACGGTCGTCTCCGTGCAGCACTGGGACGACGACGCCGTGCACGTCGCCAGCCACCAGGCTCGTGTCGACAACGATGCGCGCCTGCGGCACTTCGTGGTCACCTTCGGCGGATCGCTCGTGCGCGTCAACCCGAACCTCGAGCTCGCCGGTGCGGGCGCGGTCGGCGAGGGCTACGGCCTCAGCTTCGCCGATGCCGGCCAGCACTTCGAGAGCCAGGTGTTCCTGTTCCACAAGGGCCCGCACACCACAGGAGACGTGCTCTACAAGGGTGCGCTGCAGGGCGCGAGTGCGCACAGTGTGTGGATCGGCGATGTGCTGATCGGTGCTGATGCCACAGGTACGAACTCCTACGAGGCCAACCGCAACCTGGTGCTCACCAATGGCGCGCGCGCCGACTCGATTCCCAACCTCGAGATCGAGACAGGCGACATCCTCGGCGCCGGACATGCGTCGGCGACTGGTCGCTTCGACGACGAGCAGCTGTTCTATCTGCAGGCGCGCGGCATCACCGAGGAGGAGGCGCGCCGTCTGGTCGTCGTCGGCTTCCTGGCTGAGATCGTCCAGAAGCTGAACCTGCCGGATCTGGAGGCGGAGCTGTCGGCGGAGATCGATCGCGAGCTCGCGGAGGGCGCGCAGTGAGCGCCGTCCGCGTCTGCGCGCTGACCGAGCTCGTCCAGGACGAGGCGATCCGCGTCGAAGCAGACGGCGTGCCGATCGCGGTCGTCCTCGATTCCAACGGCGATGTCCACGCCATCGGCGATACCTGCACCCACGGCGAAGTGTCGCTCTCAGAGGGCTTCGTCGAGGACGACACCCTGGAGTGCTGGGCGCACGGGTCGGCGTTCTCGCTGACGACCGGCAAGCCCCTGAACCTCCCCGCCTACGAGCCCGTCCCGGTCTTCGCCGTTGAGATCGACGGCGACGACGTGCTCATCGATCCCAACGTGAAGAAGGAAGTCTGACATGGCTGTTCTCGAGATCCGCGACCTGCACGTCACGGTCGAGACCGACGAGGGGACCACGCCCATCCTCAACGGCGTGAATCTCACCGTGCGCTCCGGCGAGACGCACGCGATCATGGGCCCCAACGGCTCAGGCAAGTCGACGCTCGCGTCGACGATCGCCGGCCACCCGAAGTACACCGTCACAAGCGGTTCGATCGCGCTCGATGGGGAGGACGTCCTCGAGATGAGCGTCGACGAGCGCGCTCGTGCCGGCCTCTTCCTCGCGATGCAGTACCCGGTCGAGATCCCCGGCGTGACTGTGACGAACTTCCTGCGCACGGCCAAGACCGCGCTGGACGGCGAGGCGCCGGCCATTCGGACCTGGACGAAGGACATCAAAGAGGGCATGACGAACCTCCGGATGGACCCGAAGTTCGCCCAGCGCAACGTGAACGAGGGCTTCTCCGGCGGCGAGAAGAAGCGCAACGAGATCCTCCAGCTGGAGCTGCTGAAGCCGCAGCTGGCGATCCTCGACGAGACCGACTCCGGCCTCGACGTCGATGCGCTCAAGGTCGTCTCGGAGGGCGTCAACCGTGCCCGCGAGGCGACGGGTCTCGGCGTGCTGCTGATCACGCACTACACGCGCATCCTGCGCTACATCGCGCCGGACTACGTGCACGTGATGATCGGCGGTCGGATCGTCGAAGAGGGCGGCGCCGAGCTGGCCGACAAGCTCGAGGAGTCCGGCTACGCGGGCTACCTCCCCGACGACGCGCCGATCGAAGCGTAGGCTGGGTCGTATGGACGCCACGCTTGCCGACGGGAAGTTCGACGAGGTCACAGAAGCGCTCAAGGACGTCATGGACCCCGAGCTCGGGGTCAACATCGTCGACCTCGGGCTGATCTACGACCTCAGCTGGGACGACGAGAACGACGCGCTGGTCATTCACATGACCCTGACGAGCGCCGGATGCCCGCTCACCGACGTGCTCGAGGAGCAGACCGGCCAGGCGCTCGACGGCGTGGTCGCACGGTACCGGATCAACTGGGTCTGGATGCCGCCGTGGGGCCCTGAGAAGATCACAGAGGACGGGCGCGACATGATGCGCGCTCTCGGCTTCTCGATCTGAGCAGCTGCATCATGCCCTCCGGCCTGCGTTCTCGCAGGCCGGAGGGTCGTTTCGTCTGCCCGCCAGGCTTCGGCGGAGCGGAACGACGCCGCCTCGGCTGATCGCCTCATCGCACGCAGAGGGCTCGGTCCCGGCCATGGAGATGAGGAGCCTGGTCCTTCGAGTCGTAGGCTCAGCGCTGCTTGCCGCTCGCGCGTCGAGCCACCGGCAGAGATCCCAGCGAGGCGATGGCGATGACAGCGAGCCCTGTGCCGATCAAGGGCTGACCGACGATGAAGAGGACGATTGCGAGGACGCCCGCGATCAGCGCGCCGGCAAGGGCCGCAGAGACCATGAGTGTGTTCGGCCCGTGTGCCACGTTCGGTTCCTCTCGTCAGACGTGACTCCAGTTTCGCAGGTCGACGTGGTCGCTGGATCCGCCGTCCGGGGGAGATCCGCTGCGAGGTCGATTGAGCTGATATCCATCGCGCCGGCCGCAGGTTCTCCGACGACACAGTCAGCACGCACGGCGTCCCCGCGTCCTCGCCGACGAAGAGCACTGCACGCCGCCGTGGGGCTCTGAGACGGTCTCAGAAGACGGGTGCGACATGATGTGCACGCTCGGATTCTCCATCCGGGTCCGCTGCGCAGACCGTACGCGATGCCCCGTCTTCGGACGGGGCATCGCGCGTTCCGGAGCGAGCTCGGGCAGGATAGGACCGTGGCAGACGAGGGCAGCGCAGCGGTGAGTCGCGTCGGGTGGCGCGATGTCATCGGCTCTGTCGGCACGGCGGGTAGGCTGATCGGCCGACATTGGCCGCGGATGCTCACAGCCGCACTGCTCGGGATCGCGTTCCGCAACGCCGTCATCTGGGGTGCGGTGGCACTGAGCGCATCCGTGCCGTGGTTGGCCCAGGTCGTGCTGGTGCTCGCACCGCTCGGCTATCTGGTGCCGATCGTGTACATGCTGCGACTCTGCGCTGATGACCTTCCGCGGCTGCGTGCGGCGATCGCCGCTGATGCACCAGACAGCCCGACGGAGGGGCGCCAGCAGCGGCTGATCGACGTGTCCGTCTCGGTGCTGGTGCCGTTCCTCGCGGTGTACACGGCGTACGATCTGCTCGAGGAGGACCGCAACCGCTTCGTGAACGCGGCGGCTGCCGACGAACTGTTCAACGGTTTCTCCGCGCCGGAGGGCATCGACCTGCTGGGCCGCCTGCAGCTGAACAATCCGCTCTGGATGATCCTTTCCCTCGTCGCAGTGGCACTCATCGTGCGATGGCTGCTCGGCCGCGTCGAACGGGTGTGGCGCTTCGTCGGCATTGCGTTCCTGGGCGCGTTCATCGAGTTGTTCTGGACGATCTACGTCTCCGAACAGCTGCAGGACGGGCTGCGCAGCGCGATGAACTGGCTGCTCGACCGCACCTTCGTCGTGGCGATGATCGACTGGTGGGACGGCCTCGTCGACGCTCTCGGATGGCTCGGCATCCCGCTCGACTTCTCCGTGAGCTGGCTGGTCGGGCTGTTCGGCTCGATCGGGCCGGTGATCGTCGTCCCGATCGCCTGGCTCGTCGTCGCCTCGGTCGTGCTCGGTCACCGCCTGACGCCCCCTGAGCGCCTCGATCATCCGGCGCTCAGGCGCGCCACACGTTCCGTGCCGGATCGCGTGAAGAGGGTGGGATCCAGCCTCCTCTCCGACATCGGCGGCCGTTGGGCGGCGTTCTTCGGCGGCGTCGGGCTGGTGCTTCGCACGGGGCTCGTGCCGATCCTGGCGTTCTGCATCGTCTTCCTGATTCCCAACCTCGTGCCCACAGTGGTGAGCTGGTGCGCGCGGTGGCTGATCGGCCCGACAGATGCGTGGACCTTCCTCGCGTTCGCCCCGTGGGAGACGGCCATCGGCCTCGCCCTGCAGCTGGTGGCGACCGCGCCGATCGTCGCGGCAGCGCTCGACCGGTTCCTGATGCCCATCTCCGCGCCGACGACCTCCGAAGAGGCGGCCCGATGAGCGCCGTCACGCCGATTCCCCCGGCCGTGCGCCGACGCGCCGCCGTGGTGATCTCGATCGCCGTCTGCGTCGTCCTCGCTGCGTCGATCGCCCTTGCCGTGGTCGGCTGGCTCCAGGACGCTCGCCCCGACGAGCCGGAGCCCGTGGCCGTCGGCGAGTCGTTCCGCATCGGGGACTTCGAGTTCGTGGTCACCGGTGCGCACATGGTCGACGACGCGGACGGCGTCTATCTGCCGCGCGACGACGACGGTGAGACCGACCAGGACGTGCGTGCCCTCGTCGCCGCGGTCGAGGTCACCAATGTCAGCGATACTCCGTGGCTCGGCGTCACGGCGACGTCCGCGGTGCACGCACCAGACGACGCGGGCATCGTCGGCGATGCGAATGACGACACCGACTCAGCGGCGCTGTTCAGCGCAGATGGCCACCTCGTCGACGTGCTCAATCCCGGCGTCACGGTACGCGGCACATACGGCTGGGCGCAGGACCGCAGATGGCGAGGAGAGGAGATCACGCTTCAGTTCACCGACCTGCGGTGGGTCGAGAACGATCCGTTCTCGCTCGACGACCGCCGCTGGGCGGTCACGGATCGCCTCACACACACTGTCACCGTTCCCGTCGAGGCGATCGAAGCGGACGCGCCATGAGCGAAGCCTTTTCTCGCAGCACGGCACGGCGCCGCGTCCTCGG
The DNA here is from genome assembly GCF_003335195.1 of Microbacterium sp. JB110. NCBI lineage: Bacteria > Bacillati > Actinomycetota > Actinomycetes > Micrococcales > Microbacteriaceae > Microbacterium > Microbacterium sp. JB110. Next base: position 498,176 of record NZ_QPGM01000001.1, on the reverse strand, counting down.
GACGCTGGCCGCCGTGGCGCTGTTCGTTCTGGCACTGTCGCTGGGCAGGGTGGTGAGCGATCAGCTCTCCGACAGCCAGGCATCGGCGGCTCCGTTCTCCGTGACGGCCGCCGCGTCGGACGGCGTCATCTCGCTCGACTACGTCGACGTCGCGGTGAAGAGCGTGCGGGCGACCGACACGCTCGTGGATCGCGACGAGATCGAGACCACGACGGCGACGTTCCTCGTCGTCGATCTCGAGGTGCTCGCGCCTGGGCGCTCTGTGCATCTGGGCGGTCTGCGCCTGCGGGGAGCGGATGGCACGATCTATCGGCCGACGGGTTCGAGCCGTACCGGATGCTCCGATTCCACGTCGATCGCCACGGGACTGCCCACGTACTGGATGGCATGCTTCGAGGTCCCTGACGACGCCGTTCGGGGAGCGACCATGCTCCTCGGGCGGGGGAATCCGGAGTCGGGTCTCGACCGGCGCGAGCAGCGCGCCGAGATCGACCTCGAGATCGACCAGGAGCGCGCCGAAGCACTCACCGCGGCGAGCGACCCGCTGCCGACGAGCCGTGCGGACATCGAGCCGTACGATATCCAGCCCGTGGAGGTCGAGTGATGACGAATCCCGAGCCGCTCGCGCCGCCGTTGGGCGATGCGCCCGCACCGCCGGCCGAGCCGCCTCGTCGCCGCCGGGGCGCACGCAGGCACCCGTGGTGGCGCCGGAATCGGTTCGGCGTGATCGCGCTCCCCTTCGCCCTGGTGATCGCTCTGGGCGCATCCTCCGATCGGGTCGCCGAGTACTGGTGGCAGGAGGACCTGCGCGTCGAGGTCGATCGTTCCGCTGAGGAAGGCGCAGCGCAGCTCACCGGTGTGCCCGAGCACGACGAGGGCGATCCGGAGAGCGGCGAGCCCGCGACGACGACGCTCACGGTCGCACTCACCGAGATCGACCGCCTCACCGTCATCGACGACGGCTACGCCTCCGAGCCGATTCCCGACGGCGCCGATGCCTACAGCGTGCACCTGGCCTTCGACAGCGGCGTGCCGGTGGAGGCGGAGTGCACGGTGATGCTGGTCGGCGATGACGGTGCGCGATACGGCGACGGGTCGGATCCGCTGCAGCAGTACCCCGCCTGCTCGTATCGCGATGATGAGGGCGACACAGAGTACGGTCCGTCCGGCCAGTGGGAGAACACCTTCACGATCTTCACTGCGGAGGGCGCCGACATCGATCATGTGCGGGTCACGTACGACGGCGTGCACTACGTCCGGCTCGATCTCCCGACGGCGTAGATCGCAGCTCGTTCTCGCTCGTGTTCACCGAGGCGTGGCTGACGCGACGTTCAGGCCACGGGTCAGCGCGGCGATGCCCGCGTCGAACTCCGCGGCGAAATCGCGCGCGACGGCATCGGGATCGGCGTCGAACGCTCCCAGCTCAGCAGCCTGAATGCGCTGCTGAACGAGCGATGCATGCCCGAGCACGAATTGGGCGAGGACGTTCGCACCCGTGTCGGCATCATCAGATCCGGCGCCCGTGAGCGCCGCTCGCAGCTGCTCGACCACAGCGGAACCGCCGAGCCCGAGAGCGGCGGAGCTGAGCACCACGTCTGCGCCGTCGCGCCGCGCGAGCAGCGCATCGCGCAGCGATCGGGCTGTTGCAGGCACGCTGTCGGCCGGCTCAGCGAGCGACACGATGCGATCGGCGACCGCTGCCAGCAGCGTCTGCTTGTTCTCGACATGCCAGTACAGAGCGCTGGGCCGGATGCCCAGGTCATCTGCGAGCGAACGCATCGTCACGGAGGCGAGCCCGTAGAGATCGAGCAGGTGCAGCGCACGACCGACGATCTGGTCGAGGTCGAGGGCGGGGCGCATACGACCAGCCTACTGAACGTCGTTCATCCGGAAGGTCCGATCCCTTCCGCAGGGCGAAAGCCGCTGACGCGCAGCGGCACTCGATGGGCGATCATCGCGAGAGGACCTCCGTTGCGGCGCGCAGTGCGCGCGGACAGCGCGCCGCAGCGCATCACTCCGAGGCGCGGCAGAGCTGCCGCGCCGGAACGGGCGGACTCATGAGCGCAGGCATGACAACCATGGAGCAGTTCGCGACGGAAGCGCGCGACAAGCGGACCGCGGCGGGGCGCGTACTGTCGCTGCTCGAGGCGTTCGCGCACGGCAACGGATCCCTGACGCTGACGGAGATCAGCAGAGATGCGGGTCTGCCGCTGTCGACCACGCACCGCCTCGTGCACGAGGTGATGTCGTGGGGCGGGCTTGAGCTCGACGATCAGGGCAGGTACCGGTTGAGCCGCAAGTTCGTCGATCTCGCTGCGGGGTCGACTCGCGCACTGCGCCTGCGCGACTCCGCCATGCCGCACCTCATCGAGCTGCACAACGCGACGGGGCTCACCGTGCATCTCTCCGCCCGCGACGGCGACGAGGTGATGTATCTGGAGGCGCTGCGCGGCCATCCCAACTACACCGGACAGAACAGGATGGGCGGCAGGCTGTCACTGCATCTGACGGCGACCGGGCTGGTGCTGCTCGCCTTCGCGGAGCCGCACATCGTCGACGACTACCTGACCAGGCCGCTGCGCCCGTTCGCGTCGGGCACGCCGACCTCCGCGGCCGAGGTGCGGTCCCGCCTCGCCGAGATCAGGCGGCGTCGCTATGCACTCGCGGAACGATTCCTCGCAGAGGGCGCGGGGTCTCTGGCCGCTCCCATCGACGGTCTCGACGGCACGGTGCCCGCCGCCGTGGGCGTGACCTTCGATCTCGATGCCGCCAACCGACGTGAACTCGCCGATCTCGTACGCGTGACCGCGCGCCGCATCTCGGCTTCGCTGATGCCGAACGAAGCACGCCCTGATCGCCGCACCATCGACTACAACAGGCGGTGCGCCGGGCTCGGGAACGTCTGACCCCTGGCGCTCTCGCACCGTTCTGCGCGCCGGCAGCGACGTGGCACGACGCGGAGTTCCGTCGCGTGGAAGAGAAGATCTCCGCCCGCTGCAGCGCGGTCAGCATGGTTCCCATCGCGGTCAGAGCGGACCGCGACACGGGCGCACGCACCGCGTGCACCGCTCAGACGCGTCGAAGGAGATCGCGCCCATGCGCACATCCCCATCGGGACAGGAACGGCCACTATGACGGCGGTCGTCCTCCACATCGCCAGACTGCTGGTGAACTCCCTGCTCATCTTTCTCGCCGTGGTCACGGTGCTGTTCTTCCTGCTCGAGATCGCCCCGGGGGACCCGGTGCAGACGCTGGTCGGCGATGTGCCGCTCTCCGACGAGTTCCGCGAGCGCATCACGGCCGCGTACGGTCTCGATGCACCTGTCGCCGAGCGGTACCTGCTGTACATCGGCAATGTGTTCACCGGTGATCTCGGCTATTCGTTCGGGACAAACAACGAACCGGTGCTGAGCCTCATCCTGTCTCGGGCGGGGAACACGCTCGCCGTCGCACTGCCGTCCTTCGTGCTGTCGACGATCGGAGGCATCGTGCTCGGCGCGATCGCCGCCCGCACCCGCAAGCGCTGGTTGGACGCCACGATCTCGGGGACCGCAGTCGGTCTGTTCTCCATCCCGAACTTCTGGTTCGGAATGGTGCTGATCCTGGTGTTCTCGATCGCGCTGGACTGGCTGCCGACGCAGGGCAAGAGCCCCTACGGGGAGTCGGGCATCGCGATCGAGTATCTGATTCTGCCCGTCGTCGCGATGGCGACGACGGAACTCGCCTACAAGACCAGGATCATGCGGTCATCGATGATCGAGGCGCTCGGTCAGGACTTCATCGACACCGCGCGTTCCAAGGGCCTGTCGAGTCGGGCGATCCTCTGGCGCCACGCACTTCCCAACGCGCTTCTGCCCATGGTCACCGTCGCCGGATACAGCCTCGGGTTCGTGCTGGCGGGGTCGGTGCTGGTGGAGCGGGTGTTCGGATGGCCGGGAATGGGACTGCTGTTCGTCGATGCGATCGAACGCCAGAACAACATGGTGATCCTCGGCGTCGTGATCGTGCTGACCGTTGTGATCATCATCGTCAACCTGCTCACCGATGTCCTCTACGGGGTCATCGATCCGCGCCTGCGCGCCCGATTCTCACCGCGAAGGAAGGAGACCGCATGAGCAGTACGACACGGCTGCGAGACGCAGCCGCGCCAGCGATGGAGACCGTGCCTGTCGCGCTGCCTGGCGGGCGGCAGCGCTCACCGCTGCGCGCAATGCTCCGACGCCCCTCGGTCATCGTGTTCGGCGCCGTACTCGCCGCATTCGCACTGGTGGCGGTGTTCGGTCCCTTCGTCGTCGCGGACCCGGTCGCGACGGCATCCCCGAAGCTGCTGCCGCCGAGCGCGGAGCACCTGTTGGGCACCGACATGCTCGGCCGCGACTACCTCTCGCGAGTCGTGTACGGCGGACGCATCTCGCTTCTGGTCGGCTTCACCGTGGCCGCGCTGTGCCTCACCGTCGGGCTCGTCGTCGGCGGGATCGCCGGCTACTTCGGCGGGGCGGCGGACACAGCGATGGTGAAGCTCGCTGAGTTCTTCCAGGTGCTGCCTGGAATCGTGCTGGCACTGGTGGCCGCCGCGCTGCTCGGCGCGAACATCTGGATCATCGTCGGCATCCTCGCGGTGACGATGTGGCCGGGTGTCGCTCGAATCGTCAGGGGCGAGGCCATGCGCATCGCGCAGCTCGGCTACGTCGAGTCCCAGCGCGCCGCGGGCTTCGCCGGCATGCGCATCCTGTGGAGCGACGTGATCCCGAATGCGATGCCGCCGGTCATGGTCGCCACCAGCATGACGGTCGGGCGCGCGATCCTGATCGAGTCCGGACTGGCCTACCTCGGCATCGGCGACCCCAGCAGCCCGAGCTGGGGTGCGCTGCTCAATTCCGCACAGTCCTACATCCAGGACGGCTGGTGGCTGGCGCTGTTCCCCGGAGCCTGCATCTTCCTGGTCGTACTGGCCGTGAACATTCTCGGCGATGCGATGAACGACGCGTACAACCCGACCATCGGGAGGGTGAAATGACCGTTCACAACGAGACGGACCGCGAGACCGAACCGCTCATCGACATCAGGGATCTGCGGGTGAGCCTGCCGACCGGCGAACGCGATGAGGTCGACGCCGTGCGCGGCCTGTCCCTCGTCGTCGCCGACGGCGAACGTGTCGGGCTCGTCGGCGAGTCAGGGTCGGGCAAATCGGTGACGGGCCGGGCACTTGCCGGGTTGCTACCAGAGTCGCCGCGCGTGCGCGTGCGCGGATCCATCCGGGTGCGCGGGCACGAAATGGTCGGCGCCGGCGCAGATGAGTGGGCCACCATCCGGCGTCAGCGCGTCGGCATGGTGTTCCAGGATCCGCTCACGTTCCTCAACCCGACGATGCGGATCGGCACGCAGGTGGCCGAATCGCTGCCGAGGTCCGTGCGGCGCAACCGTGCAGCCAGGGACGAGGCCGTGCACGAGTTCCTGGAGCTGGCCGGTCTCGAGAACGTGACCGGCGTGGCCCGCGCTCACCCGCATGAGCTCTCCGGCGGCATGCGGCAGCGCGTCCTGATCGCGATCGCCATTGCGAAGCGGCCGGATCTGGTGCTCGCGGACGAACCGACGACGGCACTGGACGCGACGGTGCAGTCCCGGGTGCTGCGCACTCTCGACGACACGGTGTCCCGGATGGGGACGTCCCTCCTGCTGATCTCGCACGACCTGGCCGTGGTGGCCGGCATGACCGACAGGGTGTACGTGATGTACGCGGGCCGGATCGTCGAGGAGGGGCCGACGCGTCGCGTGCTCGATGCGCCGGAGCACCCGTACACAGAGGCCCTGCTGCGCAGCGTGCGGAGCCTGAGCGACGACGGAAGCGAGTTGTACTCGATCCCGCCCGACCTGCGGGCAAGACTGCGGGAGGAGGCCGACCATGCTGCTTGAGACGGAGGCGGTGACGAAGGTGTTCGGAGGACGCCGCGGGGCGGCGAAGCTCCGAGCCGTCGACGGTGTGACGCTGAAAGCGGAGCCGGGGAAGTTCGTGGCCATCGTCGGAGAGAGCGGCAGCGGCAAGAGCACGCTGGCGAGGATGATGCTCGATCTGATGCGGCCGACATCCGGCCGAGTGCTGTTCGACGGCGAACCGCTGGATTCCCTGCGCGGCGAGGCGCACCGGTCGTTCCGGCGCAGTGTGCAGGCGGTGCTGCAGGATCCGTCAGGGGCTCTCAATCCTCGCAAGACGGTGGTGCGCGCCATCGGCGAGGTCATCCGGCTGCACGCGATGGCGCGCTCCGCCGCCGACGTGCAGCGGCGAGTGTGCGACGCGCTGGAGCAGGTCGGTATGAACCCGGCTGAGCACTTCCTCGACCGGTACCCGCACGAACTCAGCGGCGGCCAGCGACAGCGCGTGCTGATCGCGCGAGCGCTGGTGCTCGAACCGCAGATCATCATCGCCGATGAGGCCGTCTCCGCGCTCGACGCGTCGGTGAAGGCAGGGGTGCTGCGCGTGATGGTCGACATCTCGCAACGGCTCGGCATCGGCTACGTCTTCATCACACACGACCTCCCTGTGGTGCGGAAGGTCGCGGACGAGGTCTGCGTCATGAAGGACGGCGCCGTCGTCGAGCACGGGCCGAAGAACGCGATCGTGCATGATCCTCAGCATCCATACACCCGTACCCTGCTCGCGGCCGCGCCCGAGCTGGACGACGGAGGCAACTCCGATTCCACAGGAAGAGAGGCGAAGAAGCCATGAGAACACACAGACGGCGCCTGAGCGGCGCGGTTGCAGTCGCGGCCGCGTTCGCGCTGGCACTCACCGGATGCGCAAGCGGCGGGGGAGGAGAGGACGCGGAGCGCGTGTATGTGCGCGCCATCGGCGACGACCCGATGGGACTGAACGGCCAGCTGGTCAGCGGTGCGACGCCGACCATGTTCAGCGGGCAGATCATGGACACACTTGTGCGGATGTCGGACCAGTACGAACTGAACCCGGGGCTCGCGACCGAGTGGGAGCTCAGTGAGGACGGGCTCGAACTGGATCTGACGCTGCGGGAAGGCGTCAGCTGGCACGACGGCGAGCCCTTCACCGCTGAGGACGTGAAGTTCAACCTCGAGGAGATCATCGCGCTGCAGTCGTTCGGCGCCCCGCTCGCCGAACGGATCGACAGCACGGAGGTCACCGGCGAGCACAGCGTCACCGTGCACCTCACCGAACCGTACGGCCCGCTGCTGGAGACGCTGGCCGTGCAGTTCATGATTCCGAAGCACGTCTATGAGGACACGGAGTACGTGACGAACGAGGCCAATATGGCACCGATCGGCACCGGACCGCTGATGTTCGACTCATACGACTCCGGCGAGCAGATCGTGCTCGTGAAGAACCCCGACTACTGGGAAGGCGAGGTGCAGGTCGACAGGGTCGTCTATCCGATCATGGCGGACCCGAACAGCAGGGCGACCGCGCTGTTCGAGGGCGAGGTCGATCAGGCGGAGATCGCCGTATCGCAGCAGGAACGCGTCTCGGGCGAAGACGATCTCGCCCTCATGGAGACCGGCGCGTTCACTCAGCTCGTGAGCATGATGTTCAATGCGAAGAGCGAGTATCTGAGTGACCCCGACGTGCGCAGAGCCGTGTTCGCCGCGATGGACCGCGACGAGATCGTCGACACCGCGCTCTCCGGCATCGGTGAGCCGGCGAACGGGTTCTTCCCCGACGCGCTCGAGTGGGCGCAGGACGAGGACATCGACTTCGACAGGGACTTCCCACGTGATGTCGACGCCATCAACCGCACCCTGGACGAGGCCGGCTTTCCGCGGGACGCGGACGGCACCCGCTTCACCCTCACGGTGCAGTACATCGCAGAGCTGACGGATGCGGCGGCAACGGCCGAGATGGCGCAGTCGATGCTGGGCGAAGTGGGCATCGAGCTCGAGCTGGTCGCTTCCGCCGGCGCGGTGTTCACCGAGAACGTGTACACCAAGGGCGACTTCGACATCGCATTCCTGCGCTCCACGGTGGGAGCAGATCCCAGCATCGGCATCACCCGCTGGTATGCGTGCAACGAGGAGAAGGCGGCGGCGGCGAATCCGTCAGGCATCTGCGACGACGTGATCGACGAGGCCGCGGCGGGGGCCGTCACCGCTCCCGACAGGGAGACGCGGGCGGAGCACTTCCGCGATCTGCAGCAGCGTGCGAACGAGCTGATGATCTACGCACCGCTGGCCTGGTTCAACGGCGCGTTCCCGACCGTGAACCAATCGGAGTGGCAGGGGCAGCTCGAGCCGCAGCAGACGACCAACCGGATGCCGTGGCTGACGATGTCACAGGCGGATTAGGAGACATCGCCTCTTCGCCTATACTGAACACCGTTCATTGAACATCGTTCAGGAGAAGAGGACGCAGTGAAGGATGTCTGGGAGGCGCGCGACATCGCGCGCGTGGCCGTGTTCACGGCGATCATCGTGGTGCTCGGACTGATGGGCCCGATCCCGGTTCCCGGGCTCGTGCCCATCACCGCGCAGACGCTGGGCGTGATGCTGGCCGGCGCGGTGCTGGGATGGAAGCGCGCAGCGGCTTCTGTTCTCGTGCTCTACGCGCTCATCGCAATCGGCCTGCCGGTGCTCGCCGGCGGGCACGGTGGTCTCGGCGTGTTCGTCGGACCCAGCGTCGGGTATCTCATCGGCTGGCTTCCCGGTGCGATCACAATCGGGCTGATCGCGCAGTCGGGCCGCCTCACGTGGTGGCGCGTCGCGGTCGGCACGATCATCGGCGGCATCGTCGTGATCTACGCCATCGGCGTCCCGGTGCAGGCATTCATCACACAGCTCCCGCTCGCCGGCGCCGCACTCGCATCGGTCGCGTTCCTGCCAGGCGATCTGATCAAGGTCGTGCTCGCCACGATTCTGGCGCTGGCCCTGTTCCGTGCGTACCCCGCCGCGTTCCCGGCGCGCGTCAGGGCGACGCGCGCCGGCGGCTCGAGCGGCGCCGCCACGGCCGGTGCCGTCTCGGCACCCGGAGAGGGCGCGGCGCGGGGCGAGGCGTGAACGACGGCATCTCCGTCGCCGGGCTCGGCGTCGAGCTCGACGGCGCACGCATCCTCACGGACGTGACAGCTGAGCTCCCTCAGCAGCGCGTCGCGGTGATCGGCGCGAACGGGTCGGGGAAGTCGACTTTCGCTCGGGCGCTGAACGGACTCGTCCGCCCGAGCGAGGGCAGCGTCCATGTGGCGGGAACCGACGTCGGCCGTGAACCGCGCAGGGCGCGCGAGCGGGTCGGGTTCCTGTTCAGCAGTCCCGACGCCCAGATCCTGATGCCGACGCCTGCGGAGGACATCGTGCTCTCGCTGAAGGCCGCCGGCGTCGCCAGGGCGGACAGGGAGGAGCGCGCACTCGCCGAGCTGGCGCGCTTCGGGCTCGCCGGTCGCGCTGACCAGCCGGCGCACAGTCTGTCCGGCGGTCAGAAGCAGCTGCTCGCTCTGGCGGCGGTGCTCGCGAGCGGCCCGCGCGTGCTCGTCGCCGACGAGCCGACGACGCTGCTCGACCTCGGCAACGCCCGCCACATGGGCGATCTGCTGATCGAGGGCGACGTACGCGGTCCGGTCGCCGATCAGGTCGTCATCGTGACGCACGACCTCGAACTGGCGGCCAGGTGCGACGTCGTGCTCCGCTTCGCCGACGGCAGGCTCGCCGAGCAGGGCGAAGCCGGTCCCGTCATCGACAGGTACAGGGCGGCGTACGCGTGATCTCGCTGTACCGGCCGGGGGCGAGTGCGCTGCACCGGATGCCCGCCGGCGCGAAGCTCGCGACGCTCGCTGTGTTGGCGCTGGTCGCCTCGCTCTGGCCGCACACGATCTGGACGGCGATCGGCACACTGGGCGGCGCCTTCCTGCTGTTCCTGGCCGGAGGGCAGGGACCGATCGTCTTCGTCCGCCAGCTCTGGGCGGCGAAATGGACCGTGGTCATCCTGGTCGTGACCCAGGTCCTGTTCGTGTCGTGGGAAGCTGCGATCACGGTGTCGGCGCGCGTGGTCGCTGTGGTGCTGATGGCCGGCTTGGTGACGCTGACGACCCGGACGAGCGACCTGCTCGACGCGCTCGAGCGCGCAATGGGCCCCCTGCGCGTACTCCGTGTCGACCCCGCTCGTGTGGCCTTCGTGCTCTCCCTCACGATCGCGGCGATACCGGTCATCGCCTCTCTGGCTCATCAGGTGGGCGAGGCGCACAGAGCCAGGGGAGTGCGCCCCGGTCCGCGCGTGATCGTGACGCTGCTGGTGCTCGCGCTGCGCCACGCCGACACGGTCGGTGACGCCATCACGGCCCGTGCGGCGGTCGCCGAGATGCGCACCTCTTGAACGAACCGGCGACCAGAACGGCGCATCTCGGCGAAAGAGGCGCATCTCGGCAGCTGGTGGTCAGCGCTCTGAACGCTGTGCGGACGGCGCGCACGCTGGTCGGTCTATCGTGTGCGCATGAGCTACGGAGCCATCGAACAGGAAGAGATCTTCGCGGGCGGGGAGTGGCTGACGCCGCACGCCGCCGCACGCATCGAGCTGGAGAGTCCTGTCGACTTCCGCCGCACAGGCGGCGCGGTCGACGGAGACGAGCGTGACGTCGACACCGCTGTGCGCGCGGCGCGTGAAGCATTCGACCACGGCCCGTGGCCGCGGATGAGCCCGGAAGAGCGAGCGGGCTGGCTCGAGAGGCTGGCCGATGAGATCGAGCGGCGAGCCGACGCGACCGTGTCGCTCGTGACGACCGAGATCGGCCAACCGGTGAGCATCGCGCGACCGTGGGCCGGCATCCGGCCCATCGCACACCTGCGGTTCTACGCGCAGCTGCTCCGTCGCCCCGACGCGGTCGAGGAGGTGCGGGAGAACGCGATGAGGCCGGGCACCACGATCGTGCAGCATGAGCCGCTGGGCGTCGCCGCGCTGATCGTGCCGTGGAACCATCCGCAGGCGTCGACCACGTTGAAACTGGCACCCGCGCTGGCGGCCGGGTCGACCGTCGTCGTCAAGCCCGCGCCGGAATCGCCGCTGGACATCTCCAACATGGCGGAAGCGAGCACAGCGATCGGCATGCCTCCTGGCGTGATCAACATCGTCACGGGAGGGCGCGAGACCGGCAGGGCGCTAGTGCAGCACCCCGGCGTCGACAAGGTCGGGTTCACCGGCTCATCGGCCGCGGGGCGGGACATCGCCGCGCAGGCTGGCGCACAGCTCAAGCCGGCCACGCTGGAACTGGGCGGAAAATCTGCCGCGATCCTGCTCGGCGACGCCGATCTCGACGCCGTGATGGGAGCCCTGCGAGTGTCGTCGTTCGAGAACACAGGGCAGACGTGCGCGCTGATGGCGCGTGTGCTGGTGCCGCGTGCGGCGCACGACGAGGTCGTCGACCGCCTCGTGGCGCTTGCCCGCGACCTGCGCGTCGGAGACCCATCCGACCCTGCCACGGAGCTCGGCCCACTCGTCTCGCGCCGTATCCACGACCGTGTCTCCGGGATGGTCTCCCGCGCCGCAGCTGACGGGGCGACGCTGCTCGCGGGAGACAGCGACCTGCCGGACACCGGCTACTACGTCGCGCCGACGATCGTCACCGGTGCGGTTCCGAGCAGCGAGATCGCGCAGGAGGAGGTGTTCGGCCCCGTCGTGTCGGTGTTCGCCTACGACGATCTCGACGACGCGGTTGCGCTGGCGAACAATTCGCGCTACGGCTTGGCAGGCTCGGTGTTCGGCGATCCGGACGAAGCGCTCGGCGTCGCGCGCCGGGTGCGCACAGGGTCGATCGGCATCAACGGCTACAAGCCCGATCTGAACACGCCGTACGGCGGCTACGGCGACTCGGGTCTCGGCCGCGAGTTCGCGATCGAAGGACTGCGGAACTTCCAGGAGGTCAAATCGATCTGGCGCTGACTGCGGTTCGCTGCGCCTACGGACTCACCGTGCGCACGGCATCCGTGTCTCCCGTATAGGTCTTCGCGCGCTGGATCTGCTCGTAGACATGGCGGCGCAGGTCGACGAACTCCGGCAGCGAGCGGGTCTCCAGCTGGTCGCGCTCGGCTGGAAGGCCGACGGCGACATCGTCGAGCACGATGGTGGGCGAGCTGGAGAGAACGATCACTCGTTCGCCCAGATACACCGATTCGTCGATGTCGTGCGTGACGAACAGCACGGTGAGCCCCAACTCCTTGGCGGCACGGCGCACCAGATCCTCGAGATCCGCACGTGTCTGGGCGTCGACGGCGGCGAACGGCTCGTCCATCAGCAGGACCTCTGGCTGGTAGGCGATCGCGCGGGCGATCGCGACGCGCTGCTGCATGCCTCCTGAGAGCTGCCACGGGTACGACCTCGGCACGTGGGAGAGCCCGACAGCGTCGAGCGCCTCCGCGACACGCCGCCGGCGCGCCGCCTTGGCCACACCGGCGCCGATGAGAGGCAGCGCGACGTTCTCGTCGACCCTGTGCCATGGGTACAGCGACCTGCCGTACTCCTGGAACACCAGTGCCATGCTGCGCGGCGGCCCGTTCACGACCTCGCCGTCGAGCGTGACGGTGCCGCTGGTGGCCGGCATCAGTCCGGAGACCACCTTGAGCAGGGTCGTCTTTCCCGATCCGGATGGCCCGACCAGGCAGGCGAATTCGCCTCGACGCAGGTCGAACGTGAGGTCGCGCACCGCCTCGACGTCTCCGCCTGGGGAGGAATAGACCTTCTGCACGCCCTTCACGGACAGCAGAATGTCGTCGGTGGCAGCAGTCATTGCTTCTCCATTTCGCGCTGGCCCCGGTACCATCCGAGGACGCGTCTTTCTACGGCCGAGTACAGGAATGCCATCACGATGCCGATCAGGCCGATGATCAGGATGCCGGCCCACATCGCACCGGTCTCGAAGGTCTGCTTGAACAGCATCACCTGGTAGCCGAGGCCGTCGAGCGCGGCGTACATCTCCGATACGACCATCAGGATCAATGAGATCGGCAGAGCGAGTCTGACGCCCGTCATGATGCGCGGCAGTGCGGACGGCAAGGTGAAGTGCCTGAACCTCACCCAACCGCGCAGACCGTAGGAGACCGTCGTCGCGGCGAGCACGGAGTCGGCCGCCCTCGCCCCGTCGATGGTGTTCAGCAGGATGGGCCAGAGACAGCCGAGGAAGACCAGGAAGATCTTGGAACGGTCGTCGATGCCCATCACCAGAAGCAGCACAGGCAGGAGCACGGGCGGTGGCACGGCTCGGATGAACTCGAAGATCGGGCCGGTGAGCTTGCGAGCGACGACGCTCGTACCGATCACGAGGCCCAGCACGATGCCGACGACGATGGCCGCTGCGAGCGCGATGCCGAGACGGTACAGCGACGGCAGCACCTGCTGCGCCATCAGCGGGCCGATCCAGGTCCGGACCAGATCGACGACCATCAGGTCGGGCTTCGGCACGAACGGGTTCGTGGTGCCGCGCGTCGCCGCCCACCAGACGGCGACGATGACGATCGGCAGCGCGAGTGCGGTTGCGACGGGGCGGAGGAACCTCATCCGTCGCCCCCCGTCCGCATCGACGGATGCCAGCTGAGCAGGCCCCTCTCGACGGCCTGCATGAGGAGGTTGATGACGAGGCCGAGCGCCCCCGCCAGAACGGCGAGGGCGTAGACCACCTCGACGTTGCCTGCTGATTGGTACTGCGCGATCAGCTTGCCGATGCCTGGCGCTCCGACGACGATCTCGATCGTGAGCGCCACAACGAGCGCGACGGTGGCGGACAGACGCACGCCGGTCATCAGATAGGGGAGGACCGTCGGCCAGACGAGGTGCTTGGCGCGCATCAGGAATCGGAGGCCGTAGCTGCGGGCGGTCGCCTCGCCCACCGGGTCGATGTCGGCGACGCCCGAGATGACGTGCACAAGGATGATCCAGAAGCATGCCCACGCCACGATGAACACCGTTGCGGAGGGGCGCACGCCGAACAGGATCACAGCGACCGGGATCAGGCCGACGGACGGAATGGGCCGCAGGAATTCGATCGTCGACTCCGAGTACTCGCGCACGAGCCGTGACGATCCGATCAGCACGCCGAGCAGGATGCCGAGCACGAGCGCGACGGCGAGCCCGACCGTCCAGCCGGTGAGCGTCATCCCGAGGGCCTCCCAGAATTCGCCGGCCAGCGGCTGAGACGCCACGACCCGTCCGATCTGCGTCACGATGACCGAGAAGGGCGGCAGATACTGCGAAGGCACGAGCTCGAGCCGCGACGCGGCCTCCCACAGCACGACGAACGCAGCGATGCCGGTGAACCCGAGCACGACGGTCGCCGCAGTCGTGTGCGCGAACCGGCTCTCGCGAACGGCGGTCGAGCTCATCGGATCACGGCTCCCAGATCAGGGATTCGAAGTCGACCTCGTTCTCGATGTAGTCGAGCTCGTACGACCAGTCGGCCAGCGCCTGAAGATTCTCGGACGTGAGCGGGAGCTTGCCGTAGGAGCCGAGCCTGATGCGTGCGGCGAGTTCGGGGTCGATCTTGGTGAACTCGGCGATGTTCTCCCGCAGCTCGTCATCGTTGTCGAGCGCGTACTGGTTCGCGGTATCGATCGTGTCGGCGACGTTCGCGTAGTAGTCGGGGTTCGCCTCGACCTCGCTGCGCAGTGCGTACCAGACGCCGGCGACGACGGCCTCGTCCGAAAGGAACTGGAACGGGTTCGCGAGCGTGCGGAAGCCGTTCTCCTCCCGTCCCAGGGTGCCGAACGGCTCGCCGGCCACGAAGGCGTCGACCGCGCCGCTCTCCAGAGCCGCCGGCTGATCCGGGATGCCGATCTGAACGTATTCGACCTTCGACGGGTCGCCGCCGTCGCCCTTCACGGCGAGGTCGCTGAGCAACTGCGTGTAACCGCCCGGCCCGTTGATCGCGACCTTCTTGCCCTCCAGGTCCTTCGCCGACTCCAGCGGGCTGTCCGAGGTCACCAGAAGGTCGTTGATGCCGTTGGCCGGGTCGTCCGGGGTGGCGCTGGCCGCGGCGATCACGACAAGATCGATGCCGCTCTGAACCGCCTGGAAGACGCTCGTGGTGCCTCCGTAGCCGACCTGAACCTGGCCGGACTGCATCGCCTGGATGATCTCGGGCGACGAGCTCGTCTGCTGCAGCGTCACGTTCAGCCCGGCGTCGTCGAAGACGCCGTTCTGCTGCGCCATGTACGCGGGGCCGATGTCGGTGACCGGGATGACACCGAGAACCAGGTCGCCGCCCGACTCGCTTCCGCCCCCACCGCCCCCACCACCGGAACCGCAGGCGGTCAGGGTGAGGGCGAACGTCGCCGCTGCGGCGACGCCGATACCGCGAAGAAATGTACGATCCATTACTGCCTCCATTGCCAGCCGGATTGTTCCGTCGAGTCGCGACTAAAGCACATCCTGCGGTCGGTTCGTACGCTCTGCGTGCGTCTTGCCCTCACGCATCCCTAGCGTGTGGAACACGTGACAACGGCGTTAACGAAGGAGTTCTGATGCCCACACCGACGCGTGCTGCGATCATCCGCGAACAACCTGGCGAGTTCGAGATCGCCGACATCCTGCTCGACGACCCGCGCCAGGGCGAGATCCTCGTGAGCATGGCCGTGAGCGGCCTGTGCCACTCCGATCATCATCTCGCCACGGGAGACAGCGTGCCCGACATCATGCCTTTCATCGGCGGGCACGAGGGCACAGGCACCGTGCAGGCCGTCGGCCCGAACACCTCCGGCTGGGAGGTCGGCGACAAAGTGGTGTTCTCGTTCATCGCGAGCTGTGGCAAGTGCCGCTGGTGCAACGAGGGGCAGAGCAACCTGTGCGACCTCGGCCGCTTCATGATGACAGGCAGCCGGTTCACGGATCCGGACAGCTACCGCGCCTCCCTCCCCGACGGCACGCCGGTCGGCCAGATGTGCGGACTCGGCACCTTCTCGGAGCACACCGTCGTCGACGTGAACTCCGCGGTGAAGCTGCCGGCCGACGCGGATCTCGACCGGCTGTGGCTGCTCGGCTGCGGCGTGGGGACCGGATGGGGATCCGCGGTGTACGCCGCCGGAATCGAACCGGGCCAGACCGCTATCGTGATCGGCACGGGCGGCGTCGGTATCCACGCCGTGCAGGGTGCATCGCACGCGGGCGCGACCGCTGTGATCGCGGTCGACCCCGTGGAGCTCAAGCGCGAGAAAGCGCTGGAAGTCGGTGCCACGCACGCCTTCGCGACGATCGAGGAGGCGACCGTGTTCGCGCAATCGATCACCAACGGTCAGGGCGCCGACAGTGCGATCCTCACGGTCGGCCTGCTCTCAGGCAAGGACGTCGCCGATGCGTTCTACGCGATCCGCAAGGCGGGCACCGTCGTGGTCACGGCGATCGCGCCGAGTTCGGAGCAGGTGATCCCCATCCCGCCGCTTGATCTCACCCGCTTCCAGAAGCGACTGCAGGGCGCCGTCTACGGCGCGAGCAACCCGCACTCCGACATCCCTCGTCAGCACCAGATGTATCTCGCCGGCCAGTTGAAGCTCGACGAGGTCATCTCGCAGATGTATGCGCTGGAGGACATCTCTCAGGGCTACCGCGACCTGCTCGACGGCAAGAACGTCCGTGGAGGCATCCTGCATCGGCGCTGATCCCGAACCGCACGGGGCGGGCGCCTCACCGGGTGAAGGCGCTCAGCCCCGTGACGGCACGGCCGACGATGAGGGAGTTCATCTCGTGGGTGCCCTCGAAGGTGTAGACGGCCTCGGCGTCGGCGAAGAAGCGAGCGAGGTCGTGGTGCACCCGGATGCCCTCGGCACCGGCGATCTCCCGCCCGAGGGCGACGGTCTCGCGCAAGCGGTCGGCTGACCAGGTCTTCGCCAGCGCGGCGGTCGCATCGTCGAGGGCGCCGCGATCCTTCAGAGTCGTCAGCCGTACGGCGAGCGCCAGCGTCGCCTCGGCGTTCCCGAGCATCCTGGCGAGCTTCTCCTGGATGAGCTGGAACCCCGCGATGGGTCTGCCGAACTGCTCGCGTCCCAGCGCGTATCGCAGAGCTGACTCGTATGCTCCGATCTGCATGCCGGCGGCATTCCAGCCGATCACGTACCGCAGCTGCGCGAGGATCGCCGAGAGGTCCGAGAAGGAGTCGATACCGGGAAGGCGCGCGTCGGCGGCGATCGAGACGTCGTCGAACCGGATGTCGCCGTTGCGCACCATGCGAAGGGCGATCTTCCCGTCCACGTCGCTCATCGTCACACCTGGCGCATCGAGCGGCACGAGAAAGGCGTTCACTCGGCCGGTGTCGGCGTTCCGCGCCGGCACGATCGCCAGCTGCGAGATCGGCGCGTTGCCGATCCAGCGCTTGTGGCCGCTCAGCCGCCACCCCTCGCCGTCAGGAGTCGCAAGAGTCGCCATGCCGCCCGCGACGTCCGAACCGTGCTCCGGCTCTGTGAGGGCGAAGCATCCGGTGATCTCGAAGCTCGGGATGCCGGGGTCGATCGCGGCGATCTGCTCCGGCGATCCGCCGCCTCGCAGCACCGTGCGGAACATGCCGGTCTGTCCGCCGTAGATCGTGCCGATCGACGCGTCGACCCGCTGGAGCTCCAGGTGCTTGAAGCCGACGTAGTAGGGGCTGAGAGTGCCGTCAGGGCGCAGCAGCGCTTCGTCGTCCTCCAAGCGGAGAGCGGCCAGCTCTGCGCGCAGGTGCACGGGGCATTCCGCCTTCTCCCACCATTCGGCGAGGTGAGGCGTCGCCTGCTCTGCGAGCAGGCGACGCAGCTGGCCCAGCTTTGCGCGCTCGGCCGTGGTGAGGAGGTCGTCGGCATAGCCGAGCCTGTCCGTCGGCTCGGCCAGCGGATCGGGCGAAGAAGCGATCACGTACGCGCTCCCGCGGTGCGCACGGCGAGCTCCTCCGCCGCGTCCGCTCTGATCCGCGCGAGCGGAACCTTCCCTGTCTGGGTGCGGTCAAGACTCTGCCGCACGAACAGGTGCCGCGGCTTCTTGTAGCCGGCGACGCGCTCGCCGACCGAGGAGATCACATCATCGACGTCGACGGGCACGGTCGCGGCGATCGTCGCACACACGACCTCGCCGAATCGCGGGTCGGGGAGGCCGAAGACGATCGCGTCATCGACCGACGGATGCTCGATCAGCGCCTCCTCGACTTCGGCCGGGTACACCTTCTCGCCGCCCGTGTTCACCACAGCGCTGAGCCGGCCCAGCAGATCGATCGTGCCGTCGCCGCGGGCGCGCGCCCAGTCGCCTGGCACCACATAGCGGTGGCCGTTCATCTCGCGGAACGTCTCGGCCGTCTTGACCGGATCGCCGTAGTAGCCGCGAGGGAGGATGCCGCGGAACGCGACCAGCCCGAGCGTGCCGGCGCTCAGCGGGAGCTCGCGTCCCTGCTCGTCGAGCAGAGCCGCATCCGGCGTCAGCGTGAGCGGCGCGGGCAGGTCGGCTGCGGAGCGGGATGTGCCGAGCGCGTACGGCCCTCCCTCGCTGGAGGCGAACATGTCGACGATCGTCAAATCGCCGAGCCGGTGCAGCCGCGCCTTCGCCTCGTCGCTGAAGCGCATACCGCTGCTGATGACACTGGTCACGGTCGGAAGACCGCCCGCCTTCTCCGCCGTTTCGGCGAGGGGCAGCGCCAGCACATCGCCGGCGACGATCAGTCGGGTCACCTCGTAGCGGCCGATCAGCTCGTACGCGGCGCCCACGTCCATCCTGGCCGCCGCGTGCATCACGATCGTTCCGCCGAGCGCCAGCGTCGCCATCGTCGCCGACTGAGCGGTGCCGTGCAGAAGCGGGCTCATCGGCAGGGTCACGACCCGAGGCCGATCGGCGTCCGCGGCGATGCGGACGGCCGCGGCGACGTCGGCGGGCGGTTCGGCGCCGATCAGCCCCCAGGTCGAGTGGCGGCGTGCGACCAGGAGCGTATCGAGGTCCCACACCACAGCACGGGGACGACCCGTGGTGCCCCCGGTGTAGAGCCGCATGTCCGCGCCGCGGGGTGCGGGAAGCAGGTCGTGGCCGCCGACGAGCAGCGCGCGGTAGTCCGTCGCCCCGTTCACGGCATCGCCGCCGTCGTCGACGGTGATCATCTCGAGCTCGAGCCCGGCCGCCGCCTCGACGGCGAGGGCGGACAGCGACGTCGGCACCAGGAATGCGCGCGAGGAGGAATCCAGCAGCAGGTCGCGCACCTCTCCCGCGCGGTACCGGTAGTTGATCGCGACAGGGGCGACGCCGATCGCGAGGCACGCCCACATGAACACGAGGAACTCCGTGCGGTTGTACAGCAGCGTCGCCGCGGCGTCGCCTTTCCTGAGGCCGCGGGAGCGCAGGTGGGCGGCGAGGGCCGCCGCCTCGTCGCGGAAGCGGCCCCAGCTCATCTCGTCGTCCGCCGTCGCAGCCGCAAGACGCTCGGGCACGGCACGGGCGATGCCGTCCCACAAATCGCTGTAGTGGATCGGGACGGTGGACGTCGCTGTCGAGGTCTTGGTCATCGCTTCGCTCATTCGTAGTGCCTCAGCACGAGTTCGGCGACGACAGCGGGCTTCGGCGCGCCCTCCGTCTCGAACACCAGCGCGAGGGCGACCTGCCAACCGCCGTCGACGCGAGCGACATCCGCGACCGAGCCGCGGATCCGGATCGGGGCGCCGGAGCGCACGGGGTGCGGGAATCGGATCTTGTTGAAGCCGTACACGATGCCCGTCCTGGTGCCTTCGACCCGGTAGATCTCCCGCAGATGGGGCACCACCATCGACAGCGTCAGCATGCCGTGCGCGATCCGCCCGCCGTAGGGCGAGGCAGCGGCGGCCTCCGCGTCGACGTGAATCGGGTTGTCATCGCCGGAGAGCGAGGCGTAGGCGTCGATGTCGGCCTGCGGGATCTCCCGCCAGGAGGATGGTCCGAATTCGCGGCCGGCGATCGCACCGACGTCCGCGATGTCGGTGATCAGGGAACCCGCCTCGGCACGGTCGGTTGTCGTTGCGCTCATCGTGGCCTTCCGTCATCCGGCGCCTCGTCGCGCCATGTCGCCATTCTGACCGAGACCGCGTCGCCGGTGCGGCACCGTTTCCACGCGGCGAAAGCACTGTGTCCATGGCGATCGGGTCAGTCCGACCGATCGATTCCACCTGCTGAAAAACACATGGAGTGCACCGCCCGCCGGTGTGCAGACTCGGGCCAGCCGTCGACGTCTATGCCGACGGCCACGTTCCGACAAGGGAGTCGACATGATCAGTGCACGAAGCCCCAAGAGCGGGCGCTCACGCCTGCCCCGCGTCACCGCCGGTGCGGCGCTCTTCGCCGCGGGTACGCTCGCTCTCGCCGGATGCGGTGGTTCCGGAGCGGCAGGAGGAGGCGAAGGAGAGCTGCAGGAGATGACGGCGGTGACGTTCCTGCCGATGGAATCGTTCACGTTCACGCCCGAGATGTACGCCTACGCCGGCGGCTATTTCGAGGACCACGGCCTCGACGTGACGCTCGAGCCCGTGAAGGGCACGGCCGCGGCCGTGCAGGCCGTGCTCGGCGGAGCCGCAGACATCACCCGGGTCAGCTCGATCGACTCGATGCCGCCGTTGGAGGAGGGCCAGCCGATCGTTCCGATCGGCACGATGGCGTACAAATCGAACCTGCGGGTCGTATCGAGCGAGGGCAATCCGATCGAGTCGCCGGATGACATGGCGGGCCAGACGATGGGCATGGGATCGATCGGCGGGACGAGCGAGAAGATGCTGAACCTCGCACTCGATGCGGGAGGAGTCGATCGTGATTCCGTGACGCGCCAGGCGGTGCCTGTGACCGGAGCCACCTATCAACTCGTCAAGCAGGAGCAGCTGGCGGGATACATCGTCAGCCTCGACACGTCCATCCAGCTGGGGCTGCAGAATCCGGATGCGGTCGTCACGGACGCCGGTCTCGCTGAGGCGCCCGACATCCAGACGTGGCTCGCCACGCAGGAGGCCCTCGACGACGAGCAGTCGGCTGAGAACATCACCGCTTTCCTCGCGGCGATCGAGGACGCGGTGCAGGACATCATCGATGATGCGGACAACGACTTCGAGAACGTGATCGCCACTCTGCGCGACAGCGGCGACTTCGACTTCGCAGCACTCGACGATGACGACGTCGCCGCTGAGGCGCTCGACTTCTATGTGAACAACACCTGGGTCGATCCTGACGGCGACACACCGATGCTGGCGCACAACCCGGAAGCATGGACGGACGCCTACGACACGTACGTCGAAGCCGGCCTGCTCGAGGGCGGGCAGGACCCTGCAGCCTGGCTCGATTCCGACCACCTGCCATCGGCGGACGCGGAATGATCGCGCGAGAAGGAGTCGGAACCATGACGGGGGATCAGAGCGCGAACTCTGCAGACGCAGGCACGCCTCGTCTGGCGATCCGCGGGCTCTCCCGAGATTTCCACACTCGCAACGGCGTCGTCCACGCGGTGCAGGGCATCGACCTCTCCATCGCGCACGGCGAGTTCGTCGCGCTGATCGGCAGGTCAGGGTGCGGCAAGACGACGCTGCTGCGGATGATCGGCGGTCTGCTTCCGCCGACCGACGGCAGCATCGAGGTCGACGGGCGCGGACTGTGGCGGGACGGTCAGATCGACCAGTCCGCCGTCGGCATGCTCGGCTTCGTCTTCCAGGAGAGCAACCTCTTCCCGTGGTTCTCGGTGCTCGACAACATCGCGCTGCCGATGAAGCTGCGCGGCGTGCCCAAACGCGTCCGCAGATCCAGGGCGGCGGAGTTCGCCGATCTGGTGGGCCTGGGCGAATTCACCGGCTCCTATCCGCGCGAGCTCTCCGGCGGCATGCGACAGCGCGCCGCGATCGCGAGAGCACTGTCCACCGAGCCCGAACTGCTGCTGATGGACGAGCCGTTCGGCGCACTCGATGCGCTCACCAGGGAACGGATGAACCTGGAGCTGCAGCGCATCGTGCTGGAGACCAGTTCCACAGTCGTGTTCGTCACCCACGACATTCCAGAGGCGGTTTTCCTCGCGGATCGCGTGGTGCACATGACACCGCGGCCAGGGCGAGTGCGCCAGATCCTGCCTGCGGAGTTCGCCAAGCCGCGATCGGTCGATCTGCAGACCGAGACCGCATTCAATGAGATCGTGCGCCGGCTCCGGCACGACATCGACGAGGAGGAGTGAGATGTCCCGTTCTCGTTTCCTGAGGATCCTGCCATGGATCGTCACGCCGACGCTCGTCGTGCTGATCGTGGTGTGCTGGCACCTTGTCGTGACGCTGTTCGGGATCAACCCGTTCATCTTCCCCCCGCCCGGACAGGTCGGGCAGGCGTTCGTCGGGCTGTTCACCGACCCTGCGACATGGGAGGCGACGGGCACCACCGTGCTCGAGATCGTCATCGGCTTCACGCTCGCCGTCGTGTTCGGAGTGATCGTCGGCGTCCTGCTCGGCAAGATCCGGTGGCTCGAAGTCAGCCTGCGCCCACTCATCGTGATCGCACAGGTCGCCCCGAAGGTCGCGTTCGTGCCGCTCTTCGTGATCTGGTTCGGCTTCGGCATCACCTCGAAGGTGGTGCTCGCGACACTTCTCGGCTTCTTCCCGATCATGCTCAACGTGCTCCTGGGCGTGCGTTCCGTCGAGCAGGGCCAGCGAGAGGTGATGCAGAGCCTGAACGCCTCCCGCTGGCAGACGTTCCTGCAGCTGGAGGCGCGCAGCCTGCTGCCGTACCTGTTCGCAGGCATGGAGGTCGCGATCGTGCTCTCCACCATCGGCGCGATCGTCGGCGAGTATCTCGGCGGCAACGACGGGCTGGGCAACCTCGTGATCTCCGCGATGAACTCGCTCGACGCGGCCGGCACCTTCGCGCTCATCCTGTGGCTGTCGATCATGGGACTGCTGCTGTATCTCGTGGTCAACGAGCTGAAGCGGTTCTTCATCCCATGGCACGAGTCCGTCTACGGGCTGCGGGACATGGGGGCGTAGGCCGGGCATGCCGACACAGTCGCGCGACCTCATCCAGAGCCTGCAGCGCGGCGTCGAGGTTCTGCGGGCCTTCGACGGCTACGAGGCTGCGCTGTCCATCGCCGAGATCTCCTCTCGCGTCGAGCTCTCACGTCCCGTCGTGCGGCGCATCCTGCTCACCTTCCAGGATCTCGGCTATGCCGACTGCATCGGCAGCCTGTGGAGCCTCACGCCGCGCATCCTGGAGCTCGGGGCGGGATACTTCGCGGCGTCTTCGCTGCCCGAGATCTCGTACCGCTATCTCCCGGTCGCCGTCGAGCACACGGGGGAGACCTGCAGCGTCGGCGTGCTCGACGGCGACGACGTGATCCACGTCGCCCGGATCGAGGACCACAGGCCGCTGCCGGATGCCGTGCGCATCGGGCACCAGCTGCCCGTCCACGCGACGGCGCTCGGCAAGGTCCTGATGGCCGATCTCGACGAAGCCGCGCTCGACAGCCTGCTGACGCGTCTCGAGCTGGAGCGGCACACACCGCGCACGGTGACCGACGCGCGCGCCCTGCGCGAGCGCCTCGAACGTGTGCGAGGCGCGGGCTTCGACGTGTCGATCGAGGAGCTCCACCCCGGCATGATCTCGGCGGCCGTGCCGATCCGTGTCGAGGGCGTCGCCGTCGGCGCGCTCTCGGTGTCGTCGACGACCGTGAGGGAGACGGGTGATTCCCTCGCCCGCCAGATCGTACCTGTGCTGCGGCAGACCGCGTCGAACATCGCCAGTGCATATCGGAACGCGAACCCGCAGCTGTTCCGCAAGATGTCGCGCGCCGCGCGGCCCTGACGGAGCGGCACCGGTGCGGCCCGCAGCTGTTCGGGACGGCAACCGGCCTGACGAGTTGCGACTGCGACTCGGACCGCGTCAGACGGGCAGCTCGAGGCCGAGGAAGGCTCCGTCGGATTCGAGGCGGCGCTGCAGTTCGCTGACGTCGATGTCGGCGCCGCCGAGGCCTGCGCCGAGCGCCATGGCCGCCGCGGTGCCCGCCGCCTGGCCCATGGCGAAGCACGGGCCGGTCACGCGGCCGGACGACTGACCACCCTGGGTCATCGATGCGCAGCGCCCGGCGACCAGAAGGTTCTCCACGCGCTGGGGCACGAGCATCCGGTAGGGAAGCTGGTTGTAGCCGCGCGAATCGACCGGCGCGAAACGGAAGGCCACGTCTCCGGTCACGTGTGCCTCCACTGGCCAGCCGTTCACGCCGATCGTGTCGTCGAAGTCGGCGCAGCCGAGCACGTCCTCCTCGGTGAGCTGGAGTCCGCCCAGAATGCGACGCGTCTCACGGATTCCGACCGATGGCGCGATGTCGACGATGTACGAGTCCCGGAACCCGGGGGTGTGATCCCTGATGAACTCGAACGCGTCCCAGACCTGTCTTCGACCCTGCAGCTCGCCCCTGGTGAGCTGGTGCACGTCGGTGCCGTCGACCGGCGAGCCGTCGGCGTTGGACAGCTGCGTGAGATTGGAACGCCACTCCAGGGGGTTCCGCTGCGGACGCACGATCGGCTTCTTGCGCGGGAACGTGTGGGTGCCCGCCGCCTCTGCCTGTTCCATCTGCTCCCGGACCACGCGCCACGCTTCGCCTGCCTCATCGGAGTCGACACCGTTGATCCGGAACATCAGCGACGGGTACATCAGCTTCTCCGACCGCTCGAACGGCGCCCCCGCCCACGCGGCGATGTCGGCGTCGCCTGAGCCGTCGATGAAGAAGCGACCCCTCACGGCGGCGCGGCCTGACTTCGATTCGACGATCACTGCATCGATGCGATCGTCCGCCGAGCGTGCCACGCCGACGGCCCTGGTATGGAACAGGATCTCGGCGCCGCCCGAGGTGACCAGCTCGTCCGCCGCCAGCTTGAGCGCGGAGATGTCGTACGACAGCGCCTGGATGCGGTCAGCGACCGACAGATGCGGCTCGTTGAGACCGTCGAGCGCGCGCATCCGGTCGAGCAGCTCATCGGCGTACCCGTGGATCGACTGCACGTCAGTGCCGAACACCCGTGCGTGCATGCCGCAGAACGTCGCGAGCCCGCCCATCGTGCCCGCACCGCCGAGAAACCCGTACATCTCGACCAGGAGGGTCGACATGCCGTGGCGGCTCGCCGCGGTCGCCGCCATCAGGCCTGCAGGACCGCCGCCGATCACGACGACGTCGTACTCACCGATGACCGGGGTGCTGCGCGCGGGCTCGTGCACGGTCGGCGTCGACATGATGCCGGTCATGCGGGGACTCCCGCGGCCGAGTGGGGCTCGGAGGCCCTGTCGCAGAGTGCACCGCACATCACGGCGCCGCAGCTGAGGGGCTGCACCAGCTGCTCGTACTGGTCCAGATAGCCGCCACCGGAATCGCGATCGGCGAGCGGGACGAAGTCGGGCCTGGCGGCCAGTTCGGCCTCCTCTACCAGCAGGTCGACTGTGCCTGCCTTCAGATCTATTCGGATGGGATCGTCGTCCTGCACCCGGCCGAGGGGCGCGCCGGGAAGCGCCGCCTCTGGCGAGACCTCGCCGATCGTCATGCCCTGATTGACCAGGCCGGAGAACTGTCCGTCGGTGACGAGGGCGACGCTGTGCGCGAGCCCGCGAGCGTGCAGCGCGAAGATGAAGGCGCTGGTCAGGCCGAGCCCTGGCGCCCCCGTCACGCCGATGCCGCGGATCACCGCGACGTCGCCCTCGCGGAGGCGGCCGCTGGCGATGCCGGCGATGGCGTCCTCCCGGTTGCGGAAGATGCGGGCGGGGCCTTCGAAGGTGTGGGGCCCTGGATCGGGAACCGGCCGTTTCGCGACCGCGCCGCCAGGCGCGAGCGAGCCTTTCAGCACGCTGATCGCCGGGTCGGTGCCGAAGGCGTTGGCGAGCGGCCTGATGACGTCGTCATCGCCCGGTCGTGCCGACACGGCGTTGTCAGCGACCGTCCCGCCGGAGACTGTCAGCGCATCGCCGTCCAGGAGCGGAAGCAGCTCGCGAAGCGTCGTGGCGGCGCCCCCTGCGTCCTCGTACTCCTCCGTCAGTCTGGGCCCGTTGGGGCGCACCGAGCACAGCAGCGGCGTCTCTCGACCGAGCGTGCGGAACAGCTCCCACACATCGACGTCGAGTCCGGATTCGATCGCGATCGCCTGCAGATGCTTGATCGTGTTGATCGAGCCGCCGACGGCGAGCATGGCGCGCACGCCGTTTCGCACAGCTCCTGCTGTGATGATGTCGCGGGGTCGGATGTCGCGGGCCACCAGATCGGCGAGCGCGGCGGCGCTGCGGGCGACGTTCTGCCACATCCGCTCGCCCAGCGCGCGTACGGGTGCGGCTCCCGGCAGCGCCATACCGATCGCCTCGGCCAGGATGTGCATCGAATTCGCGGTCGCGAGACCTGCGCAGACTCCTGGGCCGAGGATCGCATCCTGCGCCTGCTCTTCCAATCCGTCCGTCGGTTCGCCCGTCACCGCCGCCTTCGACGCCTGCAGGAAGATCTCCTCGATGTCGGCCTCGCGACCCTCCGCGAGCCCCGAGTGCTGGTATCCGCACGGCACGACGATGGTCGGGATGTTCAGGCGACCGGCCGCCATCAGGTGGCCAGGCGTCGTCTTATCGCACGAACTCAGGCAGATCATCGCGTCGAGTTTGGCTCCCTCGACGGCCGCCTCGATGTCGTCGACGATCAGGTCCCGGCTCGGCAGAATGTACCGACCGGCGCGGCCGGCGCTCGTGACGAAGTCGCTCGGCGCCGTCGTACGGATCTCGAACGGCAGCAGTCCGGCGTCACGCAGGTAGGTCTTCAGCCGGGCCGCGACCTCGTCGAGGTGCGAGAAGCAGGCGGCGAGCTCAGACGACGTGTTCACGATCGCGACCTTGGGGCGATCCCAATGCTCGCGCGGTATGCCGAGTGCCGTGTAGTGCGCCTGCCTCGCGATCGCGAGGGCGGAGGTGCGGGGAAGGTTGCTGCGGAGCGGGGAGGACATCGTCGTCCTTTCTCATCGGCGTGCCGAACTGTCTTCGTTCCTTGATATCCCACGGGCGGATCCGTGCGCACGCTGTGCGTACGCAGCGACCGCCGAGCGTACGAGCGGGCGGGCGCGACGGAATCGGGCACTGGCTGTTTCGCTGACCACCAGAGCCCCGTGGGCGGGAGCAGTCAGCGTTTCGCCGACAGCGCCCGCGAGATGCCTCCCGCGGCCACGCGGACCAGATGGGCGGCGTTGCGCTCGTCGGCGTCTTCGTACCGCATGATCAGCGAAAGCGCGGCCACCACCTGGCCGCCAGGCACGGTCACCGGGGCGGCGACCGCCATGTACTCGGTGTTCAGGTCGCGTCCGCTGATCGCGTAGCCGCGGATGCGCACCTCGGCCAGCTCCCGCTTGAACGCATGGGCGTCGACCGTCGGAGGCAGCTGCTCGTGGAGCATCCGGTCACGCTCATCCAGCGGCGCGTAGGCCAGCAGCACGCGCCCGACGGCCGTCGTGTGCATGTCGTGCCTGCCGCCCACCCGCGGGCGCGTGAGCACCTGGGACGGGCTCTGGAACCGCTCGACGAACACCGTCTCGTTTCCCTCGCAGATCGCAAGATGGATCGAGTAGTGGGTGATCTCGTACAGGTCGTGCATGAACGGCCGTGCGATGCGCTGCATCGCCATGGAGCGCGGCGCGAGAGAACCGACCTCCCACAGTCGGAGGCCGACGTGATACCTGCCGCGGTCGTCGCGTTCGAGGGCGCCCCATTCGGCGAGCGAGTTCACCATCCGGTACGTCGTCGCCAGCGGCAGCTCCGCGTTGCGACTGATCTCGCTGAGCGTCTGGCGCGCCCTGCCCTGCCGGAAGGTGCCGATGATCGACAGTGCTCGATCCACCGACCTGGGCAGCGCGGCTTTGGGTGGTGCGGCGCGCTCGGCGATGACCATGTGTGCTCCTTGACGTCGGTGTCAGGCGTCGACGGCCTGCGTCGACAACGGGATCTCCCTGGGCGGATTCAGCGTGAACACCTCCGCGACAGCGGAGACGCCGGCGTTGTTCGCCCCTGCGACCATGATCTGCACGGATGTCGGAAAACTCAACAGCGGCACCTCGTCGGGCGTCGCGGAGAAGCTCGCCGTGTCGGGCATCGCATCCGGATGATCGACTGGCAGGCGCCAGTGCGACTTGTGCGAGAGAGCGTCCTTGCCGACGGCGGCGAGCTCGGATCGGTCGCGGCGTGCATGCTCGAAGATGAACCGCCTGAGGCTCTCCTTCGACCAACCGGCGTCGGCGAGCAACTGCGCATGCTCCGGCACGAGCACGATGAGCGCGCTGGTGTACTCGTGGATGAGAGCGCCGGTGCGCCGGATGCTGTCGGCGAGGTCGAGGGCGAGCTGCTCGGGCACGGAGGTGTGCCGCGCTTCGATGTGCATCACGGACCGGATGACGAAGGCCGTCACGACGGACTCGTCGGCCGAGTGACCGTGCTCGACGGCCAGACTCTGCCATGGACTGAGCTCTTCGTTCTCGCCGATCACCGCTGTGTACTTGGAGGGGTTGCCCTGCGTCGCCTGGTCGAGCTCGTGGGGTCGCAGACCGAACACGTTGATCAGGCCCAACCTGATCGCCCGCCCGATCGTCGCATTGGCGCGATGGCCGGAACCGAAGATGTTGCCGGCGCTGTTCAGAGAGATCTCGTTGCGGATGGGCCCGTTCACGACGGCGAACGGCGCCGTTCCCGTCGTGCTCTGCCAGATGCCGCGGCGAGGGTGCGGTTCTTTGGCGATCGCCAGCCAAGAGGCGATGACCACAGGGAGGTACTCCGGGATGCACCCGGCGAGTGCGGCGTTGATCGCGGCGAGCCGCACCGTGATCCGGCGGTTCAGATGCGGGATCTCGAACAGCACCTCGTCCGGCTCGCGGTCGGTCACCTCGAGGAAGTCGGCCAGCCGCGACTCGGTGACGGGTGTGACGGGAAGCCCATCGGTCCAGCCGCGCCCCTCGTAGAACTCCTGGGCGAGACGAACCGCTTCCGCATCGATCGCCGGAGGCGTGATCGTGTCGGATGTGATGCTCATTCCGCGTCACCGCCTGTCAGAATGCGCACGGCGACGGGCAGCGTGCTCGCGGCGTGCTCGCCGAGTTGCGCATCATCGAGGCTTGCGAACGGATGAGGCACGGCGTGGAACTCGAAACCGGGGAAGCCCTGCACAGCGGCCATGGCGCGTCCAGATGCGTGGAACGCGTCCGACACGATGCTCACTGTCGGGACGCCTGCACGCTCGAGAAGAATTCCGTCGACGACTGTCGCCGCGCTGCACGAGCCGCAGTCTCCGACACCGGTGATCACCACGTCGACTTCGTCGACGATCCGCGCCAGCAGGTCGTCGCCAGCGGGAGTGCCGAAGTAGTCCTTGGTGTAGAGCTTCGTACCTGCGACGCCCTCGGCATCACGGAGCAGCGCGCCGACCTTCGCCAGGAACATCGTCGTGTTGGGCTTGGTGTTGTCGAGAAGGCCCACGGTGAGCCCTCTCACTGTCGTCGGCCGCGGCGCGAGTGTCGCGTCGTCGGCTTGTTCGTCCATGCCGGTGGGGTCCAGCAGCAGTTCCGCCGTCGTCATCGTCGGCACCTCCCGATCGTCTCGTCGTCACAGACAATCCGATCCGGCGCCGCACGGCTGGCCGGTTTCCACGCCACGAAAACTCCCGCCGGCACGGCTCATGCGCGCGCGAGGGTGAAGGCATGACACTCAGCCCCGAGATCGTGGCCATCGACGTGCACACCCATGTGCAGCGCTCTGTGCGGGCGGACACGGCGCTCGACTCAGAGAAGAGCGAGGCGATGGCGACCTATTTCCGCACCGATGTGCGCCGCCCGACGATCGTCGACCTCGCGGAGCTGTATCGCGCGAAGAAGATGATGTGCGTGGCCTTCTCCGTGGACGACAGCTGGCTGACCGGGGAGGAGAACCCCGTGAGCAACGAGGAGGTCATCGATCTCGCCGCGGAGCACGCCGACGCGGTCATCCCGTTCGTCACCGTCGATCCGCATGCGGGCGCACGCGGTGCGCGGCAGCTCCGGCGGCTTGCGGAGCGGGGAGCGCGTGGTGTGAAGTTCCACCCCAGCGCGCAGGCCTTCTTCCCCAATGACCGAGACATCTATCCGCTGTACGAGGCGATAGCGGAGACGGGGCTGGTCGCACTGTTCCACAGCGGCCACACCGGTGCAGGCGCAGGGCGGCGCGGAGGAGGCGGCATCAGACTGAAGTACGCCCAGCCGATCCTCGTCGACGACGTCGCCGTCGATTTCCCCGATATGCCGATCATCCTGGCCCATCCGTCGTTCCCCTGGCAGGACGAGGCGCTGTCCATGGCGCTGCACAAGCCGAACGTGCACATCGACCTGTCCGGCTGGTCGCCGAAGTACTTCCCGCCGAACCTGGTGCAGTATGCACGCACACTGCTCAAGCACAAGATGCTGTTCGGCACCGACTATCCGGTCATCACTCCCGAGCGCTGGTTGCGCGACTTCGAGGCGCTCGGATACGACGACGACGTCACCCGTCTCATCCTGCGCGACAACGCCGCCGCCCTGCTCGGCTTGTGACCGGCGTGCCGAGCGCTGCTCGGGCGAGCGGGTGGGGCTCAGTCTCGGCGCGGTAGGGTGGGAGGCTGGCGCAATCGCGCCGTGATCACCCCAGACGAACGGACGTTGCTGTGCTTGCCGTGCACGATCTCGAGATTCGCGTAGGTGCGCGCATGCTCATGTCCGACGTGAGCTTCCGCGTCGGCCCCGGCGACAAGATCGGCCTCGTCGGGCGCAACGGCGCGGGGAAGACCACGCTCACCAAGGTGCTCGCCGGTGACAAGCCGCCGAGCAACGGCGGCGTCGACCTGCGCGGCGAGCTCGGCTACCTACCGCAGGACCCTCGCTCAGGCGACCCGGAGGAGCTGGCTCGCACCCGCGTGCTCAACGCCCGAGGGCTGGGCGACCTCTCCGCCAAGATCGCGGAGGCATCCGCGCAGATGGCCAGCGACGATGCGACGGCATCGGAGAAGGCGATCCGCCGCTACGGCAACCTGATGGAGCGCTTCGAAGCGCTCGGCGGCTACACCGCAGAGAGCGAGGCCGCCGTCATCGCGAACAACCTCTCTCTGCCCGATCGCATCCTCGACCAGCCGCTCAAGACGCTCTCCGGCGGTCAGCGGCGGCGCATCGAGCTGGCGCGCATCCTGTTCAGCGATGCCGACACCATGATCCTCGATGAACCGACCAACCACCTCGATGCTGACAGCGTGGTGTGGCTGCGCGAGTTCCTGAGGTCGTACCGCGGTGGGCTGATCGTGATCAGCCACGACGTGGAGCTGGTCGGCGAGACGGTGAACCGCGTGTTCTACCTTGACGGCAATCGCCAGGCCATCGACATCTACAACATGGGCTGGAAGCACTATCAGCGTCAGCGCGTCGCCGATGAAGAACGCCGCAAGAAGGAACGCGCCAATGCGGAGAAGAAGGCGTCGTCGCTGCAGCAGCAGGCGGCGCGATTCGGCGCCAAGGCTTCCAAGGCCGCCGCGGCGCACCAGATGCAGGCGCGCGCTGAGAAGCTGCTGTCAGGGCTGGATGAGGTGCGGCAGCAGGACCGCGTCGCGAGCATCCGGTTCCCGAAGCCCGCTGCCTGCGGCAAGACGCCGCTGATGGCCTCGAGCCTGTCGAAGTCGTACGGTGCGCTGGAGATCTTCGCGGGCGTCGACCTCGCCATCGACCGCGGGTCGAAGGTCGTCGTGCTCGGCCTGAACGGTGCGGGCAAGACCACGCTGCTGCGTATCCTCGCCGGCGTCGACGCCAGCGACACCGGGCAGATCGAGCCGGGCCACGGCCTCAAGATCGGGTACTACGCGCAGGAGCACGAGAACCTCGACGTCGACCGCTCCGTGCTGCAGAACATGATGTCGTCCGCGCCGGACATCAACGAGACCGAGGCGCGAAAGGTGCTCGGATCGTTCCTGTTCACCGGCGACGACGTGCTCAAGCCCGCGGGCGTGCTCTCGGGCGGGGAGAAGACCCGCCTGTCACTGGCGACGCTCGTGGTGTCGTCGGCGAACGTGCTGCTCCTCGACGAGCCGACCAACAACCTCGATCCGGCTTCGCGCGAGGAGATCCTCGGCGCGCTCAACCACTACGAGGGCGCCGTGGTCCTGGTCTCGCACGACGAGGGAGCCGTTGGGGCGCTCAACCCTGAGCGGGTGCTGCTGCTTCCGGACGGCGTCGAGGACATCTGGAACAAGGACTACGCGGACCTGATCTCGCTGGCCTGACGCCCGTTCGTCTCATCAGGGGACCTGACGAGTCGTCACTGGGCGTCGAGCAGGGCGTCCTCTTCCTCGGCGTCGCGGTCACGGCGGCGAGGGCGCCTTGGAAGACGACGGCGGGCACTGCGCTCGGGGCGTCCCAGAGCGTCGATATCGTCGATATCATCCGGATCGTCGTCGTCATCCTCCGCGGACGCGCGGATCTCGGTGCGGATCATGTAGCCGATGAAGATGAAGCCCATCACCGCGAACAGGATCCACTGCACGGCGTACGACAGGAACGGACCGGGATCCTCGGTCGGATCCTCCAGCGCGTGCGGGGTGTCGGCGGCAGCCGGATCCTCCGAGACCAACGATCCGTATACGGCAGCCAGCGTGTCGTCACCCGCGATCTCCGCGACCGACGGCACGTGCAGCGTCGGCAGCTGGCCGTCTGGGGCCGAGCGGCCGGACGTCGGCAGCGGCTCGGTCGGTCGCAGCCTGGCGATCACGGTGACCTCGCCGCTGGGAACGGTCGGCAGGATGTCCGGAGCCTCTGCGCTCTCACCCGGCGGGATCCAGCCGCGGTCGATCACGAACACGCGACTGTCGTCGGTCCGGATGGGGACGAGCACTTCGTACGCGCTCGTGCCGCCGTGGGGGCGGTTGCGCACGAACGTCTGTGCGGGCGCGATGTACTCGCCGGTGACCTCGACGGGACGCCACTCGTCGTCGGGATCGAAGCGCCCGTCATCGCCGATGAGGTCGGCGAGGGGCACAGGATCGGCGTCGTAGTTGTTCTCGATCAGGGCGAGATCGCCTGCGCGTTCGGCGTTGCGGGAGAACTGCCAGTGCGAGAGGAACCCGCACGCCACAGCGAACAGACAGGCGACGAGGGCGTACACGGTCCAGCGGACGGCGCGAGGACTGTTCTTCACGAGGCCCCCTGTGCGCCGTCTGTCACGCCCTCGACGACTTCGAGCGGAAAGCTGCGCGAGGCGAGGAACTCCCGCAGGTAGGTGACGTGCTCATCGCACGCCAGCCACACCTTCCGTCGGTCGGCGGAGTGGATCTTCGGGTTGCGCCACACCACGCTCCACGTCGCTGGCGCCCTGCACCCGGCGCGCGCGCAGGTCGGCGCGACGGGATCCATGCCGATCATGTCGTGGCCCCGCCGTTCCCGTTCGAATGCTCCTCGTCCGGCTCGGCGCCGCTCTCATCGATGCGCAGCACCCGGGGCTCGGCGTCGGGCGGAGCGGGCTCAGACGGTGCGGTGAGCGAGTCCGATTCCGGCGGGAGGGCGTGATCGACGCGTGTGGAGGAGCGCGCATTGGCGCTGACGACGGCGATGTACGGCAGGAAGATCGCGCCGATGGCGAAGACGAACGTGTACCAGCCGTAGGGCTGGATGACGACCGCAAGGATCAGACACGCGATGCGGACGCCCATGGTGATCAGGTACCGGCGCTCGCGCGAGCGCGAGTCGTCCCGCGGCGAGACGTCGAGTGACGTCGCGGACTGGGCGGAGCGGCTGCGTTTGTTCACGGTCCTCTCAGGGTATGCCCCCATCCGGTGAGCCGGCCCAGAGAACGTGTCGCCCGCCGGATAGGATGATGACTCCGTTTCCCGTCGATCATGGAGCAGCACCGTGAGCTCAGCTGACACTTCCGACCGCGTCGTCCTCGTCACCGGGGGCAATCGCGGCATCGGCCGCGCGATCGCCGAACGCTTCGTCCGCGACGGCTACCGGGTCGCCGTGACCGTGCGCAGCGGAGGGGGCCCAGACGGCACACTCGCCGTGACCGCCGACGTCAACGACGGCGCGTCCCTCGACGCGGCGGTCAAGGAGATCGAAGCGCAGCTCGGGCCGGTCACCACGGTGGTCGCCAACGCCGGCATCACCCGCGACACGCTGCTCATGCGCATGAGCGATGACGACTTCGACGCGGTCGTCGGCACGAATCTCGGCGGCGCCTTCCGTACCGTCAAAAGGGCGATCAAGAGCATGATCAAGGCGCGTCGCGGGCGGATCATTCTGATCTCGTCGGTCTCGGGTCTCCTCGGCGTCGCCGGCCAGGCGAACTACTCATCGTCGAAGGCGGGCCTGGTCGGCTTCGCCCGCTCCGTCACACGCGAGCTCGGCGGCCGCGGCATCACGGCGAACGTCGTCGCGCCCGGCTTCATCGACAGCGACATGACGGCAGAACTCGACGAGAAGACGCAGGCGGATTACAGGAAGCAGATCCCCGCTGCGCGGTTCGGCACAACGGAGGAGATCGCCGGCGTGGTGTCGTGGCTGGCCTCGGACGACGCCGCCTACATCTCGGGGGCGGTTATCCCCGTAGACGGAGGCCTCGGCATGGGCCACTGACGAGGGCCCGGCGGCGCGCCTGGCGGCGTTGTCGGCGGTCAGGGCACTGTCGGTGCCCTTCCCTTCTCCGCCTTGCCATGCACACCCCCGGACCCACGTTGCCTTGGGCACTCTCGGTGCCCCTCCTTCCTCCGCCTTGCCATGAGCACCTCCACGGCCCCCTCGTACTCGAGATGCCGCCGACAGCCAGTTTGCTGTCGGCGCGCTGACATGAGCGCACCAGGAGTCCCCACTCGCGTGGGGGGCTTTGCCAGTAGGATCGGAGTATGACCGAAGCGAGCATCTTCACGCGCATCTACAACGGGGAGATTCCCGGCGAGATCGTCGCCGAGACGGATCGGGTGTTCGCGCTTCGCGACATCAGCCCTCAGGCGCCGGTGCACCTGCTGGTCGTCCCGAAGACCGAGCAGTACCGCGACGTCACGGAACTCGCTGCGGGTGACCCCGCGCTGCTCGCCGAGATGGTCGCGTTCGCCAAGAGCCTCGCCTCCGAGCACGCGAACGGCGAGTACCGTCTGATCTTCAACAACGGAGCATCGGCATCGCAGTCGGTCTTCCACGTGCACGCGCACGTGCTCGCGAACTTCGAGGAGAACACACTCGTTGGATTCTGAATCCTCCCACCAGATCACTGACCGCATCCTGGCCGACGGCGTCGCCATGGTCCAGCTCCTCGGACCGCAGGACCGGCTGCTCCGGATGGTCGAATCCGCCCATCCGGATGTCGACGTGCTCGTGCGGGGCAACGAGATCACGCTCACGGGCGCTGAAGCGGATGTGAGCGCCGCGCGACGGCTCGTGGATGAACTCATCGCCCTCACGGCGAAAGGACACGACGTGGTCGAATCCGACGTGAACCGGTCGGCGCGCATGCTCGCGGACGAATCGGGCCCGCGTCCGAGCGAAGTGCTCGGTGAGGCGATCCTGTCCTCGCGCGGCAGAACCATCCGGCCCAAGACCCCCGGCCAGAAGGAGTACGTCGACGCGATCGACGAGAACACCATCGTGTTCGGCATCGGCCCCGCGGGAACGGGCAAGACGTACCTCGCGATGGCGAAGGCGATCCAAGCGCTCCAGCGGCGCGAGGTCGAGCGGATCATCCTGACGCGGCCGGCCGTGGAAGCGGGGGAGCGGCTCGGGTTCCTGCCTGGCAGCCTCACCGACAAGATCGACCCGTACCTGCGCCCCCTGTACGACGCCGTCAACGAGATGATGGATCCCGAGATCGTGCCCAAGCTCATCGCGAGCGGCACCATCGAGGTCGCCCCGCTCGCCTACATGCGCGGGCGTACGCTGAACAACTCGTTCATCGTCCTCGACGAGGCCCAGAACACCACGCCTGAGCAGATGAAGATGTTCCTCACGCGGCTGGGCTTCGGCACCCAGATGGTCGTCACAGGCGACATCACGCAGATCGACATCCCCGGCGGAACGAGCGGTCTGCGCACGGTGACGGGCATCCTCGACGGCGTGGATGACATCCACTTCGCCCGTCTGACCAGCGACGACGTCGTTCGGCACTCGCTGGTCGGCCGGATCGTCGACGCCTACACGGAGTACGACGAGCAGCGTACCGCGCAGCGCTACGAGCGCGCGGAGGCGCACGAGTTCGCGAACCGTGCCGAGAGGCGCTCGTCTGCGCGCCGCCCCGGCCCACGCGACCACAAGGGGAGGCCCAGGGCATGATCGAGATCAACAACGAGTCGACGATCGAGATCGACGAGTCGGTGCTGCTCAGGCTCGTCGAGCGGAACCTCGCAGAGCTCCGAGTGAGCCCCGACGCCGAGCTCGCGATCGTGCTGATCGACGAGGGCGCCATGGAGCAGCTGCACCTGCAGTGGATGGACGAACCAGGGCCGACAGACGTGCTCAGCTTCCCGATGGACGAGCTGCGGCCTGGCACAGAGGACGTTCCGACACCACCGGGCCTGCTCGGCGACATCGTGCTCTGTCCGCAGGTCGCCGAGACGCAGGCACAGGCGGCCAAGCACTCGACGATGGACGAGCTCATCCTGCTCACCACCCACGGTCTGCTGCATCTGCTCGGCTTCGATCATGCAGAGCCGGAGGAGCACCGTGAGATGTTCGGCCTGCAGAAGACGCTGATCGACGGCTTCGCCGCGGAGGAGCGCCGACGATCGTGAGACGCAGGCGACCTCCCCGATCTGAGAACCGCTCATGACCCCCGCGCTGCTGTTCGTCGCCGCGGCCCTGCTCGTCCTGCTCGGCGGCACGATGTCCGCCATCGATTCCGCGCTGTCGGTGATCTCGCGCGCCGAGATCGTCGACCTGGCCGCAAGCCAGCGGGCGCGGCGAGCCAGGGCACTTGCGCACCTCGCGGACGACATCGACTCTCACGCCAACGTCGTCGCGTTCGTCCGCGTGGTGTCGGAATCGACCGCGGCAGTTCTCGCAACGGTCGCTTTCACGCTCGTCTTCGACAACCTCTGGTGGGCGATGCTCGCCGCGGCCGTGCTGATGGCCGGTCTGTCGTTCGTCGCCGTGTTCTCCAGCCCGAGGGCGGTCGGTCGGCGCCACTCCGACGCCTTCGTGCGCGCATCGGCGCCGCTCGTGCGCCCTCTGCGGCTCGTGCTGGGGCCCGTCGCCGGTCTGCTCGTGCGCATCGGCGCTCGCGTCGCCCCCGCCAGGGGCAGACAGAGCTTCGACTCGGAGGACCAGCTGCTCAGCATGGTCGACGAGGCCGCGTCGAACGATCTCATCGACGACGACGACCGCGACCTCGTGCACAGTGTGTTCGACTTCACCGATCAGGTCGTGCGGGCCGTGATGGTCCCGCGCACCGACATGATCTCGATCGACGCGGCGGCGACCACGCGAGAGGCGATGCGCACGTTCCTCGACACCGGCATCTCCCGCATGCCCGTGATCGACGGCGAGGTGGACGACGTCGTCGGTGTGCTCTATCTCAAGGACCTCGTGCAGTTCGGCTTCCGGGAGACGCCCGGATGGCACGACGCCACCGTGCGGGCGCTGGCTCGGCCTGCGTCGTTCGTACCGGAGCAGATGCGCGCAGAGTCGCTGCTGCAGCAGATGAAGCGCGATGCGGTGCACGTCTGTCTCGTCGTCGACGAGTACGGCGGCGTCGCAGGCATCGTCACGCTCGAAGACCTCATCGAGGAGCTCGTCGGTGAGATCGCCGACGAGTACGATGCACCGTCCCACGAGATCGTGGAGCTGAGCGAGGGGAGCTACCGCGTCGCGGCCCGCCTCGCACTCGACGAAGTCGGCGACCTGTTCGACTACGAGCTGGAGGATGAGGACGTCGACTCGATCGGCGGCCTGCTCGGCAAGGCGCTGGGGCACGTCCCGCGACCGGGTGAAACCGTCGAGTCGCACGGTCTGATCATCACCGGAGGCACCTCACGCGGGCGCGGCAGGGGCCTCGCCACGGTGTTCGTCGAGCGCGGCGAGGGTCTGCGCGCTCTGCAGGAGGTCCGCTCGCGCCACCCGCAGACCGGCGAGATGCCGGTCCAGAACGACGCGCATGGCACGACCTCGTCGAGTCGCGGCGAGCGAGAAGGAAGAGAGCGATGATGAGTGACACCGCGGAGACCCGGAGCGGATTCGTGACCTTCGTCGGCCGCCCGAACGTGGGCAAGTCGACCCTGATGAACGCCCTCGTCGGCGAGAAGGTCGCGATCACCAGCGACAAACCGCAGACGACCAGGCGCGCGATCCGGGGCATCATCAACCGACCTGCCGGCCAGCTCGTCGTCGTCGACACCCCCGGCGTGCACCGACCGAGAACGCTCCTCGGTCAACGGCTGAACGACCTGGTCGAACAGGTGCTCGGCGACGTCGACGTGATCGCACTCTGCGTGCCGGCGAACGAGAAGGTCGGCCCTGGTGACCGCCGGATCGCGGCCTCCCTCGACGACTACCCGAACGCGAAGAAGGTCGTGCTGGTGACCAAGACCGACGCCGCAGGCCGTGACGACATCATGCAGCGGCTGATGGAGGCCGATTCGCTGCGCGAGGACTGGGCGGCAGTCATTCCCCTGTCATCCGTGTCGGGCGACCAGCTGGACGTGCTCGCGGACGAGGTGCTCGCTCTGATGCCGGAGGGGCCCGCGCTGTACCCGGATGACGTGGTCACCGACGAATCGACGGAGGATCGGGTCGCCGAGATCATCAGGGAGGCGGCGCTGGACGGCGTCCGCGACGAGCTGCCGCACTCCATCGCCGTGACGATCGACGACATCATCGCACGGGAGGGGCGCGACGACCTCACCGACGTCTACGCCAATGTGGTGGTGGAGCGCGACAGCCAGAAGGCGATCATCATCGGCCACAAAGGCTCCCGGCTGAGCGACGTCGGTGCCAGAGCGCGCGCCCAGCTGGAGCCGCTGCTCGGCACCAAGATCTACCTCGCGCTGCACGTGCGGGTGGCGAAGGAATGGCAGCGCGATCCCAAACAGCTCGGCCGGCTCGGCTTCTGATGAGCACTCTGCGAAATGCAGCGGCGCAGCTGCCCCGTGTCGCTGAGCAGGATGAGTGTTATCGTGGAGGCATGCTCCTCGGCGGTCTCCTTCTTAGTCGCCGCGACGAGTCCTCGATCTAGGGCCTTCTCGTCGCGGAGACTCCTGCGGGCCCATATCGAGACACCCGCCGCGAAAGAAGAAGACCATGAAGAACAATCAGAAGCCATCGGCGATGCCGGTGCACAAGTACGTGCCGTTCCACGAACAGATCACGGTCGATCTGCCCGACCGCACCTGGCCGTCCAAACGCATCGAGAAGGCGCCCCGCTGGTGCGCCGTCGATCTGCGCGACGGCAACCAGGCCCTGATCGACCCGATGGATCCGCAGCGCAAGCGCGTGATGTTCGATCTGCTCGTCGGAATGGGCTACAAGGAGATCGAAGTCGGGTTTCCCTCGGCGAGCCAGACTGACTTCGATTTCGTGCGCAGCCTGATCGACGAGGGCGCCATTCCGGATGACGTGACCATCCAGGTGCTGACGCAGGCGCGCGAGCACCTGATCGCCCGCACCTACGAGTCGATCGCCGGCGCGAAGCAGGCCATCGTGCACCTGTACAACTCGACCAGCGTGCTGCAGCGCGAGGTGGTGTTCCGCACCGACAAGCAGGGCATCATCGACATCGCGCTGGAGGGAGCGCGCATCTGCAAGAAGTACGAGGCGACGATCCCAGAGACCAACGTCTTCTACGAGTACTCACCCGAGTCATACACCGGGACCGAGCTCGAGTTCGCCGTCGAGATCTGCAACCAGGTGA
Organism: Microbacterium sp. JB110; assembly: GCF_003335195.1. NCBI lineage: Bacteria > Bacillati > Actinomycetota > Actinomycetes > Micrococcales > Microbacteriaceae > Microbacterium > Microbacterium sp. JB110. Next base: position 458,401 of record NZ_QPGM01000001.1, on the reverse strand, counting down.
TGACGGTGCTGCAGCCGACGCCGGAGCGCAACATCATCCTCAACCTGCCGGCCACGGTGGAGATGGCCACGCCCAACGTGTACGCCGACTCGATCGAGTGGATGAGCCGGCACCTCGACAATCGCGAGAACGTCATCCTGTCGCTGCACCCGCACAACGACCGCGGCACGGCGATCGCCGCATCGGAGCTGGGCTACATGGCAGGCGCCGACCGCATCGAGGGCTGCCTGTTCGGCAACGGCGAGCGCACAGGCAACGTCGACCTGGTCGCGCTGGGTGTCAACCTGTTCACGCAGGGCGTCGACCCGCAGATCGACTTCAGTGACATCGACCAGATCAAGCGCACCGCCGAGTACTGCAACCAGCTGCCAGTGCACGAGCGGAGCCCGTGGGCCGGCGATCTTGTCTTCACGGCATTCAGCGGATCGCATCAGGATGCGATCAAGAAGGGCTTCGAGTCGATGGACGCCAGGGCCGAGGCCGCAGGCGTCTCGGTGGACGACATCAGCTGGGGCGTGCCGTACCTGCCGGTCGACCCGAAGGACCTGGGTCGCTCGTACGAGGCGGTCATCAGGGTCAACTCCCAGTCGGGCAAGGGCGGTGTCGCGTACCTGCTGAAGACCGATCGCCACCTCGACCTGCCGCGCAAGCTGCAGATCGAGTTCTCCGGCGTCGTGCAGTCGCGCACGGACAGCGACGGCGGCGAAGTCTCCAGCGACCAGATCTGGCACATCTTCCAGGACGAGTACCTGCCGGCCGACAGTTCGGACGCGCGTTGGGGTCGGTTCGAGATCATCTCCACAGAGACCCGCAGCTCGGGAAGCGACGTCACCCTCGAGGTGACGCTGCGAGACGGTGAAGAGCAGCGCACCGTCACCGGAACCGGCAACGGGCCGATCGCGGCCTTCCTCGAGGTGCTGCGTGAGGCAGGGCGCGAGGTCACGCTGTACGACTACGTCGAGCACGCGATGTCCGCATCCGGCGACGCACAGGCAGCGGCCTACGTCGACCTGCAGATCGATGACCAGCGACTGTGGGGCGTCGGTGTCGACGGCGACATCTCGATGGCATCGCTGAAGGCGATCGTCTCGGCCGTCAACCGGACCATCAGGGCCCGCGAGGACCACCTCGTCGCCGCCTGAGGAACCGCGCCGACAGCCGCTCAGGTACGGCGATTCGCCGCTGTCAACCGGTCGAAGCGGCGAGTTGCCGCACCTGAGCGACGGATGCGGCCCTGCGCAGGGACTGCGGATTAAGCTGGGGGAGTGCCGACCTATCGAGACGAGGCCGTCGTGCTTCGCACCCACAAACTGGGGGAGGCCGACCGCATCGTGACGCTCCTGTCGCGACAGCACGGCAAGGTCCGTGCTGTCGCGAAGGGGGTCAGGCGCACCTCGTCGAAGTTCGGTGCACGGCTGGAGCCCTTCATGGTCGTGGACGCGCAGTTCTACGCCGGGCGCAGCCTCGATATCGTGCAGCAGGCGGATTCGATCGGTTCCTACGGCGCGGTGATCGCAAACGACTACGACCGGTACACCGCGGCCAGCGCGATGGTGGAGGCCGCTGACCGCATCGCCGAAGCCGAGTCCGGCGCGCAGCAGTACTACCTGCTGGTCGGCGCGCTGCGCTCGCTCTCGCGCGGCGAGCATCCGCCCGCGGCGATCCAGACGTCCTACCTCCTTCGGGCGATGGCGCTGTCCGGATGGGCCCCAGCCCTCGATGAGTGCGCACGGTGCGCCGCTCCCGGGCCGCACAGTGCGTTCGTCGCGCAACTGGGCGGCAGCGTCTGCGGGAACTGCGCTCCCGCAGGAAGCCCGAAGGCACAGGAGAAGTCCCTCGTGATGCTGCGGGCACTGCTCGCAGGGGACTGGGGCGCGGTCGACGAGGCACCTGAGGCCGATCTGCACAGTGCATCCGGCCTCGCGAACGCCTACGTGCAGCACCATCTCGAGCGAGGCATCCGCGCCTTCAGCCAGACCGGACGCCGCGGAGGCGCACGATGACGAAGCCGTACACGCACCGCGACGCCGTCGCGTTCCGCCCGCTCGACTGGACGGGACTGTATCCGACGCCCTTCGCCGGCCCCGTGCCGAACCACGTGGCCATCGTGATGGACGGCAACGGTCGCTGGGCCAACAAACGCGGGATGAGCCGGATCGAAGGCCACCAGGCGGGGGAGGAGGTGCTGCTCGACGTCGTGGCGGGTGCGATCCAGGCCGGTGTGAAGCATCTGTCCGTCTACGCGTTCTCGACGGAGAACTGGCGCCGCTCACCGGATGAGGTGCGCTTCCTGATGGGCTTCAACCGGGACGTCCTGCACCGGCGCCGCGACCAGCTCAACGAGTGGGGAGTGCGGGTGCGCTGGGCGGGGCGCGAGCCGCGGCTGTGGCGCAGCGTGATCAAAGAGCTGCGGTACGCGGAGGAGCTCACGCGCGGCAATGATGTGCTCACGCTGACGATGTGCGTCAACTACGGCGGACGCAACGAGATCGTCGACGCCGTCAGACGGATCGCCGACGACGTCGCGGCCGGCCGCATGAAGCCGTCGGGTGTGAACGAGAAGACGCTGCGCCGGTACACCTACATCCCCGACATGCCGGACGTCGACCTGTTCGTGCGATCCAGCGGCGAGCAGCGCACCTCGAACTTCCTGCTCTGGCAGGCGGCGTATGCCGAGATGGTGTTCCTCGACACGCTGTGGCCGGATTTCTCACGCGAGAACCTGTGGGAGGCCATCCGGGTCTTCCACTCCCGCGATCGCCGCTTCGGCGGGGCGGTGGACGCGCCGCGCGACAGGCAGGCGCGCGGGACCGAGGGCGGTATCGCACGCTGATGGGTGACCCGGAGCCGTTTCGCCCGCAGATCGACGCTCAGCACCAGCGTGTGCGCCGGTACGGTGAGGAAGCATGAGAACAGAGACGATTCCCCTCCGCGAGGGGCGCGACGACGTCACCATGACCACCTACATCCTCGACGACTCGGCGTCGATGCTCGGTGGAGCATCGCGCCCCGCCGTTCTCATCCTGCCCGGCGGCGGCTATCTGAGCTGTTCCGACCGCGAAGCCGAGCCCATTGCCATGGCGTTCGCTTCGCTCGGCTATCACGCGTTCGTGCTGCGCTACTCGGTGTACGGCGACGCCGACCCGACGCGGCCGCTCGAGCCGCGTGAGCGCTCGCAGTTCCCGCATCCGCTCGTCGACGTCGGGCTCGCGATGCGCGAGATCCGCACGCGGTCGGGGGAATGGCTCGTCGACGTAGACCGGATCGCCGTGTGCGGCTTCTCGGCGGGCGGCCACAATGCGGCCATGTACGCCACGCACTGGGACAAGCCGGTGATCACAGGGGCCGCGGGTGAGGGCCTGCGCCCTGCGGCACTCATCGCCTGCTACGCCATCACCGATTACATCGACGTCGCCGAAAGGACCCACGAGGCGGGCGAACTCGAACAGGCTGTGCGCGGCGCAGCGGCGGTCGCATATCTCGGCACGACCGAGCCGTCGCAGGAAGCACTCATCGCCGCGAGCCCCGCACGCATGGCTGATGCGAACACGCCTCCCTCCTTCATCTGGGGCACGGCGGGCGACACTCTCGTCCCGGCGCGACACAGCATGTACTTCGCCACGCGCCTCGCCGACGTGGGCGTGCCGTACGAGCTGCACGTGTACGAGGAGGGCCGACACGGTCTGTCGCTGGCGACGCAGGCAACGGCCGGTTCGCGCGGTGACATGGATGTACGGGCCGCCGACTGGTTCCGTCAGGCTTCCTCATGGCTCGAGCGTCGGTTCGCACTCGATGTGCCTGACCTCTCGGCTTGGGAACGCTCACGCGCCTGACCGCCGCTGCGGTGCGCTGACGCGTGTTCAGCTGCTGCGGTGAGGCGGAGCGCTATTCGCTCAGTGCCCCCTCGATGGCGGCGATCACGGTGGAGTCATCCGGGGCCGTACGGGGACGGAACCGGGTGACCGCACCGTCGGGGGTGACGAGGAACTTCTCGAAGTTCCACGCAACGCGGCCGGCCTTGCCTTCGGCGTCTTCGGTGTTCTTCAGCGCTTTGTAGAGCGGGTGCGCGTTCCTGCCGTTCACCTTGACCTTGTCGGCGACTGGGAACGACACCCCCCACGTCGTCGCACAGTAGTCGAGGATCTCGTCGATCGAGCCGGGTTCCTGCCCCATGAACTGGTTGCACGGGAAGCCCAGCACGGTGAGCCCCTTCTCCCCGTATGTGCGCTGCAACTGCTCCAACTGCTCGTACTGGGGCGTGAGACCGCACTTCGACGCGACGTTCACGACCAGCACGGGGCCATCGGAGAGGTCGCCGAGCGTCTTGGTCTCACCCGTGGCCGTGTCGAATGGAATGCTGCGCACATCGAGTACTTCGCTCATACGGCCCAGCCTACGCCCGCGAGTCATCGTCGGCTCGGCGCGCTGCGGAACCGATCAGGACGGAGCGGCCCATCCACAGCCGCAGACAGCACGGTCGCCTCACACGTCGCTTCTGGAAGAATGGACGGATGACCACCGCGCTGACCGAACCGCATGCTGCGGCCCCGGCGAACCCGACGGGCGGGCCGCTGAAGATCGGCCCGCTCTCGATCGACGTTCCCGTGGTGCTCGCTCCGATGGCAGGCATCACCAACACGGCATTCCGACGCCTGTGCCGCGAGTACGGTGCAGGCCTCTACGTCAGCGAGATGATCACGACCCGCGCCCTGGTCGAACGCAACCCGGTCACGATGCGCCTCATCCAGCATCACGAGTCCGAGACGCCGCGTTCGATTCAGCTCTACGGCGTCGACCCCGAGTACACGGGGAAGGCCGCGCGCATCATCGCGGAGGAGAATCACGCCGACCACATCGACCTCAACTTCGGTTGCCCCGTGCCGAAGGTCACGCGCAAGGGCGGCGGAGCGGCGCTGCCGTGGAAGCTCGACCTGTTCCGCGACATCGTGAAGGCCGCAGTCGACGGTGCCGGCGATCTGCCCGTGACGGTCAAGATGCGCAAAGGCATCGATGACGACCACCTCACCTTCCTCGACGCCGGCCGCATCGCGGAGGACGTCGGCGCGAAAGCCGTCGCCCTGCACGCCCGCACGGCTGGCGAGTTCTATTCGGGCCACGCCGACTGGTCCGCCATCGCCGAGCTGAAACAGGCGGTCACCTCGATCCCCGTGCTCGGCAACGGCGACATCTGGAGCGCGGACGACGCCGTCCGGATGGTCGAAGAGACCGGATGCGACGGCGTCGTCGTCGGCCGGGGCTGCCTCGGGCGCCCATGGCTGTTCGGCGAGCTCGCACGGGCCTTCGGCGGCGAGGGCACCTCCGTGAATGCCACGCTCGCCTTCGTCGCGCAGGCGTTCAAGCGCCACGCCGAGCTCCTCGTGGAGTTCTTCGAGAGCGAGGACCGCGGCTGCCGCGACGTGCGAAAGCACGCCTCGTGGTACTTCAAGGGGTACCCGATCGGCGGCGATCTGCGCGGGCAGTTCTCGCAGGTCACGTCGCTGGACCACATCGACGAGCTCATCTCCCAGCTCGACCTCGACGCTCCGTACCCGGGTGCGCCGGCGGAAGGGCAGCGCGGGCGGTCCGGCCGCCCGAAGCGACCCGTGCTGCCCGAGGGCTGGCTAGACTCGCGAGGGATGGCCGCAGACGCGACCAGCGAACTTCAGGAAGCGGAGCTGGACACCAGTGGGGGATGAGCTGACCCGGATGAGGCCTGCCGGATACACGGACGAAGACGCAGAGCGCTTCCATCCGGAACAGCACCGTTCCGAACGCGACAGCTTCGCGCGCGACCGCGCTCGAGTGCTCCACTCCGCGGGCCTTCGGCGGCTGGCGGCGAAGACGCAGGTGCTCAGCCCCGCCAGCCCTGCCGATTTCGCACGCAACCGGCTGACGCACTCGCTCGAGGTCGCGCAGGTCGGCCGCGAGATCGGCAGCTCGCTCGACATCGCCGCCGATGTCGTCGACACCGCGTGCCTGAGCCACGATCTCGGCCACCCGCCGTTCGGACACAACGGAGAACGCGCGCTCAACACCTGGGCCGGCGACGTCGGAGGCTTCGAGGGCAACGCCCAGAGCCTGCGCATTCTGACGCGCCTGGAGGCCAAGATCGTCGGCGACGGGCGCTCGCACGGCCTCAACCTCACGCGCGCCTCGCTCGACGCCGTCTGCAAGTACCCGTGGACCGTCGATGATCCCGTGCCCGACCCCGGCGGCCGCCTCAAGTTCGGTGTCTATCCAGAAGACGAAGACGTGTTCGCGTGGATGCGGCAGGATGCCCCGTACCGGAAGCGCTGCATCGAAGCCGAGGTGATGGATCTCTGCGACGACATCGCCTACTCCGTGCACGATTTCGAGGATGCGCTGCTGAACGGCTACCTCGACCTCCGGCTCATCAACGATCCGGTCGAGCATCACCCGATGGTGGGACGCATCCAGCAGTGGGTCGGCTACGACTTCTCCCGTGAGGAGCTCGCCGACGGCCTGTACCGCCTCACCCATCAGCCGATGTGGCTGAGAAGGTTCGACCGCTCGCGCTCCGACATCGGCCGACTGAAGAACCTCACCAGCGACCTGATCGGCCGCTTCGCCACCGAGAGCGTGAAGGCCACCCGCGAGGCATACCCGCAGGAGTCGCTCACGCGCTACCGTGCCAGTGTCATCGTTCCGCGCGAGGTCGAGGTGGAGATCGCGGTGCTCAAGGGCATCATGGGCGCGACGGTCGCGAGCCTCGACACCCGCCGCGGCATCTACGAGGAGCAGCGCCGGGTGCTGGAGCGCCTCGCGAACACACTGCTGTCGACCGACACGCTGTTCTCCTCCGGCGCCGACCAGCTCGATCCGGAGTTCGCCGCCGACTTCGCGGACGCGACGAGCGATGCCGAACGCAAGCGGGTCATCGTCGACCAAGTCGCGAGCCTGACCGATCAGACGGCGCTCTCGTGGCACAACCGGCTGGTGGGCCCCATCGACCCCGAGGAGGTCGGCATCTGGGCTCCTCGCCCCTCCGAGCTGGCGGAGGTGTAGCCCGTGCCGCGCATTCGACAGGCCGACGTCGAAGAGGTCAAGTCACGCACGAACATCGCCGACGTGATCGGCGAGCGCGTCGCTCTGAAGACTGCAGGCATCGGCTCGATGAAGGGCCTGTGCCCGTTCCACGACGAGAAGTCACCCAGCTTCCACGTGCGGCCGCAGCACGGTTACTACCACTGCTTCGGGTGCGGCGAATCCGGCGACGTGTACAGCTTTCTGCGCGAGATGGACCACATGTCGTTCACCGAGGCCGTCGAGCGTCTCGCCGCGCGCATCGGCTTCCCCCTGCACTACGAGGAGGGCGGCGGCCCAGCACCCGAGACGAGCGGCAGGTCACGGCTGCTCGCGGTGAACAAAGCAGCGGCCGACTACTTCCGCTCGCAGCTCGGCTCACCCGGCGCCGAGATCGCGCGTCGTTTTCTGGGGGAGCGGGGCTTCGATCCTGCTGCGGCCGCACATTTCGGCGTCGGCTTCGCACCCCAGGGGTGGGATCACATGCTGAAGGCTCTCGGTCAGCAGGGTTTCACTCGTGAGGAGATGATCGCCGCCGGCGTGGTCTCGCAGAACCAGCGAGGCGGCGTCTACGACCGATTCCGCGGGCGCGTCGTGTGGCCCATCCGCGACGTCACCGGTCAGACCATCGGGTTCGGCGCGCGCAGGCTCTTCGACGACGACAAGGGTCCGAAGTACCTGAACACGCCAGAGACCGCCGTGTACAAGAAGAACCAGGTGCTGTACGGGCTCGACTTGGCCAAGCGAGACATCTCGCGCGGCGAGCCGAAGCGCGTGGTCGTCGTCGAGGGATACACCGACGTGATGGCATGCCACCTCGCAGGCATCACCACCGCGATCGCGACGTGCGGTACGGCGTTCGGGTCGGAGCACGTCACCGTGCTGCGACGTGTGATGGGCGATGACTCCGCCAACGGCGAGGTCATCTTCACCTTCGATCCGGATGAGGCGGGCCAGAAGGCGGCCGTGCGCGCCTTCGCGGAGGAGAAGCGGTTCAACGCCCAGTCCTACGTTGCCGTGGCCCCGGACGGCCTCGACCCGTGCGACCTCCGCCTGCAGCGTGGCGACAGCGCCGTGAAGGGCCTCATCGAGCAGAAGAAGCCGATGTTCGAGTTCATGATCGACCGGCGGATCTCCGGGTTCGACCTCGCGACGGTCGAGGGCAGGGTCGGTGCACTGCGTTCGGGCGCTCCTATCGTCGCGGAGATCCGGGATCGACTGCTGCGCCCCGGCTACGAGCGCGTCCTGGCACTTCGCCTCGGCATGGATCCGGCCGACGTGCACCGCGAGGTCGAGGGTGCCGCGCGCCAGGCGCGTCGCACTGCGTCCCAGCCGCAGCGCACCTACGGTGCGGAGCAGGTGCCAGAGCAGCAGGTCGCAGCCCCCGCGGTGACACTCGGCTCGCTCCCGCCCACACCGCAGAACGCGCGCGAGCGCGACGCCCTCACCGGCTTCCTGCAGTACGGCCATCGGGTCGATCCGGAGCTGTTCGTCAGGGCGCTCGCCGTGCCGTTCCATCATCCGGCACTGGAAGGCGTGCGCGTGACACTGGAGGGAACCGATCGGACCAAGCCCGGATGGGCGCTGACGGTCGTCGAGACCGCACCGTCCGCCTACGCGACACTGGCCGGCGAGCTCTTGGCGCGCGACTTCCCCGCACGTGACGAAGAGCACGCGGTCAGCTCGATCAACGACCTGGCCAGGCAGCTCATCATCGGAGCGCTCCTGGCGCAGAAGAATCAGCTGCTCGGGGCGATCCAGCGCGTGCCGGCCGATTCCGAGGAGGGCAGAGCGCTGCGCATGCAGCTGCGCGACCTCGACGCACAGAAGGCGCGCCTCACCCTCGACGACTGAGAGGCGGCACGAGAAAGGCCCCCACCCCTGAGGGTGAGGGCCGTCTGCTCCCCGGGTTGGACTCGAACCAACAACCTATCGGTTAACAGCCGATTGCTCTGCCATTGAGCTACCGGGGAATACTCCGTGGAGCACGCCGCCGCGATCGCGGCAACTCGTCCAGCTTAGCAAATGATCCGGAGGGAGAACGACTCGTGACACGCCCCGGGCGCGTCACGAGATCGAGAGCGTTCCGTCGACCTGGGCATCCGGCGTCCACTGCACGTCGTCGCTGGTTCCGATCGCCACGACGTGTCCGCCGCGCAGCTGCATCCGGTCGGCGCGCAGCTCCCGCGCCAGATAGGGGTCATTGCTGACGATCAGCGAGGCCATGTTCCACTCGGCGCGGCGTTTCACGATGGCATCGAAGACTGTGTGGCGCACCTCGAGGTCGAGATTCGCCAGCGGCTCGTCGGCGACGAACAGCTGCGGGTCGAGGACGAGTGCGCGAGCGATCGCGACGCGCTGTCGCATGCCGGCGCTGAGTTCGTACGGGAAGCGGTCCGTGGCGCCCAGTGGGAGCTGCACCTCATCGAGCAGTGCCGCGATGCGCAGGTCGAGTGCGCGCCCGGATGCGCGACGGTCGCGGGAGAGGATCGGCTCGGCGATGATCTCGGCGACGTTGAGGCGCGGGGGAAGGTTCGCTCCCGCGCTCTGCGGCAAGTATCCGGCGCGGTACGTCAGAATGCGGTGCCCGCGACCGGGCTTGCGCACGTTCACTCCGCACACGGTGGCCTCGCCGCCAGCCACCTTGCGGGTGTCGTCTCGTTCTCCTGCGAGCACGGACACGAGACTCGATTTGCCGGAACCCGTCGGCCCGCTGATGCACATGGTGCCGCCCCAGGCAAGAGTGAATGAGACGCCGTCTGCGGCTCTGATCGTCGGCCCTCGCCCTGAACGTCCGACGCTGAGATCGCGACAGGTGATCGCAGCGTCTGGATGGTCTTCGATGCGCATTCCTCCATCCTGCCCCACGAAGAGCGCCCCGTGGTGGTCACCGCCCGCCGGCGAGTGCGAAATTCACTCTGGACATCGGAGCGTCGGCATTGCAAACTAGCGGCAAGCGGCCGATGAGCCGACCATCGAGAGCAAGGGGGTTGTCTGTGGGAATCGACGATATCGCTGGCAAGGCGAAGGGCTTTCTCAACTCCGACAAGGCAGAAGAGATCAGCGACCAGGTACTCGATGGGGCTGAAGGCCTCGCAAACAAGGTCACAGGTGACAAGTTCGCCGACAAGGTCGAGGGCGCACGCGATGCGGCTGACGACAAGATCGGCAACGAGTAACCTTCGCACTTGACGCGAACAGGTCCCTCGCTCGGTTTCCGAGCGAGGGACTCTTGCTGTGTGCTGACTCCTGGGGTCAGCCCTCGAGGTCGTCGATGCCGGGTGTCCAGGCCCGGCCCGGCTTGCCCCAGCCACGCTTCTTCGAGATCTTCTGCGCGGTCTTCCAATCGCGGTCGGAGACCCGATCGAGGTAGATGATCCCGTCGAGGTGGTCGAACTCGTGCTGCATGATGCGCGCGCGCCATCCGTCGACGTCGATGCGCACCGCATCACCGCGCACGTCGATGCCCGTCACGATCACACGATCGGAACGGCGCAGCGGGAACCTCTCACCGGGAAAGGAGAGACATCCCTCCGACTCCTCGTCCTCATCCGGGTGACCGGGCTCTGGGGGCGTCATGAACAGCTCCGGGTTCAGGATCTCCCCGCGCCACGGCCTGCCGTCGTCGTCTTCGAATGAATACACGTAGATGCGCAGGGCGACCCCGACCTGGGGTGCGGCGAGCCCGACGCCTGGCGCGGCGTCCATGGTCTCGTACATGTCGGAGACGAGGGCACGGATCTCGTCGGTGATCTCTGCGACCTCGTCGGCGGGTGCGTGGAGGACGGGATCGCCCCAGATGCGAATGGGAAGAACTGCCATTGCTTCAGCGTAGACGCGCCGGTTCGGAGAACAGTGCGAACGCCGAACCGTCTCGATTCGGTCACAGCAGCGGGGGAGAACCCCCGTAATCGCGTGGTTTCCTGCGTGCTGGCGCCTGCTGTGCAGGAGCGCGCATTAGGCTCGGTTTCCGTGATGTGGGGCATGGAGGTCAACGATCCCGGCGAGCAGCTCGTCGGGTTCCTGGACAACCCCGGGCTGCTTCTCGGCATTCCGCTTGCGCTGGCCGGAGCCGTTTTCATGTCGCTCGGCGCGCAGTACCAGAGCCGCGGCGTCCGGAAGGTCGAGCGGATCTCCGGCGAGACCGGTGAACAGGGGCTCGGGATCTCGCATTTCCTGCGCCTGCTGCGTCGTCCGTCGTGGATCGTCGGCACGCTCCTGCTGGGCGTCGCCGTCCTCTGCCAGCTCAGCGCTCTCTCCGTTGCTCCGCTCGTCGTGGTGCAGCCACTCGGCGCCGTCTCCCTGGTGATCACGACCCTGCTCAATGCGCAGATGACGGGCCACATGCCGACCAAGCGGTCGATGACCGCGATCGGCCTGTGCGTCGGCGGCATCTTCGTCTTCGTCATCATCGCGGCGCTGTTCGCAACCGAGCGACCGGTCACCGACTACGAGCTGCTCACGGTGCTCGCGATCCTGCTCATGGTGGCCATCGCACTCGGAACGGCATGGCTGGCGCTGCGGAGACGACTGTCCGCGCTGTTCTACATCACCGCAGGCGGCATGCTCTACGGCTTCGTCGCCACATTCGCGAAGATCATCATCCTCCGCGTGCAGAGCGGGAACTTCGGCTGGGTGTCCATCACCTGCGCGGTCGCATTGGTCGCCGCGGCCGTCGTCGGCGGGTACTTCGTGCAGACCGCGTACTCCTCGGGGCCGCCTGACCTGGTCATCGCCGGGCTCACCGTGATCGACCCGATCATCGCCGTGCTCATCGGTGCGCTGGTGCTGGGGGAGACGGCGCACGCGCCGATGTGGGCCGTCATCGTGTTCCTGCTGATGGGCGGCGTCGCCGCCGTCGGGGTGTTCCTGCTCGCCAGACACCACCCCCAGGTGATCAGCGAGTCGCAGCAGCTGAACATCGCGCGCGGCGGCGACCCGCGTCTCGATCGGACGGCCACGGACGCACGCCGCGGGGCGCCGCGCTCATCCAACGAACCGTTCGAACAGGATTCCGCAGTGATTCGGGATCAGCCGCTCACGCGCGATCCGGATTCTTCGCATTCACCGTCGACGCCGCTCGACGACCTGCGCGCGCTGCGCGACCCCGATGATCTGCTTCAGCGCCGCAACCCGCCGCAGGACGGATCGCCGAAGCGCGGCGGGACCGCCCCGCCGCCGCGCGGCACCGACGACACCTCGCGATAAGCTGTGAACCGACAGGGGGCCGTAGCCAAGATGGTCAAGGCAGCGAGCTCATAACTCGACGATCCGTGGGTTCAAGTCCCACCGGCCCCACCAAGTGCAGGCTCTGATCGACGCACGATCTGCTGAGTCACGACGCGCCCGAATGACACGCTTGTGATTTCGGTGCCGAAGGTGTGATAATCGAACCGCAATCGAATACGCAGTCCGCCGGTTCTCCGGTCGGGTTCATGACAGGTCGTAGGGGAAGACGCACCTGACACACGAACCAGACGAAAACGGAGAAGATCATGGCGACACCACATGCGCGCGGAGTGATCTACATCCACTCCGCGCCGAAAGCGCTCTGCTCACACCTGGAGTGGGCGGTCGGCCGTTCGCTCGGCCGGGCCGTGAACTTCGAGTGGGCGGAGCAGTCGGTTATGCCCGGTGCTCGGCGTGCCGAGTTCTACTGGGAGGCTCCGGCGGGAACCGGCGCCGCTCTGGCGACCGCGATTCGCGGCTGGGAGCATCTGCGATTCGAGGTGACGGAGGATCCGACGCCTCGCAGCGACGGCGGCCGTTGGATGCACACCCCGGATCTCGGCATCCACTACTCCCAGATGGACACTGTCGGCAATGTCGTGATCCCGGAGGATCGCGTGCGCTACGCCATGGAAGTCGCCTCAGGTGATGCGTTCGAGCTGCAGCGTGAGCTCGACATCGCGTTGGGCTCCGCGTGGGACGACGAGCTGGAGCCCTTCCGGCACGCCTCTGACGATGCCGCCGTGGTCTGGCTCCACAAGGTCGGCTGACCGACCCTCAGGCAGTCATCTGTGATCCGTCGGCGGACACAAAGACTTGCGGCCGCCCGGTCGAAGGATCCTGGGCGGCCGCAGTACGTCGTCGTCAGCCGTCAGCCGTCATAGCTGACGAAGGCCACGACGGCGTTGTGCCCGCCGAAGCCGAACGAGTTGCTGATCGCGATCTGCGGACCGTCACCGAGCGGCTGCGCCTCACCAGACAGCTTGAATGGAACGTCCGGATCCTGTTCCGTCATGTTGATCGTCGGCGGGGCGACGCGGTCGCGCAGCGCGAGCACCGTGAACACGGCTTCCAGCGCACCGGTTCCGCCGAGCAGATGCCCTGTCGACGCCTTGGTCGCCGACACCGGGATGTCGTCGACCCTGTCGCCGAACACGCTCTTCAAAGCCATGTACTCGTTCGGGTCACCGACCGGGGTGGACGTGGCGTGGGCATTGATGTGCGTCACCTCGTCCGGCGTCGCACCGGCCTGCGCCAGCGCCTGCTCCACGGCGCGGGCTGCGCCCGTGCCCTCCGGGTCGTTGCCCGTGATGTGGTACGAATCCGCGGTCACGCCGCCGCCCACGAGGTAGGCGTAGATCTTCGCGCCGCGCGCCTTGGCGTGCTCCTCGGTCTCGAGCACGAGCGCGGCTCCGCCCTCGCCCATCACGAAGCCGTCGCGGTCGATCGCCCCGGGACGCGATGCACCCTCCGGATCGTCGTTGCGACGCGACAGCGCCTGTGCGGATGCGAACGATGCCATCGTGATCGGGTGGATCGCGGATTCCGCGCCGCCGGCGATCACGACATCGGCGAGTCCGTCCTGCAGGTGCTCGTACGCGTTCCCGATCGATTCCGTGCTGGAGGCGCAGGCGCTGACCACAGTACGGGCGAAGGCCTTCGCGCCGAACTGCAGCGAGAGATTGCCTGCACCCGCGTTGGGCATGAGCATCGGCACGGTGAGAGGCATCACCCGCCTCGGGCCCTTCTCGCGCAGCGTGTCCCAGGCGTCCAGCAGCGTCCATACGCCGCCGATGCCCGTCGCCCAGTCCACGCCGAGCCGCTCGGGGGCGACGTCCGGGGCACCGGCGTCCTCCCACGCCTCGCGGGCGGCGATGAGGGCGAACTGCGTCGACGGATCGAGACGCTTCGCCTCGTGGCGGGGCAGCACTTCCGAGGGACGAACGGACGCCTCAGCGGCGAACGTCACCGGGATCTGATACTGCTCGATCCACTCGTGGGGCAGAGTGTGCGCTCCTGGCGTTCCTGCGAGCAGGTTCTTCCAGTTGTCCTGCACGGTGCCGCCGAGCGCCGAGGTGGCTCCGATTCCGGTAACGACAATGCGCTTGGTCATGGTTGGTTCCTTGATCCGGGCTTGAGTGTTGCTCGGGAGAGTGACGTGGTGCCGCGCGCCGTGCACACGGCACCACGCACCATCACTGGTTGTTGGTGATGTAGTCGACCGCGTTCTTCACGGTCTTGAGGTTCTTGACCTCGTCGTCCGGAATGGTCACGCCGAACTTCTCCTCCGCGTTGACGACGATCGTCATCATCGAGATCGAGTCGATGTCGAGATCGTCAGTGAACGACTTCTCGAGCGCCACCTCCGATGCGTCGATGCCGGTCTCGTCGGTGATCAGCTCAGCAAGGCCCTCGAGGACCTCGTCGTTCGTGAATGCCATGGGTTTCTCCTTAGTCGAAGGGATTATTCGGGTCTCAGAACCGGGATCAATTCTATGAGTGATCGTGCTCGATCACGGGAGCACGACCACCTGCGCGGCGAAAACGAGGCCGGCGCCGAAGCCGATCTGCAGTGCGAGGCCGCCGCTGAGCTCCGGCCGCTCCTCGAGAAGCCGGTGCGCGGCGAGCGGAATCGACGCGGCTGAGGTGTTGCCCGTCGTCGTGATGTCATCCGCAATCGCGACCGTGTCGGGCAGGCCGAGCTGCTTCGCGAACTCGCTCACGATGCGCATGTTGGCCTGGTGCGGCACGAAGGCAGAAAGATCTTCGGCCTTCACGCCCGCCTCGTCGAGCGTCTTCTGGGCGACCTTGACCATGTCCCACACGGCCCAACGGAAGACGGACGGACCCTCCTGGCGCAGCGTCGGCCACTCCGCCTCGCCGTCGCGGAACTGCGTCAGTGTCGCGTTCATGCCGACGAGGTCGGCCTTGGAGCCGTCAGAGCCCCACTGCGTCTTGGAGACGCCCGGCGTGTCGCTCGGGCCGAGCACGGCGGCGCCGGCGCCGTCGCCCAACAGGAACGAGATGCTGCGATCGGTCGGGTCGATGACGTCGCTGAGCTTCTCGGCCCCGACGACGACCACGAAGCGCGCTCCGCCCGACCGGATGAGGGCATCTGCCTGCGCGATCCCATAGCAGTATCCGGCGCAGGCGGCGTTGAGATCGAAAGCGGCGGCCGGCGTCGACCCGATGCGGTCTGCGACGATCGCCGATACGGAAGGAGTCTGCTGCGGGTTGCTGATCGTCGCGACGATCACCGCGTCGATCTCCGTCGGGTCGACACCGGACTTCCGAATCGCCTCAGTCGCGGCGTCGACGGCGAGGTCGACAGCTGACGTCGATTTGTCGGCCCGCACGCGTGTGATCACACCCGTGCGCTTCTGGATCCACTCGTCGCTGGAGTCGATCGGTTCGATGATGTCCGCGTTCGGCACGATGTTCTCGCCGCGCGCGGCGCCCATCGCGTAGATCCGCGAATGGGCGGCGCCGGTCGCTTCGGTGATTGTGGCAGTCATTCTGGGTCTTTCTGCTCAGGCGGCGAGAAGCTCGCGTGCGGCGGCGAGATCATCCGGGGTCTTGACCGCGACGCTGGGCACGCCGCGGAGTCCGCGCTTGGCGAGGCCGACGAGCGCGCCGGCAGGTGCGAGCTCGATGATGCCCGTGATGCCGCGTTCGACGAAATCGGCCATGGTGAGATCCCAGCGCACCGGGTTCGAGATCTGGTGCACGATCAGGTCGAGTGCGCGCGCTCCCGTCTCGACCGGCTTGCCGTCGCTGTTGCTCCACAGCGTGAGCGACGGGGGCTTCACGTCTGCGACACCGTCGACGGCCGAGCGCAGCTCGTCCCGCGCGGAGGCCATGTAGCGCGTGTGGAAGGCACCGGCAACCTGCAGTGGGATCACGCGTGCGCCGCGCGGAGCGTTCTCGCCGAGGGAGACGAGGTTCTCCTTCGCACCGGCGGCGACGATCTGGCCGCCGCCGTTGAAATTGGCTGGCTCCAGGTCGTTGTCCGCGATCGCCTGCAGCACCTGCTCCTCGACGCCGCCCACAACGGCGCTCATTCCGGTCTCGACTCGTGCCGCGGCCTCGGCCATCGCACGACCGCGCGCTCCGACGATGCGCACGGCCTCATCCTGGGAGATCACGCCGGTCGCACCGAGCGCGGCGAGCTCACCGACCGAATGGCCGGCGACTCCCGCCGGGGGAGTGGCCTCGGCGGTCAGAGCGTTCCACGACACCAGGCTCGCCGCCACGATCAGCGGCTGCGCGACGCGGGTGTCACGGATCTGGTCCGCGTCCCACTCCGTGCCTGCGGCGAGCAGATCAACGCCTGCGGCTTCGCTGAAGGCGGCGATGCTTTCGCGCGCGCCCTCCAGTTCGAGCCAAGGGGCGAGGAATCCGGGCGTCTGGGAGCCCTGTCCAGGGCATGCGACAACAATCACCCGTCAAGTCTGCCAAGCCGGAGGCGCAACCCTGTGGAGGCTCTCGAACAACAATCGGATGTTCCGTTGTGCCTGTCGCACAGTTGCGCGTGCCTCCCGTCGCATACGGAGACTATCGAGCACGACGCGGCGAGCCCGCACGACGCCGTGCGAAGGCATCGCCCGAACCCATGGAGCCCAGGATGAGCGAGGTCTGCAGGATGAGCGCCTCCCGCGCTCCCTGTGCGTCCCATCCGATCACGTCGCCCACCTTCTTGAGTCGGTAGCGCACCGTGTTCGGGTGCACGAACAGCTCGCGGGCGGTGGCTTCGAGGGAGCGGCCGTTGTCGAGGTAGGCCCACAGCGTGGTCACGAGATCCGTCGAGTGGTCCGCGAGCGGCTGGTACACGCGTTCGACCAGGGTGCGTTTGGCGAGCGGGTCGCCCGCGAGCGCGCGTTCCGGCAGCAGATCGTCGGCTTCGACGGGGCGGGGTGCCTTCCGCCACGCTCGCGCCACGGCGAAGCCGGCCAGGGCGGCACGGGCGCTGAGGCTCGCGTCCACGAGCGCATCGACGGCCGGTCCGAGAACGAGATGCCCCTCGCCGAAATACGGCTCGAGCCCGAGCGCGATCTGCGGGAACGGCAGCTCCGCCTTCTCCTCCTGCCGAGGGCCGGCATGCGCACGACCGAGCACCAGTACGAGTCGGGATCCCTGCACCCCGATCAGCACATCGACGCCGAGCTTTCGCGCCGACCGGCGGACCTGATCGACGTCGAATCCGCGCGAGACCGTGCCGACCAGCACGCACGATTCGCCGTGGCCGTGCCAGCCGAGCGCCGCGATGCGGCTGGGGAGCTCCTCATCGCTTTCGCCCGTGAGGATCGAGTCGACGACGAGCGCTTCGAGCCTGGCGTCCCACAGACCGCGCGATTCAGCTGCACGCGCGTACACGTCGGCTGCGGTGAACGCGACTTCGCGGGAGTACAGCAGCATGGCTTCGCGCAGCTGTTCGCTCTTGCTCGCCACGCGCTCTTCGACGACCTCGACCGTCAGGCGGACCAGCTGCAGCGTCTGCTGCAGGCTGACGCTTCGCAGCAGTTCGCGCGGTGCCGCAGCGAAGATGTCGGCCGCGACAGAGGGCGTCGAGGTCGGGTCGTCGTACCACTGGATGAATGACGAGATGCCCGCCTGCGCGACCAGCCCCACAGCGGAGCGGCGCGAGGCGGGCATGTCGACGAACCACGGAAGCTGCTCCTCGAGCCGCTTCGTGGTGGCGGTGGCGAGGTCGCCGGAGATGCGCCGCAGCCACGAGAGCGTGGCCGCTTTGTCCATCCCGACGGTCCCGCCGCCGTGCGGGGCCTGCTCAGGCATCCCCGCCCGCGTTGCCGGAGGTTCCGGCAGTGACATCGAGCAGGCGATACTTCTCGATCGCCTGCGCGACGACACCCTCGTCGACCTTGCCCTGCTCCGCCAGCATCTGCAGCGCCTTCACGACCATCGACGGACCGTCGATGGTGAAGAAACGGCGCGCGGCCTGACGGGTGTCGCTGAAGCCGAAGCCGTCCGCACCGAGGGTGCCGTACGGGCCGGGGACCCACGCCCGGATCTGATCCTGCACGGCGTGCATGTAGTCGCTCGTCGCGACGAAGGGCTGTCCCTCGGCGTGGGCGAGCTTATCGGTGACGTAGGCGGTGCGCGGGGTCTCGTCGGGGTGGAGCATGTTGTGCTCGTCGGCGTCGAGGCCGTCGCGACGCAGCTCGGTCCAGCTGGTCACCGACCACACGTCGGCGGTGACGCCCCAGTCGTCGCTGAGGAGCTTCTGGGCTTCGAGCGCCCACGGCACGCCGACTCCTGAGGCGAGCAGCTGCACCTTCTCGCCTGCGCCCTGCCCCTCCGACACACGGTGAAGACCCTTCACGATCCCCTCGACGTCGACGCCCTCCGGCTCTGCCGGCTGGACCATCGGCTCGTTGTACACCGTCAGGTAGTACATGACGTGCGGGTCGGCGTGCTCGCCGCCGTACATCCGCTCGATGCCGGACTGCACGATGTGCGAGACCTCGTAACCGTACGCCGGGTCGTAGGAGACGACTGCCGGGTTCGTGGAAGCGAGCAGGTGCGAGTGGCCGTCCATGTGCTGGGTGCCTTCACCCGTCAGCGTCGTCCGCCCCGCGGTCGCGCCGATGACGAAGCCCTTCGCCATCTGGTCGCCGGCGGCCCAGAACGCGTCGCCGGTGCGCTGGAAGCCGAACATCGAGTAGAAGATGTAGACCGGGATCAGCGTTTCGCCGTGCGTCGAGTACGACGTGCCCGCGGCCGTGAGCGCAGCGGTCGCGCCGGCCTCGTTGATGCCGACGTGGATCATCTGACCCTGCGGGCTCTCCTTGTAGGCAAGGAGCAGTTCGCGGTCGACCGACATGTAGTTCTGGCCGTGCGGGTTGTAGATCTTCGCCGTCGGGAAGTACGAGTCCATGCCGAACGTGCGCGCCTCATCCGGAATGATCGGGACGATCCGCTCGCCGAAGCCCTTGGTCCTCATGATGTCCTTGAGCATCCGCACGAAGGCCATCGTCGTTGCGACCTCCTGTGTGCCAGAGCCCTTCTTCGGCATCCCGTAGGCCTTCTCCTCCGGCAGGCTCAGCGGCACATTGGTGACGCGGCGCTCTGGCAGGAACCCGCCCAGCTGCTGGCGACGGTCGATCATGTACTTGATCGTCTCGTCAGACTCACCTGGGTGGTAGTACGGCGGACGGTACGGGTCCTCCTCGAGCTGCGCGTCGGTGATGGGGATGTCCATCGTGTCGCGGAACAGCTTGAGGTCGTCGAGGGTCATCTTCTTCATCTGGTGGGTCGCGTTGCGACCCTCGAAGTGCGGCCCGAGACCGTAGCCCTTCACCGTCTTGGCGAGGATGACCGTCGGCTGCCCCTTGTGCTCCATCGCGGCCTTGTACGCCGCGTACACCTTGCGGTAGTCGTGACCGCCGCGCTGCAGCGCCCAGATGTCGTCATCGGAGTAGTCCTTGACGAGCTCGAGCGCGCGCGGGTCGCGGCCGAAGAAGTTGTCACGGACGAACTTGCCGTCTTCGGCCTTGTACGTCTGGAAGTCACCGTCGGGCGTCGTGTTCATCAGGTTCAGCAGCGCACCGGACGTGTCTCGCGCGAACAGGTCGTCCCAGCCGCGGCCCCAGACGAGCTTGATGACGTTCCATCCGGCGCCGCGGAAGAAGCTCTCCAGCTCCTGGATGATCTTGCCGTTGCCTCGCACCGGACCGTCGAGGCGCTGCAGGTTGCAGTTGATCACGAAGGTGAGGTTGTCGAGGCCCTCGTTCGCCGCCACCTGGAGCTGCCCGCGCGACTCGACCTCGTCCATCTCGCCGTCGCCGAGGAAGGCCCACACGTGCGAGTCCGCGACGTCCTTGATGCCGCGGTTGGCGAGGTACTTGTTCGTCATCGACTGGTAGATCGCGTTGATCGGTCCGAGACCCATCGACACAGTCGGGAACTGCCAGAAGTCAGGCAGCATGCGCGGGTGCGGGTAGGACGGAAGCCCGTGCGGTGCGGCGGACTTCTCCTGACGGAACCCGTCGAGCTGCGTCTCCGTGAGACGGCCCTCGAGGAACGCGCGGGCGTACATGCCGGGGGAGGCGTGGCCCTGGTAGAAGATCTGATCGCCGCCCACGGAGTGGTCGAGCCCGCGGAAGAAGTGGTTGTGGCCGACCTCGTACAGCGAAGCGGCAGAGGCGTAGCTGGAGATGTGCCCGCCGACGCCGATGCCCGGACGCTGCGCGCGGTGCACGGTGATCGCGGCGTTCCAGCGCAGCCAGTGGCGGTAGCGCCGCTCGAGGCCCTCATCACCGGGGAACTCGGGCTCGTCCTCAGCCGAGATCGTGTTGACGTAGTCCGTGGTCGGAACCATCGGCACGCCCAGGCGCTTCTCCTTCGAACGCTTCAACAGGCTCAGCATGATCTCGCGGGCGCGCTCCGTGCCCTTGGCCGCGACGAGCTCGTCGAGCGACTGCTGCCACTCGCTGGTCTCTTCGGGATCGCTGTCCTGCGGCCCCTGCGAGTACGGATCCTGATCGTGAACAGCCACCGGATGACCTTTCGTCGTAGCGGCAGTTCATGCCGCGGAGTGATACCGGGGCGCGCGGAAGGTCCGATCCGGACGAGCCCGCACGCTGTCGCATCCAGCCTATCCCCATCCGGAAGTGCTGGTTGAACTCGACAAACCCGATCCGTTGCGGTCGACGAAGCCGAGGTCGGATCACCGCGTGGATGCGGTGCGCATCGGCCACAGGCGGCAGGTACGATGGCCCCGATGAAAGCGGATTGGACGCGGCTGTGCCAGCTGCTCGATGACGACCAGGAACTGCTCGAGGCCGTGGAGCTCGCGGCGGGCGACCCCGACGCATTCCTCGAGGCCCATGGCGACGTGCTGAAGGAGCTGGGCATCACCACCGCCTCGCAGATCGATCCGTGGCTCGCCATGATCGATGCGCTCGACGATGCCGGCGCTCTCGCGTACCTGGAGCGGGATGACGCGGGGGAGGAGCTCGCCGATGCGCTCGCCGGGCTGCCGAGAGTGGTCGGCGCCGACGTGGAGCTCGATGAGGTCTCGGACGTCGAGGACTCGCTCGTCACGGCCGTGGAGGTCGCCGATCGCCTGCTCGCACCGCACGGCCTCCGCGTCGTGTACCTCGACGAGGGCACAGAGGACGTGCCGCTCGTCGTGGTGCCGCTCGCCAACACAGACGAGATCAACCGCGTCGCAGCGCGCCTCGGCCGCACCGCACGCGTCTACGGCTGACGGACATCCGGAGCCGTGGCGAGTCGATACAGCACCTCGGGCCGTCCGCGCCTGCCATAGCGGTGGGCGATATCGGTTCGTCCCTCGGATGCGAGGTGCTCGAGATAGCGTCGCGCGCTCGCTCGCGAGATCGACGCCCGCTCCGCCACCTCGGCGGCAGACGCGGCCGTGACCGGATCGAGCGCGACCAGCACGCGTCTCAGCGTGACCTCGGCGATCCCCTTCGGGAGGGATGAGGGCGAGGCAGGACGCGCGGTCGAGGGCGGAAGCTCCACTCTCCCTGTGCTCAGCAGCTGGTCGATCTCCTGCTGTGCCAGATCGCGCTCGCGCTCACTGCGCGTCTGCGCCTCATGCTGCGGCCGGTGCTCTGCACGGTACCGCCCCAGGCGTTCGGCGAGCGCCTCATATGTGAACGGCTTGATGAGGTAGCCCGCGATCCGGCCCGCGAGCGCCTGCCGCACCGTCACCTGGTCGCGCGATGAGCTGATGATCATCACGTCGGGGGAGCGGCTGCCGAGCGTGCGCAGCCGGTGCAGCACCTCGATGCCGCTGACGTCGGGAAGGCGCAGATCGAGCAGAATCAGGTCGATGCCGCCGTGCGAGCCCAGCTCGATCGCGGATGCGCCAGAGCCGACGGTCGCCGCAACGGTGAAGCCGGGGGCCTCCGAGACGAATCGCGCGTGCAGCGACCGAGCGGCGGCATCATCATCGACGACGAGCACGCGCACCTGTGCATCGCTCACGTGCTGGCCTCCATATCGAATGCGAATCGTGCACCGCCGAGCATGCCGGTCGAGACTTCGACGGTGCCGCGGCGCGCCGCAACCGTGCGACGCACCATGTCGAGTCCGATCCCGCGCCCAGTTCCGGTTCGGTCGGGCTTCGATGAGTATCCCCGTGCGAACATCCGCTCACGCTGCAACTCGCCGATGCCCGGCCCGTCGTCCTCCACGACACCGCTGATGCGTCCGTCGCGCTCGTACAGCTCGCACCTCACCCGCGCGGCGCCGGCCTCGCCGGCGTTCCGGCACAGGTTCGCCAGCACCAGCATCACGGGGTCGTCGATCTCGCCCGTGACGTCGATCACGGTCTCCAACGAAGCGCCGGCCCCACTGAGTTCGGCGCGCAGCGCCTCGATCGTCGCACGCAGCAGCGGAGGGCCTGCGGGTGCGTCATCCTGCACTGCCGTGGACACGCTCGTCGAGCCGTCGATGTAGTCGACGGCCTCGCCTGTGTCACCGTGCGCGACGAGACCGCGCACGACATGCAGACGCGTATCGAACTCGTGGGCCTGCTCGCGCAGCGCCGCGGCGGTGCGTCCGACCTGCGCCAGCTCACGCGCCGCCGCGTCGTGCCTGCGGAGCCGCCCCCTGATGGCGGCGGCCACGGCCGAACTGGCGATCAGCCCCGCCGCAAGCGCCCCTGCCGCCCATGGCAGCAGCTGCCACAGTGCGGTTTCGGCGTCATCCGCCATCCGGGATTCGAGCATGCCAGCCGAGATCGCACCGATGATGTTCCCCTCGGCGTCCAGCACGGGGTTCTTCGCACGCAGCGTGCGACCGATCGTTCCCGTGTCCATCTCGAGCACCCGCTCGCCTGACAGCACAGCGCTGCTGTCGGTGGAGACCGGTCCGCCGCGCTCGGCCGGCTCTGGGTGGGTGATCCGGATGCCATCGGTCGTCATCACGACGACGTAGTCGACGCCTGCGGAGCGTTCGACGATGCTCGCGATCGGCTGCAGCTCGGCCGTCGCCTCCTCTCGTGAAACGGCGCTGTCGAGCACCTGCACGATCTGATCGAGTTCCGCCAGTTCTGAGGACACGTCAGAGACTCGTTCCGCCGTCGCCTCTCGGATGCTGTCGCGCTGCACTGCCATCGCAATCGCCGTCGTCGCACCGACGCACACCAGCACGATCACGCTGGGCAGAACGACCAGTGCGAGGCGCGTCATACGGTATCGCCACGACGTCTCCACAGCGTTCGTCCTTCCGTTCCGAGCATGTTCGACCGTGCGCACTTATGAGCACAAACCGCGCCATGGCTGTGCGCGGCGCTGCGCCTAATGCATGTTAGGTCCTGCACCCCGTCCGCGCAGTGGTCGCTGGACGCTGAGACCCGCCAGCACGGGCCGCGCACGACGAAGACGTCAGCACGAAGGAGTGAGCCCATGTCAGACGCATCGCGTCCTCCGCACGAGGACGATCCCGGTCGACCCACGTCGGCACGCAGACGCACGGTGCTGCGTGCGATCGGCGGAATCGTCGCCGCGGCGACGATCGGCGCGGCGAGCTACGGCTCGATCACCGCTGCGGCATCCGGCGACGATTTCCACGCGTCGATGACGCTCGTCGCACCGGCGGCGGCGGGAGGCGGATGGGACACCCTGGCGCGCGAGCTGCAGCAGGCGCAGAAGGCGAACGGGCTCGTGAACAACGTGCAGGTCGTGAACATGCCGGGCGCCGGCGGCACGATCGGGCTCGGCAACGTCTCGACACTCGAGGGACAGCCGGACAGCCTGCTCGTCGGCGGCACGGGGCTGCTCGCCGCGACGATCCAGTACGGCACCGCGACGACGCTCGACGATGTCACCAACCTGGCCGTGCTGTTCGAAGAGTACGACGTGATCGTCGTTCCTGCGGATTCGCCGCACCAGACGCTCGACGATCTGGTGCAGGCATGGCGGGAGGACCCCGCGTCGATCCCGTGGACCGGCGGCGGGTCGTTCGACCAGCTCGTCGTCACGGACCTCGCCCTCGAAGCGGGTATCGAGCCGGTCGAGACGACCTACATCTCCTCCGACGGCGGAGGCGAGGCCATCCAGGCACTGCTCAACGGCACAGCCGGTGCCGCAACCGGCGGCTACCCCGACAACATCGATCAGATCGAGTCCGGCAGGCTGCGTGCGCTCGCCCTGGTCGCACCGGAGCCGGTCGACGGCATCGACATCCCCACGGCCCGCGAGCAGGGCTACGACATCACGCTGTCGAACTGGCGCAGTCTCTCCGCGCCACCCGGCATCACCGACGACCAGGCGGCCGGTCTGGAGTCGCTGATCGAAGACACGCTCGCGACTGACGAATGGAGCGCAGCCGTCGATCGCTACCACTGGACGCCGCAGGTGCGCACGGGCGACGAACTCGATGCGTTCCTCGACGAGGAGCGCGCCCGGATCGAGCGACTGTACGAGGAGATGGGACTGTGACGTTCTCCGATCGAGGTTCCAACAACCCGACGTCCGTGTCGGCCACGCTCGGGCGCACGTACCGCGGCGGCTCCGGGGAGATCGCGAGGAGCCTGGTGATGCCGGGCCTGTTGGCGCTCTTCGGCTGCTATCTCGTGTTCGGCATCATCACCATGGAGGTGCCGGAGGGCACGGCGTTCCCCGGTCCCGGATTCTTCCCCGGCCTGATCGCGGCCGGGCTGTTCCTCTTCGCCGTCCTGCTCGTCGTAGGCGACCTGCGCAGGCGACGCTCGGCTCCGGCTGACGACGAGGCCGACGAGCCGGATGGAGCTCACGCAGACGATCGTGCCGATGGCCGGCTCTCCTGGTCGTCGCTGGCATGGGTCGTGCTGGGATTCCTCGGGTTCGCTCTCACCCTGAACGTCCTCGGCTGGATCATCGGGGCCGCGCTGCTGTTCTGGTGCGTCGCGCACGGGTTCGGGGAGAAGCGACGCCTGGTCAGCCTGGTCGTCGGACTCACGGCGAGCTCGATCACCTACATCGCCTTCGACATGCTGCTGGGGCTCTCGTTGCCCTCCGGCATCCTCGGTTGGGAGTTCTGAGATGGACACTGTGCAGCTGCTCGGCGAGGGCTTCCTCGGCGCGCTCACCCTTCAGAACCTGCTGTGGGTGCTCTTCGGATGCCTGCTCGGCACCGCAGTCGGTGTGATGCCCGGGCTCGGTTCGTCCATGGCGGTCGCGCTGCTGCTGCCGATCACCTTCGCGCTTGAGCCGACGGCGGCCTTCATCATGTTCGCCGGTGTGTACTTCGGCGGGCTGTTCGGTGACTCGACCATGGGCATCCTGATGAACACGCCCGGTCAGGCATCCGCGATCGCGTCGACCTTCGAGGGCCACAAGATGGCGCTCGACGGCAGAGCGACGCAGGCCCTGGCCACCGCGGCGATCGGCGCGTTCATCGGCGGTTTCGTCGCGTCCATCGCGGTCGTGTTCCTCGCCCCGGTGCTGGCGGATTTCTCGACGCAGTTCGGGCCTGCCGAGTTCTTCGCTCTCGCGGTGTTCGCCTTCGCGGCGACCTCCACGGTCGTCACCGACAACACCGTGAAGGGTCTGGCCTCGCTCTTCCTGGGCCTCGGCATCGCCGTGATCGGCATCGACGGAGTGTCCGGTGCCCCGAGATTCACTCTTGGGTCGCCATACCTGTTCGACGGCGTCTCCCTCGTGACCGTCACTGTTGCGATCCTCGCGCTCGGAGAGGTGATCTTCGTCGCGTCCCTGGCCCGTCACGGCGGCGGCTTGAAGCTCATCCGGCCCAAGGGGAGTCCGTGGCTGTCGCGTCGTGCGATGCGCGAGGCGGCTCCGGCATGGGCACGCGGCACGGCGATCGGGCTGCCGTTCGGCATCGTGCCGGCTGGAGGGTCGGAGATCCCGACCTTCCTCGCCTACGGGCTCGAGAAGCGCCTGGATGCGCGCCGGAAGTCACCGAAGTTCGGGAAGGGCGCTATCCGAGGCCTGGCGGCGCCGGAGGCGGCGGGCAACTCGACGACCGGCATGGCGATGGGCGCGCTGCTCTCGCTCGGACTGCCGATCTCGGCGACCGCCGCGATCATGCTCGCCGCGTTCCGCCAGTACGGGCTGCAGCCGGGGCCGCTGCTGTTCGAGCGCTCGCCTGAATTGGTCTGGTCGCTGCTGGCGAGCTTCTTCATCGCGATGGTCGTGCTGCTCATCCTGAACCTCCCGTTCGCGGCCCTGTGGGCGCGGCTGCTGCTGATTCCGAAGCCGTACCTGTACGCGGGCATCACGATGCTGTGCGCGATGGGCATCTACGCCTCATCCGGTTCGGTGTTCGACCTGCTGATGGTGCTCGGGATCGGTGTGCTCGGGTTCATCATGCGCGCACACGATTTCCCGCTGGCGCCGCTGATCATCGGCATGGTGCTGGGACCGCTCGCCGAGACGAGCCTGCGCGATGCCGCGATGAGCGCCGACGGCGACTTCACGGTGCTCGTCCAGAGCCCGATCGCGCTGGGGCTGTACGGCGTGCTCGTGATCGTGCTGGGCTTCGCCGTCACCAACCGCGTGCTCGCAGGGCGCCGCGCCCGCGTCATGGCCTGACGCGGCTCCGGCCGCCCAGGTGTTCGACGCCGGGCGGCCGGAGCCGCGGTAGCGTGACCTCATGCACTACGCGCCATTGGGAAGAAGCGGTCTCGTCGTCTCGGCTCTCGGAGTGGGGTGCAACGCGTTCGGCCGCCGGATCGACCAGGACGCCGCGGACGATGTCGTCGCCGGCGCGCTCGACAACGGCGTGAACTTCTTCGACACCGCAGACTCGTACGGGGCGGGGGAGTCGGAGACGATGCTCGGCCGCGCACTCGGCGGCCGCCGCGACGAGGTCGTGATCGCCACCAAGTTCGGGATGGACATGGGAGGCATCTACCCCGGTGCCAGGGAGAACCGCGCCAGCCGCGGGTACATCACACGCGCGGTCGAGGGGAGCCTCACGCGCCTCGGGACGGACAGCATCGACCTGTACCAGCTGCACACCCCGGATCGCATCACGCCGATGGAGGAGACCCTCTCGGCGCTGAGCGACCTCGTCAGGGCGGGTAAGGTGCGCTACATCGGGTGCTCGAACCTCGCGTCGTGGGAGGTCGCAGACGCGGCTGCCGTCGCCGACGCGATCGGCGGCGAGCACTTCGTCACCTCGCAGAACGAGTACTCGCTGTACAACCGAAGCGCTGAGGCCGAGCTGGTGCCGGCACTGGAGCACTACGGGATGAGCCTGCTGCCGTACTTCCCGCTCGCGTATGGGCTGCTCACCGGCAAGTATGCGCAGGGCGAGGCGGCGCCTGCAGGGACCAGGCTCGTTACCGAGACCGCGCGCTTCGACGGCGCGAACTGGGACATCGTCGAGGGGGTCCGCACCTTCGCCCGCGAGCGCGGCATCAACATGCTCGACGTCGCGCTCGGCGGCCTGCGCGCGCAGCCCACCGTCGACACCGTCATCGCCGGTGCGACGCGCGGCGAGCAGATCGTCGCGAACGCACGATCGGTGGCGTGGACGCCGAACGAGGAGGACCTCGCAGCGCTCGATGAGATCGTCGCCCCCGGCACGGGCACCGGGTATCTGACGTTCGCGACGCCGCGACGGTAGCGAATCGCGGTCATGTCCTCAGCAGAGCCGACGAGATGAACGCGAACCCGAGTGACAGCTGCCGTTCATCTGCGCCTTCGTCGACGATTGCCTCGTCCAATGCCGCGAAGGACACAAACGAACGACGCGTTCAGCGTACGCCTCGCCTTTGAGATACCCGACTGAGTGGAGAGTGGGCCCTGCCGGGATCGAACCGACGACATCCACGGTGTAAACGTGGCGCTCTACCAGCTGAGCTAAAGGCCCTGATGCCGACCAGTCTATCGGCACCAGACGGATGCGCCTGTCACGCCGCGGCGCGCTTGGGCCACATCCGACGCGGCAACTCGAACAGCAGGCTGAAGGGCAGCCGCCGACCGATCAGTGCAAAACCTGTCGAGACGGCCAGCGTCACCAGGAACACGACCGGCAGCACCACAGCGGGGTGCGTCACGCCGACCCGCTCGGCGATGTTGAAGATCGCCGCATACGCGGGGTAGTGCACCACGTAGAAGATCAGCGAGTACTGCCCGACGAAGCGCACGGGCCGCAGCCATCCGGCATCCGGAATGTACACGGCCACGCGGGCGAGCGCGAGAATGCCGAGCAGGCCGGGCACCGCGGCGAACGGCTCGTACCAGAGCGGCACCCAGAACGCCGAGGCGAGGCCGAGCGCAAGGGGGATCGCGGTGAGAGCGATCGCCACGGGCACGTTGATCGCGGCGACGAAGCGATCCCAGAATCGTTCGATGAAGGCGCCGAGGAAGAAGAACGGCATCAGGTAGAACAGCCGCTGGATCAGCGTGTCGTCCGGCAGCAGGAACATGCCGACGAAGCCCAGCAGGATGAATGCCCACGCCGGCACCCATTTCGTCAGCAGCGCGACGAGGTAGTACACCAGCACGAACTGCATGAACCACAGGTACGTGTTCCAGAAGGCCCACTCCCATGGCATGCCGGGCAGCGAGCCCCCACCGGCGATGAGTGCGAGGTTGAAGACGGCCGTCCACACGATGATCGGCCACAGGATGCGCCGCAGCTTGCCCCAGACGTACTGACCGGCCGTGCGCTTCAGCGACCCGGAGATCAGCAGACCCGACAGGAACATCAGCATCGGCATCCGGAACGGCGCGAAGAACTCGCTCAGGAAGATGAACGGTTCCAGCACCGCGGGCGGGTTCGGATCGTCGGCGAACGGTGCCGTGACGATCTGCGTCGAGTGGTGCAGGATCACCAGCAGGATCGACAGCCCTCGCAGGGTGTCCATCCATCCCAGTCTGCTGCTCGATCGATCGAGCGCACCGTGCGCGCGGCTCACCGGCGCACCAGCACGCGCTGCCCTGGCATCGGCGCGCGATCGAGGGTTCTCTGACTCAGACACGCCGTCACTATATCCGCGCTCGACCGCGGCGATGCGCAGCCGGGCCGATCGGCACTCAAGGCACGGCGCATCCGGATGTGCATTCGGCCCGCAGAGACCGGCGCGCTGACGTAGGTTGGAGGGATGAAAGCCTCTCCTGCCGACCAGCGCCTCCTGCTCGATATCGCCGCGCTCGATGATCGGTACGATCGCGCCAAGCGCACCAAGGAGAACCCGCCGCAGGCCGCGCGCGTGCGAGAACTCGTGGAGCAGCGCACGGCGGAGAACCGGGTGCTGGCCGAGCGAGTGGGGGAGCGCGATGCCCTGCGCAACGAACTGACGAAGATCGACTCCGACGTGGACCTGGCCACGACGCGCAGGGAACGCGACGCGAAGCGCCTCGAGCAGGCCACGGATCTCGCCACGATCAAGGCGCTCGAACAGGAACTCGCCTCGCTGGCGCGCCGCCTCGACGGGCTCGAGACGGCCCAGCTCGAACTGATGGAGAAGATCGAGCCGGCCGAGACTGCCGTAGCCGAGCAGGAGGCGACTGTGCGGACGACGATCGAGGAGGGCCAGCGGCTGAGCGCCGAGGGCAAAGAGGGCGTCATCTCCGCCGCCCGCGAAATGGAAGAGGCCGCGCGCGACCGGGCCGCCGTCGCCAGCGGCGTGCCTGACGCACTGCTCGCGATGTACGAGCGGCTGCGCGCCCGGGGCGCCGGTGCGTCCCTGTTCACCCGAGGCGTGTGCGGCGGGTGCCACATGACGCTGGCACAGAGCGACCTCGCCGCGGTGCGTACGCTCGCCGAGGACGAAGTCGCCACCTGCCCCGAGTGCGGCGGAATTCTCGTGCGCACGGACGAGAGCGGCCTCGGCGACGCCGGCGACGGGCATGACCAGGGGACGGGCACCGTCTCGTTCTCCTGACGCCGTGGCGGTCGAATCCCCCTGGGGCGATGCCGATCTGATCGCACTCGGACGCGACGGTCGGGATGCGGTCGTCGCTGTCGCGCTGAAACGCACCAGCGGCTCCCCGACGGAAATCGGACGCCGTCCACTGGCGCACGCTGAGCTCCCCGCCTGGGTGGCCGCCCGTGAGAGCGAGGCGCGCGACGGCGGGCGGCACGTGCGCTGGGTGTGGTCGTCGTCGTCCGTGTGGTACCCGCCCCTGCTCGCCTCCGGGGTGCGCGTGGAGCGCTGCACCGATCTGCGCCTGTCCCGCACGATCCTTCGCAGCGCACGGGACGGCGCTCTGCCCGACAGCGCGGCCTGGGATGCGCCGACCGAAGACGCCGCGCCGGCTGCGCTGTTCGACCTGCCTCCTGATGACGGTTCGCGCCCGCAGCACGTCGACGAGACGCTCGCCGAATCGGCTCGCCACGACGACATCCTGCGCACCGCGCCCGCCGACGCAGCCGGCCGTCTGCGTCTGCTGTTGGCCGCAGAGTCTGCGGGTTCGCTCGTCGCGGCGGAGATGACCACGGCCGGCCTGCCGTGGGATCGCACGCGCCACGAGCAGATCCTCGTGGGCGAACTGGGGGAGCGGATCGCGGGCGGCGTGCCCCGGGGCATCGCCGAGCGGGCCGACGAGGTGCGCCGCGCGCTGAGGGACCCCGCGGCCTCGCTCGATTCGCAGCCCAAGCTGCTGCGCGCGCTGCACAGGGCAGGTGTCGAGGCGCGTTCGACCAGCAAATGGGAGCTCGCCGATCACGATCATCCGGCGATCGCGCCGCTGCTCGACTACAAACGGATGATGCGGCTGTACACCGCCAACGGGTGGGCCTGGCTCGACGAGTGGGTGCGCAATGGGCGTTTCCGCCCGGTCTACGTGCCTGGCGGCGTCGTGACCGGCAGGTGGGCATCGTCCGGTGGCGGCGCGCTGCAGATCCCGAAGAGCCTGCGCGATGCCGTCCGGGCCGACCCCGGGTGGGTGATCGTCGACGCCGACGTCGCGCAGCTGGAACCACGGGTGCTCGCCGCCATGGCACACGACGAGCGCATGGCGGATGCCGCGCGCGGCCGGGACCTCTACGACGGCATCGTCGACACGGGGATCGCCGCGTCGCGCACCGAGGCGAAGTACGCCGTCCTCGGGGCCCTGTACGGTTCGACGACGGGAGATGCCGCCCGGCTGATGCCGCGTCTGCGGCGCGCGTTCCCTCGCGCCATCAGGCTGACCGACGACGCCGCGCGGGCGGGGGAGAGAGGCGAACGCGTCTCGACGCTGCTCGGGCGGGTGTCGCCGCCTCCTGACGAGCGCTGGGTCGAGCTCCAGCGTGACGCAAGGGAGTCGGCGGCGAACGAACGAATCGCAGGCACGGTTGCCCGCGAGCGCGGCCGATTCACCCGCAACTTCGTCGTACAGGGCACCGCAGCGGAGTGGGCGCTGGCGTGGATGGCCGACCTTCGTTCGAAGCTGGCCGCCTTCCCGCTCTCGAACGCGCCTGCGCCGGCATCCGGCCCTGCATTCGCCCGCAGGGCGCACCTGGCCTTCTTCCTGCACGACGAGGTGATCGTGCACGCTCCTGCCGAGCACGCCGAGGCCGCAGCCGACGCCATCAGGGCGTCCGCGGCAACCGCCGCTCGCGTGCTGTTCGGCGACTTCCCGATCGACGTCCCCCTGGACATCCGGATCGGCCCCAGCGCCGCGCCCTGACTCTTCGAGTGCCCCGCTTCTCCTCAGCCGACGGCTGAAGTGACGCGGGACACTCGAAGAAGTACGAGGTGCGAATGGGCCGGCCTGTACGCCGGGTTCTGTTCGGGAGCTCTCGCTCCGTCGGCGGCCATCTCTCTCCGCGACGCGTTGCCGCGCCGCTCCAGCAACCTACCCGGGGACTCGGCGGGCCGCGTCAACATCCCCTGTCTGGTCTTGCTCCCGGTGAGGTTTACCCAGCGGGCCATGTCACCACGGCCCCTGGTGGTCTCTTACACCACCGTTTCACCCTTACCGGCCGGAGCCGGCGGTCTGCTTTCTGTTGCACTGTCTCGCGGATTGCTCCGGGTGGGCGTTACCCACCACCGTGCCCTGTGGAGCCCGGACGTTCCTCGGCGTGCTCATCGCACGACGCGACCGCCCGGCCGACCCATTCGCTACGTCGAGTCTACCGCCGCCGGCTCTTCAGAACGTCCTGGCGCGTCAGACGCGTGCGAGGTGGTCTTCGTCGCTGCGGGCGAGACTGGCGGCGCCGATGATGCCCGCGTTGTTGCGGTGCTCGGCGATGCGCATCTCGGAGCGAGTGGACAGGTACGGCATGAACTTCTCGGGGTTCTTGGACACACCGCCGCCGACCAGGATGAGGTCGGGGGAGAAGAGGAACTCGACGTGCTCGTAGAAGTGCTGCAGGTTCTCGGCCCAGTCCTTCCACTTCAGGTCGAGCCGCTCGCGCGCCGATGCCGAGGCGAAGCGCTCGATGGACTCGCCCTGCCAGAGCAGATGGCCCAGCTCGGTGTTCGGAACGAGCCTGCCCGCGAACAGGAACGCGGAGCCGATTCCGGTGCCCAGCGTGGTGAGGATCGTCAGACCCGGAACGCCTTTGGCCGCACCGTAGCGAAGCTCGGCGAGGCCGGCCGCATCCGCATCGTTGACGAAGTGGATGTCGTGCCCGAGCCCGTCCTCGAAGAACTTCTCAGCGGCGAAGTCGATCCAGTCGTCCGAGATGTTAGCGGCAGAGAGCGTCTTGCCGTGCTTGACGATCGCGGGGAAGCACACGCCGAGCGGCAGACCGTCCGCGTCGTCGCCGAGAAGGGCGAGCAATTCGCCGGCCGTCTCGAGCACGTCCTTCGGGTGTGCGCCATCCGGCGTAGGAATGCGCACGCGATCGGTCACCAGCTCGCCGGTGTCGAGATCTACGATTCCAGCCTTCATGCCGGTTCCTCCGACGTCGATTCCCACCGCACGGTTCTCGCTGTTTGCCATGACCATCAGCTTACTTCGGGGCGTGCGGTGCCTCGTGCCACCGGTGCGCCGTTGGTCCGATTATGACGACGTTCCGCAGTGGGATGAACGACGAAGGGCGCCAGCACCCGGAATCGCTTCCGGATGCAGACGCCCTGTCGAGATCGCGTGCTACGCGCTCTTGGCTTCCTTGTCGCCCTGCCCGCGACGGGCGCGGACGAACTCGAGGCGCTCCGCGAGGATCTCCTCGAGCTCCGGGAGAGTACGCCGCTCGAGCAGCATGTCCCAGTGAGTTCGGGGGGTCTTGTCATCGGAGTGGTCGACTACTGCCTGACCCTTCTCCGTCTGCAGAAGCGCCTCGCCCGTGCAGGTGCGGCACTCCCAGCCAGCCGGCGGCTCAGCGTCGGCCGCGAAGTTCAGTACGGTGTCGCGACCGCACTGCGTGCATTTGTAGGTGTACTCTGCGCGCTCCATGAACACGACGCCGTCTTCGCTCTGTAGGCTCTGGGCGCCGAGTCGGATGCCACGAAGGCTACGGTCTGCCATTGTGTGGTCCTCTCGTCAGCTTTTCTTTATAGCGCGTGCGCCTGAATGGATCATCCGAAGGTACACCCGGCGCGCCTCCATGTCAGCCGGAAAGCGCAAGATCACCCAGTCATCCCAGCGTGCGAAGTGCCGCATCAGAACGATCGGTGACGATGCCGTCGACGCCGCGACCGATGAGCAAGCGCATGCGGTCGGTGTCGTTCACCGTCCACACGTGCACCTCGGTTCCCGCGGTGTGCGCATAGTCGATCAGACGGCGCGTCAGCACGCGCACCGGCCCCTGACGCTCCGGTATCTGCAGCGCGTCGATCTCCGCGAGCAGGCGCGAGGCCCACGTCTCGGCGCGGATCGCCGCAGCCAGAAGCAGCCGGATGATCGTTGCCCGGCCGGCGGATGTGGCAGGGCGCGCGGGCGCCGCCGCGCGCAGCGCCGTCAGTCGTCGCGCGTCGGAGAAGCTCGTCACCAGCGCGCGTTCGGCGTACCGCCCGATGATCCGGCCGGCCGGCCCCGCCGCATCGTTCGCCTTGACGTCGATGTTGAACCGCATGCGCGGGAACGCGTCGAACGCCTGCTCGAGCGTGACCAGGCCGCCGCGGTCGGCGAGCTGGCGCTCCATCTCGTGCGCCGTCACCTGATCGACGCGGCGCGGGTCACCCGTGATGGACGCGAGTGTGTCGTCGTGGAAGAGCACGACCTCGCCGTCGGCGGTGAGGTGGCAGTCGCTCTCGATGTACTCGACACCCTCAGCGTGCGCGGCGGCGAAGGCCGCGAAGGTGTTGGGTGCATGCTCATCGCCTGCGGCAACGAGCCCCCGATGTGCGAAGACTCGGGGGCTCGTCGGCGTGAAGAACGGGTGCGTCACTCGTTCGGCGGGTAGCCGCCCGGTGCGGGCGGCGCAGGGGGAATCGACCCCTCGGCCGGTGCAGAGCGCTGCTCGGCGCGGGTGGCGGGGGCCGGCGCTGAGCCGACCGTCGAGGTCGCGGCCTCGGCCTCAGCCTCCTCCGTCACCTTCGCGGCCTCCGCGACCGCTGCCGCGGCAGCTTCTGCGGCAGACGAGGACGGCTTCGGCGGAACGGGTGCCGGGGGAGTGGGTGCGGACCCGGAGGGGCCTGCCTGACCGCCGCCGGCGAATCCGCCGGCGATCCCCTTCAGCGCCTCGGTCATCTCGCTCGGGATGATCCACATCTTGCTTGCTTCGCCCTCGGCGATCTTCGGCAGCGTCTGCAGGTACTGGTACGCGAGAAGCTTGTCGTCCGGTGCACCGGCGTGGATCGCGTGGAACACCGTCTGGATCGCCTCGGACTCACCCTGAGCGCGCAGGACCTGAGCCTGCTTGTCACCGTCGGCCTTGAGGACCTCCGACTGGCGCGATCCCTCTGCGACGAGGATCTGCGACTGCTTGTGGCCCTCCGCCGTCAGAATCGCGGCACGGCGGTCGCGCTCCGCACGCATCTGCTTCTCCATGGCATCCTGCAGCGAGGGCGGCGGGTCGATCGCCTTCAGCTCCACGCGGTTCACCTTGATGCCCCAGCGGCCCGTCGCCTCGTCGAGCTCAGTCATCAGCTTCGCGTTGATCGTGTCGCGCGAGACGAGCGCCTGCTCGAGGTTGAGCGAACCGACCACGTTGCGCAGCGTGGTGATCGTGAGCTGTTCGACAGCGCCGAGGTAGTTCGCGATCTCGTAGGTCGCTGCCCGAGGGTCGGTGACCGTGAAGTAGACGACCGTGTCGACGTCGACCGTCAGGTTGTCCTCGGTGATGACGCCCTGCGGCGGAAACGAGACGACCTGCTCGCGGAGGTCGACGCGCAGACGGGGCTTCTCCAAGAACGGGATGATCCCGTGCGGGCCTCCGAAGAGCGTGCGGTTGTACTTACCGAGCCGCTCGATGATCAGCGCGTCGCTCTGCCGCACGATCGTGATCGCTTTCGCAAGCGTCACGATCACGAACAGCAGAATCGCGATCGCGAGGATCCACATGACAATGGTTCCCGGCATGATTAGTTCTCCCCAGTGTTGGTGGGCGGAATGGGCTGGTCGATGACGTACACGGTGGCCCCTGACACCTGCTGCACGTAGATCAGTGCGCCGGATGGGATCTGGCGCGCCGTCGATGTGCGCGCCGTCCATGTCTGCCCGTTGGACAGCTTCACAGTTCCGGTGGTCGGGCTGACAGCCTGCTGCACTGTGCCTGCAATGCCCATCAGCGCGTCGACGTTGAACTTCTGCGGATCGCGCGGCCGCTTCACTCGCTTCAGCAGCGGCGGCCGGATGAACAGCAGCAGAACCACCGCCACGACGGCGACGACGATCACCTGCAGCCAGATCGGCGCGCCGAGAAGCGAAGAGACCACACCGGCGACACCGCCGATCGACAGCATCAGGAAGGTGAGCTCGCCTGAAAGCATTTCGATGACCAGCAGGATGGCGATGATCGCGATCCAGCCGATCCAGGCGTAGTCGGTGACGAGGTCCATTGATCCTCCACTTGCGGCGTTTACTGAAGCCTATCGGTATAGTCTCGGCGTGGTCTGCCGCGACGCGTGCACTACGACGCCCGGTATTCCGACAGTCCCGATCACAGGTCATAGGAGTTCACCCGTGCCAGAGCCGCTTGCCCCCGGAACCCTCACCGGAAAGACCGCCGTTGTGACGGGGTCATCCCGCGGAATCGGCGCGGACACCGTCCGCAGCCTGGCGCGGGCCGGTGCCGATGTCGTCATCAACTACCGCAACAAGGCGCCGCGGGCCCAGAAGCTCGCGAACGAAGTCCGGGAGCAGGGCGTCGAGGCGCTCGTCGTCGGCGCCGACCTCACGGACGCCGATTCGTTGGAGTCGATGTTCACCAGCGTGAAGGAGACCTTCGGCACGATCGACATCCTCGTGCTGAACGCGTCGGGAGGCATGGAGTCCGGTATGGCCGAGGACTACGCCCTCACGCTGAACCGCGATGCCCAACTCGCAACGCTCGACGCCGCAGCGCCGCTGCTGGGCGCAGGATCCCGCGTCGTCTTCGTCACGAGCCACCAGGCCCACTTCATCCGGACCACGCCGACCATGCCGGAGTACGAGCCCGTCGCCCTCTCCAAGCGCGCAGGCGAGGATGCACTCCGCGAGCGCATCCCCGCCCTCACGGAGAAGGGCATCGAGTTCGTCGTCGTCTCAGGCGACATGATCGAAGGCACGATCACAGCCACGCTGCTCGAGCGCACCAACCCCGGTGCTCTCTCGGCGCGTCGCGAGGACGCCGGCAAGCTGTACAACGTCGCGGAGTTCGCTGCCGAAATCGCCCAGGCCGCCGTCGAAGCGATCCCCGAGAACAACGAGCGCATCGTGGGAGACGTCTCCGGCTTCACCGCCTGACCCCGCAGAAGATCCCACCACGGTGGGATCCGGCGTCAGAACCCGCGTGGCACGATGGCTTCGTGGCACGACAGAAGAGACCCAAACGCGTGCGCCCGAGGCGGACTCGTCAGGGCGCCGTCGGCCGGTGGGTGCGGCAGCACCCGATTGCGGTCTGGTACGTCTCGGCCAGCGCCGTCGCGGCTGTGCTGTACGCGGTCGCCGCACCGCTCGAAGCCGTGCAGTACGGCGCGCCTGTGCTGGTTGCACTGCTGATCACCGCTGCCCGGTTCGGCGCCATCGTGCTCGCCGTGCGATTCCCGCTCAGCGCAGCGATGCTGTTCGCCGCGGCGAGCGTCGTGGTGCGCTGGAGTCCGGCCCCGAACGGCCTCCCGTGGCCGTGGACGGTCACGACGATGGTGGGCTTCGTCGCGCTCGTGCTGATCGTCTGGGCACGCCACGGCTGGCTGCGAGGTCTGATCGTGTACGCGGTGCCCGCGGTCTCCGTGAGCGCCCTGGCGGCCATCGAGTTCGATGCCAGATCGCTGTCCGGGTTCATCGTCGCGGTGTCCGTCGGCGCAGTCGCAGCAGGCGCTGCCGCCCTCCTGCGTGAGCGGGCCAGGCTCGGCCGCGCATTGACCAAGGAGCGGGAGGTGAGCGAGGCCGAGCAGGAGCGGCGCCTCGTCTCGGAGGAGCGACAGCGCATCGCGCGAGAGCTGCACGACGTCGTCGCTCATGGCCTGTCGCTGATCCAGGTGCAGGCGACGTCTGCCCGCTATCGCCTTCAGGACGTCCCGGACGACGCCGCAGCGGAGTTCGATGACATCGCAGCGTCCGCACGCACCTCGCTCGCCGAGATGCGGCACCTGCTCGGGGCCCTGCGCGGCGACGAGCAGCCAGCGCAGCACGCCCCGCAGCCCACGATCGAAGACGTCGGTGACCTGGTCGCAGACGCCCGGCGTGCCGGCGCCGACGCGTCGTTGACGGCCGTCAACCTCGACAGCGTTCCCACGGCGGTCAGCCTGACCTCGTACCGCATCGTGCAGGAGGCGCTGAGCAACGCGATCCGGCACGCGCCGGGAACCCGCGTCGACATCGCACTGCATCATGACGACGGCCGACTGCTCATCGAGGTGCGCAACTCCGCTCCGGCGCAGCCCGCACCGCGCGCAAGCGGCAGCGGCCACGGGCTGATCGGCATGCGAGAGCGCGCCGGTCTGCTCGGCGGCACACTCACCGCCGGCGCGACCGATGTCGGCGGCTACCTGATTCGCGCCGAGTTGCCCGTCGAATCGGACGGCACAGGGCAGAGCATGACGGAGGACCGATGAGCACGGATCGGATCACGGCGCTGGTCGTCGACGACCAGAGCATGGTGCGGGCGGGGTTCGCTGCGCTCCTCGATGCGCAGCCAGATATCCGGGTGGTCGGTCAGGCCGCGGACGGCGCAGAGGCTGTCTCGCTCGCGCGCGAACTGCGCCCGGACGTCGTACTCATGGACGTGCGCATGCCGACGATGGACGGCATCGAGGCCACGAGGAGGCTGCTGCGCCCCGATCGCCCGCTGCCACATGTTCCGCGGGTGCTGATGCTCACCACGTTCGACATCGATGATTACGTTCATGAGGCGCTGCGCGCAGGCGCCAGCGGCTTTCTGCTCAAAGACGCGCTGCCGGATGAGCTCGCGCAGGCCGTGCGCGTGGTCGCTGCGGGCGATGCGCTGCTCGCACCGAGCGTCACGAAACGTCTGATCGAGAGATTCGCCGACACGCGTGACCCCGCGCCGTCGCGCGCCGCTCTCCGGTTGAGCTCCCTCACCGACCGTGAGCGCGAGGTGCTTGAGCACATCGGCCGGGGGCTGTCGAACTCCGAGATCGCCTCGGCTCTGTTCATCGGCGAGCAGACGGTGAAGACACATGTCGGCAAGCTCCTGCAGAAGCTCAGCGCTCGCGACAGAGTGCAGCTCGTGATCACCGCCTACGACGCCGGGCTCGTCTCGCCGGAATGATCCCTCTGCGGTAGGGGGCACCCGCCGGAAGATCACTCCGGGGTCGGATGTCCTCGCCGAGGCCGCCGACGT
Source organism: Microbacterium sp. JB110 (assembly GCF_003335195.1). Classification (NCBI taxonomy): domain Bacteria; kingdom Bacillati; phylum Actinomycetota; class Actinomycetes; order Micrococcales; family Microbacteriaceae; genus Microbacterium; species Microbacterium sp. JB110. The sequence goes on along the minus strand of NZ_QPGM01000001.1, from coordinate 419,365 downwards.
ACCTTCCTCGAAGTCGATTCGAGGAGAGCTCCATGACCACCTTGCACGTGCCAGCCCCTGCAGTGAGCACCGCCGGACGCGCGCCGACGACTGCCGCCCCTGGACGGGATCGCAGCATCGATCTGATCCGTTCGGCCAGTCTCGTGCTCGTCGTGCTTCTGCACGCCATGATGGTCGGCGTCACGCTGTCCGGTGGTGAACCGGTCTTCGAGAACGCGCTCGAGACGGACTGGTTCGATCCGGTGAGCTGGTTCGTGCAGATGATGCCGCTGTTCTTCTTCGCGGGCGGTTTCACCGCCTTCGGTTCGTGGCGCAGGGCACGAGCGAGGGGAATGTCGGCCTCGGCATTCGTATCCGGCCGCGTGATCAGACTGATGACACCGGCCGTCGCCCTCTTCGTCGCGATCGCTGCCGGACTCGCTGCTCTCACGCTCGCGGGAGTTCCGGCCGACATCGTGGCCACAGCCGGTTTCCGCATCTCGCAGCCCCTCTGGTTCCTCGGTGTGTTCCTGCTCGCTCAGGCGCTCGTTCCGGCGATGGCCTCCTGGCACGAACGGCGACCGGCGCTGGCCCTGGCGACTCTCGTGACGGCGGCCGCGGCGATCGATGCGGTCCGGTTCGCAACCGGCTGGGAGGCGATCGGCTTCCTCAACCTCGCGGTGGTGTGGCTGTTCGTGCAGCAGCTCGGGTTCTGCGACGCGGACGGCCTCATCGCCCGGGTGCCTCGCCGCATCCGGATGGGCGGGGCCTTCGGTCTGCTCGGCGGTCTGGTCGTGCTCGTAGCGACGACCCCGTACGTGGCGAACATGTACGCCAATCAGGACCCGCCGACACTCGTGCTCGCGGTGCTCGCCGTCGTGCAGGTGGCCTTCTTCTCTCTGGCTCGGCCGCACCTGGCCCGATTCGCGCAGCGCCAGGGAGTCGCGCGGGCGGTCGCGTGGATCGGTGACAGGGCGATGACCATCTACCTGTGGCACATGACCGTCCTGATCGCGCTGGCTGGCTTCAGCGTGATCGGCGCGATGAGCGGACTGATCGTGCTGCCTGACCTGCATTCCGCGCAGTGGTGGCTGACGCGGCCGGCATGGCTGCTGGCCGCCGTGGTCGCCGTCGCCCTGGTCTCCGCGGCAGCCGCCCGCTTCGAGCGGAAGCCGATGCCGCTCCCATCCGGTGCTGCCTGGCGCACCGTCCCGGCGACCGCCCTCGGGGTGGGGTGCGTCGTCATCATCTTCGTCGTCGGCCTCACCTGGGTCACCGCAGTCGCCTGCGCCGTCCTCGCAGCCGTCGCCATCGCTCTGGCGGGGGATATCCCCCTCGGCAAGACACGAGGTTTCGCCATACCGCTTGCCGCGTCGCCCCGCGATGCTGGGGGAGTGGCAAGAGAAAACGGGGTGCGCGCGTGACCGAGATCACGGAGATGTTGCTGGCATTGGCTACGTCCCCCTGGGTGTATCTGATCGCCTTCGCCGTCACGATGCTCGATGCCTTCTTCCCGCCGGTTCCGAGCGAGTCACTCGTCGTGGCGTTCGCCGCGATCGCCGCGTCGACGGGCGAGCTCAATCCGTTCCTGCTCGGGGCGTGCATGGCTGTGGGGGCATTCGCCGGTGACAACATGGTGTTCATGCTCGGCCGCCGCCTCGGCATCGACCGATTCGGATGGATGAGAGGTCGCCGCGCCCGCTCCACGCTCGCCTGGGCGAGCCGTGCGCTCGAGCGCCGAGGGTCGATGCTCATCCTGATGGCGAGGTACATTCCGATCGGGCGCATCGCCGTGAACCTCACCGCCGGGGCGACCGGGTTCCCTCAGCGCCGGTTCGTGCCGCTGTCCGCCGTCGCCGCAGTGCTGTGGGCCGGATACTCCGTCGGCATCGGCATGCTGGCCGGCGCATGGTTCGAGCAGTACCCGCTCGTCGGAGCCGCGGTCGGCATCGTGCTCGCCCTCGTGCTCGGCGTGGCTGTCGATCAGGGCCAGGTGCTGCTGCGCCGGATCCGCACGCGTCGTGGCGGAGCCCTGGGATCAGCTGAGGAGCAGAACCGCGCAGAGCAGGACCGGGACGCAGCCGATCGTCGTGACGAACACGGTGTCGCGGGCGATGACCTCGCCGACCCCGTACCGCTGGGAGTAGTTGAAGACGTTCTGAGCGCTGGGCAGGCAGGCCATCACGACCACCGCGAGCAGGTCATGGCCGGTCATGCCGAACACGAAGGCGCCGACCAGCCACGCGACGACCGGCATCACGACGAGCTTCAGCCCGGACGCGATCAGGACGTCGATGCGCGTGCCGGGCGTGGAGAGCACGCGGGAGCCGCTGAGCGACATGCCGAAGCTGATCAGGAGCACGGGGATCGCCGCACCGGCTATCAGCTCCGCCGGTTCCATCACCATGTCGGGCAGCTCGATCTCGAAGGCCGCCACCAGCGTGCCGAGCAGCGCACCGATGATCATCGGGTTGCGCGCCGTGCGCTTCAGAATCGGTCCCAGAGCCGTGCTGCCGGTTGAGATCGCGTCAAGCAGCATCAGGAACACCGGGGTGAGAACCAGCAGCTGCAGCACGATGATCGGAGCGGAGTATGCGCCGCTGCCCAGCACGTAGGTCGCCAGAGGCAGCCCGATGTTGTTCGCATTGACATAGCCGGAGGCGAGGCTGCCGATCACGGTCGCTCCCGCGGAGCGCTTCAGGATCAGACGCGCGAGCACGGCGAAGATCGCGAACATCGCCGCAGCAGAAATCGCCGCGACCGGCAGCTGCGACGAGAACAGGACGTGCACGTCCGCGTTCGCGAGCACGGCGAACAGCAGGAAGGGGCTGAGTACGAAGAACGTCAGCCGGCTCAGGACGAAGCGGCCGTGCTCACCGAGCAGGCCGATCCGGCCCGTGACGAATCCCGTCACGATCGCGACCCCGACAACGACGAAGCCGGTGAGCGCGGGGATCATGCCTCTACCGGCATATATGAGCTGCGCGGGTGATTCATCATCGCCCACAATAGTGCGCACGTGTCCGACCTGGTCGACGACGCTCTCGCGGGATAGCGTGCTCACATGGCCACGCATCCCGCTGACTCCCACGACGCCATCCGCGTCCGCGGCGCGCGCGAGAACAACCTCACCGGTGTCGACGTCGATGTTCCCAAGCGGCGCCTGACCGTCTTCACCGGCGTGTCGGGATCCGGGAAGAGCTCGTTGGCGTTCGGAACCATCGCCGCTGAGTCGCAGCGGATGATCAACGAGACATACAGCGCGTTCGTGCAAGGGTTCCTGCCGCAGCTCGCACGCCCCGAGTTGGACTCGATCGACGGTGTCACCACGGCGATCCTGGTGGACCAGGAGCGCCTCGGCGTGAACATCCGATCGACCGTCGGCACAGTCAGCGACGCGAACGCGATGCTCCGCACGCTGTTCAGCCGCGTCGGAGAGCCGCAGGTCGGCCCGCCCAATGCGTTCTCGTTCAACACACCCTCGGTGAAGGCATCCGGCGCGATCCTCGTCGAGCGAACCGGCAGAGCGAAGCGGGAGCGCGCGTCGTTCACCATGCTCGGGGGCATGTGCCCGGGCTGTGAGGGTACAGGGCGCGTGTCGGATCTCGATCTCGCACAGCTGTACGACGAGACGAAGTCGATCAACGACGGCGCGATCACGGTTCCGGGCTACAAGCCCGGCGGCTGGTCCGTGCGCTTCTATGCCGAGTCGGGGTTCTTCGACCCGGACAAGCCGGTACGCGATTTCACCCCGGACGAGCTCGACGCCTTTCTGCACAAGGACGAGACGAAGATCAAGCTCAACGGCATCAACATCACGTACGCAGGACTCGTGCCGCAGGTGCGCAAGTCGATGCTGTCGAAGGACAGGGAGGCGATGCAGAGCCACATCCGCACCTTCGTCGACCGCGCAGTGACCTTCATGTCATGCACGGAATGCGGCGGGACGCGCCTTGCCGAAACCGCGCGATCATCGAAGATCGCCGGCCTCCACATCGGCGAAGCCTGCGCGATGCAGGTCTCCGACCTGCTCGAGTGGGTGCGAGGACTCGACCTCGAGGGAGCCGTCCCGCTGCTGACGGCGCTCGACGATCTGCTCGCCTCGTTCGTCGACATCGGGCTCGGCTATCTGTCCCTGGAACGTGCATCCGGCACGCTCAGCGGGGGAGAGGCACAGCGCCTGAAGATGATCAAGCATCTCGGGTCGCCGCTCACCGACGTCACCTACGTGTTCGACGAGCCCACAGCGGGGCTGCATCCGCACGACATCGAGCGGATGAACGACCTGCTCGTGCAGTTGCGAGACAAGGGCAACACGGTGCTCGTCGTCGAGCACAAGCCGGAGACGATCGCGATCGCCGATCACGTCATCGACATGGGCCCAGGCGCCGGTGCGCACGGGGGAGAGGTGTGCTTCGCCGGCGACCTCGCCGGCCTGCACGAGAGCGGCACCGTGACAGGACGCCATCTCGGCGACCGTGCCCGCATCAAGCACCAGGTGCGTGCGCCGAACGGCGCGATCGAGGTGCGCGGGGCGTCGTCGAACAACCTGCGCGACGTCGACGTGGACGTGCCGCTCGGCGTGCTCGTGGCGCTGACGGGTGTTGCAGGGTCGGGAAAGAGTTCTCTCGTCGACGAGAAGCTGGCACGGCGCGACGGCGTCGCGTTCGTCGACCAGACGCCGATCAAGGGATCGAGCCGGAGCAATCCGGCGACGTACACGGGCCTGCTCGAGTCCATCCGGAAGGCCTTCGCGAAGGCGAACGGCGTCAAGCCTGCCCTGTTCAGCTCGAACAGCGAGGGCGCGTGTCCGACGTGCAAGGGGAACGGCACGATCACGACGGAGTTCGGCTTCATGCAGGGGGTGACCACGCCCTGCGAGGACTGCGGCGGGCGGCGCTTCACCGCGGCCGTGCTCGAGTACCAGTTCGGCGGGAGGAACATCGCCGACGTGCTGGCGCTGCCGATCTCCGACGCGCTGGAATTCTTCTCCTCAGGCGAGGGGAAGGTACCGGCGGCCGCGAAGATCCTGAAGCGTCTCAACGACGTCGGGATCGGCTACGTCAGCCTCGGTCAAGCACTGTCGACGCTGTCAGGCGGCGAGAGGCAGCGCCTCAAGCTCGCCGTGCAGATGGGCGACGGCGCAGACGTGTATGTGCTCGATGAGCCGACTACGGGCCTTCATCTGCAGGATATCGAGGCGATGCTGGCGATGCTCGACGAACTCGTCGACTCCGGACACTCGGTGATCGTCCTCGAACACCATCAGGCCGTCATGGCCCACGCCGATTGGATCATCGATATGGGCCCGGGTGCAGGTCACGACGGTGGCCGGGTCGTATTCGAAGGGACGCCGGCTCAACTCACCGCAGATGGTTCGACACTGACAGGCAGACACCTCGCCGGGTACGTCGCTGAGTGAGAGACACGTGAGAGACGTGGGCGCGCCGGAGCAGTCGGCCCGCACCGAGCGCCGAAGACTGGTTCCATACAGTCTTTTACACGTCCCTCACTTGTCGATGGTTATAGCCGATAATGCACATTATGTCAGTTCGAAGTCACGTCGCCTCTTCTCTGACCCTGCAGCCACTGTTCCCCGCCCATGGGCGTTCGTGCCCTTCGTGCCAGGATCGGTGTATGACCGCAGAACACCTCAGGAAGCAGGACGGCAGCGCCGGTGATGCTGATTACGGTGTCATCGGGAAGACGTACGCCGACTACCGCCGTCCCGATCCGCGGATCGCGCAAGCCATGTGGGATGCGCTCGGCGATGCGCGTACCGTGCTCAACGTCGGAGCGGGAGCAGGCAGCTACGAACCCACGGATCGCGACGTGACGGCGATCGAGCCGTCCGCCAGCATGCGCAACCAGCGCCCGATCGTGCTCAGCCGGGCGATCGATGCAGTTGCCGAGTCGCTGCCGTTCCCGGACAGCTCGTTCGACGCGGCGATGACGACATTCTCCGTCCATCAGTGGGGTGACTTGACCGCCGGGCTCGCAGAGATTCGACGCGTCACTCGCGGCCCCGTCGTCATCCTGACCTGCGATCCGGACCTACTCGACCGCTTCTGGCTTGCCGAGTACGCACCGAGTGTCATCTCGACGGAGCGCCGCCGCTACCCGGCCATGTCCCAGCTCGTCGAGGGCTTGGGCGGGACAGTGACCGTGGACCTCGTGCCGATCCCCCTCGACTGCACCGACGGCTTCAACGAGGCCTACTACGGTCGTCCAGAGGAGCTGCTCGTCGCGGGGGCACGAGCTGCATGCTCGGCCTGGAGCTTTGTCGATCCGACGCAAGCCGACCAGTACACAGCGGCGCTGCAGACCGCGCTCGATTCCGGCGAATGGGACACCAGGCACGGCGCACTCCGTCAGCAACCGACTTTCGAAGGGTCACTGGTCATCGTCCGCGCGATGCCGTAGCCGCCATCGTCAGCGTCCCCCACCGATCCGCGCCGTCCCGCTCTTCGTCCTCTGTGTGGTCGCTGATGAAGCCTGCTCGCGTGAGAGCACGAAGCGACGCTGCATCTGAGGGGCGAACAGTCGCCCGAAACCGTATCCATCCAGCTCGATGAGCTTGCGCCACGACGTGCGCCAGTGCACCCATAGCTCATCGAGACCACTCCCCGATGGCGTGCTGATTCGAATCACACGTGTCCCGGACGCCACCCGGTGTCGCGCAGCGCGCGCAGGTAGCGCCGCCGCACGACCAGTTGCGCCACCCGGAGCGCGGGGAACATCGCGCGCCACGGCTGCTGTGGTGAAGGCTTTGTGAGCGAACGCACTGTGAGCACGACCTCATCGCCGACCCGAGAGACGATGAAGGCCTCCTCCCCCGACACCGGATGTCCAGGCAGGGTTCGGTACGAGAATCCGACACGCGTGGGCGAGGCATGCACGTCGACGACCTCGACCGGCTCTCGGATCGTGATCCCGAGAATACGAAAGGTGATCGTCAGACGCACCCCGGGTTTTGCGGGCTCGTCGCCGCCAACGGTGAAGCCACTGCGTGTCTTGACCTTCCAGCGCAGCACGTCTCGCGACACACGACTCCAGACCGCGTCCCCCTGCCCGACGACGGCGGACACTTCCGACCGCACGTGGCCGTCGTGTTCGGAAGGCCACACCGCGAGACTCGGATTGGTCATCGTCAGCGTCCCTCACCGATCTGCGCCATCCCGCGATTCTACGGTTCAGGCCGTGGGCACGCGGTACTTGAACCCGACGTGCGAGTCCGCGAACCCCAGCCGTGTGTAGAAGCGGTGGGCGTCTGAACGCTGAGCGTCGGAAGTGAGCTGAACGAGATTCGCTTCGAGTGCCGGTGCCGCCGTGTGCATCGTCCAACGCATCATCGCTGCCCCGATCCCTGACGAGCGACGGTCGCTGGCCACCCTGACCGCCTCGATGAGCAGCCGGGAGCTCCCCCGCCGCGCCATCCCGGGGATCAGCGTCAGCTGCATGGTCGCCACCACCGCATCCCCATCTGTGACGACGACGAGCTCGTTGCCCGCATCTTCCAGGATCGCGCGCAGCGCGGCTGCGTAGCGCTCGGTGTCGGAAGGATCCGCGACGTCACCGCGCGAGCTGCTCACCGGGTCATCGGAGAGCAGGCGCATCAATGCGCCGAGATCTTCCGGAACGGCACGTCTCAGTGTCAGCGGCGAAGCGGGATCGAGCGGGACCGGCAGGTCGAGAAGTGTCAGCACTCCCCTATTCTGCTCTGCGGTTGTTCACTCCTCGGCACATGGGTCGGATACCGTGAAGCCCAGCTGTCGGGCGACGGCCAGCATGCGGGCGTCGTGGCTCACGACAACCAAGTCTTCTACGCCCGAACGCAGCGCCGTGGCAACGTGAATCGCGTCAAGTGTGCGCAGGTGCGGCACGATCGCTTCTGCCTCGGTGAGCACTGCGTGATCGATGGGCACGAGTGCGATGAAGTCGAGCACCTCATCGCGCTCTGCGATCGACATATCCTCCCGGCGAATGAGTCGCGTCAGCTCGGTCTTCGACAAGCGCGACGAGATGAGGTCTTCTGATTCAGCGGCGTCTTCGAACCACGCGACAGCCTTCGACGAATGCCGGAGCAGGACCCTGCCGAGCACAGATGTGTCGACGTAGTACGCAGTCACCACTCCCCCTTCATGTCATCGAGCAGCTCGTCGACGGACTCAGCCGTACGAAGTTCATGCACCGGCAGGCTGGAGAGTTCCGGCCGACCGGTCCGCTTCGGCGGGATGATCTGCGTTGACGACACAATCGGTTCGATGCGCGCGATCCGGCGGTTGTACGACGTGATCGTATACGCCTCCCCTGCCTCAACATCGCGTAGCATCGAAGCCGGATTCTGACGCAGCTCGCGAACGGAAATGGTCTTCATGCAACCATTCTCGCACGATATTCTACATTGATCTACATTTGCGATCGATGTCGCCGATAAGGGCACGCTCTCGCAGTGCCGGGCTCAGCGCAGAACACCCGCTGCGTCAAGAACCGCGGTCAGGTCATTCGGAGCGGGTGCATCGCGCGCGATGCGGAGCGCACGCATGCCGGCACTGCGCGCGCCCTCCACATCGTGGAGCGGGTTGTCGCCGACGAACAGGCACTCCCCCGGCACCACGCCGAGGCGTTCGGCAAGAGCGTCGAACGCGCGGGCATCGGGCTTCTGCACGCCGATCCCCTCCGAGGTGCACACGATGTCCACGGCGTCGGCCAGGCCGATGATACTCAGCTTCTCCTTCTGCTGCACCTCGGCACCGTTCGTCAGTACGCCGATCCGGAGCTCCGCCCGGCGAAGCGCCGCGAGCACCTCAAGCGCCTCCGGGAACGCACGCCAGTGCGTGCGATACATCGCCAGGTACCGGTCGAACATCGCGTCGAGGCCCGCCGCGTCCGCGGGCACGTCAAGACCGAACACACGCAGCACGCGCACGAGACGCCGGCGCCGCTGTTCCGCGAAAGAGATCTCTCCCCGGCGCCAGCGCTCGAACTCCGTCTCTTCGGCGGCGGACCAGGCGGCCCGGAACGCCGATGCATCGTCGACGCCGAGGTGCGCGGCGAATGCGTCAGCACCGGCATCTGCTGCACCGCGATGGTCGAACAGCGTCTCGTCCAGGTCGAAGCCGACCGCCTTGACTGGGCTCACCGCCACCACGGTAGCCCACGCACCCGTCGCTCTTGAGTGATCGATGACGTCAACGTCCGGAGACTCCCCCGATCACCGCCGAAAGCGGCCGCGGCGCAGCCGAGGCATGTTCGACGACGTCGACGCGCCGTGCTCCGCACACGACGCACGACACGTAGCTGACGGTGCCCACGCTGGTCACGTGCGATGACTGTGTCGCCCACCCGTGCTCGTGCGCCCTCGGTGTTGCTCCGGTGGGGATCTGCTGAAGCTCTGTTGTCATGATTCCCAGCGTGGTGTAATGCCGTTATGCATCTCAACCCTTACGGCGAGTACGCGGTTCTGCTCGCAGCGTCCCTGGCGAATGACTGGCCGGATGATCGCGAACAGATCGAAGAGCGCACGCGCGACTTCGGCATGACGATGGCGTTCGCACGGCGCGATGACGACCATGCACTCACCGGAGCCGTCATCGACCGCTGGCTCGCGATCGTCGATGCAGCCGACGAGACCGGGCGTGCGGCCCTGCTCAACCTGGAGATGGCACAGGCATCGGCCTACCCGAGGCTCGTCGATCACGATGACGAGGGCTGGCACCTGCATTACCGCGACGAGGACCAGTCCCTCGCGCACGTGCTGCACGCGGTGATCAGCGTAGGCACGGCATTCCACCTCACCACGCGCGGCATGCACCGCCTCGGCAGATGCGCAGCCTCCCCGTGCACGAACGTCGTCGTCGACATCACGCGGAACGGTCGGCAGCGCTACTGCTCGGTGCGGTGCGCCAATCGAGACGCGGTCAGGCGCCACCGCGCACGAGCCCACTGACGCAGCAGCGGCACCCCACTCCCCCACGCCGACACGACTGTGGGCGGGCGCCTGCACGAGACGCCCGCCCACAGTTCATCCGGACCGGGTCAGCCCTTCGGCAGCACCAGTTCCTGGCCGACCTCGATGAGGTCGGGGTTGGTGATGTCGTCCTGGTTCACGGCGAAGATGCCGAGCCAGCCGCTGTCGAGATCCGTGTGCTCTGCGATCTCGAACAGGGTGTCACCCGACTCGACGGTGTACGTCTTCTTCGAGGCCTCCACGTCCGGCAGCGTGTAGGTCGGGGCAGCGGGCTCGGCTGCCACCGGCTGCTCTGCGGGTGCGGCGGGTGCGGCAGGCTCCTGCGACTCGCTCTGGCCCGACGCGTCACTGCTGGTCTCGGCGGGTGCCGGCGCCGACTCCGTCGGCTCAGCCGATCCGGATGCACCGATCTGCGCCGAGCACGACGGCCATGCTCCCCAGCCCTGACCGGCGAGCACGTTCTCGGCGATCCGGATCTGCTCCGAGCGGGAGGCGTCAGCGGGGTTGCCCGAACCGCCGTAGGCCTGCCAGGTCGACATCGAGAACTGCAGGCCGCCGTAGTAGCCGTTGCCGGTGTTGATCGACCAGTTGCCACCGGACTCGCACTGGGCCAGCGCGTCCCACGTCGCACCGTCGGCGGCATTCGCGGCGGTGGGAACGAAAGCGGTCGCGGCCATCGCCGCTACGCTCGCAGCCAGCAGACCGCCGCCGAGACGGCGAGCGGAACGACGGCTGTCAGCGTTGGTGAGGGAAGTCTTCTTCTTGAACACGGTGAACTCCACAGCCCCGTCTCGATCTGCACTGTGTGAAGATCGTCCGCCCGACCGAAGCATCGCATTGGTTTCGGGTGACGCAAAGGACTCTTGGGGGCGGATACGACGGCTGCCCTTTGCGGTTCAGGGTCCTACACCACCACACATCACGACTTGGTAACAAATCAATTCAGCTCCTTGCCAGGAAGATCACAAGTCAGTAGTGCGCCACGATGTCGGCGATCGTGGCAGTTCCGATGCTCGCCCCTCCCTCTGTACCAGGCGGCGCGGGGCTCGCATACTGGAGTCATCCCGCACACGATCGATGAAGGAGCCGGCCGGATGGACAGCACTGAGATCGCCAGGATCCTCAGCCTCCCCTACAGCGAAGAGCTGCTCGCACGCGACATCCTCCGTATGGCGTATGTCGCGAAAGACGGCTCGCCGCGCAACGTGCCGATGGGCTTCGTCTGGAACGGGACATCGGTCGTCGTGTGCACGACGACGAATGCGCCGAAGCTGCGGCACCTGCGCGAGAACCCGCAGGTCGCGCTCACGATCGATACGGAGGTCTTCCCGCCGAAGATCCTGCTGATCCGAGGCGACGCCGACCTCGAGCTGGTTGACGGCATCCCGGATGAGTACATGAGCACCAACAACGTCTATTCGATGACCGACGAGCAGCGCACCGAGTGGGAGAAGGAGGTGCGCTCGCTGTACAAGCAGATGTATCGCATCACCATCACCCCGACGTGGGCGAAACTCATCGACTTCGAGACGACGCTTCCGTCAGCCGTGGCGGAACTGATCCAGGAGCGCGCGGCGCGCGAGGGCGGCTGACGAACTCTCTCCTGCGCCCGGCCACGGCGGTGTGCCTGTCGCACCGCAGCGATCAGGAATGTCTACGCTGTCGTCATGGTCGACGCTCTCCCTCTCATCCACCACACCGGGTTCTACGCCTCCGACTATGCCGCCAGCGAGCGGATGTTCACCGCGGCGCTGGCGATGCTGGCCATCGTCCCGATCGAGCGGGAAGACGGGTTCGTCGAGTACGCCCGCGAGGGCACCGACACTCCTTCGTTCTGCGTCGAGCGAGCGAAGCGCCCGGATGCCGTCACGAGGCGTGTGCACGTCGCCTTCACCGCGCCGGACCGCGAGTCGGTGCGGCGCTTCCACGACGCGGCAGTCGCGGCAGGCGCCCGCTCCAAGCACGCGCCCCGCGTCTGGCCCGAGTACGGCGCCTTCTGCGCCTTCCTCCGCGATCCCGACGGCAACAACATCGAAGCGGTGCACAAGCTGCCGAAGGTGCGCTGACGGACCGCACCCAGACCGTCCGGTCACGCGCGGGCCCGGTCAGCCCGTTCGCTCCTGTGCGAGGCGGAGGGCGAGCGCGGTGCGGTCGCGCTGACCGAGTTTGCGCAGCAGCGTGGAGACGATGTTCTTCACTGTGCCATGGGCCAGGTGCAGGTCGTCTGCGATCTCGACGTTGGGCAGGCCGCGCGCCACGAGTTCGGCGACGGCCCGCTCCGATTCGGTGAGTTCAGGGAGGGGTGCTGCCGACGTTGCGGGCGACAGCGCCGCTCGTGCGACACGAGGGTCGAGCACGAGTCCTCCGGCGATCACCTGACGGATCGCCTCGACGAGGCCGTCGGTGGAGACGTCCTTGAGCAGGAAGCCAGCCGCACCCGCATCGAGCAGATCGCGCACGGTTCGTGCGTCGTCAAAGGTGGTGAGGACGAGCACCGGCAAGCCGGGATGGTCGACGATGCAGCGACGCACCAAGCCGAGCCCGTCGAGCGTGGGCATCCGTGCGTCAGCGAGTACGACGTCCGGAGCGACTTCGGGGATCATCGCGAGCGCCCGCAGCCCATGCTCGGCCTCACCGACCACTTCGATATTCGCGTCGGTCTCCAGGATCATCCGGAGCCCGCGGCGCAGCAGCTCCTGATCGTCCACGACGAGCACCCGAACGCCATTCATGCTGTGCCCCCAGAAGCAGACAGCGCCACGGCCGCCGCTTCCGACGGCAGCGCGACTGCCAGCCGGAATCCGTCCAACGTCGGCTCGGCGGTCAGCCGCCCGCCGAGCGCTTCCGCACGGGAGCGCAACGACCGCAGTCCGAATCCGTCTGCCGCGGTCGCGCCGACGGAGCCCGTCCCGCCATCGTCCGCGATCACGGCATCCACGCCGTCGGGCGCGACGACCACATGCAACCGAACGGCGGTCGCCCGGCTGTGCCGCACGACGTTGGTCAGTCCTTCCTGCACGAACCGCAGCAGCAGTAACGATTGCTCGTGCGGCAGCGGCACGTCTTCGCCCTCGATCGTCACCGTGATGTCAATACCGGTCCCCCGGAACGCCTCGGCGACCGCACCGAACGCCTCCGCGTCGCCGAGCGCGGACAGTTCCACCGGATGCATCGCGCGCACCAGACGTCGCATGGCAGCGAGAGAATCACCGACGACACTCCTCGCCCGGATGACCTCCGCGCGTGCCGCATCCGGATCGTCGACGCGGGAGACGTAGTCGAGTGAGAGACCGATCGCGGTGAGCCGATGACCGAGGTCGTCGTGCAGCTCCCGCGCCGTGCGCTCCCGCTCTTGTGCCAGTACGAGGTCTCGATCCGCCTGAAGCCGTCTCTGCAGCTCCTCGTTGGCTGCGTCCAACCGCACGAGCGCGTCCTGCAGCGAGTCGCTCACCCGGAGGCTGTCGCGCAGCACCACCGCGACGGCCGCCGCGATCCCAGCCAGGAGCGCCGCACCGATAGCCTCGATGAAGATGATCTGGGGAGGGCTGCCGGTACTCAGATGCAGCGCGACGACGAGGGTGACCAGCCCTGCGGCGTAGGCCCACAGCACAATGCCAGCGGAGAAGGTGACGCCGAGGACGAGACAGGCCGTCCAGATGATGCCGTAGTAGAGCGCGCCGTTGCCGAGTGCCATCGTCACGATTGCGACGAAGGCGACTGCGGCGATCCGGGATCTCTGCGCCGAGCGGCGCCACATCACCCACGTGACAACGGCAGCGGCGAGCAGCCCGGCGATCAGGGCGCTCACACCTGGGTGCCTGACGGGTGCTGAATACAGCGCCATCAGCGCCGGCCCGGCGATGCCGATGCCCGCGGCGAGATCGAGCAGTCCGGTGCGAAGTGACGGGCCGCTGAACATGACTACCAGCGTATGCACGAAGGGCGCAGATGACACGTGACCGCAGTCACGAAGACTGCCCGGGTCCGGTGGCTTCCGTCACCACCGGTGATGACCGCAGCGCGGCGCGCACGGCCACGTCACCTCCGTAGCGTTCCAGATATGACGTCCTCTGCTTCTGCTGCTGTCCGCACCGGCCCTGCCCCGATGCCCAGGCTCGGCACCGGACCGCTCGGCATCACGCTGCGGATCATCGTCGCGGTCGGCGTGCTGGCGGTCGCCAACGTCGTCGCCGGGATCCTGCCAGCCTCTCTCGTACTCATCCCCGGTGCACTCGATCTGCTCTCCGGCTCCTCGCCGTGGGCGTTCGCTGCCGCGTTCATCCTGCAGTCGCTCGTCCTCATCATCGTCGTCCTCCTGGTGTGGGCGTGGATGCGATGGGTGGAACGCCGGTCGATTCGAGATGCAGGCTGGCGCTGGGGGCGCCAGTCGATCCTCTGGCTTCTCCTCGGCGTCGCCGTCGCGGCAGCCAGCCTCATCGTGGTGACGGCCATGCTCCCAGCCGTCGGATCCGTGCCCGCCTCCCCCGCCATGTTCGGTGAGCCCGGCGCCGCGCCGTTGACGGTCGCCCTGCTGATCCTGCACTACATCGGCCTCGCGTTCCTGCAGCAGAGCATCCCGGAAGAACTGCTGTTCCGCGGCTGGCTGCTGTGGCGGCTCCGTCATCGGCCCGTCGTCGCCGTCGTGGTCACCACGCTTGCGTTCACTGTGATCCATCTCGTCTCCAGCGGCGGTCAGCAGTCCGCGTGGGAGCACGTGCTCTATCTCGCACTGCCCTTCGGCTTCGCCGTGCTCGCGACGGGCATGCTGCTGTGGACGGGCTCGCTGTGGGCGGCGGTCGGCGTGCACGGCGGCTTCCACATCGGCAACTACATCGCCGCTTCGGTCCTGGCCCCTGTCGACTCGGCCACGTCGTGGCTCGCCGTCGGCGGAGTCCAAGCCACCATCGGCCTGGTGCTCGTGGCCACCGCCCTCCGCCGCGGCAAGACGATTCTCGACGCACGCGACTGACGGTGATGCCGGAAGCTGTCTGAGTGCTGGTATCGATGCCGAGGCATTCCGCGAAGTCATCCGGATGTGCGCAGCGCCCCGGCTGAGACAATGGTCGTCGTGACGACACCCCCGCACGAGTTCGACCTCGCCTCCATCGGCGATGGGCTCGTCGTCTCGGGAGCTCGCGCCGAACTCGAACACGCGGCGGCCACAGGAACGATGGTCGTCACTGCTCCGCCCGGCACAGGAAATACCACATGTCGCGTTTGACGCCACTGCGAACGCTCCCGACCACTGGCTGAGCGGCGTTCCCGACTCGAGGTAATACCTCGTCAGCGCCGACGCCGCATCACGATCGCCGTCACCGATGACGACAGAGTTCTGCAGATACCGGTAGCCGTCACCAGCAGGCATCACCCTGATCGACACCGTCACACCTGTCAGGTGCGCGACGGCCCTTTCGTCGGAGCGCGCTGAGGACGGGGTTCCCTTCTCTCCGCTGACTTCGTCAGACGCACAACAGCACGCGTGCCCTGGCAGCTGCGTCGCCACACGCGGGCTGCTCATGGTCACGGGCGGGCTCGGTGATCGCTGGGACCGCCGCCGCGTGTTCGTGATCGGCCCGGCACTGTTCGGCATTGCGTCCGTGCTCGGCGCCTTCTCACCGTCCCCCGAGTTGCTGACTGCCGCATGCGCGCTCAGGGGGATCGACGGCGCGGCGCTCCTGCCGTCGGGTCGGGGCGGAGCGAGCCAGTGGTCGACTTCTCAAAAATACACTCTATGTTGATTTATGGCTGTCAGATCTCTAGGTTGGTGAGGTAAGCGTTACCTAACCCCTCAGCACCCAAGGAATCACCGTGCCAATCACTCGAACCATCGCAGCCCCCCTGACTCTTGTTGCTGCGGCATCCCTGCTTCTCACCGGATGTGCGCTGTCTACGCCTGCCGACAACGGCGTAGCGACGCCAGGGAGTACCAGTTCGACGTTGATCCAGCTGGATCGGCCCGAAATCAGTGCGCACGCCGAGGACGAGGCGATCTCGTATCCGATCACCATCGAGCATGCACTGGGCGAGACCACGATCGTTGAGGAACCGCAGCGCATCGTGGCCCTCGGCGCGGTCGAACGCGACGCCGTCATAGCGCTCGGTGCCGCTGATCGCCTGGTGGGCGCAGGAGTGCCTTTCTACGATGACAGCGTCAACCCGTGGATCGATGATTTGGTCTCCGCCGAAGACTTCGTCGCCATCCCGTGGGATCAGAATGCGCAGTACAACATCGAGCAGATCCTGAGCCTCGACCCGGACCTGATCCTCGCACCAACCTCGTTCACCATCTCGACGGACTACGCCACACTCAGTGCCGTGGTCCCGACCATCGCCTTCCTGGAGAACCCCATCACAGATCGTTGGCAGGACGTGACGCAGCTGACCGGTGACGCCCTCGGGCAGCCCGCTCGTGCGGCCGCACTCGTCGACGAGGCCGAATCCGCCCTCTCGCAGCTCGCGGAGGCCTACCCGGGGTTGCAGGGCAAGACCGTGAGCTTCACGGTCGCGCAGGGCGGCGACGCCTACGGTGTGCTCTCCGACGTGAACGACACCATGATCAAGAATCTCTCTGATCTGGGACTCTCCGTCCCTGCCGCAGTCGAAGCGCTCCCGGAGAATCCGCTCAACCCGGGAGTGAGCGACATCAGCATCGAAGAGATCGGAGCGATCGACGCTGACCTCATACTCATCGCCCACATGGCCCCCGATGCCGAAACTGCTACCGAATCGAGCCCCCTGTTCGATGCGCTGGATGGAGTGAAAGACGGCGGATACCAGTCGTTGAATCTTCTGGCCGCCACCGCGCTTCGTACACCGACCGCGCTCTCGCTCTACTGGGGCCTGAATACCATCAGCGGCACGCTGAGCACAGTGGCGGACAAGTGAGCGGCGCCATCACCGGCCACCTCGCAACAGTCACCCACGTGGCCGACCTATCGCCGGGCCTGCGACGGGTAACCGTGTCCGCCACGTCGCTCCGCGATCTGGCGCCGAGCGGATCGGGCGGCGACGCAGTCAAAGTGTTCTTCCCAACGCCGACCCGACCCGAGCCGGGGGTGCCGTTCCTCGAATCTCCGGGAGTGCTCGCCCATCCGGGCGGAGAGCGGTCGCCGATGCGCACGATCAGCGTCGCAGCGTTCCGCCGGGCGCGTGATCGGCTAACACGGTCGGGAATCAGCGAACTCGACCTGGACTTCGTCATGCACGATTCCGAGGGCGTCGCAGGCCCCTGGGTGAAGAAGGCCTCCCCTGGCGCATTGCTCGGGCTGCTCGGACTCGCCAATGCATTCGTAATAGCCGACGGCACTCGTCGACTCGTCGCGCTCGCCGACCTGAGCGCCCTCCCAGCCCTGCTGAGCGTCGTCGAGCACCTGAGCGCTGAGATCGTCGTCGACGTCACCCTCGTCGAGCCGGATGTGCGAAGACTGCCACCGCTGCCACCGCGACTGCAGCATAGCGCCGTCGTCCCCGACACTGTGGGTGCCGTCACGTCAATGTCGCGGGTGCTCGCAACGCTTCCTGACTTCACGGAATCGCAGTTCTGGTTTGCCGGCGAACGCGCGCTGGTGCGCGACATCCGGCGACAGGCGAGAGCCGCCGGAGTTCCGCGGGAACGGGCCTACGCGAGCGGTTACTGGCGCGCGGGGTGGGATGCGCCACGGCTCGAGAAGCACGAGATGAGCCTCTTCCAGTCGGGCCTCGCGGAGGGGCGCTCGCTCGCAGAGATCGACCTCCTCTCCGAATGACAACGACCCTGCGCCGTGCGCTGCCCGCGTTCGTCGGCGTTGCCCTTCTCGTCCTGTTCGCGATCCTCTCACCCGCCGTCGGGGCGAAGTCCCTCCCGATTGACCAGGTGATCTCCGTGCTATGGCAGCCGGACGACAGCGCAGCATCCGTGATCGTATGGGGTCTCCGGATGCCTCGAGTACTGCTCGGCGCGGCTGTGGGAATCGCCCTCGGAGCGGCCGGGGCTCTCGCACAGGCGGTGACGAGGAATCCCCTTGCCGACCCGGGCCTGCTCGGCGTGAATGCCGGCGCATCGGTTGCCGTCGCCATGGCAATCACCTTCGGCGGGGTCAGCCACTACCTGGGCTTCGTCGCCTGGGGCGTCGTGGGCGCCACCGTCGCGGCGGTCATTGTCATCACTGTGGGCGCGGCAGCGCGGATCGGGGATCCCCGCACGCGTCTCGTGCTGACCGGCGTCGCTCTCTCCGCGATGCTCACCTCGGTCACCTCCGCTCTGACGGTGACCGACTCGACGACGCTCAATCGCTTCCGCATCTGGACGGTCGGGAGCCTCGCCGGGCGAGGTTGGGAGGTCGCCGTGCCCACGGCCCTATGCGTCGCGATCCTGCTGCTGCTCGTCACACCGCTCATCCGCGATCTTGGCACGGCGGCGCTGGGAGACGACGTGGCCCGGGCGCTCGGAGCACACGTGGTGAGGACCCGTTGGCTCGTCGTCGGCGGATTCGCCGCGCTCAGCGGTGTCGCGACCGCAGCCGCAGGCCCGATCGGCTTCGTCGGACTCATCGTCCCGCACCTGGCACGCATCGCCACCGGTCCCGCTCTGGGTTGGAACGTGGCTGGCAGCGCGGCACTCGGCGGCGCTCTCGTCCTCGCGTCGGATATCGTCGGGCGCGTGGCCGTCCGACCGGGAGAGCTGGACGTGTCGATCGTACTCGCGTGCATCGGCACCCCGGTCTTCCTCCTCCTCATCGTGAAGACCCGCCGGCGACGAGCATCCACGGCGAAACGGAGCGCAAGGGTGGAAGCTACCCGATGAGCGCGCCCGCAGGTTCCGGCTGGAGAACATCGACGCGTGCGCGGCGGCGAGGCGGACACGTCGCATTCATGGTCCTTGCCGCAGTTGCTCTCGCGATCGTGGGACTGGGCGTGGGGACGTACGCGATTCCGGTCTCGGACATCGTAGCGACCCTTTTTGGCACCGGAGGCGAGCGGGAAAGCGTCACGGTCAGAGACCTTCGCGCCCCGCGCATGGCCGCGGCACTCCTCGTCGGGGCCGCGCTCGCAGCCGGCGGATCGCTCATGCAGACGCTGACCCGCAATCCACTCGGAAGCCCCGACCTGCTCGGCATCTCCGCCGGTGCATCCACTGGCGCGCTTGTCAGCATCATCGTCGCTGGTCAGCTCGGCGCCGTCGTCGGAGTGGGTGCGCTGGTGGGCGGCGCCGCGGCGGCAGCTGTCGTGTTGGCCCTCGCTGCGCTGACCCGCGGCACCGACCGCATGGGAACGGTCGTACTGGTGGGGGTCGCCGTCGGGCTGCTCGCGCTGGCCGTCAACACCTTCCTGATCTCGGCAGCCTCCTCACAGACCGCACTGCAGGCCTCCGTATGGCTAACGGGCAGTCTCCACGCCGTCACTTGGGCCCAGATCGGCTGGCTCGCGGGGGCCTGCGCACTGCTGCTGCCCGCCGCCGCGGTGGCCACGCGCCCGCTTCGGATTCTGGTCCTCGGGGATGACCTCGCGACATCGCTCGGAGCGCGCTTGCGCAGCGCCCAACTGTTCGTCCTCGCCGTCAGCGTGCTTCTTGTCGTGGTGACCGTCAGCGTCGCGGGCCCGATCCCATTCGTCGCGCTGGTCGCTCCGGCGCTCGCACGACGTATCACGGGCACGGCGGGCTCGGCGCTGGGAGCGTCAGTGGCCTGCGGGATGCTCCTGGTGGTCGCGGCCGAGATCGTCGGAACGATTCTGCTGTCACCGGTGACCCTCCCCGTCGGTGTCGTCACCGGAGCGATCGGCGGGATCTATCTGCTACTGCTGCTGGCGGCGCCGCTCTGGCGCAGCCGCCGTACGTGACCCAGAGCTCGCTCGATCATGACCTCGAAATGGTCGTCGTTGGTCCCGAGTTCGAGGTCGAGCGCTGCACGGGACAGTGGCACGTCGAGGTCCCTGTGAACATCCAGCCACGGCGCCGGCACGGGCGCGCTGTGCTCGCGTCGCGTCGCGTCGTCGCTGCGGTCGTTCCGGTCGTCGATGAGGAGCGTGTACCCGAAGATGTCGACGAGGAAGAGCCCGCGCACGGCGACCGCGTCCTCGAGGCGAAGGCCGATGCCGGTGAGGAAGGCGAGCATCCGCTCCGTCGAGAGGATGCGCGAGATGGGTACGGTGGTCAGCGTCACCGTCTCGGTCAGCGAGATCAAGGCAGCACGTGGGTGCTGCCTGTAGAACGCCCGGCCCTCGCGATACATCTGTCGGAAGGAATCCTCCCAGTGTTGCGGATCGAAGTCGTGCGCAGGGATCGCGTTCGTCATCTCCGCGGCGACGAGATCAATGACCTCCTGGCGATCGCTGACATGGTTGTAGAGCGCACGCACTGTTACGCCAAATTCCTCGGCAAGCCTCCGCATCGTGAGCGCAGGGAAACCTTCAGCGCCCGCGATACGCAGAGCGGCCGTGGCGATCACCTGCTTGTTGATCGTCCTACTGCCGCCTGCTCTCGGGCGCCCGCGCTTCTTCGGAGCAGTCTCAGTCATAACGCAACAGTCTAATCAACCATATATACATGCAGTGTTGATTTAATGGCTAGCTCGTCCTACGCTGAGTTAGGTGAACCTCACTACAGAGCAATCGCCAGGCACACTTTCGATGTCAACGAGCGACGATGAAGAAGCGAAAGTACCCATCGAGGCCACACCGCCACGAAACGATCTGGCTCCGACACTCTCGATCGTGGCCCGGCAGCGGGCGTGGTTCGTTCTCGCTGCCGTGTGCGCCGTGCTCTCCGGCGCCTGCTCACTGGCACCGTACATCGCAGTGTTCGCAACAGTCACCGTGTTGTTCGACGGGGACGTCATCGGCGATGCTGGCGCGGCGGTGATCGCGATCGCCATCGGATGCGCACTCGCGATCATCGCCCGCGCCGTGCTCAGCGGCATCTCCACCCATATCGCGCACGTCGCCGCGTACCGGGCACTCGCCGACATCCGGCTCGAGCTCGTGCAGCGGATGCACCGGCAACCCGTTAGCCGCGTGCGCACCCTCTCATCGGGGCAGACGAAGAAGCTGTTGCACGACGATGTCGAGCAATTGGAGGAGGCGCTCGCTCACGGCATCACCGATCTATCGGCAGCAATCGCGGTTCCGGTGACCACCACCGTGCTGCTCTTCGTCGTCGACTGGCGACTGGCGCTCGTCGCCCTGCTCGCCCTGGTACTGCTCGTCATCGTTTCAGGAATCGGCATGGCCAGGGCGCAAGGCAGCAACGCCGCGTCCGCCGCTCATCTGGTCGTGCAGAACAGCGTCGTCATGGGCTATCTCAACGGCATCGCTGTCATCCGCTCGTTCCTCGGAAATGCCGGCGACTTCGACGCGGCCCGCGACGCAGTCCTGCGCGGACTCGAACTCCAGCAGAAGAGCTTCCGAAGCCCGCTGCGGTGGGTCGTCGCGTTCATGAGCGTTGCAACTGGGCTCGCAGTCGTCTTCCTCATCCCGACCACAGGTCTCGGGTTCGTGGCTGGCGAGGTCGACTTCCGGGAGCTGACACTCTTCCTCCTCATCGCGCTGGGGTATCTATCACCCGTGATCTCAATCGTGGGTGTCGCGGCGACCGCCCTGACACGAATCCAGTTCTCGTCGATCGCGATATCCGCGGCGCTGGCGGAGCCGCAGCTGGTCGAACCTTCCTCCCCCACCATGCCGGACGCCTACGACGTGCAACTGGAGAACGTGAGGCTGTCGTTCGGCGACCGGGCTGCCCTCGACGGTGTCGATCTACAGGTGCGGGATGGGGAGCACATCGCCTTGGTAGGAGCGACGGGTGCCGGAAAGTCGAGCATCGCGGGGATCATCGTCCGCCACCTCCAGCCCGATACGGGGCGCGTCCGGATAGGCGGGATCGAGGTCGGCGACATCGGCTCAGAGGGGCTCGCGCAGTTGGTCGCGTTCGTGCAACAGGACGAACACGTGTTCGCAGCGACTCTTCTTGAGAACATCCGCATCGCACGCCCGGATGCCACCGACGGGGAGGTTCGCGCCGCGGGCGAGGCAGCACAGCTCGGGGATGTCGTCGCAATCCTCGCAGACGGCTGGGACACAATGCTCGGCCCCGGCGGCAGCGGACTGTCGGGCGGACAGCGGCAGCGCATCTCAATCGCTCGCGCGCTGCTTAAGGAAGCTCGCATCGTCATCCTCGACGAAGTCAGCGCATCGCTGGACACCGAAACGGAACGCCGGACGCTGGAGGCGATCGCAGATCTCACACGTGACCGGACGGTCATCGCGATCGCCCACCGCCTGGACACGATCATCGGCAGCGACCGCATCGTCGTGGTGGAAGACGGACGGATCCTCGACCAGGGTACGCATCCGGTGCTGTTGGAACGGTGCGAGCGGTACGCCGCCCTATGGTCCGCCTATGAGACAGTCGGTGGATGGCACCTGGGAGGGCGCCCCTCCGGCGATGCCGCCGTCCCAGAGTCACAGGTCTCGAGCTCGTCAGCAGCCGCCGACGAGCTGGAGATATCCGATCCCGACGACCCGCTGCGGAAGGCCGTGCAGGAGGTCATCCGGCCGGGCGTGGGCGCCCTGGGGTTCGCCGCACAGTGGCACGCACTGCTCGGGCGGGGCTGGTCGAGGCTGCTCAGACGCGGCGTACCGAGACTCATTCTCGAAGGTGCGGCGCGCGGCGTCCCCCTCGTGGCGATCTTCGTGATCCTGATCGCCGCAATCGAACAGCTGCAAGGAGGTTCGGCAGTGACACCAACCCTCATCTGGAGCGTCACCGCTGTGCTCACGTTCGGGCTCGTCACCCGGTTCTTCCTCGCCGAATGGACCAACCGCGAAATATGGGACATCGCAGCCGTCGCCAAGACGGACCTGCAGTTGTCGGTGCTCGACCGGGTGCGGCGGGTTCCTCTGGGCTTCTTCCGCCGGAACGACTCCGGCAGGCTCACGACGCTCGTCAACAACGACATCATGATGCTCGACTTCCAGAACGTCCCCCAGCAGATCGCCGGCGCCGTGCTGCAGCCGTTGATGTCCGGCATCATCCTCGCGATCATCGACTGGAGATTGGCCATCGCCGCGTTCATCGGCATCCCGCTCTTCCTCCTCATCACCGGCGTCACCGACCGCGTCTACCACCGAGTCTTCGCCCGCATGCACACCGTGCGCGCGGAGGCGACCACGGTGCTCGTCGAACAGGCCGCCGGCACCGTCCAACTGCGCGAATCGAAGGAGTCGCCGATTGCGCGGAGGCTGCCGGACGCGGTCGAGTCACTCCGCGAGGCGAGCGTGAAGATGTCGGTGCGTGCGGCACCGCTCACGGCTCTCGGCTCGATCGCGGTCGAGATCGGGCTCGTCGCACTCATCCTGCTCGGAGCCGGACTGCTCGCAAACGGGACCATCGGCCCCGTCGAGCTGCTGTTGTTCCTGCTGCTGAGCCTCACGATGTACCAACCGTTGCAGGAGCTGACCGCGTTGACCGGGTACCGCCGCAACCAGGAGCAGATCGCCAAGAAGATCGACGACGTATGGTCGGCCGCTCCGCTCAGCGAACCCGACTCGCCCGCCACGCCGGCAGACGCCGGTGTGCGATTCGAGCACGTGTCCTTCGCGTACCCCTCCACAGGCGACGACTCCGAAAACCGTAACGCAGGCGGCGGAGTAACGAACGTGAGCTTCGAGGCCGAGGCCGGCCAGCTCACCGCCATCATCGGGGCATCGGGTGCCGGCAAAAGCACCCTCGCCCATCTGACCGGCAGACTATGGGACGCCGACTCCGGGAGCATCCGAATCGGCGGATACACGCTGCCGGAGCTTGGCACGGCGGCCGTGACTCGACTCGTGACGACCGTGTTCCAGGATGTGTACTTGTTTCCCGACACGATCCGCGCGAATGTGGAGATTGGCCGCCCCGGCGCCTCCGACGACGAGATCTGGAGAGCACTCGAGCATGCCCAGATCAACGACACGATTAGGAACATGCCATCGGGACTGGACACAGTCCTCGCCGAAGGGGGCACCGATCTCTCAGGTGGGCAGCGACAGCGGCTGTCGATCGCGCGCGCCCTGCTGAAGGACTCGCCCATGCTCATCCTGGACGAGGCCGTGGCCGCCGTCGATCCAGAGACCGAGGCGCGAGTGCAGCAGGCCATCGCCGAGCTCATGCGAGGGCGGACCGTCATCGTCATCGCCCATCGGCTCAGTACGCTCCGCCACGCCGACCGCATCGTCGTGTTCGATCGTGGACAGGTGGACGCCGTCGGCACACACGAAGAGCTCATGACCACGAGCATCACCTATCGCGGACTGCTCGGTGAGACCGCAACGACACCGGATATGCCGGGAAGCGAACCGATCGCCACCGGAGGAACACTCGAGTGAGCACGACCACAAGCGCCGCCCCGATCAGTCTGGAAGCGCGCGGGATCACCGTCGCCTACGACCGGAGCGTCGTGATCGAGAGCCTGCAGCTCGAGATCGCACCGCGTTCGTTCACGGTGATCATCGGACCGAACGCCTGCGGGAAGTCCACCCTGCTGCGCTCCCTCGCGCGCCTGCTGAAGCCTTCCGACGGTGGCGTGCTACTTGAAGGCGCCGATCTGGCGACGCTGCCAACCAAGGCGATCGCGCGGAAACTCGGCCTACTGCCACAGACCCCTTTAGCACCTGACGGCATCACCGTGTCCGACCTTGTCGGACGGGGCCGCTACCCGCACCAACGCTTGCTCGCACGATGGTCCGAAGCGGATGAACGCGCCGTGAACAACGCGATGCTCGCCACACGAATCGAGAGCCTGGCCGACTTCCCTGTCGACGAGCTCTCCGGCGGACAACGGCAACGAGCCTGGGTCGCGATGACCCTGGCGCAGGAAGCCTCAGTACTCCTGCTGGACGAACCGACGACCTATCTCGACGTGTCGCACCAGTACGAGCTCCTTGATCTGTGCAACCGATTGCGCGAACAGGGCCGCACGATCGTCGCGGTGCTGCACGACCTCAATCAGGCAGCCAGGTTCGCCACGGACCTGGTCGTTATGCACGACGGCGCGGTGGTCGCGACCGGAACTGCGAGAGAGGTCCTCACGCAGGAGCTGGTCGAGACCGTGTTCGCGTTGCCATGCATAGTCATCGACGATCCGATCTCAGGAACACCGATGGTTGTTCCGCGATAGCAGCAGTCCAGACGCACTCCCGACGACGCTGTCGTGGTCTCCCTGCGGGTCTGTCAGATGAACAATGAAGATGTTCTTGACGGCTTCGGCCGGGGCTGACCTGCTGTTTAATTGTCACGGCGTGTGCTGTTGTCCTGACACCGACGAGTCGCCCTGGCCGGGGTTCGCCGTCACTGTCCCGGAGCCTCTCGGGGCTGGGTGGAACGTGACTTCATAGGACCTTGTTCGCGCACGATGCCTCGTCATTGTTGTGTCCGCTCCAACCTCTCCAGAGGCTCCCTCCGTTGGAGAGGAACCTCATGGAAGAACACCTGCATTTGACCAGCACGATCGTCGTCGGTGGCATCGACGCGCACTCGAACACCCATCACGTTGCGGCCCTCGATTCCTCGGGTCGCCGCCTCGGCAGCCAGGAGTTCCCCGCTTCGACCCGCGGCTATCAGGACGCGCTGGATTGGCTAGGACGCTTCGGTGTGATCGACAAGATCGGGATCGAGTCGACGGGGTCGTACGCGGCCGGCATCACCAGATTCCTTCTCGCTCGCGGCGTTGAAGTTGTTGAGGTCAACCAGCCCCACCCTCACCTGCGTGCCCGTCGCGGCAAGGACGACGCGATCGATGCCTAAGCGGCGGCGATGAAAGCTCTCTCCGGCCATGCAGCGGTCGTGCCGAAGACCACCACCGGCGTTGTCGAATCCATCCGCATCCTGCGGGTCAGCCGGGACTCCGCGATTCGTTCCCGCACTCGTGCGCAACTTCAGCTTCGCGATCTGCTCATCACAGCACCTGCTGAGTTGCGAGAACAGATCACCGAGCGCACCACCGCCGCGTTGATCGAGCGCTGCGCGGGCCTCCGCCCTGACCGCGACAACATCGAGGACCCATTCCATGCCACCAAATACGCGCTCCGCACGCTCGCGAAGCGAGTCCTGGACCTCACCGTCGAGATCCGTGACCTCGACGTCGTGTTGCAGGATCTTGTCGCCCGAACGACGCCCACTCTGGTCTCCAAGCTCGCGATCGGCACCGGTCACGCTGCCCAACTGCTAATCACGGCCGGGCAGAACATCGACCGGCTGCACTCCGAAGCCGTGTTCGCGCGGCTCTGTGGTGTCGCACCGATACCGGTCTCCTCCGGCAAAACCCAGCGGATGCGTCTGCACCGCGGCGGCGATCGACAAGCCAACGCCGCCCTCCACATGATCGCGGTCTGCCGACTCCGATACCACGAGCCCACGATCGCTTACGCGCAACGCAGACTCGCCGAAGGGCTCTCGAAAAAGGACGTCCTCCGGTGCCTCAAACGCTTCATCGCCCGTGAGGTCTACCACGACCTGAAAACCGACCTCGGACTCACTTGACTTCTATAGGTCCGTCGTTCGGTGTCTCACCCATGCGGGTACTGACGCGGCTGCGCGCCGAGAAGTTCGCTGAGTTGCTGCACATGACGGGGTGGAGTGTCCAACGATGTTCGGAGGCGGTGGGGTGGCCGGATGCGAGTCACGCCGCGAGGATGATGAAACGCATCTACGGCCTCACGCCAACGCAGTACCGGACGGCAGCGCGGGCGCGTCCGCACCTCTGATGCCCGTGTAGGTCATCGCCCGAGTCCGTGCCCGGAGTCTCGGTCTGTGTGACGGTCCGCTTCATGTTCGATCGAGCGCAGCTGTTCTTGCCGTTGTGCCTGTGCACGTGCGACGGCTTCCGCGTCAGCGTGCCGTTGCCGGATTAGGGCTGCGGACTGACTTGGTGGGAGCGCTTCGATCTGGGCCAGGTGTTCGCGGAGCTCGCTCGTGCGCTCTTGCCAGTGATCCCGGTACCTCGCGACTCCGCCGTGGTGCGCCTGTCCGGGGAGATAGTGCTGGAAGACGTCACCTGTGAGCTGGGCGCGATCGCGCAACTGTCTTCCGACCGCGCTGGAGCGGGCTGTGCGTGCCTGTTCAAGGGCATCGGATGCTTCAACTACCTGCGGAATCACTGCCGTCTGCCGTTGGGTGACCTCCTGTGTCCACTGTTCAAGGTCACGGCCGGCTCGTGGTTCGGACCCCCACCGGTCCCGGATATCCCGTCGGGCCTGCTCACGTACGGTCGCTGCGGTATTGAGTGTCTTTGCGGTGGATCGTTTCTTGAACCTGCCCGCCGCCCGGTGCGCGGCGGCGGCACGCTCTGCTTCCGCCGCATGGTCGAGGTAGACGGTGCCGTCCCGCTCAGCGTCCACCAGCAGTGACGGCATCACCGTATCGAGGACATGCGCGAGCCGTGTTTCTGCCTCAGCGATCTGCGGGTCGAGTTCTTCACGTTCGGCGTGCTGCTCCTGCACCTGCCGTTCAAGCAAGGAAACGGCTCGCTCCCATCTCGCTGCTTCCTGCTCTGCATGCTGGATCGCTTCGGTGAGGCGTTCGCGCTCGGCGTTCACGAACGCTACGGGTCCGTTGGTGATGAGTCCGTTGACGGCTTCTCGCGCATCCTGGGTGGCGGCGGCGAGTCCTCGGTCTGCCCGGTCACGTTCGATGGCTTGCACGAACTGTGCCCGTGCGTCGTCGGGGTCGGTGGCGGTGATGTGGAGGGTGTTCGTCCCTCGTCCTCGGGTCATCCCGACGTAGGTCCCTGCGCCATCGAGCCCATCCCCGAGCACCGTATGCGAGGCGTCGGTGGTGGTGCCTTGCACCCCGTAGGCAGTGGACGCGTATGCCAGGTGCGCATGCTCTTTCACATAGTCGGCGGGAAGCCGCACGGTCTGCTGTCGTTTCCGGTCGGTGCCGTTCTCGACCGCGAACACGGTGCCGTTGTCGGTGACGTGTTGCATGGTGAACGTCTGCCGGTTCGCCACCCCAATGGCGCTGTCGTTCTTCCGGACCTGGATCACGTCACCGGCACCGATATCGAGCCCGTCACTGCCGGTTACGGTGCGGGTGTGGTCGAGTACGCCCCGTTCGAGACGTGCTGCTTGGATGCGGGCGTTGAGTTCTCGTGCTTCCTCATTCGTCGCCACCGTCACCGCATCACCTGGCGTAGTAGCCGCTGCGATGTGCGCGCGCAGCGCATCCTCCGAATCGTGGAGGTGCACGAGCCCCATCTCCTGCAACCGGTCGAACAGCGCAGCGGGATCAGCGCCGTCGCGCAGTTGCAGCGTCAGGGCTGCGTATGCGGGGTCGGTGAAGCGATGCAGCCCGGTCATATCCAACGTGATGCCGCGTATCTGCGCAGCAATGTCGATGACGCCACCGCGTCCGACGGCGGGAAGCTGTGCGCGGTCACCGACGAGCGCAACCGTCGCACCTGCTTCGGCGGTCACGGTGAACAGGGCGATGGCGGTGTCCTGGTCGAGCATCCCCGCCTCATCCACCACCACCCGCTCACCGGGAGCAAGCCGAGCATGCTCGGGAGGCTCGTCGAAGGTTCGCCCGCTATCGGGATCGGTGTCACCCGCTGTGAGACGCGTCCAGACGCCATCGGCGTTCCACCGGAACCCGTGCGAATAGACCAGGGCGGCAGCGCTGTCGGCGGGGATGCCGAGCGCTTCGCCCGCGACTTGCGCGGCTTTCTTCGTCGGAGCGACCACCCGTGTCCGTCTGCCGTCGGTGGCTGCGGCGTCGATGGCGGGGCGCAGCATCGTTGTCTTCCCTGAGCCTGCTGCTCCTTCCACGATGACGAGCGGATCGGTCGATGCAATGGCTGCGGCGGCCTGCAACTGGTCAGCATCCAGTCTCTGCGCAGACGACAGTGCCGCAACCCCTGAATGCTGCACTCCCCGTTCGGGTCTTGCGGCGGTGAGGAGGTCGCACAGCCGAGCCTCGGCCTGCACAACGCGGACGCTCGTGAGGTGCGCAACATGATCCGGGCGTGCAGCATGCTCGGGCAGGATCGAGAAGCAATCGGACACCGCCAGCTCGGTTGCGAGGTGCACGAACTCCCGCAGCTCCACCGGCGACGCACTGACACCGTGCTCGGTGGTGATCCGGGTGACGTGCTCCCGCACCTGGTGCGGCGTCCACGCCGACGAGCCGGCGGCGCACCGATCCAACGCGCGTGACGCCA
Source organism: Microbacterium sp. JB110 (assembly GCF_003335195.1). Classification (NCBI taxonomy): domain Bacteria; kingdom Bacillati; phylum Actinomycetota; class Actinomycetes; order Micrococcales; family Microbacteriaceae; genus Microbacterium; species Microbacterium sp. JB110. The sequence continues at coordinate 390,244 of NZ_QPGM01000001.1, read as the reverse complement.
CTTCCTGGATCGAGAGGTCATCGAGCCCCACGGTCGGGCGCTGTGCCGCTTTCGTAAGGCTGTCGGGATCGTATCCGGCGTCGGCGAGTTCGGCCCTCCAACCGGCCTCTGTCGCCAGCACGGAGGGCTTCTTGCCCGGACGCTCGTGCGCCCAAGCCTTGTGCAGCAAGCGCGCCCGGATGATGGGGCCTGCGGTCTCGCCGCGGTGCGCAGTTTCCCATTCGGCTTCGAACCTGTCGAGATTGCGCTCGACCTGGCGGGCGCGCTTCGACATCACATGGTTGAACGGCTGCAACTCCACCACCTCGCCCGTCACCGGATCGAGGGTGAGACCCTTCCGGTCAAGTACATCGGCAAGCTGCGGGTGTGCGGCGATGATGGCGGTGCCGAGGGCGCGGATCGCGCCTTGCTGCTTGAACAGTGCGCCGGTGTCGAGAGCACGCCATTCCCCTGCCGCCTGCACGCGGGTGCCGATCTGGAAGTGGATATGCCGGTGCGGATCACCCGCACGACTCGTCTTATGCGTCACAGCCACGGTCTGCAATGACTCGACCGACACGACCTCTTGCGCCCCGCGTGGGCCGACACGGGTGGTGGAGTTCTGTGCGAGCCACCGGCGTATCTCTGCCGTCGCATCCGCCTGCGCCACATCGAGCACCGCTGAGACTTCAGGGTGCAACGCAGCAGCGATCGAGAGTGACTTCGGAGCGTTGATGACCATCTCCGCAAACCGCGGCGACCCGCGCTTCCCGCCACCGGCCTCACGCGGCGTGCCCATCGAGGTACCGCTCGTCGGGTCGGTCCAGTCGACCCACGCCGCGTACTCATCCGCGTCGAGAGTGCGTGCGCCGATGATCTCGCCTGCCGCGTTGGTGATGGTGAAGTTCGCGAGGGCGGTTCCGGCTTCGAGGTAGTAGTCGTCTGCGGTGGCACGGTCGGACTCCAGATACCGGCGCGCAGCCGAGCCGACACCCCGGAACAGGGTGATACCGCCCTTCATCTGGTCCTCCCTCATGAGTGGTCTCATGAGGGAGGTACGCACCACGGCCCCGCCGTAGTATGCGTCCCTCACTTTGTTGCTGAGGAGTGTTTGAGCCGAGGAGCCAGGCAGTCGGGTTCTCAGGGTCGGTTCGTAGACTCGGGGGGTGCGGATTCTGGTGGAGGTAAGTGAGCGGGCTCAGGCCTGTTACGACGTGGGGTTGTCTGCCGGATTTGAGACAGCCTGGGGTCTCTCTGCGGCTGATCCCACCTTGACGCGGCTTGACGCTCAGAAGCGGGTGTCAAGCATCGACTTCGATCCGTCCTCTGAGCGGATGCGACGCGGTAACTTCTCGTCCGCACCGTGGGTGGTGTCCGCATGATCGACACAACCTCGCTGGCAGACCTCCTCATGTGCGGGCCACGGGGACGACGCCTGCTCCTCGAGTATGCGATCGCATCCGATCGCCTCCACGTCCCCGAGTACCGTGAGGACTCGTTCAACGCGGGAGTCTTTCTCGCCTCGTATCACCTTGACCCAGGCAAGGGCACATCGGTGCAGTTGATCGGCAACGTCGGTGGGGAGGTTCGGGAGGTCGCCCCCGCTGAGGTTGCAGCGCGCTTGGAAACTGTGTCGTTGGCCGAAGTGACCCCGGAACTGTTGCGTGACTGCGTCTCCGAGCCGGTCGGTTCGGCCAGGTACTGGCAGGAGGCGGACGGGAGCGACGTACTTGCGGTGTCAGATGAGTTGCAGGTTCCGCTTCGCCGCGTCGCGGAGCACATTGCCGCGTCTGCGCATGCCACGTGGTGGGGTGAGCCGGTGGCGGAGCGTTCCCAATGGCAGGTGGAGTGGGATGACGCACCAACGCACGAGATCATGGCAGACCCGATGGCATTACTCCGCAAGGTGCGGGATCAGATCGTCGAGGAAGAACTGGCTGCTCGGCGGGAGCGTCCGTCGGATGTGACCGCGAACTGGAGCGGGAACTGGTGGTCACGCCCACCGTGGGAGCTTCCCTCAACCACCAGGGCACTGTTCGACGAGAGTCCTGCCGGGTTGTGGTTCGTGGAAGACAGCCTCGGCTGGGAGCAAGCGAACACGCGGCGGCTGGGGGTACCCGCTGGGCTGCGTATCTTCGAGATTGACACCGCCGAAGCGTGGGCGGATCTATGCGCGCGGTTCCCGATCGAGGTCACCGCGCAAAAGCGTCACGACTGGTACCGCGCCACCGGGCGAGACGGTGCTTGGGTGGTCCCGGACTGGGCGAAAGTCGCCGAACACTACGACGCTGTACACCTCCAGACACAGACCTATCTCTCTGCGGCGGGAATCGCGATCCCTGTCGATGAGCAGACCGCTACCGTGATCGCGGGCTGGGACCCGGATCAGACGTTCTGGTTTACACCGAACGTGCGCTACATCGATGATCCTGTGCGGTGGGTAGTTGAAGAGAACGGTGAACGCACCGATTGGGTCAGACAGGAGAACCCAACATGATGATCGGAACACGACTGCGGCCGCGTGTCGCGCTCGGCACGGCAGCTGCCGTAGCAGCAGTGATCCTGCTGTCTGCCTGCACACCATCACCGACGACAACCTCGACCGATGCTGAGGGGAACACGGTCACCGTCGATTGGGTCGACTACCCGGCGAGTGCGGGCATCCCAGCAAGCGATGTGCTGATGCTCCCCGCTGCTGAAGAGGTTGAAGCACGGGCAGGCCAGCTCATCGTCGAAGTTCAGGACACTCTCGAAACTGAGTACGGCATCAGCGAGTGGACGGTAGAAAGCGAAAGTGGCTGGTATCCGGAGGAAGGCAACGGGTACGGCGGCAAATCGCTACTGACCACCTATAACTCTGCAATCCATGAGGTGAACGTCGAGATTCCTGTCGAACAATGGGACGCGGTCATCGACACCGTTCGACAGATCGCGGAACGGTATGAGATCACTGACCAAGCGCGTGACACCTACTTCGAGGAGTATCCCGAGTGGATGCGGGTAGGGAGCTTCCATCGCGGAGCTGAGTTCTTCGACGTCACCATCCAGGACGACACGCTCAACCCCGACTACCAGGCGGGCGAGAGCGACGACGAACTCGTGGCGGGCGTTTCCTTGTTTTATGGGATCACGACGATCAGCGAAACAGATCGTGCCGAGTTCATCCGCCGCGCAACCCCTTTCGAGGGAATCAAGATGCCTGAGGCAACGACTTCCGACTGACACTCACGCACGCTCATGCCACCGTGGCCCCACCGTGCGGCCTGGGGTTTGCTGTCTAAGGGGTGAACCGCAGTGCCATCGATTCGGTGGGACTGCCTGATCCGGGAGAGTCTGTCGCTGAGCCGTATCACGGTGGTGCCGATTCGGCTCCACCGTCTCATCTGGGATGAAACAGTTCTGTGGTGAACCGATTTCTGCCGGTCGGGGGTGTTGAATCAACACTCCCGGTGGTTGTGAATCACGACCACCGCACCGGGTCCCCGATTGAGTTGCGTGAGCACATATAGTAGCTCATGTTTCGGGTAAATACTAGATGTTGTGGTTTGGGTGACGCACCTGTCGTGTATGAACACGATCATGCACACCACTGACACCCCATGTATTTCCCGCACCAGTCAGGTACGGATCCCACATCGGAGGCGGGCGCAATTGCCGGGCAAGCTTCCGCCAGGCTTCGACCCGGAGGCGTTCGTTCGGGAGGCGTGTGAGCGGTCGGGGGTGTCTTTCGCCGTTACTGACCCGGTCGCGCTTTCAAAGCTCCGTGTGCTCACCAAACCCGAAGCTTGACCCCGCCGTGCTCTCGATGCAGCGCTTCCGGGGATCGCCTGTATGCGCTGCGCTCTTTGTGTCAGGCTTTGAAGGTGATCTGCACTCGTTCGGGCCTGAATCTTGCGCCACCGTTGGGGAGGGGCAGGATCACGAGGGTGTCGACGAGGGCGGCGATGATGGCGCGTTTCTGTGGGATCGACCACTCCGACGCCCACGCTTCCCGCAGCGCAGTCTCGTCGCCGATGGGGATGCCCTTCAATGCTGCGGACTTGCTGGTACGCCCGAGGAGTCGTTCCGCTTCGGTGATGGAGTGTTGTGCTGCGGTTTTCGCGGCGTGGAGTTCTGCGCGGGTGAGGAGGCCTGCTCCGTAGTCGCGGGCCATGTCCTCCATCCGCTGCCTCGCAGCAGTGATCTGGGCCATCGCTGTTGCGACTCCGCCGTCTTCACCCGGTGCTATATCGGGGAGAGTGGTTGCGGCGAGGCGGAGGATGATCGACTCCGTAACGACCGCTTCGACACCTGCGGCGCTGGCTGAGAGTCCGCCGCGTTCCGGGCGACCTGGGAGCGGGAGACACCGGTAGAAGTGCTGCTTCGATGGGGCAGTCTGCCCGGTGCGCCAGCCACCGGTGACGAGAGTATTGCCGCACTTCCCGCAGGAGATGATCCCGGCAAGGAGACTCTTCGCTGATCGACCGACCCTGCGGTCGGGGTTTGCGAACACGGCGCGGATGCGTTCGGTTTCTTCCGGGGTGATGATCGCTTCCCAGTTCCCCGGCCCCAGGATCGCCCGCCCACCGGGTTTCTCACCCCCACGCGGCGCGTCAGGGTCGTAGGCACGCTGCCCCGAGATGCGTGCGGAGCAGAGGATCGACTTCACCGTTGATGCGTGCCACACATTCAAGCGACTCTTCCCCTTCGACGGCGGCACCGGGCCACCGTCGCGGTTGAGCCACATCGTGATCTGCCGCACCGACTGACCCGCAAGGAACCTGTCCGCCATCTCATGAATCACAGCGGCTTCTTCAGGGATGAGGACACCGCCGAGCCCGTACCCGTACTTCGGGGCACCATGCCACTCACCCCGCTCCGCCTTCTGCCTATTCGCACGACGAATGCGGTCGGCTTTATGCCCCGACTCATACGACGCGATCGCGACCAACTGGCGGGCCATCAACCGGCCCTCGTGCGCGTTCAGATCGAACGCGCCACCTTTGACGGTATCGATGCGGATCGGATGCGACTCCACGAGATCGATGAGATCTTCCAACTCGCGCGGCTTCCGATAAAGCCGATCCACATGCCACGCCACGATCCGAGTGGGACCGAGCTTCACCCGTTCAAGGAGATCGAGGTAGCCGGGGCGTTTCTTGTTTCCATACGCGGAGATATCGTTATCCATAAACACGGCAGGGTTTTCCACACTGAGCCGGTGGCAAAGGTCGAGGCAGTCCTGCCGCTGCCGCTCAACCCCGGCCTCCGCGCCCGTGCGATCCTCGCTGATGCGCAGATAGACGATCACCTGCTCCATGCTGTCGTTGATATTCGTGCCGTTCATGACGACCTCCATTCACCTGGTAGGTACGTCGGTCAAACCCGACACGTCGACAAGACCACCTTCGTGCCGGCGCTGGTGGCGAACCTGCTCGCGCCGCGCGCCTCCGGCCGCGTGATCGTCACGCAGCCGCGCCGGGTCGCCGTGCGTGCAGCGGCGCGCCGGCTCTCAGAACTCGACGGCACGCCGCTCGGCGATGCCGCCGGGTTCTCGGTGCGCGGTGAGAGCAGCGTCGGCGCGGACACGCGTGTGGAGATGGTCACTCCCGGCGTGCTGCTGCGGCGTCTGCTCGCCGACCCGGCGCTCGACGGGGTCGCCGCTGTGGTGCTCGACGAAGTGCACGAGCGCTCCGTCGACGGTGATCTGCTGCTCGGCATGCTCGCCGAGGTGCGTGAGCTGCGCGACGACCTTGTGCTGGTCGCCATGTCAGCGACACTCGATGCCGACGCTGTCGCCTCGGTCATCGCACCGGACGGCTCGGCGCCGATCGTCGATATTCCGTCCCCGCTGCATCCGCTCACCGTCGACTACGCCCCGCAATCTGCACCGCGCATGAATACGCGCGGGGTGACGCGAGACTTCCTCGACCATGTCGCGGCGGTCGCCGTCGCCGGTCAGGCGACTGCCGCCGCCGACGCGCTCGTGTTCGTGCCGTCGGCGCGCGACGTCGACGAGGTGGTGCGCAGGATCCGCAGCCGCGCCTCCGGCGTGGAGACTCTTCCCCTGCACGGCCGACTGCCCGCCCGGGATCAGGACCGCGCCACGCGCGGTCGCGCGTCGCCAGGCGATGCACCGCGCATCGTCGTGAGCACGTCGCTGGCGGAGAGCTCTCTCACCGTGCCCGGTGTGCGGCTGGTCGTCGATGCGGGTCTCTCCCGTGAGCCGCGGCGCGATGCCGCCCGCGCCATGTCCGGCTTGGTCACCGTGAGCGCGTCGCGCGCCAGTGCGGAGCAGCGTGCCGGACGCGCCGCCCGACAGGGACCAGGCAGGGCGATCCGCGTCTACAGCGAAGCGGACCACGCCAGGATGCCCGCACTCGCCACCCCCGAGATCCAATCGGCCGATCTCACCGACGCCGCTCTTCTCCTCGCAGCGTGGGGGACGCCGTCGGCTGTCGGCCTGCGGCTGATCACTCCCCCACCCACCGCTGCCATGGCCGACGCCGTGGCGACGTTGCGCGCACTGGAGCTCGTCGATGATGCCGGGCGCATCACACCGCTCGGCGTACGCGTCTCCCGGCTTCCCACCGGACCGCGCGAGGGACGAGCGCTCCTGGCCGCGACGGCGATGGACATCGACACCCGAACCGCCGCCGACACCGTCGCGGCCCTCAGCGGAGGCCTCCGTGACGACGGCGCCGATCTCGTGCGCCTCATCCGCGAGCTCGGTGCCGACCGTGCAGCGGGAAGCTCCAGGTGGCGCACCGATGCGCGTCGCCTCGCGCGCGCCGTCTCCGCTGTGAAACCCGCAGACTCGCACGGTCCTGGCGCCGCAACCGCATCATCCGGAGCCCCGGGTGTCATCGTGGCGCTCGCACGCCCCGAGTGGGTCGCCCGCCGCGTCGGACCCGGTTCGCGATCGTACGTCTTCGCCTCGGGAACCAGAGCCGCGCTCCCCGAGGGCAGCCCGCTCGCGGTATCGGAGTGGATCGCCGCGTGGGATGTGCAGCGCGCCTCCGGACGGATCGCCGACGACACCGGCGCGGTGATCCGGCTCGCCGCACCCTTGGACGAAGAGGGCGCGCGCCGCGCCGCCGCCGGGCTGCTCAGGCGCGAGCGCATCTCACGTCTCGAGGGCGGTCGCGTTCGGGTGCGCGACATCGAGCGGCTCGGGGCGATCGTGCTGTCGTCGACGCCCGTCGCCGCGACCTCGGCGGACACTGGGCCCGCCCTCATCGCGCATGTGCGGGACACCGGGATCGACGCACTGCCGTGGTCCGCCGCCGCGTCGAGCCTTCGCGCCCGCCTGTCGCTGCTGCACCGCGAGCTCGGTTCCCCGTGGCCCGACGTACGCTCTGACGCGCTGCTTGCGCGGCTCGACGACTGGCTGGCGCCCATGATCGGGGCGGCCGGAGCATCCGTGAGAGGAATCGACACGCTCCAAGCGCTGCGCGGCATGCTGCCGTGGCCGAATGCCGCACGTCTCGACGAACTGGCCCCGGAGAGCCTCGACGTGCCATCAGGCAACCGCGTCCGGATCGCCTATCCGGAGCCGGATGATCCGGATGGCCGGCCCGTTGTGGCCGTCAAGCTCCAGGAGGTGTTCGGGTGGGCGCAGACGCCGAGGCTGCTAGACGGTCGCGTGCCCGTGCTGTTCCACCTGCTCTCCCCCGCGCGGCACCCGCTCGCGGTCACCGACGACCTCGCGGCCTTCTGGGACGGCGCCTACCGCGACGTCCGCAAGGAGATGCGCGGCCGGTACCCGAAGCATCCGTGGCCGGAGGACCCGTGGACGGCGCAGGCCACGGCGCGCACCACACGCGCGCTGCGGCGGTGAGACCCCCGTGATGATCCTCGGATGATCGAGCGGATCATCCGGCCGTATCGGGCGCCTTGTGGCGGAATGTGCCGCCGCTCACTTCCCTCCGGGGGGACCGAGCACGAGCAGAATGACATAGAGCGCCACAACGGCGACCGCGATGAGCGCCACGAGAACCCACGCATGACGGAGGAACCATCGCATGGTGCGGTCGTACCAGGTGCGATCCTGCGGGTGTTCGCTCTGCTCGAGGCGCCAGTCGCCGGTGAGCCGAACAGTGCGGTGCAGCCATATCTCCATCGGAATCGTCGCGTACGGGATGACTGCACTGACGACCGCCAGCGCACCGACACCGATCGACCACCGCTGGTTGAACGCCACGAGGATCGCCGTCGCGCCGTACGCGAGGAACACGAACCCGTGAATGCCGCCGCCGATGGTCACCACGACGCCAGGGGCACCGACGGCACGGGCGATCAGCGCCGCGATCAGAATCGTCCACGTGATCGCCTCAGCGACCGCGAGGACTCGGTACAGGCGGGCAGGCGTTCGGAACACAGCACTCCTCGGATCGACTCCCGCCAGCCTATGCGACACCATTCCGGCCAAACGCTGAGGAGGCTACGCTCCCGCGTGCCCCGTCACGGTGCTCGGATGCGGGCGGCGTCGCCGCGCGATGCAGCACGTATCCCCAGGTGGCGAGCGCCAGCAGCGGGCCCCACAACCAGAACGGAAGCACGAGCACGAGTGCGAGTTCGCCCACGGCGACCGCGCCGCTCTGCGCGAAGGTCATCAGCAGAGCCTCCGCGCCTCCGGCGGTGAACAGCACGGACACGATCGACGCGGGCACCACCGCCAGGGCGACGGGAACGGGGCGACCGCCGATGCGCGGGAGCCAGCGCGGCAGGCGCGACCCCCATGGCAGGATCAGACCGAGCGTGAGCACACCTCCGGCGAGCACGGCGGCACCGAGCATCAAGCCGGTCGCCAGGACGGTGGAGCCGTATTCCTCGATCGCGGAGCCGCCGAACAACGGCCACGGCGTGAGCCAGCTGGCACGCGCGATCACGTAGGGCAATGCGCAGCAGGCCGCGAGCACGGTGATCACGATGCGGTGACGCGAGACGAATGCGCCGAACCGGCCGGGGTCGCGCGTCAGCAGCAGTGCCCCGCACAGGATCCAGACACCGGCGAACAGCGTGCTCAGCACGGTGGCGGAAAGCTCAACGAGGTCGTCGACGAATGCGACCGCGGCCATTTCGTAGAACTGAGGGATCGGCGTCGGGCCGAAGAACACGAACGCCAGCAGCGCGAGCACCGCCGCGACGACGATGCCGCCGATCAGTGGTCGCCGGCAGGCGAAGATCACCGTGATGATGACGAGCACTGGCAGGGTGGAGGCGAGAAGGTAGCCGGCCGTCGCGATGCCGTTGAAGCCGACGAAGCCGACCGCCGTGATGCCGCCGCACACGATTCCGATGACCGCGAGCAGCGCTCCGGGACGCATCAGGCCGAACAGGGCGGCGATGCCGACCGCCGAGGCGACCACGCCGATCGCGGCCTGCACGGCGGCCGCGATCACCGGGCCGGCGCCGGCGGTCCCGGTGAGCAGCTGCACCGGCGCGGGAGAATCCGCATAGGGACCGAGCTGCGGGGCGACCAACCAGACAAGCGCTGCGGCGAGCATGATGACCGCGATCACGGTGCCTGCCCAGAGTGATGCGCGGGTACCAGGCGGATTCGGACGGAGGGAAGAGCGTGTGAGTTGTGAGGTCATGCCAACACGATCCCGCCGCGCACTGCCTCAGGTCTTCACTCCGGCGGGCGGGAAGGACTCACCCGGGCGGATGATCTTCCGCGCCACCTGCGCCGCGAAGATTGCCGTCGCCTGGCCGCACCATGCCGTTCTCGTACGCCCAGATCACCACGTGGATCCGGTCGGGCAGGCCGAGGCCGGAGAGCACGGCTCGCACGTGCGTCTTCACCGTGTTCCCCGTGAGAAACAACCGGGCCCCGATGTCGGCGTTGGAAGCGCCGCGGGCGAGGAGCCCGAAGACCTCCCGTTCACGGGGGCTGAGTGAGGCCAGAGGGTCTCCGGATGGCAGAATCTGACGCCGAACGTGCTGCAGCAGTGCGGCTGCCGCCCTCGGCGCGACCGCGGCGTCACCCTCGGCCACACGGCAGACGGCATCGGCCAGAGCCGCCGGTCGGGTGTCCTTCGTCAGGAAGCCGCTGGCACCTGCGCGCACCGCTGCGAACACGTACTCGTCGAGGTCGAACGTGGTCAGGATGAGAACGCGCGTGGTCGGGCTGACGTGCAGCACCTCGGCGGTCGCGGAGATGCCGTCCATCCCCGGCATCCGCACGTCCATCAGCACCACGTCGACGTGATGCGCTCGTACGTACTCCACCGCACTCGCGCCGTCGCCGACGCCGCCGGTCACTCTGATCCGCGGGTCTGCGCCCAGCACCGTGGAGAGCGCATCGCGGAGCAGTTCCTGGTCGTCCGCGAGCAGCACAGACACCGACGCAGTCACGACGACGCCTCGATGGGGAGCACGGCGTGCACGCGCCAGCCGACGCTGCGCCGGATCTCCAGAGTGCCGCCTGCGCGTTCGACCCGCTCGGCCATGCCGATCAGCCCCGTCCCGCCGCGAGGCGCACCGGTGTGCGGGTCTGTTCCCTGCCCTCCGTCATCCGTCACGGTCACCGCTACCTCGCGCTCCCGCCATTCGACGTCGACCTCGATGCTCAGCGGCGCCGTCAGATGACGGATGGCGTTCGTGAGTGCCTCCTGGGTCATGCGATACGCGGCAAGCCCCGCGTCGGGGGCGAGCGGTCTCGGCTCTCCCCGCACCGCGAGGGCGATCGTGTGCTCTGCGCTTCGGGCGCGAGCGACCAGTGCGGGAACACCGTCGATTCCCTGAACCGGTTCCAGCGGCTGCGATTCTGGGTTGCCGAGCACTCCGAGCATGCCGCGCAGCCCCTGCATCGCAGAACGCCCCGTCTCGGCCACCCGCTCCAGCTCACCATCCGAACCGGGAGTGCCCGCCGTCAATCGCGCCGCCTCCGCCTGCGCGATCATCACGGAAAGCGAGTGCGCCACGATGTCGTGCAGGTCGCGCCCGATCCGGTTCCGCTCCTCCGCCAGAGCGAGTCGAATCCGCTCTTCGGCTCGCTCGGCCGCTGCAAGACGACGCAGCCTGGAGAGCGCGCCGAGGGCCCAGGCTGCGACGATCCCTGCCACGAGTGCGCCGCCTTCCACGAGCAGCATCAGCGGCTCCGGGCCATCCTGCCGCAGCGCATCCACTGTCGTGATGAGCCCGGCTCCCGTGACCCCAACGGCCAACGCGCCGAACGAGCGGCGCGTGCCGCCATCCGACGCCATCTTCCACACCAGCAGAAGGTAGGCGACGCATGACGGCAACATGGCCGCGCTCGAGTAGCCGGGGATCGTGGTGAATGCGAAGACGAGCATCAGGGCAGAGCCTGCGACGAAGGCGACGACGGGAGTCCATCGGCTGAGGAACCCCGCGGCATGCAGCAGCACGGAGACCACAGAGAGCCAGGCGACGAGCCCTCCGTCGACCGGAATCCCCGGAGCCTGCAGCAAGGTCACCACCGTGAGCGGCAATGCGATGACGGTGATGACCGCGGCGGACACCAGCACTCCGTTGCCATCGATCCGGGCATCGGGCTTGGCGACCTCCCCCATGATGTCCATCCGTCCAGTGTCCCGCGACACCCCGGCGAATGCATCACCCGTCCGAGTGACTGCGGCGGGCGCTGCTCTGAGGCGCATGGATGCAGGCTGGCCCGTTCCTCTTCGGAGCGCGGCTTCTTCCCGTCCAGTGCCGTCGACCTGCGTTCACCTCCCGCGTGTGAAGCGCCTCCACCATCCGGACCGCACCGCTGGCGTCGTCCCGTCCCCGCTGTCGGGCCTCGTGCCGCGCGCTTCGACAGCGCCGACAGAGCGCTGTGCCCGTCGTTCCCGCCACGCGGACACGTCGGCATCGACGTCATGCGTGGGCGTCACGACGGGCGGCCCTCCCTCGAGCTGAAGTCGGGCATGGCGGACACGGGAGTTGAAGTCATCGAGATGCGCGCGCACGTCTGACTCCCGCGAGAGTTCGTCGAGGGTCGCGTCCATGGCACGGTGCTCATTGCGCAGCTGGATCGCGGGAGGCGCGATACCGCTCAATCCCTCGTTCTCGATCTTCCGCCGGATCCACCAGTTCGGGTCGCTCGATCCGTCGAGTCCTTCGAGCGGCTTGCCAGCACCCGGCAGGTCGTCGAACTCGCCCCGGCGGATCGCCAACTGGATCGCCGTCTCGACGGCCGCCCAGCGCTGCTCCTGCGTCGCCCATTGCGGTGATCCCGCCCCTGCGCGTTCACCCTCCGCGCCTAGCTCTTCCTCGCCCATGTCTTGTTCTGCGCGGTACCTCGCCGCGTCGGCTCTCGGATCGGACATGTCGCCACCTCCGCCGCCAGAATACGCCGCACGGACCGCCGGGCGCCGGAGTCGCCTGGCGCGCGAAAGGCCGGATGTGCCGAAGCGATGCCCCGGCCCATCCGGCCTCCACGGTTGAATCAGGCGGCGGCAGCGCGCAGATCCTCCGCAGCGGCAGCAACATCGTCGGCTCCGTAGATCGCGCCCCCGGCGACGGCGATCATCGCTCCAGCGCTCTTCACATCGGCGATCGATCCCGAATTCACTCCCCCGGCGACGGAGAACGGCACTCCGCAGGCTTCACCGGCCTCGAGCAGACCGCTCAGCGAGTAGCCCTCCTGCGCCTGCTCGTCGAGCCCCGCGTGCATCTCGACGAACTCGGCACCGAGTGCGACGGCTTCCTTGGCGCGAGTCGCCTTGTCCTGTACGCCGATGAGGTCGATGACGACGCCCTTGCCGTGCTCCTTCGCCGCCGATACGGCGCCGGCGATCGTGCTGTCGTCCGCGACGCCCAGCACCGTGACCAGGTCGGCCCCTGCGGCGAATGCGATGTCGGCTTCGAGCGCTCCGGCGTCCATCGTCTTCAGGTCGGCGAGAACGATCTTGTCGGGGTGCGCCTCCTTCATCGCCGTGATGGCCGGCAGTCCCTCCGCCTTGATCAGCGGTGTGCCGAGTTCCAGCACGTCCACGTGCGGCGCCGCCGATGCGGCGAGCTCGAGCGCGTGCTCGATCGTGAGGGTGTCAATGGCGAACTGAATCTTCATGGTGTCTTCCTTCGTCGTCGTTCGGTGGAAAATGGGCGCACTCGACTCGCGGACGCGCCTCAGGCGCGCCCGTCGTGCGAGCGATGCAGGGCTACTCGAGGTTGGCGTGACTCGGCCAGAGCTCGTCGGCGCTGCGGCCGTCGCGCTGCCATAGTGCGTGGAAGAGTGCATCGCCGACCAGCACGACCGCCTGCTCGAAGAGCGATCCGGCGTACTGTGCCGATGCATCGCCTGAACGGTCGAGCTTCGCCGCACCAGGGACCACGAGGAGATGATCGGCGAGCTCCGCAAGCGGCGATTCCGCGGCGGTCGACAGCGCCACGATCTTCGCGCCGACCTTCTTCGCTGTCGTCGCTGCGCGCACGATTCCGGCCGTTGTACCGGAGCCGCTCGCAGTGAGCAGCAGATCGCCTTCCGCGATCGCCGGCGTGGTCGTCTCTCCGGCGACATGCACGGTCAGGCCGAGATGCATGAGACGCATCGCGGTCATGCGCAGTGCCAGGCCGGAACGACCGGCGCCGAGCACGAACACGCGGTTCGCGTTCTGCACGGCGGTGACGATCTCGTCGTCGTTCGCCTCTGCGGCGACGCGACCGATGAGAGGCGCGACCTCGCCGGAGACGAGTCGAAGTGCGGATGCGAGCGCATCGGTGTCGGTGGTCATTCCTCTATGGTGCCCGGTGCGGTGGAATCGCACATTCACCTACCGGCGACTGAGACTAGTCGAACGGCTAGTCGCGTAGCCTGGCCCCATGCCCGCCCCCACGACCAGCACCGGCTCGAACCGCGCACTTGAGGCGAACAGGGCACGAGCGCTCACGGAACAGGCCGATCGCTGCTCGGTGATGCTGGAGGCGATCCTGGCCGCGCTCCGATCCCCGCGACTGGGAGACCGTGCCGCGCGGCAGGCCGCCACCGAGGTCGCCACCAACACACTGGTCGAGCTGCGTACGTGGACCATCGAGCATCGCGCCGCCGTCGTCGAGCCCGTCACCGGGGCGTTCGAACGCCTGCGCCGCGATCTCGGGCCGCTGCTGCGCTACGGCGAACTCGACGTGCAGTTCGTCGAGCCGCCGGCGAACGGCCGGGCGCTGCCTGGCGAGGTCGCACACGCCGCCCGCGCCATCGTGCGCAACGCCGTACTGACGTTCGCGGACGCCGGCCAGGCGCGCAGGGTGCGCATCGAGTGGGGATGCGACGGCCTGAATCTGCTGGTGGGGATCCGTGACGACGGCGCAGGCGACATCGACGCGCACGACGACTCGCTCCGACCGATCGTCGAGCAGGTCTCGCACCTCGACGGCACCATGAGGGTCGCGTCCACCCCTGGATGGGGCACGGAGATGAACATCACCATTCCCCTGGACCCGCCGGAACCGGCGCTGGATGGGAGTGATCTCACGGACCGCGAACGCGAGATCATGCGGCAGGTGGCGTCAGGGGCGCGCAACCGCGAGATCGCCGACGAGATCGGCGTGAGCGAGCACACGGTGAAGTTCCACGTGTCGAAGCTGCTGCGCCGCACGGGCACGCGCAATCGCGCCGAGCTCGCAGCGCTGCTTCACTGACTTCCGCGACTTCGGCTCGTCGCCCATGGCGCCCTACCGCAGCGGCGTCCACCCGAACGGCACCGCACCGTCGATGCGTGGCGCATTCCTGGTGCAAGGAGGTCGCGTCAGTCGCGGCGACCGGAGCACGGACATTTGCCTGAACAGGAACTAGACAGGTACAGTACAGCTCATGTCGTCACCGTCTGTCCGCAGCTTGAAGCACGATCTGATCTCCTCTGAACTCAGAGACGCGATCCGGGCGGGTCGCTACAGCCGAGGAGCGATGCTGCCCGGTGAAGTCGAACTTGCTCAGCAGTTCGATGTCAGCAGGGGCACCGTTCGCAAAGCTCTGCAAGAGCTCTCGAACGAGCGGTTGATTCACACTCGCAGCGGAGTCGGTTCCGTCGTCATGTTCGACGACCACGAGTTCAGCGATTCGACCAGCTGGGGTCTGCCACTGGTCGGCAGCGACGTGACGATCGACTCTCAGATCCTGCGGATGGAGCGAACCGCCGATCACGAGTTCGCCGCAACAGTCGGGAACGATTCGGTCGACTTTCTGGCGGTCGATCGCACGCGACACGTCGCCGAAGGCAGGCCCGTGTCACTCGAACGCAGCCGGGTCCCCGCTGTGGGCGCTCTTGCACGCGCACCCGAGGATGGGCTCATCGACAACTCCCTCGCGGCGACGATGGCAGCGTCAGGGCTCGCCCCGGCCCGGATCGAACAGTGGATCAGCACGGCACCCCTGAGCGCTGAGGATGCTGCGATCCTGAGCCGTGAGAGTGGAGAGCTCTTCCTGCACCTCATCCGCATCGCACGCGGTGCTGACGGCGAGTTCATCGAGCGTGTTGTGAGCTGGCTCGACCCTGCCCGATTCCGCGTGCACGTCACATCTGGAGACCTGCGATGACTGTTCCCCGATCCGCAGACGGACGCCTCGATCGCGCGCACGGCGCGCTTCTCGGGCTCGCGCTCGGAGATGCGCTCGGCATGCCGACACAGTCCATGTCGCCGGGAGAGATCGCCGACGATTATGGCGCGATCACTGGCCTCCTCGACGCAGGTCCGCGTCAGCGCATCGCGCACGGCATGCCAGCCGGCAGCATCACCGACGACACGGAACAGGCCCTGCTCCTGGCTCAGCTGCTGATCGACGGCGACGGCCACATCGATGAACGCGCGTTCGCCGCTGCGCTCATCGAATGGGAGCGCGCCATGGAGGCCAAAGGATCACTCGACCTACTCGGCCCGTCCACGAAGCGGGCCGTCGAGCGCATCCTCGATGGCGTTCCGGCGAGCGAGTCCGGTCGCTTCGGAACGACGAACGGCGCCGCGATGCGGGTCGCGCCCATCGGCGTGGCGGCTTCCGCCGACGATATCGAGCTCTTCATCGATGCCGTCGTTGAAGCGAGCGCCGTCACGCACAACACCTCACTCGGCATAGCGGGCGCGTCTGCGATCGGCGCCGCTGTGAGCGTCGGCGTCGACGGCGGCACGATTCAAGACGTCGTCGCCACAGCGATCTCCGCGGCACGCCTGGGTGAGCGGCGCGGTCACTGGATGGCCGGCGGATCGATCGCCTCCCGCATCGAGTGGGCCCGCGATCTCCTGCGAGTCACGCCCGTCACCGAGCATTCCCACGTTCTGAGAGATCTGGTAGGCACTTCCGTCGCGTCGCAAGAGTCCGTCGTGGCTGCGGTTGCTCTCGTCGCAGTGTCGACCGACGCATGGCAGACGCTGTGTCTCATCGCCGGCCTCGGTGGCGACACAGACACCATCGCCGCTATGGCAGGGGCCGTACTCGGTGCCTGTCATGGCGCTTCCATCTGGCCGACACACGCCGTGGATCAGATGCAGGCGGTGAACGCGTTGGACCTCGAACCCATCGCGCGCCAGCTCCTGACGCTGCGCGCGAGCTGACTGCTTCTGCCCTCATCCACCACCACCGACAAGGACGTCCATGAGCGACAACATCCCCACGCGCATCGAACAGCGCGGAATCGAGCCCGTTCCCGATTCTGAACGCAACGGCAACCCGCTGCAGCTCTTCTGGGTGTGGTTCGCCGCAAACATCTCCATCCTCGGCCTGCCGCTGGGCGCATCCCTTGTGGCGTTCCAGCTCCTCAACTTCTGGCAGTCCGTCGTCGTCGCTGTCGTTGGCGCTGCTGGCGCATTCGCTCTGGTCGGGGTCGTCTCCATCGCCGGGCGTCGAGGCGGAGCGCCGAGCATGACGCTCTCTCGCGCTGTCTTCGGCGTGCGCGGAAACATCGGCCCGACGACGGTGTCGCTGCTCTCGCGTCTGGGCTGGGAAACCGTGAACACGACCACCGGCGCCTTCGTGCTGCTGTCGCTGTTCACGATCATGTTCGGCGTATCCGGCGATCCCAAGGTCGTTCCGCTGCTCGCCATCGTCGCCATCGTGATCTTCGAGGCATGCACTCTGCTCGTCTCCGGTCTCGGACACGCAGCGATCCTTGTCATTCAGAAGTGGGCGACGTGGATCTTCGGCGCGCTCAACCTAGTTGTCGCCGCGTTCATCGTCGCCACGGTGAACTGGGATGCTGTCTTCGAAGCAGCCCCGGGGCCGGTCAGCGCGATGCTTGTCGGCATCAGTGTCATCGCCGCGGGCACGGGCATCGGCTGGGCCAACGCCGGCGCAGACATGTCTCGCTATCAGCGCAAGTCGGTGCGTGCCGGTCACCTCATCTCGTCCGCAGCGGCGGGTGCCGGCATCCCGCTGATCGTTCTGATCGGTATCGGATCGTTGGTGACGATCGGTGATCCTGCCCTCGCTGAAGCGAGCGATCCCGTCGCGGCGATCCGTGAGCTGCTGCCGTCGTGGATGGCAGTGCCGTACCTGATCGCAGCGTTCGGCGGCCTTCTTCTCTCGAACCATCTGTCGGTGTACTCGGCCGGGCTCACAACGCTGACACTCGGCATCAAAGTCAAGCGCATCTACGCCGTGACTCTCGACGTGGTCGTGACATTCCTCGGGGCGCTCTACTTCATGCTTGTTGCGGACAGCTTCTACAGCCCGTTCATCACGCTGATCTCAGTTCTGGCGATTCCGATCACCGCGTGGCTCGCTGTATTCCTCGTCGACATGATCAAGCGGAAGCACTACGACCCGGATGCACTGCTGGACCTGCGCGCCACAAGCGGCTACTGGTACCGCGGCGGAGTCGAATGGCGCGCCTTCGGCTCGTGGGCCATTGCCATCGTGGTCGGATTCCTGTTCTCCAAGGTCGGGCCAGCGGATGCTCCGTGGTTCACCGGTCTGCTCTCGCACACGTGGGTGGCAACGAACGGTCTGGCATGGGTAGTCACCTTCGCCATGGCCGGTGCCCTCTACTTCGTGCTCGGCGGGGCACGTGCGGGTGCCGTGCCGCTTGAATCTGGCGATGCGGGAGCGGCGAAGGTCAGCGACCGTGTCTGAGCCCGGGCGCCTCATCTTCGTCGGCAACGTCATCGTCGACCTCGTCATGCAGATCGACGCGATCCCCGAACCGGGCGGCGATACGCTCGCGCGCTCGTCGATGGTCGCCGCGGGAGGCGGGTTCAATACGATGATCGCCGCAAGGCGGGACGGCTCTGAGGTCGTCTTCACCGGGCAGTACGGCACCGGCCCATTCAGCTCGATCGTGCGGGCGGCGCTGTCCGAGAACGATTTCGAGATCGCCCAGTCCGGCGTGGCGGACGTCGACAGCGGTTACTGCGTTGCCCTCGTCGACAACACCACGGAGCGCACGTTCGTCACGTCGGCAGGCGCCGAGGGGATGCTGACGCACGACGACCTCACAGGCATCACGGTGCGCGAGGACGACGTGGTCTACGTCTCCGGATACAGCCTTGCGCATCCGGTCAATGCCGCCGCCATACCGAGATGGCTCGAAGAGCTCCCCGGTCGTATTCGGGTGATCTTCGATCCGGGGCCCCTCATCGGCGCCGCTGATGCTGCATCGGGCGAGCGGGTCTTGCGCCGGACAGACATTCTGACGCTGAACGCTCGAGAATCGCGGATCCTGAGCGGAGGTCGGGAGCCATCCGTTGCCGCTGAACATCTCAGCGGCATGATCCGGGACGGCGGCTCGGTCGTCGTCCGTGACGGAGAGCGTGGTGCCTTCCTGTCCCAGGCAGGAACCGCCGCCGAGCTGATCCCGACGCTCCAAGTGACTGCCGTCGACTCCAACGGCGCCGGTGACGCGCACGGTGGAGTGCTCACTGCCGCACTGCTGCGTGGGTCGGCGTTGCCAAGCGCGGTCAGGCGTGCCAACGTCGCGGCCGCATTGGCGGTCACTCGATTCGGTCCATCGACGTCGCCCGACGGCGCGGATATCGATGCGGCCCTGGCACGCAGATGAACACCCGCGGCGTCGTTCGCTGCGGTCGAGTGCCGAACTCGCGGCGCTGCCCCGCCGAGCTCCGCACCCGCGGCTCGGCGGCCGCGTCGCCCTACCGCAGCGGCGTCCACCCGAACGGCACCGCACCGTCGATGAGCGCGTTCTCCTCGTCCGCGGCCACCGACCAGCCCTGCGCTGCATCACGGCCGTCGAAGCCGCCTCGCGCGACCCGCAGACCGACGTCGTCGTGATGCATCCGGGGCCCGCCGCCCCGCCGCGTCGAGGCCCGCACGCTCCACGCCGCATCATCGAAGCCGCCGCCGCGGAACACCCGGTAGTCGCCGTACCTGGCGGGATCGAGATAGTCCCAGCACCACTCCCACGCGTTGCCGAGCGTGTCGAACAGGCCGAACAGGTTCGGCAGCTTCCCTCCGACGTCCTGAGGGTGCGAGATCTGGTCCGCTGCGGTCCAGGCGATCTCATCGAGCGGGCCGTACTGCGGCTTCGTCGACCTCGCGCGGCACGCGTACTCCCATTCCGCCTCGGTCGGCAGCCGATACCCGTCAGAGTCCACCCGCCACGTGACCACCTCGGCGTCCACACGGTAGGCCGGGTCGAGCCCCTCCCATTCCGAGAGCGCGTTGCAGAACCGGATGGCGCGCTGCCAGCTGACGTCGACCGCGGGCCGACGCGGGTGCTCGCTCGGAACGCCGAGGAGTTCCGCCATGAGCTCCTCCGTCACCGGAAGCACTCCGATGGCGAACGGCTCGAGTGCGACCGTGCGATGCACTTTCCGTCGCGCGTCGTGCAGCGTCACCGTGCCGGAGGGGAGCTCGGCCATCTCGATGTCGGGCGTCATCCCTCCAGTCTCCCGCACGCCGGCGCACCGCGTGCAACACTGAAACCATGCCGGAGACGACGACCGATCCCCGCGAAGCGCGCACGCTGCCGGAGACGCTGAACGAGTTCCAGAGTGCGGAGGGGCATCCGCACTTCCGCGTCGACCTCGAGCGGATCCGCTTCTCGCCGTTCTACTCGCGCCTGTCAGCCGTCACGCAGGTGATCTCGCAGGCCGGTGCAGGTCTCGCGGTGCACAACAGGCTGACTCACTCTGTGAAGGTCGCCGCCGTCGCACGCGCGATCGCCACGCACCTGTCCACGCGCCGCAACGAGCATGGCCGCATCGTCGCCGAACTCGGCGGTGCCCACGCCGTCGTCGTGCAGGCGGCCGCCGCGGCCCACGACCTCGGCCACCCGCCGTTCGGCCACCTCGGCGAGCAGACGCTCGACCGCCTCGCCCGCACGCGGTTCGGTCTCACCGAGGGCTTCGAAGGCAACGCACAGACGTACCGCATCATCACTCGCCTCGACGAGCACGATCGTCCGGGTGTCGGGCTCAACCTCACGGCCGCCGTCCGCGCGGCCGTGCTGAAGTACCCGTGGCGACGGGGGCAGGGCGGCGATCGCCGCGGCGGCAGCAGCAAGTTCAACCACTATGCGATCGATGAGCCGGATGTTCGTCAGGCGCTCGCGGCCTACCCTCGGATCGAGCCCGGCCAGCAGACAGTCGAATGCTCCATCATGGACATCTCCGACGACATCGCGTATTCGCTGCACGATCTCGACGACTTCTACCGCGCAGGGCTCCTGAACCCCGCAACTCTCTCCGCCGAGTTCCGCACGTGGCACCGCGAGCTGGTGCGGCTGCGCTCCCTCGATGAGGCCGCGCTCGTCGCCGACACGCGAACGCCCGGGCACTCATTGGAGCTGCTGTGGCGGCAGCTGAGGCGCAAGGACGCATGGATCGCCGATCCGGATGCCTTTGCCGAAGCCGTCGCGAAGGTCTCGACCGAGGTGATCGACGGTCTTGTGGCCGAGCCGTTCGACGGGTCGCTGGCGAGCGAGCGTTCGCTGGCCAGATTCACGACGGGCTGGATCGCCAGGCTCCAGTCCTCGATCGAGGTGCACAGGCACCCGGACGTCCGCTCCGGGCACGTCAGCCTCAGCCGGCAGGCGTGGCACGAGGTCGCCGTGCTGAAGTTCCTGCATCAGCGCTTCATCCTGGAGCGTCCCGACCTCGCGGTCTACCAGCGCGGCCAGGCGAGTGTGCTCGAGCGGCTCGTCGACGGATTCGCCGCGTGGCTCGACGACCTGCGCGACGCACGGCGCGCTCCACGGCGTCTGATCGATCTCGTCGATCTCGCCACGGACGACTATCGTCGTCTGGCCCGCGACGCACCGGAACTGGCTCCCGTTCAGGCTGGTGCCGACCTCGATCGGCGCGCCAGAGGCCGCGGCATCATCGACTACGTCGCATCGCTCACCGACGCACAGGCGACGTCACTCGACGCGATGCTCGCCGGTCGCACGGAGCGGCTCTGGGACGCCGGCCAGGGCCTGTGAGGCGCCGACTCCGGAGTTCAGTCGCCGACGACCACCCAGTCCGGGTGCTTCGGCTCGCGTCCGTCTCCGGATGAGCGGCCGGTCACGCGCCGCTTCACCCACGGCGCGACGTGCGCACGGTAGTACTCGCGTGTTCCCAGGTGCGCCTCTGCGGAATCCGGAAGATCCCACCACGAGGCATCGGGATGCATACCCAGCGAATCGATCACGCGTGCAGCGACCCGGTGATGGCCGCGGAAGTTCATGTGCAGACGGTCAGGCGCCCAGAACGACGGGTCGCGCAGCCGTTCATCCGTCCAGTTGATCGCCCACACGATATCGTCGTCGGCCCGCAGCCGAGCGGTGGCTGCCGCTGTCAGCTCGTCGCCACGACGACGGATCACGCGCGACAGCGGCAGGCCGTCAGAAGGATCGGCGCCGGCCAGCAGGATGGGCCTCACGCCCTCTTGTCGACAGCGCAGCACGACCTTCACGAACGCGTCGACGATGCGCTCGATCTTCGTCCCCGGGCGGAGCATGTCGTTGCCGCCGCCGTTGAACGACAGGTGCGTGGGCTTCAGCGCAAGGGCTCGTTCCAATTGTTCGTCGACGACAGGCCAGGCGAGCCTGCCTCGGATGGCGAGATTCGCGTACTCGATGGGTTCGCCGAGCTCGGCGGCCCAGCCCTGTGCGGTGAGATCCGCCCATCCGCGCGGCGTGCCATCCGGTCGCTCATCCCCCACGCCCTCGGTGAAGCTGTCGCCGATGGCTGCAAACCGCACGTTCGTCACTTCGCCATCCTACGAACGCGGCGGCTGTGCCGGGGCCGTGCGGACACGATTCAGGACGGGGTGACGACACACAGGCCCGCGGAGCCACCGTCGTACGATGGCGAATGTGAGCTCATCCGCCGATCTTCTCGCCCGCCGGTACGACCAACACGACACCGGGAGCAGACGATGCCACGTATAACCGCGCTGTACCGCTACCCCGTGAAGGGGTTCACTCCCGAGCTCAGGGACGAGCTGCGCGTGCAGCCGGACGGCCGGATGGCCGGCGATCGGGTGCTCGCGTTCCGATTCGCCCAGGCGATCCATCCGGAGTCGCAGGACGGCCGCGACTACTGGCCGAAGAGCAAGGGACTCGCCCTGATGACGTTCCCATCGCTCGCGAGGCTGCGCACCAGCTTCGACGAGAGCGAACGGCGACTGCGCATCGAGGCCGACAACACCGTTCTCGTCGACGCGGGACTCGATGATGCAGGCAGAGCGGAGATCGTCTCGGCCGTCACCGAGTTCCTGCGGACCACTCCCGATGCCAAGCGGCTGCGTCGCAGCGACGTTCTTCCGCTTGCTCTGATCGGTGACGGCGAGACCGCCCGATTCCAGGACCGATCGCGCGGCTTCGTTTCGCTGCATGCCAGGGCGAGCCAGCGCGAACTCGGCGACGCGGGCGACGAGCGCCGGTTCCGCTCGAACGTGGTCATCGACGGCGTCGACGCCTGGCAGGAGCTCAGCTGGCAGGGACGGGTTCGCATCTCAGGTACAGCGTTCCGCGTGCACAAGCCGATCGGCCGGTGCCTCGCCACGCATGCCAATCCGGATACGGGCGTTCGCGACGCGGATGTGCTCGGCGCGCTCCCCCGGCTCAATGGTCAGCCGGACCCGACGATGGGAGTGCTGCTGTTGCCCGATGCGCCTTTCCCCGAGGGCGGAGCCACGATCCGCGTCGATGATGAGGTCGTGCCGGACGAGGGTGCGACCTGAGTTGACGAAGGCGCGGCCGCTACGCGACGCTCTGGGCGACCAGCACTCCGTCGACGTAGGCGTAGACCGGCTGGGGGCGGAACCCGGCGAACAGTACGGCGCGATGCTTGTCGATTCGAACCGTGTGCCGTTCGTTCGCGCCGACCTCGAACTCCCATGTCTTGACGGTGTTGACGGACAGCAGCCGGACGGTGTCGACTACGCTCTGCCCGTCGACCGTGATGGTGAGGCGGCCCCAGAACTTGTCGATTGAGAACACCACGGTGTGCTGTTCCTGCTGCCCGACGACGAATGTCATGATCATTGGCCGGGTCTACCCGCAGGCGACTCGCGCACTCGCGCCGGAGCCGCGCGGTCTCCGGCCGTCTCATAGACTCATCGGATGAGCATCATCGCGCGCACGCAGGAGATCGATGACTTCTGGGCAGCGGCCCGACTGCAGGTCGACGGCCTGCCATCAGAGCCCGCGGAGGCGTGGGCGTTCGGCGCCACACGCGAACACGCTGATGAATTGCTCGCCCTCGTCCTCGACGGCACGAAGACCGGCACGGCAGCGGCCCTGTGGGACCACGAGGCGACCGGTGAGCGCGTGCCGGAGGCCGACGATCTCAATATCATCCTGGACGGAGCGGAGATGCCGCGTGCGCTCATCCGCACCACGAGCATCCGGATCGTGCCCTTCGACCAGGTCGACGAGGAGCACGCCCACGCCGAGGGCGAAGGGGACAGAACGCTGACGGCGTGGCGTGAGATCCACGAACGCTTCTGGCGCACCTACGGCGAAAGCGGCCGCGGCTTCGCACCCGACATGCCCGTGATCTGCGAGCGCTTCGAGGTGGTCTGGGCGGCCGCGTAGACCACCACGCGAGCGTATCCCTTGTGATCGGCTGTACCACGGCCGCCCAAGGCCTCGGACTCAACCTGACCGCGGCGGTGCGCGCCGCCGTGCTGAAGTACCCCTGGGCGCGCGGCGAGGGCGGCGGCACGACAAAGTTCAACTTCTACACGATCGACGGCGAGGACGTCCGGGACGCCCTCGCCGCCCATCCGCTGATCGAACCAGGGCCTGTGATCCCTAGCCGTGGATCAGTTCACTGCCCGGCCCCGTCTCCCGTCCGGTACAGCGGAACGCTGTCGACATACTGCTTGTCGTGCTGATGGTTGGGGAGCACGATCAGGCGTGGCTCGGAGGGGTCGTGCTCCGCAGTGAAGTCCGGGTCGCACGAGGTGAACCCGTACGGGAGCTCGCCCTTCCTGCCCGCCTCGGCGCAGTCCCATTCGGTCCCGACGGGGAAATAGCGGAGGAACTGCGACGCGGCGGTCGTGCACTCGCCTGAACCGAGATCATCGACCAGGCAGAGCGAGAAGTCCTTGGCCCCCTGCACCTCCTCGGAGTCGGACGTCCCGCTCACGAAAGCGGTCGGTGTCGACTCCAGCAGGGCCTCAACGCTGAAACACTCCTCCGAATCGTTCTTCGCACACCACTCCCCTCGCAGCTCGGCGGGGAAGTCCGCGGCCGACGGCAGCGGCTCGCGCACGAGGAGCTCACCCGACTGCGCGTTCCAGATGCGATCCCTGTCCGGAACGTCCGCGATGCCGTAGGAGCCGGGAATGGCGGCCGGCGTGCCCGCGGGGATCGCCCGGCCCAGCGGCGCGCAGGCGCTTCCCACCTCTGCCGCGCAGGACGAGTACCCGGCGGCGATGACGTCGACGAAGGCCGTGCCGTCGTCGTCGGGCGTCACCTGGAAGATCTTCTCCGTCTGGCCGGATGTCCGGAACACGTCGTCCCCGCGGATGATCACGCCGCCGG
Organism: Microbacterium sp. JB110; assembly: GCF_003335195.1. Classification (NCBI taxonomy): domain Bacteria; kingdom Bacillati; phylum Actinomycetota; class Actinomycetes; order Micrococcales; family Microbacteriaceae; genus Microbacterium; species Microbacterium sp. JB110. The sequence continues at coordinate 365,399 of NZ_QPGM01000001.1, read as the reverse complement.
GCGCGCTCCCCGCCGCGGGCCGCCAGGCGCCGTCGAGGGCCCCGTCCGCCAGCGACGGCCGCTCCTCCGATGCGAAGGGCAGCTCGGGGAATGTGCCCTCCGCGCCCAGCGTGAGCCGGTACGGCTCGCCCATGACGGGGTTGCCGCCCTCGCCCCAGGCGACCTCCGCGATGCGCGGATACGACACGTCGTGGGCCGGGCTACCCGACCCCGCGTCCGACACGGCCCCGGGCGGGAAATACCGCAGCTGCACGCGCTCGTCCCGCTCATCGCAACTCCCCTCCTCGCACAGGACGACGGTCGAGGAGATCGACTCACGTCCGGTGGGATCATCCGGGGTGACCACCACCTGCACGCCGCCGCCCTGCTCGGCGAGGTGGCCCTGCAGGTCGAAGCAGTCCGCCTGGCCGTCCCCGTTCTCGCCCGGAGCGCACCAGGTGCCCAGCAGCGGGGCGGGCAGCTCCGTGTCCGACGCCGTGACCGCCCCGCTCGACACCTGGTCGATGAAACCCTTCCGCGGTCCCTCGTCCATCTCCGCTGTCATCAGGGCGATCTGGAACGCCGCGGCCCCGTTCGCGATCGGGGCGGACGTCTTCTCGTCGTCCTGGCCGTCCCAGCGGGCGGCCGGGGCGGCGTTGGCCGTGCCGACGATGAGCTTCTTCGCCTCGGCGGCGGTCAGCTGCGGGTCCGCTCCGAACAGCGCGACGGCGAGCCCGGAGACGTGCGGCGCCGCCATCGACGTGCCCGTCTTGAGGTCGTATCCGTCGTCCGCCACCGCGGAGAGGATGTCGGTGCCGGGCGCGGCGACGTCCGCGTTGCCGTTCGAGAACCACCCGATCTCGAAGCCGCCGTCGGCGGGAGTGGTGGCCCCGACAACGATCAGTCGGTTGCCGAGCGGGGTTCTCTGGGCAGCGCCCTTCAACTCATTGCCCGCGTCGAAGGACCCAACGACGGTGCACGGGGCAACCCTCTCCTCGTTCCCGATCTCCTCTTCTATGCACGAGTCGTTGCCCGCAGCAGAGACCGCGAGGAAGTCGTGCCTCTCCAGTAGCCCGTTCAGGGCCTCGGCGCGGTCGTCGGCCCACTGCGCCATCTTCTCCTGGACGGCCTCGTCGCCCTCTTGGGCCTTCCGGCCCTCCTCGCTGCTCGTGGCGCCGAACGACATGTTCACGACCTTCGCCCCCGATTCGACCACGAAGGTCAGCGCCGTGTCGGTCGAGACCCGGTCGATCAGACCGACCTTGTCTCCGGCCCAGCCCCAGAATCCCCCGTGGTCACCTCGGATCTCGCCGGTCGAGGCGTAGGACAGCTCGGCGTTGGGGGCGACCCCGCGGATCCCGGTCGGCCGGTCGTGGCGCGTGGCGATCGTTCCCGACACGTGCAGGCCGTGCGTCGAGGAGTCCTCGTCGGCCTCGCCGGAGGGCAGCAGCGAGGTGGGATCGGGGGCGAGGTCCGCGTGCCACTGCTTCTTGTAGAAGGCATCGACTACTCCCACCGTGGTCGGGGCGAGCTCGCCCTCGTGGGCGTCCGCGTACTCCCAGATTGCCGGAGCCCCGAGCGCCTGCATTCCCCAGTTCCCCGCGCTGTCGGGGCCCAGAGCCGGTCCCCAAGCGCCGGCCCACTCGCCGCCCGCCTCCGCGGGACCCATCGCCGTGACCAGGTTCTCCTCCGCGGCCGCCACGCCGGACCGCTGCGACACCTCGTCGCCGAGCGCCGTCAGATCGTCCTGAGCGACGGCCTCGTCCAGCAGCAGCTGGTACTGGTCGAGGAAGATGTTCAGGCCGACCACCCGCGCGCCGATATCGTCGGCGATCTCCCTCGCCTCGGTCAGGCCCGCCTCCGGCGTCGTCCGGATGACGAGCTGGTTCGCCACGAACGGATACCCGTCGGCGCCCTCCGCGAGGTCCTCCTCGTCGAAGGAGTAGTGGAACAAGTCGGGACTTGCCACCGTCTGGCGCTGCGTGACCGCGCTGTCCCCGTCCACGAGGTCGGCTGCAAACTCCTCCCCCGCCGACACGGCCTCCGGCGAGCCCAGGTCGTGCTGGGCGGCGGGTTTCAGCGCCCACCAGAGCGCGCCACCCGCCAGCACCGCCAGGGCGACGGCCGCACCGATGATGATCATCTTCTTCTTCCGCCCGACGGGGGACGGCGTACCGGCAGGGCCGTGAACCATCGACTGCACACTCCTTTAAACGGAGCCAGCCTACAACGCCACGACGGCGGCCAGTGGATCACACCAGCGGAGCGGATCATCCCGAGCGCAATGACTCACGCCCGCATCACCATCGACCGTGACTTCGCGATCGCGGAGGTACCGAGAAGGCTGTTCGGATCGTTCGTCGAGCACACGGGACACTGCGTCTGCACCGGGATCTTCGAGTCGGCCATGCCCCGGGCCGACGAACGCGGGTTCCGCCGGGATGTCCTGGAGTTCGTCCGCGAGATGGGACCGACGGTGGTCTGCTGCCCCGGCGGCAACTTCTCGTCTCCGGTTACCGCTGGGAGGACGGCGTCGACCCCGTCGAGGCCCGACCGCGCCGTATCGACGATGCCTGGCATACTCGACGGCACGAAGACCGGCACAGCAGCGGCACTGTGGGACCACGAGGCAATCGGTGAGCGCGTGCCGGAGGCCGGCGACCTCAGCATCGTGCTGAACGGATCGGAATTGCCGCGTGCGCTCATCCGCACCACGAGCATCCGGATCGTGCCCTTCGACCAGGTCGACGAGGAGCACGCCCACGCCGAGGGCGAAGGGGACAGAACGCTGACGGCGTGGCGTGAGATCCACGAACGCTTCTGGCGCACCTACGGCGAGAGCGGCCGCGGCTTCGCACCCGACATGCCCGTGGTCTGCGAGCGCTTCGAGGTGGTCTGGGCGGCCGCGTAACCGCTCCTTCCGCGGTCAGCGCCAGCCGAGGCCGGGCGCGACGTGGGTGAGGATCGATTCGAGGACGTGGGCGTTGTAGGCGACGCCGAGCTGGTTCGGAACCGTGAGCAGCAGCGTGTCCGCCTCGGCGACCGCCTCATCGTGACGCAGCTCGTCGATGAGCACATCCGGCTCCGCGGCGTACGAGCGGCCGAAGACGGACCGGGTGTTGTCGATGAGCCCGAACGTGTCCTCACCGTCGCCTGAGGCGAGGAAGTAGCGCCGGTCCTCGTCCGAGACGATCGCGAAGATCGAGCGCGACACCGACACCCGCGGCTCGAAGTCGTGATCGTGCTTGGCCCATTCCTCGCGGAACGCGCGGATCTGCTTGGCCTGCTGCACGTGGAACGGCTCGCCGGTCTCGTCGTCCTTGAGCGTCGAGCTCATCAGGTTCATGCCCTGCTGCGCCGCCCACACCGCCGTCGCGTTCGAACCTGCGCCCCACCACATCCGCTGCCGCAATCCGCCGCTGTGCGGTTCGAGGCGCAGCAGGCCAGGCGGGTTCGGGAACATCGGGCGCGGGCTCGGCTGTGCGAACCCCTCACCCTCGAGGAGCTGCAGGATGATCCGCATCTTCTCGCGGGCGGCCTCCGCGCCGGACGGGTCGTCCTCCCCCGCCTGGTAGCCGAAGTAGCGCCATCCGTCGACGACCTGTTCGGGTGACCCACGCGAAACGCCGAGCTGGAGGCGGCCATCGGAGATCAGATCTGCCGCGCCCGCATCTTCGACGAAGTACATCGGGTTCTCGTAGCGAAGATCGATCACGCCCGTGCCGAGCTCGATCTTCGATGTCTTCGCGCCGGCGGCGGCCAGCAGCGGGAAGGGCGAGGCGAGCTGCCTGGCGAAGTGGTGCACTCGGAAGTACGCGCCGTCCGCGCCCACGTCCTCTGCGGCCTGGGCCAGATCGATCGACTGGTGCAGCACGTCGCTCGCACTCTGCGTGTGTGACTGCGGATGCGGCGTCCAGTGGCCGAACGAGAGGAAGCCGATGTTCTTTCGCGAAACGGTCATAGTTCTATTCAACGCTATACATTCGTGTTCATTCCCTGATCGCGCAGTCGTGCGGAGCGCAGAGCTCGCCTGACGCCGCCGGATATCACGCACTTCCGTGACGAGGACGACACGCAGTCGTAGGCTGGTCGGGCATGCCATCACGCACGATGCGGAGGAGACCATGTTCACCATCGCCGACACGATCGTCGAATCGTTCAAGGATGCAGGCGTACGGCGGATCTACGGACTGCCGGGCGACTCGCTGAACGGCTTCACCGACGCACTGCGCCGCGACGGCTCGATCGCGTGGCAACACGTGCGTCACGAAGAGGCTGCCGCGTTCGCAGCCGCGGCCGATGCCGCCCTCACCGGTCAGCTGGCCGTGTGCGCAGGCAGTTGCGGCCCGGGGAACACTCACCTGATCAACGGGCTCTACGATGCGAACCGAAGCCGTGTCCCCGTGGTGGCGATCGCCGCACAGATCCCAGGACCGGAGATCGGGAGCGCCTATTTCCAGGAGACTCACCCACAGGAGCTCTTCCGGGAGGCATCCGTGTACAGCGAGCTGGTGAGCATTCCGGAACAGCTGCCGTACGTGCTGGAGATCGCGATGCGCAATGCGATCGAGAAGCGCGGGGTCGCGGTGATCGTGATACCCGGCGAGGTCTTCCTCGCCGAGAGCCCGAGCACGCGTCGGTCAGCGCCGATATCGCGTGCGCAGCACATCATCCGCCCTGTCGATGCTGAGCTGAGGCGTGCCGCCGATCTGCTCAACACTGCGAAGAAGGTCACGATCCTCGCCGGCGCAGGCACGGAAGGCGCTCACGACGAACTGATCGCGATCGCCGACAGGCTCAAGGCTCCGGTCGTGCATGCGATGCGAGGCAAGGAGTTCGTCGAGTACGACAACCCTTACGACGTCGGAATGACGGGGCTGATCGGCTTTTCGTCAGGATACCGCGCGATGGAGAGCTGCGACGTGCTGCTGATGCTCGGCACCGATCTCCCGTACCGACAGTTCTACCCGTCGAAGGCGAAGATCATTCAGATCGACATCCGCGGCGAGAATCTCGGCCGTCACACCCCGCTCGATATGGGCATGGTGGGCAGCGTTCGCGACACCGTCGATGCGCTGCTGCCTCTGTTGGACGAGCACGCAGATGACAAGCATCTCCGCTCATCGACCGCGCACTACGCCAAGACGCGCAAGGAGCTCGACGAGCTGGCCAGCAACGACAGGAACCGCACGCCGATCCACCCGCAGTACGTCGCCAAGCTCGTCAGCGATCTCGCCGATGACGACGCGGTGTTCATCCCGGACGTAGGCTCCCCGACGGTGTGGGCTGCCCGCTACCTGACCATGAACGGCAGACGCCGACTGATCGGCTCCTTCAGCCACGGGTCGATGGCCAACGCGCTCCCGCACGCGATCGGCGCGCAGTCAGCGTTCCCGGATCGCCAGATCGTCGCTCTCGCAGGAGACGGCGGGCTCGCGATGCTGCTCGGAGAGCTGCTCACCGTCCGCCAGCTGAAGCTGCCCGTCAAGATCGTCGTCTTCAGCAACTCCTCGTTGAACTTCGTCGAGTTGGAGATGAAGGCCGCAGGCTTCGTCAACTACGCCACGGAACTGGACAATCCGAACTTCGCGGATGTGGCGAAGGCGATCGGTCTCCACGCCCAGCGCGTCGAGGAACCCGACGATCTCGAACACGCCCTCACCGAAGCATTCGCACATGATGGACCTGCTCTGATCGACGTCGTCACGGCCAGGCAGGAGCTGTCCATCCCGCCGACGATCACCGCTGCGCAGGCGAAGGGCTTCACGCTCTATGCACTGCGCACTATCCTGTCGGGGCGCGGCGAGGAACTGCTCGACCTCGCGGAGACGAACGTGTTCAGACGGCTGTTCGACTGAGCGGCCGGAGCAGGGCATCCTCAGCCTCAGAACGCAGAACTGGCCTCGGCTCCCATCGGGCGCGGCGAGGCCAGTTCGTGCAGATTGAGTCAGATGACGCCGAAGGCCAGCATCGCGTCTGCGACCTTGCGGAAGCCGGCGACGTTGGCACCGACGACGTAGTCGCCGGGCTTGCCGAACTCCTCAGCCGTCTCGAGCGTGTTCTGATGGATCGAACGCATGATGTCGGTCAGACGCCCCTCGGTGTACTCGAAGGTCCACGAGTCCCGAGACGCGTTCTGCTGCATCTCGAGCGCGCTGGTGGCCACGCCGCCAGCGTTGGCTGCCTTGCCAGGGCCGAACGCGACGCGCGCGTCTTGGAACACCTCGACAGCTTCGGGCGTCGACGGCATGTTCGCGCCCTCCGAGACGGCGATCACGCCGTTCTCGACGAGGCGCTTTGCGTCCTTCTGGTGCAGTTCGTTCTGCGTCGCACATGGCAGGGCGACGTCGACGGGAACCTCCCAGATGCTGCCATCCGCGACGAAGCGCGAGCGACCGCCGCGACGATCGACGTAGTCGGCGATCCGGCCGCGCTCGACCTCCTTGATCTGCTTGAGCAGTTCGAGGTCGACGCCGTCCTCGTCAACGATGTATCCGGATGAGTCGGATGCGGTGACGACGACGCCGCCGAGCTGCTGCACCTTGTCGATCGCGTAGATAGCCACGTTGCCGGAGCCTGAGACACCGACACGACGTCCGTCGAAGGACGAGCCGCGCACCTTCAGCATCTCTTCCGCGAAGATCGTCGCGCCGTATCCTGTGGCTTCCTTCCTGACCAGCGAGCCGCCCCAGTCGAGGCCCTTGCCGGTGAGGACTCCGCCTTCATACCTGTTCGTCAGACGCTTGTACTGGCCGAACAGATAGCCGATCTCGCGCGCGCCGACGCCGATGTCACCTGCTGGCACATCCGTGTACTCGCCGATGTGCCGGTGCAGCTCGCTCATGAATGACTGGCAGAAGCGCATCACCTCTCCGTCGGACTTGCCGTGCGGGTCGAAGTCGCTGCCACCCTTGCCGCCGCCGATCGGGAGGCCTGTGAGCGAGTTCTTGAAGATCTGCTCGAAGCCGAGGAACTTCACGATTCCGAGGTTCACCGACCGGTGGAACCGGAGCCCGCCCTTGTACGGTCCGAGAGCCGAGTTGTACTCCACGCGGAATCCGCGGTTCACCTGCACGGTGCCCTTGTCATCGACCCATGGCACGCGGAAGATGATCTGCCGTTCCGGCTCGCACAGACGCGTCAGGATGCCCTGGTCGTTGTACTCAGGGTGACGCTGCTGCACGACGGCGAGCGAGTCGAAGACCTCGCGAACTGCCTGATGGAACTCCGGTTCGCCGGGATTGCGGGCCAAGACCGCATCGAGAGTCTTCTGAAGGGCAGGGTCGAGCATAGGGGTCCTTTCTGGATGTCAGTCAGCGGCCGCTCCCCGCCGCTGTGGGCACCGTGGTGCCCTGCGCCGATTGGGTGCGTCGGCGTGATGCGTGCGGGGCCTCGGGAGGCCGACATCGTGTGTCGACGCGCCCCAGCCGTCGGATGGTGCATCGCTGTCGCCCAGCGAAACGAGGCCCCGGACCGCGGCCAAGGCACCACCGCCGCCCACTCTATGGCATCGCGGGCCCAGAGAAGACCGCGCCGCCTGCCCTACCGCTGAGGCGACACCGGGCGATCCGTCCCCGAGTCGGCGAGGTCATCCGACAGCGACCGCCCCTTCAGATCGCTCAGCCCCCACGCGCTTGCGGCCGCGGCCGCGAAGCAGATGGCGAACACCGTGAACACCAGCGGCGCGCCTCCCAGGTTCAGCGCCCACGGTGTGAACAGCGGCGCGACGATCGAGGCGATCCGCCCCACGGTCGCCGCTGCGCCCGCTCCTGTGGCACGAACCAGCGTGGGATACAGCTCGGGACTCACCGCGTACAGCGCTCCCCACGCCCCGAGGTTGAAGAAGGAGAGCAGACAGCCGAACAGCAGGATCTGCCACACCTCGCCCGCCGTGCCGAACAGCATCGCCGAGATCGCCGACCCCACCAGGAACACCGACAGAGTCGCACGACGACCCCACACCTCGATCAGCCAGGCGGCCATCGCGTACCCCGGCAGCTGCGCCAGGGTGATGATCAGGGTGTACCCGAAGGAGCGCACCAGGTCGAAGCCCTGTGACACGAGGATCGACGGAATCCAGATGAACGCCCCGTAGTAGGAGAAGTTCACGAACGCCCACACTGCCCACAGCGCGGCCGTGCGGCGGGCGAGCCCACTCCGGAACAGGTCGGCCACGCCAGCGCGGCGACCGGACGGCTGCACATCCGACACCTGCGTCACCGGTCGGGCGCTGTCCCCTTCGAACTGCCGCACGATGCGCTCGGCTTCCGCGAGCCGGCCCTTCGATTCCAGCCAGCGCGGCGACTCGGGCAGCCCCCACCGAACCGCCAGAGCGTAGAGCGCAGGAATCGCGCCGATCGCAAACGCCCAGCGCCAGCCGTTCTCGAGCGGCACGACGAAGTACCCGATCACCGCAGATGCCGTCCACCCGACCGCCCAGAAGGCTTCGAGGATCACGACGAGTCGGCCGCGGATGCGTGCAGGAGCGAACTCGCTGACGTACGTCGATGCGACGGGCAGCTCGGACCCGAGGCCGAGGCCCACGATGAAGCGGAGCACGAGCAGCATGCCCACTCCCCCGACGAGCGCGCTGGCACCCGTCGCGATGCCGTACACGAGCAGCGTCAGCGCAAACACCTGGCGCCTGCCCAGCTTGTCGGCGATGAGCCCGCCGACGCCGGCCCCGACGGCCATCCCGACGAAGCCCACCGACGCGATCAGGCTCATCGTCGTATCGTCCAGCGCCCATTCGCTGGCGAGTGCGGCGATGATGAACGAGATCAGCCCCACGTCCATCGCGTCGAGCGCCCAGCCGATTCCGGAGCCGCCGATCACACGACCGTGTCGGCGCGACAGCGGCAGATCGTCCAGGCGTGAAGCAATGGTCATAGTGACCATTCTATTCGGCTTGATCCGTACTATGGCGCGTCCGGAAGATCCGCAGGGCTCACGAGCGCCGCCCGCAGAGTGTCGAGCCCCACACCGCCGACATCGAGCGCTCGCCGATGGAAGTCGCGCAACGAGAACGCCTGGCCTTCCGCGGCACGCGCGTCGTCACGGATCTGCTCCCAGATGCGCTGGCCGACCTTGTACGCCGGGGCCTGACCCGGCCATCCGAGGTAGCGGTTCACTTCGAAGCGGACGAAAGCATCCGACATGTTGACGTGCCCGCGCATGAAGTCGAGAGCGTAGTCCGCATCCCACGTTCCGCGACCGTCCGGACGCTGTTTGCCGAGGTGCACGCCGATGTCGAGGACGACGCGGGCTGCGCGGAAGCGCTGACCGTCGAGCATACCGAGACGGTCAGCCGGCTCCTCGAGGTACCCGAGCTCTTCCATGAGGCGTTCGGCGTACAGAGCCCATCCCTCCGCGTGTCCGGATGTTCCGGCCAGCAGTCGTCGCCACGAGTTCAGCCGCTCCCGATTGTGCACGGCCTGGCCGATCTGGAGATGATGCCCTGGAACGCCCTCGTGGTACACCGTCGTCAGCTCGCGCCACGTGTCGAACTGGTTCACACCCTCCGGTATGGACCACCACATCCGGCCGGGACGAGAGAAATCGTCTGTGGGACCGGAGTAGTAGATGCCGCCTTCGTGCGTCGGAGCGATCATGCATTCCAGGCGGCGCACCGGCTCAGGGATGTCGAAGTGCGTGCGGCCCAACTCGGCGACGGCACGGTCGCTCGTCGCCTGCATCCAGCGCCTCAGCTCTTCCGGGCCGTTCAGTTTGCGCGATGGATCTCGCTCCAGGTGTGCAATGGCTTCGGCGACGGATGCACCGGGGAGGACGCTGTCGGCCGCGTTCTCCTGCTCGACGACCATGCGCCCCAGCTCTTCGATGCCCCACTCGTAGGTCTCGTCGAGGTCGATGCGACTGCCGAGGAAGCCGCGCGAATGCATCGCGTACAGCTCACTGCCGACTCCATCCCGATCCGTCGCCGCCGGTGCCAGCTCGTCGCGGAGGAATGCTCCCAGCTCCGCGTACGCATCTCGTGCCGCCTGACGCCCGCGGGTGAGATCCGCCGCGACAGCGCCGGACAGCTCGCGGTCGGCGCCGAGAGAAGCGAAGAATCCGCCATCGGAGATGTAGCGCTCGTTCTGTGAGATCACCTGCCGAACCTGGCGCAGCGCCGGCGTCTGCCCCTCCGCGATGCCCTCTCGCAGCGCGGTTGCATACCCCTGCAGAGCGCGCGGGATCGATCCCAGACGTGCGGCGACCGTCGCCCAGTCAGCATTCGTCTCGGTCGGCATCTGGTCGAAGGCGTCTCTGATGCGCTGAGGCGGGCTCTCGAGCCCGTTCAGGTCGCGCCGGTACCAGCCAGAGCGGTGCACCTCACGAACTCGGTCCAGCTCGGCGGCGAGATCCATCCGAGTGATCGCATCGACCTCGTCGGCGGACTGTGCGCCATCGAGGGCACGGCGCGCGAGCTTCGCGGCGTCGTCGAGAGCGTCCTCGCCTTCCGGCGAGAAGTCTTAGAAGCGGTCCTGACCCTCGTCGCGGCCGATCGCCGTGGCGACAGTCGGCAGCAGCCTGGCGAGCGCATCGACCCAGCCGTCGGCGACGCGATCCACGTCGGTCTGCTCGCGGGCGTCCATCAGTGCGCCGCTTCGTCCCAGTTGCTGCCATGGCCCACCTGCACGTCGAGCGGCACAGACAGCTCGGCTGCGGACCCCATCCGGTCGCGCACGATCTGCTCGACGCGGTCCCACTCGCCCGGTGCGATCTCGATCACCAGTTCGTCGTGGATCTGCAGCAGCACGCGAGAGCTGAGTTCCCGCAGATCATCGTTGATGCGCAGCAGCGCGATCTTCATGATGTCGGCCGCGCTGCCCTGGATCGGGGCGTTCAGTGCGGCACGCTCCGCGTTCTCCCTGAGCACCCGGTTCGGGCTCTTCAGGTCGGGGAACGGCCGGCGGCGACCGAAGATCGTCTCGGTGTATCCCGTCTCACGCGCCTGCTCGACTGCCCCGCGCAGATAGTCGCGCACCGCGCCGAAACGCGAGAAGTAGTCGACCATCAGCTGCTTCGCCTCGCGCTGTTCGATGCGCAGCTGTTTGGCCAGGCCGAACGCCGACAGGCCGTAGACGAGACCGTACGACATCGCCTTCACCTTGGATCGCATCTGCGGCGTGACGTCTCCCGGCTCGACACCGAACACGTGGGAACCGACGTACCGATGCAGATCCTCGCCCGATCTGAATGCTTCGATCAGACCGGGGTCTCCCGACAGGTGCGCCATGATGCGCATCTCGATCTGAGAGTAGTCAGCGGTGAGCAGCGTTTCGTAGCCGGAGCCGACCTCGAAGGCCGCCCTGATGCGCGCTGACTCCTCGGTGCGCACCGGAATGTTCTGCAGGTTCGGATCCGTGCTGGACAGGCGCCCCGTCTGGCTTCCGGTCTGCACATAGGTCGTGTGGATGCGCCCCGTCTCGTCGATGGCTCCGTCGAGCCCGTCGATGATCTGCTTCAGCTTGGTCGCCTCGCGATGCTGCAGCAGCAGCCCGAGGAACGGGTGGTCTGCCTTCTCCTGCAGGTCGGCCAGTGCCGCCGCATCAGTGGTGTAGCCCGTCTTCGTCTTGCGCGTCTTCGGCAGATCGAGCTCGGTGAACAGCACTTCCTGCAGTTGCTTCGGTGAGCCGAGGTTCACCTCGTGCCCGATGGTGGCGAAGGCCTCCTGTGCCAGCGACTCCGCGCGCCCGCCGAGCTCGCCGGCGAAGGCCGAGAGCTTCTCGTGCGAAACGGCGACACCCGCCAGCTCCACGTCGGCAAGAGCCAGAACCGTCGGCATCTCGATGTCGGTGAACACGGGCGCCACGGAATCCGGCATCTCGTCGCGCAGAGGATCTGCGACCCGCACCGTGTACCAGGCGAGTTGGCCAGGCGTCGCACCATCGTGCTCCGGCACGAGCTGCGAAGGATCGGCCTCGGGCAGCGTCTCACCGAGCAGCCGCTCGACGAGGTGCGCGAGAGTCTTGTCGGGAAAGCTCGGCCGCACGAGCCATCCCGCGAGAATCGGATCAAAGGCCAGCCCGCGCAGGGGCGCACCTGCGCGTGTGAGTGCCTTCACCTGAGATTTGGCGTCGGCAACGACCTTCGGTGCGTCTGAGGCGAGCCACTCCCCCAGCGATTCGGCCACACCGGCCGACCAGGATGCTTCGACGACTTCGTCGACTGTGGCGAGCCCGATCCGATCCGGGAGCCCGTCTGCCAGCGTCAGGGCGAGCCCGATCTCGCCGGTGGCAGCGCCCGCCCACGCCGCGAGCTCTGCAGCCTCGAGCTGCTTCGGCTGGGGTGCCTCGGCTATCGGGGCCGCCCCTTCGTCGTCACCCTCGACGCTGCCCGCGGCTTCGAATACGCGCGGCAGCAGCGCCCGGAACTCGAGCTTGGCGAAGATGTCGCGCACCGCCTGCGAATCGAGGGGCTTCCTCTCCAGCTCGGCCACCGCGACGGGCAATTCGACGTCGCGCAGCAGGCGGTTGAGTCTGCGGTTCCGTCGCACGTCCTCGATGTGATCACGGAGGTTGCCGCCCACCACGCCCTTGATCGTATCCGCGCCTTCGATCACGGCGTCGAGCGAGCCGAACTGATTCAGCCACTTCACTGCGGTCTTCTCGCCGACCTTCGGCACGCCGGAAAGATTGTCGCTCGTCTCGCCGACCAGCGCAGCGATGTCGGGGTACATCGCCGGCTCGACGCCGTACTTCTCGAACACGGCGGGAGGGTCGTAGCGCTTCAGCTTCGATACGCCCTGCACGGAGGGGTACAGCAGGGTCACCTCGTCGGTGACCAGTTGGATCGTGTCGCGGTCGCCCGAGCAGACCAGCACACTCCAGCCTGCTTCAGCACCCTGCGTCGACAGGGTGGCCATGATGTCATCTGCCTCGAAGTCAGGTTTGGCGATGACGGTGATGCCCATCGCCTCGAGGGTCTCCTGCAGCAGCGGGATCTGCCCCTTGAACTCGGACGGGGACTCAGACCGATTCGCCTTGTATTCCGGGTACTCCCTGGTGCGGAAGGATTCGCGCGCCGTGTCGAAGGCCACCGCCACGTGGGTCGGATTCTCGGCCTTGAGCAGGTTGACGAACATCGACAGAAAGCCGTAGATGCCGTTCGTGTGCTGGCCGTCTTTTGTGGCGAAGTTCTCGACCGGCAGTGCGTAGAACGCCCGGTAGGCCAAAGAATGGCCGTCGACCAGCAGAAGGGTAGGCTTTTCGGTGTCTGTCACCCTGCCAGCCTAACGAGGGGGACGGACTTTTCTTAAGGCAAGGAGCACCATGAGCGAAGTTGACGGTCTGACCTGGGCCAGGGGACGCGGACTCGGGCCGCTCAGCGACAGGATGGGCATCCAGATCGTGGAGTTCAGCCTCGACCGCGCTGTCGCGACCATGCCTGTCGAAGGCAATCAGCAGGGCGTCGGACTCCTGCACGGCGGCGCCTACGTCGTGCTGGGAGAATCGCTCGGCTCCATGGCCGCCAACCTCCACTGCGGGCCCGATCGCCTCGCCGTCGGCGTCGACATCAACGCCACGCACACGTCCTCGGCGACAGAAGGCGTCGTCACGGGCGTGTGCACACCGATCCACCTCGGCGGCTCCATGACGGTGCACGAGATCGTCATCACGAACGAGCAGGGCAAGCGCTGCTCCACCGTGCGCATCACGAACGCGATCCGCAATCGCCCCGGCTTCTCCTTCCACGGCACCGCATAGGGCATCCGGACGCAGAAGAGCCCCCGCCTCGGCGGGGCTCTTCTCACATTCGTGCACTGATTCTCGTTGAGATCGGCGTCCGGTGCGGTCGGCTCCAAGGCGGAGGAGGGAAGGGCACCGAGAGTGCCCTGACCGACGACAACGCCGGAAACGGCCGTGCCGGACGCCGATCAGCCCTTTTTCGGGGAGAGCTGCTCGATAATGGCCTTCGCCACGTCCTGCATGGTGAGGCGACGGTCCATGGAGGCCTTCTGGATCCAGCGGAAGGCGTCGGGCTCGGCCAGGCCCATCTTCTCGTTCAGCAGGCCCTTCGCGCGGTCGACGAGCTTGCGCGTCTCGAAGCGCTCCACCATGTCGGCGACCTCGGCTTCGAGGGTGATGAGCTGCTCGTGGCGCGCCAGTGCGATCTCGATCGCCGGCAGCAGGTCGTTCGGGGTGAAAGGCTTCACGACGTATGCGAGCGCTCCCGCCTCGCTGGCACGCTCGACGAGCTCCTTCTGGCTGAAGGCCGTCAGCAGGACCACGGGGGCGATGTTGTTCTTGCTCAGCTTCTCGGCGGCGGAGATGCCGTCGAGCTGGGGCATCTTCACGTCCATGACCACGAGGTCAGGACGCAACTCGGTCGCGAGCTGAACCGCCGTTTCGCCGTCACCGGCTTCCCCGACCACGTCGAACCCGTTGTCGCGGAGGATCTCCACGATGTCGAGACGAATCAGCGACTCGTCCTCCGCCACAACAACGCGTCGTGATGCGCCGGCCGTCGTCTGCTCGTCGTTCTGCTCTTCACTCACTGTCTCATCCTAAAGCCTGTAGTTTCGTACCGTCTGCAGGAACCGCTGGTTCCGGAGCACCCATTCCGACCGATGTGTCAGGGCGCCGATCCGCGTCCGGCTGCGTTCCTGCCGTCCCCCAGCCAGGTGCGATCCGCAAGACGCGTCACACTATGCGACCGAAGTCTCGGCGCCCTATACCATCACCGCGTCCACGCACGCGCTCAGCCCGATGGCGTCAGAATCTCAACGACCACACGCAACCCGACGTCATCAACGTTCCCACCGCCCGCATGCGAACCCCGAGGACTCCAAAAAAAACGAAGATCTTCTTCGGTCCTATCGGCCGAAGAAAATCGTGCCGGCGGTGGGAATCGAACCCACACGTCCTTGCGGACAACGCATTTTGAGTGCGTCGCGTCTACCGTTCCGCCACGCCGGCATGGAACGAGCCTACCTGTGGGCAGGCCCGTTCCCGTGAGAAACCCGTGAAGGGTCAGCCCTGCTGGTACACCGGTGCTGCGCCGCCGACGGCGTCGCCCACCCTGTGCACGCGCAGGTCGTTGGTGGAACCTGCGATCCCCGGAGGGGAACCCGAGATCACGACCACCCGATCGCCTTCGGAGGCGAGCCCCTGCTGAAGGAGGTAGTCGTCGACCTGGTGGAACATCAGGTCGGTGTGATCGACCATCTCGACGAGCGTCGAGGTGATGCCCCACGTCATCGCCATCCGGCGACGGGTCTGCTCCACGGGCGTGAAGGCGACCATCGGGATGCGCGAGCGCAGTCGCGACATACGGCGAGCCGAATCGCCCGACTGCGTGAAGACGCACAGGAACTTCGCCTCGACGAACTCCGCGACCTCGATCGCGGCCTTCGTGATGACGCCGCCCTGTGTGCGAGGCCGGTTCGTGAGCGACTCGATGCGGTCAAGACCGTGCTCCTCCGTCGACGCGACGATGCGCGCCATCGTGGCCACGGTCGTGACGGCGTGCTCGCCGACGCTCGTCTCGCCCGAGAGCATGACCGCGTCAGCGCCATCGAGGATGGCGTTGGCGACGTCGCTCGTCTCGGCGCGGGTCGGAACCGGGTTCTGGATCATCGACTCGAGCATCTGCGTAGCCACGATCACCGGCTTCGCCAGGCGGCGCGCAAGCGACACGGCTTGCTTCTGCACGAGCGGAACCGCCTCGAGCGGAAGCTCGACGCCCAGGTCGCCGCGGGCGACCATGATGCCGTCGAATGCTTCGACGATGCCCTCAAGCGCGTCGACCGCCTGCGGCTTCTCGATCTTGGCGATGATCGGGCGGCGCACGCCCTCCTCGTCCATGATCTCGTGGGCGCGCTCGACGTCGGTTGCGTTGCGCACGAACGAGAGCGCGATGATGTCGCAGCCCTTGCGGAGAGCCCAGCGCAGGTCCTCCTCGTCCTTCGTGCTCAGAGCGGGCACGTTGACGGCGACCCCTGGCAGGTTGATGCCCTTGTTGTTCGACACAGGGCCGCCGACGATGACCTTGGTGGTCACGACGGTGCCGTCGGTGTCGACGACCTCGACGCGCACCTTGCCGTCGTCGATCAGCAGGAAGTCGCCAGGCTTCACGTCTGTCGGGAGCCCCTTGAAGGTCGTCGAGACGATCTCCTTGGTACCGGCGATGTCGTCGGTGGTGATCTTGAAGATGTCGCCCTCGGCCAGCTCGTGCGGGCCGTTCTCGAACTTGCCGAGCCGGATCTTCGGCCCCTGCAGGTCGGCGAGAATCGCTACGGGCTTGCTGAACTCAGCGGCGGCGGCGCGAACGTTGTCATAGTTCGCGTCGTGGACCGAGTGGTCTCCGTGGCTCAGGTTCAGTCGGGCGACGTCCACGCCCGCCTCGATGAGTTCCCGAACCTTGTCCTTGGTGGAAGTCGCCGGACCGAGGGTCGCGACGATCTTGGCACGTCTCAAATTTCACACCTTCCGCACGTGTGTTGCCATGGCTCCGCGGCGCCCGATCCGCACGATGGGGCCGCAGGCCGTTCTACGGCCCGCCGAAACAGCGAGCCGCCTTCGCAATGCTACAGGCCGATCGGCGCGTCCGTTGGCTCGACAGGAACAGGCAGCGCCGTCTCCCCCATCAGGAACTCGTCGACCTTCGCCGCCGCAGCACGACCCTCGGCGATCGCCCAGACGATCAGCGACTGACCACGGCCCGCGTCACCCGCGACGAACACGCCGGACGCGTTGGTCTGGTAGTGCTCGTCGCGCCAGGTGTTGCCGCGCTCGGTGAACTGCGCACCGATCTGCCCCTCGAGCGCCTCGCGCTCCGGGCCGGTGAAGCCCATCGCGATCAGCACCAGATCAGCCGGGATGTCCCGCTCGGTGCCGGCCTTGGGCACGCGCGCCCCGTCGACGAACTCGGTCTCAGCCACGCGCAGCGCACGAACCTCACCTGCGTCGTTGGAGACGAACTCGACGGTCGATGCGAGATAGGCACGCTCGCCGCCCTCTTCGTGTGCCGAGGACACCTCGAACACCGTCGGCGCCATCGGCCACGGCTGGTGCTCAGGGCGAGTGTCAGCCGGACGCTTTCCGATCGCGAGGTTCGTGACGCTCAGCGCACCCTGGCGGTGCGCGCTTCCGATGCAGTCCGCGCCGGTGTCGCCGCCGCCGATCACGACGACGTGCTTGCCGTGCGCGCTGATCTGCCCCGGCACCTGGTCGCCGGCTGTCGCGCGGTTCGACTCGGTGAGGTATTCCATCGCGAAGTGCACGCCCTCGAGCTCACGGCCGGGCAGCGGCAGATCCCGCGGCACCGTCGCACCGGTGGCGACCACGACGGCGTCGTAGCGCCCGCGCAGCTCCTCCCACGTGATGTCCTCGCCGATCGTCACTCCCGCACGGAAGCGCGTGCCCTCGTCCCGCATCTGACGCAGACGCGTCTCGATGTGGTGCTTCTCCATCTTGAAGTCGGGGATGCCGTAGCGCAGCAGACCGCCGATGCGGTCGTCGCGCTCGTACACGGCCACCGTGTGGCCTGCGCGCGTGAGCTGCTGCGCGGCGGCGAGACCCGCAGGTCCCGATCCGACGACCGCAACGGTCTTGCCCGTCAGACGCGCCGGCGGCTTGGGCTCGACCCAGCCGTTCGACACGGCCTCGTCGATGATCGACACCTCGACCTGCTTGATCGTGACGGCGGGCTGATTGATGCCGAGCACGCACGCGCTCTCGCAGGGTGCGGGGCAGAGCCGGCCGGTGAACTCCGGGAAGTTGTTCGTCGCGTGCAGACGCTCGATGGCGCCGCGCGCGTCACCGCGCCAGGTCTGATCGTTCCACTCCGGGATCAGGTTGCCCAGCGGGCAGCCCTGATGGCAGAACGGCACGCCGCAGTCCATGCAGCGACCTGCCTGCCGGCGGAGCACCGCTTTGTCGCCGGGCTCGTAGACCTCTTTCCAGTCCATGATCCGGACGGGAACGGGACGACGTGCGGGGAGCTCGCGCTCTGTGGTCTTGAGAAAGCCCTTGGGGTCAGCCACGGGTCACCTCCAGGATTCGGTTCCAGACGACGTCACCATCAGGGTCGAGCCCCTGGTCGAGAGCGTCCTGACGCGTCTGCAGGACAGCGGCGTAGTCGCGCGGCACGATCTTGGTGAATTCGGCCGCGACGGTGTCGAGGTCGGCGAGCAGGCGCGCCGCCGTCTCGGACTCGGTGTGTTCGATGTGCTCGGCGAGCAGATCGCGCAGGATCTCGACGTCGCCGGAGCCGAGCTCGCCGAGGGTGAGCTCGCCGGAGGCGAGCGAGTCGCTGTTGACGAGGGAGTGGTTCAGACGGTGCACGTACGCCGTTCCGCCCGACATGCCAGCGCCGAGGTTGCGACCCGTGCCGCCGAGGATCACGGCGAGGCCGCCCGTCATGTACTCCAACGCGTGGTCGCCCACGCCCTCGACGACGGCGGTCGCGCCGGAGTTGCGCACGAAGAACCGCTCCCCCACGACACCGCGCAGGAACATCGATCCGCTCGTCGCGCCGTATCCGATCACGTTTCCGGCGATCACGTTCTGCGATGCGTCGAAGGTCGCCTGTCGCGGTGGTCGCACGACGACGCGTCCGCCGGACAATCCCTTGCCGACATAGTCGTTGGAGTCACCCTCCAGGTTCAGCGTGATGCCGCCTGGCAGGAACGCTCCGAACGACTGTCCTGCCGATCCCGTCAGATTCACGGTGATCGACTCAGGCGGAAGCCCGTTCTCGCCGCGCGCCTTCGTGACGTGGTGGCCGAGCAGAGTGCCGACGGAGCGCGCGGTGTTGCGCACCGGCAGGTCGATCGTGGTGCTGCCTGTGCCGTCGATGACGTCGCGCGCGGCGTCTATCAGCTGCACGTCGAAGTGGGATTCGAGCTCGTGGTCCTGCTCCCGCACCCGGCGACGCGACTCACCGTCGCCGAACTCCGGTCCGTGCAGGATCGGTGACAGGTCGAGACCGTCTGCCTTCCAGTGCGAGATCGCGCCGTCGATGTCGAGCAGGTCGCTGCGCCCGACGGCCTCGTCGATCGAACGCAGCCCCAGCTCGGCGAGATACTCGCGGACTTCCTGAGCGATGAACTCCATGAAGTTGACCACGTGCTCCGCCTTGCCGGTGAAGCGCGAACGAAGCGTCGGGTTCTGCGTCGCCACGCCGACGGGGCAGGTGTCGAGGTGGCACACGCGCATCATGATGCAGCCGCTCACGACGAGGGGCGCGGTGGCGAAGCCGAACTCCTCGGCTCCCAGCAGCGCGCCGATGACCACGTCGCGACCCGTCTTCAGCTGGCCGTCGACCTGCACCGAGACGCGGTCGCGCATGCCGTTGAGCATGAGTGTCTGCTGGGTCTCGGCGAGCCCCAGCTCCCACGGCGTTCCGGCGTGCTTGAGCGAGTTCAGCGGGCTGGCACCTGTGCCCCCGTCGTGGCCCGACACCAGGATGACGTCGCTGAGCGCCTTCGCGACACCCGCGGCGACCGCGCCGATGCCCGACTGGCTCACGAGCTTGGTGTGCACCCGCGCGTCGGGGTTCGCCCGCTTCAGGTCGTGGATGAGCTGCTTGAGGTCTTCGATCGAGTAGATGTCGTGGTGCGGGGGCGGTGAGATCAGTCCGACGCCGGCGGTGGCGTGGCGGGTGCGCGCCACCCACGGGTAGACCTTGCCTGGCGGCAGCTGCCCGCCTTCGCCCGGCTTGGCGCCCTGGGCGAGCTTGATCTGGATGTCGTCTGCCGCCGTGAGGTACATGCTCGTGACGCCGAAGCGTCCCGAAGCGACCTGCTTGATCGAACTGCGACGCTCAGGGTCGCGCAGACGGTCCAGATCCTCCCCGCCCTCACCCGTGTTCGACTTGCCGCCGAGGCGGTTCATCGCGATCGCGAGCGTCTCGTGCGCCTCCCGTGAAATGGAACCGTAGCTCATCGCGCCCGTGGAGAACCGCTTCACGATCTCCGAGACGGGCTCGACCTCCTCGATCGGAATCGAGGTGCGCCCCTGCTGCTTGAGCTGGAACAGGCCGCGCAGGGTCTTCAGCTCCGCTGCCTGGTCGTCGACGAGCTTCGTGTATTCGCGGAAGATGTCGTATCGCCCGGTGCGCGTGGAGTGCTGCAGCCGGAACACCGTGTCCGGGTTGAACAGGTGGGCTGCGCCGTCACGGCGCCACTGGTACTCGCCGCCGGTCCACAGCCGCTCGTGCGCCCGGGGTGCGCGATCCGTCGGGTAAGCGAACGCGTGCCGCGCCGCTGTCTCTGCGGCGATCTCTGTGAGACCCATGCCGGAGATCTTCGTCTCCGTGCCGGAGAAGTACTTGTCGACGAGGTCGTGGGACAGCCCGACCGCCTCGAACACCTGCGCGCCGGTGTACGACGAGACGGCGGAGATTCCGATCTTCGACATGATCTTCAGCACGCCCTTGCCGAGCGCGTAGATCAGGTTCTTCACGGCCTGTTCCGCCGTGACATCGGTGACGACGCCGCTGCGGACGAGTTCCTCTGCCGATTCCATCGCCAGGTAGGGGTTCACGGCACTCGCGCCGAAGCCGAGCAGCGTCGCCACGTGGTGCACCTCGCGTACGTCGCCCGCCTCGGCGACGAGGCCGACGGCCATCCGCGTCTCGTTCCGGATGAGGTGGTGGTGCACGGCGGAGACGGCCAGCAGCGACGGGATCGGAGCGAACTCCGCATCGCTGTCACGGTCGGTGATGACGATGAACTGCGCACCGTTCGCGATCGCGCGGTCCGCCTCGCGACACATCTGATCGAGCCGCTTCTGCATCCCCTTCGCGCCGGCCGTGACGCGGTACAGCGCAGAGATCGTGACGGCTTCGCGACCGGGCATCGACGACGAGATGTGCTGGATCTTGGCCAGTTCGTCGTTGTCGATCACCGGGAAGTCGAGGCTGATCGCCCAGGCGTGCTCCGGGCCCCACGTGCAGAGGTTCCCCTCGCTGCCGAGCTTCGTGCGCAGGCTGGTGACGACCTCCTCGCGGATCGAGTCCAGCGGCGGGTTGGTCACCTGCGCGAACTGCTGCGCGAAGTAGTCGAACAGCAGCCGCGGCCGCTTGCTGAGGACGGCGATGGGCGTGTCGGAGCCCATTGCGCCGATCGGCTCGGCACCCTTGGCCCCCATCGGGCCGATCAGCACCTTCAGCTCCTCCTCGGTGTAGCCGAAGGTGCGCTGGCGGCGCCGGATGGAGGTGGCGGGATGGACGAGGTGCTCGCGCTCCGGAAGGTCGGCCAGTCGGACGGTGCCCTCTTCGAGCCACTCGCCCCACGGGGCGACCGTGGCGATCTCCTTCTTCACCTCGGCGTCGGACCGGATCCGGCCCTCCGCAGTGTCGACGACGAACATCGTGCCCGGCTGCAGGCGTCCGCGACGCGCGATGCGCTCCGGCTCGAACTCGAGCACACCCGTCTCGCTGCCGATGACGACGAGACCGTCGGTGGTGACGGTCCACCGCCCGGGGCGGAGGCCGTTGCGGTCGAGGGTCGCCACGACCTGCGAGCCGTCGGTCGCCAGGAGAGCGGCCGGGCCGTCCCACGGCTCCATGAGCCCCGCGTGGTAGTCGTAGAACGCGCGCACGTCCGTGTCCATGTCGGGCTTGCGCTCATACGCCTCCGGCACCATCATCATCATCACGTGCGGCAGGCTGCGTCCCGTCAGCTCGAGCATCTCGAGCACCTCGTCGAACGAGGCGGAGTCGCTCTCGTCGTCTGAGCAGATGGGCAGAATCGGTTCGATCTCGCCGAGGAGGTCGCTGGCGAGCTGCGACTGACGCGCGCGCATCCAGTTGCGGTTGCCGCTGACTGTGTTGATCTCGCCGTTGTGCGCCATCATCCGCAGCGGCTGCGCGAGCGGCCATGACGGGAAGGTGTTCGTCGAGTACCGCGAGTGCACGATGGCGAGTTCGCTGGCGAAGCGCTCGTCCTGCAGGTCGAGGTAGAAGGGCTCCAGCTGCAGCGTCGTGACCATGCCCTTGTACCCGATCGTGCGGGCCGAGAGCGTGACGAAGTAGGCGTCTGCCTCGTGCTGGGCGCGCTTGCGGAGCCGGTACGCGCGGCGGTCCAGCTCGATGCCGCGCAGCGGGCTGACGTGACCGGCCTGGGCGCTGGCCACGAACACCTGCTCGATCGCCGGCTGCGCGTCGCGCGCGAGCCGCCCGAGGTTGTCCGACTCGGTCGGCACCTCGCGCCACCCGAGAACGTGCAGGTTCTCCGTCGCGGCGATGCGCTCGATCTGGCGCTTCTGCTTCTCCCGCTCCAGGCGATCGGTGGGCAGGAAGGCTGCACCTGCGGCGTACTCGCCGACGGGCGGCAGGTCGAACGGGAGCTCGTCACGGAAGAACGCATCGGGCATCTGCACGAGGATGCCCGCGCCGTCGCCCGTTCCTGCATCGGACCCGATCGCTCCGCGGTGCTCGAGGTTGCGCAGCGCCTCCAGCGCCAGCGACACGATGTCGTGCCCCGCCTCGCCGCGAAGAGTCGCGACCATGGCCAGGCCGCATGCATCCTTCTCGAACTGAGGGTTGTACATGCCTTGGCGAGGAGGATATGCGCCGCTGGCGCCGTACGGAGGCTGGAAGTACATGTATCTGCGTCTTTCCGTCGGGGCTGAGAGAACGAAAGCGGATGACGGCCCCGCGCTGAGCCGTCATCCGCGCGATCGTACCCGTGTCCTTTCCGAAAGGGCAGCAGAGCTTCTAGATCGTCACGTTGCTTGTGGCGGCGGGTCAGCGATGGCCTTCGACTCGGCGGGGTCGCTTACGTCGACGAAGTCATCTGCATTCGAGTGTATGTCGTCAAGATTACGATCATGTTTCCCCACGCGATACGGCGACGGCTCGATGCCCGTGTGCCTCCGTGTCTGCACGATGAGGATCACAACGCCGACGACGACAGCGGCGATCGACGCCCACACGTTCGTCCGCAGCCCGAACAGCACTTCGCTGGGATCGATCCGGATGCTCTCCCACACCGCACGGCCCGCGCCGTACCAGATCAGATACACCGCGAACAGGCGCCCCCACTGCATCGCCAGCTTGCGGCCGGCCCACAGCAGCACGATCACACCGAGGAGGTTCCAGATCACCTCGTACGCGAAGGTGGGGTGGAACAGCGTGCCTGGCTCGAGGCCCACAGGGATCGCGGCGTTGTCGTCGTCGATCTCGAGCCCCCACGGCAGGTCGGTCGGCAGGCCGAACAGCTCCTGGTTGAACCAGTTGCCGAACCGGCCCAGCGCCTGGGCGAGCAGGAGTCCCGGCGCGAGGGCGTCGGCGAAGGTGAAGAACCGGATGCCGGTCCAGCGACATCCGAGCCATGCACCGATCGCGCCGCCGATGAGAGCGCCGTAGATCGCGATGCCGCCTTCCCAGACTGCCCACACGGAGCCGGGCTCCGAGACGTTCCACGGATTGGAGCCTTCCCCGAAGTAGTAGTCGGGGTGGGTGACGACGTGGAACGCCCGGGCGAAGACGATCGCCAGGGGAACCGCGAGCAGCGCGATGTCGATGACGATCCACGGCTCGGCGCCGCGCTTGCTCAACCGTCGGTTGGTGAGGATCGTCGCGGCGATGATGCCCGCGATGATGCACAGCGCGTAGATGTGGATCGTGAACTGGCCGAACGAGAACGGACCGATGTTCCACGGACCGAAGTTCCACGTCCAGGAATCGATCGGTGGGGAGGGAATGCTCGACAGGACGTTCGCCAGTGCGGAAGACAGCATGATCGCGAGTCTACTTCTCCAGATGTGGTGGGTTTACAGCGAACTATCGGCGCGTGCCTGCGACGAGTTCACGGGTCAGTTCTGCCACGGCGTCGACGCCGCCGTCACGCAGGGCGCGCACGAGGGCCGTGCCCACGATGGCGCCGTCGGCGTACTCGACGACGTCATGCACCTGCTGCGCGGTCGAGATGCCGATGCCGACGCAGGCGCGGATGTCGCTGTGCTCGCGGATGCGGCTGACAAGGGTGCGCGCGGCACGGTCGAGCTCTTCGCGCTCGCCGGTGATGCCCATGGTCGACACCGTGTAGACGAACCCGGTGCTCGAGGAGGTCACCATGTCGAGGCGTTCGTCCGAAGACGTCGGGGCGGCCAGGAAGATCCTGTCGAGCCCCGTGCGCTCGCTGGTGGCGATCCACTCGGGAGCGGCATCCGGCGTCACGTCCGGTGTGATCAGGCCCGCTCCACCCGCGGCGAGAAGATCGTCTGCGTA
Organism: Microbacterium sp. JB110; assembly: GCF_003335195.1. Lineage (NCBI taxonomy): Bacteria > Bacillati > Actinomycetota > Actinomycetes > Micrococcales > Microbacteriaceae > Microbacterium > Microbacterium sp. JB110. The sequence continues at coordinate 341,237 of NZ_QPGM01000001.1, read as the reverse complement.
GCGCTCGAGACCGTACTGCACGACGAGGTTCCAGTACGTCATCACGACGACCGGCACGTCGGTGCGCGATGCGACCTCTTTCACCGCGGTGAACAGGTCGCGTGTGCGGAACCCCGCCTCCAGCGCGGCGTTCGTCGCCTCCTGGATCACGGGCCCGTCCATCACCGGGTCGGAGTACGGCGGGCCGAACTCGATCACGTCGGCGCCGTTCTCCGCCAGTGCCACGGCGGCTTCGATGCTCGTGCGCAGATCGGGGAAGCCGACGGGCAGGTAGCCGATGAACGCGCCGCGCCCCTCGTCGTGCGCTGCGCTGATCGCTGCTGCCACCCGGCTCATGCGCTCTCCCCCTCGCCTGTCGGCGCGTCGTACAGATCGAAGAACTGCGCCGCGGTGTCCATGTCCTTGTCGCCGCGGCCGGACAGGCACACGGCGAGGATCGCCTCATCGCCCAGTTCGCGCCCGATCCGGATGGCGCCGGCCAGGGCGTGCGCCGACTCGATCGCCGGGATGATGCCCTCGGTTCTGCTCAGCAGACGCAGCGCCTGCATCGCGTCGTCGTCCGTGGCGGGGATGTAGGTGGCCCGCCCGATCGACGCGAGCCAGGAGTGCTCGGGCCCGACACCCGGATAATCGAGCCCCGCCGAGATGGAGTGCGATTCGGTCGTCTGGCCGTCGTCGTCCTGCAGCACGAAGGTGCGGGCGCCGTGCAGCACGCCGGGGCGGCCGCGCTCGATCGAGGCGGCATGGCGCTCGGTGTCGACGCCGTCACCTGCCGCTTCGACGCCGTAGAGGGCGACCGCGGCGTCATCGATGAACGCGTCGAACATGCCGATCGCGTTCGACCCTCCTCCGACGCAGGCGATCACCGCGTCCGGAAGCCGGCCTGCGCGTTCGCGCAGCTGCTCGCGGGCCTCCTCCGAGATGATCTTCTGGAAGTCGCGCACCATCGCGGGAAACGGGTGAGGTCCGGCCGCCGTGCCGAAGATGTAGTTGGTGTCCTCGACACTGGCGACCCAGTCGCGATAGGCCTCGTTGATCGCATCCTTGAGCGTTCGCGATCCGGTCGTCACCGGGATCACCTCGGCACCGAGCAGTCGCATCCTGGCGACGTTGAGCGCCTGACGCTCCGTGTCGACCTCGCCCATGTAGATACGGCACTCCATGCCGAACAGGGCAGCGGCCGTCGCTGTCGCCACACCGTGCTGACCGGCGCCGGTCTCGGCGATCACACGGGTCTTGCCGAGCCGCCTGGTGAGCAGGACCTGCCCGAGGACGTTGTTGATCTTGTGGCTGCCGGTGTGGTTGAGATCCTCGCGCTTCAGGAAGATGCGCGCGCCGCCCGCGTGCTCGGCGAAGCGCGGCACCTCGGTCAGCGCCGAGGGCCGGCCAGCGTAGTCGCGCAGCAGGCCCTTCAGCTCCTCGGCGAACGTCGGGTCGGCCATCGCATCGCGGTGCGCCGCGTCGAGCTCGTCGATCGCGGCGATGAGCGACTCCGGCATGAATCGTCCGCCGAATTCGCCGTAGAACGGGCCAGGCTGATCGCGCAGGTTCGTCACGCTCCCGCCTCCAGAAAACTCGTCAGGGTCGCCACGGGGTCGCCGGTGACCAGCGCCTCCCCGATGAGGACCACGTCGGCGCCGGCGGCGCGGTAGTGCGCGACGTCGGCTGGGGTCTTGACCGCGGACTCGGCGATCTTGATCGCATCGTCCGGAATGGACTCGACGAGCCGCCCGAACAGGTTCTGGTCGAGCTCGAAGGTCGTCAGGTCGCGGGCGTTGATGCCGATCAGCGGCGCGCCCAGCGACGCGGCACGCGCGACCTCGTCTGCTGAGTGCGCCTCGACGAGAGGGGTCATGCCCAGTTCGACGATCAGACGGTACAGCTCCTGCAGCGTGGGCTGGTCGAGGGCTGCGACGATGAGCAGCACCAGGTCGGCGCCCGCCGCTCGCGCTTCGAACACCTGGTACGGCGTGGCGATGAAGTCCTTGCGCAGCACGGGCAGCGTCACCCGCTGCTTCACCGCGGTGAGGTCGTCGAGCGAGCCGCGGAATCGGCGCTGCTCCGTGAGCACGCTGATAGTGCTCGCTCCTCCGAGTTCGTAGGCGGCCGCCTGCGCCGCGGGATCCGGGATCTCTGCGAGCTGTCCGCGCGACGGGCTCGCGCGCTTCACCTCGGCGATGATCTTCACCCGGTCGCTCGGCGCGAGCACCGCGACGGCGTCGCGCGCGGGCGTCAGTGCCAGCGCGGCCTTCTCCACCTCGGCGAGCGGTCGCTCCTCTCGGCGGGCCTGCGCATCCTGCACCGACCCGTCCGTCAGATCGGCCAGGAGCGACATCAGTGCGCCTTCGACTCGTGCTTCGCGCTGTCCACGCCGAAGCCGGCCTTCTTCATGATGAGACCGACGATCGGACCGACGACGAACACGATCACGCCGACGATGAGCACCACCCACGCCTCGAAGAACAGCGCAACCGTCGCGATCGACAAGCCGATCAGCATCAGAAGCACAGTGGACCATGCGGCCCGCGAGTGGCCGTGTCCTGGATCGGCGAGGGGGTTGCTCATACGAATGTCCCTTTCGATGTTGCGGGGTCGCAATCGAGTCTATCGGTTCGCGGCATGAGGCCGTGCGCGCTCAGCGGGTCGGGTCCTCGCCGTGTGAGAGCTCGTCCCAGGAGTCGATCGGGTCCACAGTGCCGGATGAGGGCGCCGCTGGCGCCGTGTCGAACCGACGGCCGCCCCTTCGCCAGCCATGGGCCGTCGCGAGAGTGAGCAGTCCTGCCAGAACCGCGGCGACGGAGCCGCCGAGGCTCACAACGGGCCACGGGCTGAGCGTGATCGCGGTGACGAGATCTGCCACCGCTTCGTCGCCGGCCAGCCCGGTGTGCTCGGTGACCGTTGTCGCGACAGCGGAGACGGGCCGCTCGACGAGCACCGGCACGATCGCGACGATCATCGCGATGCCCGCCGCGGTCGCCAGCGCCCCGAGTGCGTAGCGCAGCACGCGTGCGACGAGCGTCAGCACGAGTGCCAGCGCAAGCACTGCCAGTGCCAGCGGCTGCACGATCGGAAGCGCATCGGATCCGGTCACCGGAATGTCGTTCTGTGCGACGACGGCCGTCAACCAGGTCTGAGTCGTGCCGAGCAGCACGATGCCGCCTGCAACGAGGAGCAGCACGACTGAGACGACCCGCGCCCGACGGGCGAGGAACCCACCGGAGGTCATTCGTCGCCTGTGACGGGGTTCAGATCGCGGTCGGTGTGCTCGCCGTCCGCGTCGAAGCAGGTGCGGGTGCCGGTGTGGCACGCGGCGCCGACTTGGTCGACCTCGAGCAGCACGGTGTCCGCGTCGCAGTCGACGCGGACACCGATCACCCGTTGCGTGTGTCCCGAGGTGTCGCCCTTGCGCCACAGCTCACCGCGGGAGCGCGACCAGTACACCGCGCGGCCGGTGGTGAGTGTGAGGCGCAGCGCCTCACGGTTCATCCACGCCATCATCAGCACCTCCCGCGTGTCGTGCTGCTGCACGATGGCGGGCACCAGGCCGTCGGTGTTGAAGGCGACGCCGTCGAGGCGCTCGTCCACGGTGCTCATCGAACGGTGACCCCCTCACTGGCCATGGCTTCCTTCACCTGCGAGATCGTCAGCTGACCGGAGTGGAACACGCTCGCGGCGAGCACCGCGTCAGCGCCCGCCGTGATCGCAGGTGCGAAGTGCTCAGGAGTGCCGGCGCCGCCGGAGGCGATCACCGGAACGGTGGCGAGTTCGCGCATCGCGGAGATGAGTTCGAGGTCGAAGCCGTTCTTGGTGCCGTCGGCATCGATCGAGTTGACCAGCAGCTCGCCCGCACCGCGCTGGATCGCCTCTCGCGCCCAGTCGAGGGCGTCGATGTCGGTCTCGGTGCGGCCGCCATGGGTGGTCACGACGAACCCGGATTCCGTGCCGGGCGCGCGCTTGACGTCGAGCGAGAGCACCAGGGCCTGGGCACCGTATCGATCGGCGATCTCGTCGAGCAGATCGGGACGGCGGATGGCCGCGGAGTTCACACCGACCTTGTCCGCGCCGACGCCCTGCAGACGGGCGACGTCGTCGACGGAGCGCACGCCCCCTCCGACTGTCAGCGGGATGAAGACCTCTTCTGCCGTGCGCTGCACGACGTCGTACATCGTGGCGCGATCGTCGACGGTGGCCGTCACGTCGAGGAAGGTGAGCTCGTCGGCGCCCTGGTCGAAGTAGGCGCGGGCCAGTTCGACGGGGTCGCCCATCTCGCGCAGGTTCCGGAAGTTGACGCCCTTGACCACGCGCCCCGATGCGACATCGAGGCACGGAATCACCCGAGTGGCGACGTCGGCCATATCAGAGCCTCGCGTTGTGGATCTCAGTCACGAGCAGCGCACGCGCACCCAGCTCGTACAGCTCGTCCATCACCCTGTTCACGCTCTTGCGGGGCGTCATCACGCGCACCGCGACCCAGTCGAGGTCGCGCAGCGGGGAGATGGTGGGCGATTCCATACCCGGAGCGACCTCCGCGGCCTGGTCGATGAGGTTCTGCGGCAGGTCGAAGTCGAGCATCACGTAGCGGCGCGCGACGAGCACGCCGCGCAGGCGACGCACAAGGCGGTCGACGCCCGCCGCCTGCTCCGGCGCCTGGATCAGCACGGCTTCCGACTTCAGCAGCACGTCGCCGAAGATCTCCAGGCCGGCCTGCCGCAGCGTCGTGCCGGTGGAGACGACGTCGGCGACGGCGTCGGCGACGCCTAGGTCGACGGCCGACTCGACCGCGCCGTCGAGACGCACGACGTCGACCTCGATGCCGCGGTCGGCGAGGAACGATGCCACAAGACCCGGATAGGCGGTGGCGACGCGCATGCCTGCCAGGTCGCTCAGCTCGTGGAATCGGCTGGGCGGGCCGGCGAAGCGGAAGGTCGAGCCGCCGAAGCCGAGCGCCTCGATCTCGGTGGCGGGCTCACGGGTGTCGAGCAGCAGGTCGCGCCCGGTGATGCCGACGTCGAGCGCACCGGATGCGACGTATGTGGCGATGTCGCGCGGGCGCAGGTAGAAGAACTCGACGTCGTTGGCCTCGTCGATCAGGTGCAGCTGTTTCGTGTCGCGGCGAGTGGCGTATCCCGCCTCATCGAGCATCTCGATGGCAGTCTGCGAGAGGGATCCCTTGTTCGGGACGGCGATGCGGAGCATGGTGGCTTTCGTTCGTGTCTACGGGTGATTCATCCGGAACCGCTGGCGCGGATCACAGATGTCGGTAGACGTCCTCGGGGGTCAGGCCCTTGGCGATCATCATCACCTGCAGGTGATAGAGAAGCTGCGAGATCTCCTCGGCCGCTTCGTCATCGGTCTCGTACTCGGCGGCCATCCACACCTCGGCGGCCTCCTCGACGATCTTCTTGCCGATCGTGTGGATGCCGGCGTCGAGCTCGCGGACCGTGCCCGACCCTTCGGGGCGCGCACGTGCCTTCTCGGTCAGTTCCGAGAACAGGGAGTCGAAGGTCTTCACCCGTCAAGGCTACCGGTTGCGAGAGACCGCTTCGTTCATCCGGATGCCGCCGGCCGAGCACCGTTCAGTGCGGCGAATGGCTGTGGGCGCGCGCCAGTTCTCGCAGGTCCTCGATGGCGCCCTCGACATCGGAAGCGCCGAACACGGCGGATCCCGCGACGAAGGTGTCGGCCCCCGCCGCGGCCGCCTGCTCGATCGTGCCCGGTTGGATGCCGCCGTCGACCTGGAGCCACACCTCGGAGCCGTGCTTGCGTGCCTGCTCGCGCAGCTGTTCGATCTTGTGCATCGTGCCGGAGATGAACGACTGGCCGCCGAAGCCCGGCTCGACGGTCATCACGAGGATCTGGTCGAACTCGTCGAGGTAGTCGAACAGCTGCTCTGGGGCCGTACCCGGTTTGATCGCGATGCCGGCACGGGCGCCGATCTCGCGCAGCCGGCGGGCGAGGGCGATCGGCTCGCTCGCCGCCTCGAGGTGGAAGGTCACCGACGCGGCGCCGATCTCGGCGTAGCGGGGTGCCCAGCGATCGGGGTCGTCGATCATGAGGTGCACGTCGAGCGGCACCGGGCTCGTCGCCTGCACTCGCTCGACCATCTGCGGGCCGAAGGTGAGATTCGGCACGAAATGGTTGTCCATCACGTCGACGTGCACGTAGTCGGCTCCCGCGATGCGGGCGAGATCCGCCTCCATGTTGACGAAGTCGGCCGACAGGATGCTCGGGTTGATGCGCGGGGCGGCGGGAAGACTCACGCGTCGATTATCGCAGAACCGGATGGCACGATGAGGCCGCGCGACGTGCGAGCGGCGCGCGGCCCCATCATCCGAAGGCGAGAGCCGTTCGTGATCTCGGTCAGAAGCCCGAGTCGAACAGCTCGTCCTCGCGGCCCTCCTCGACCAGCTTCTGGTACCCGTTCGCAGCGATCGCGGCGGCATTGCTCACCGTTGCGATCGGGCCGACGAGCCAGCCGCCGTCCTCCTTCACCGCGATCGGGCGTGCCTCTTCGAGGCCGAGCAGCGTGAGCGGCTTCACGTCGGTGATGCAGTACTCCTCCGGCTCGCCGTAGGACCTCGGAATGCTGATGCACGGGTGCGAGTAGACGGCGGTCTCCCCCTCGGCGCTGATCTCCAGGTTCTGCACGTCGATCGCGGCGCGGTCGCCGTCGACGTCGCTGGTGGCCTCGAGGCCGCCGAAGGTCACGTCGACGCCGCCTGACAGTTCGCCCAGCCCCGCCGAGTCGCCGAACAGCGACATCCAGCGGCGTTCGGCCAACGGCATCGTCTCGGCGAGGGCGGCGTAGTCTCCGGATGAGGCGAAGGCCGAGACGCCCTCGGTGAAGCCCGCCAGCGCGGCCTCAGGCGATTCGTACGGCTTCGCTTCGATGATCTCCGTTCCGTACGGCACGGTGTCACCGCTCGTTCCGAAAGCCGTGTCCGAGACCGTCAGAAGCGGGCTGACGAACCAACCGCCCTCGTCGACGGCCATCACCGAGTACGGATAGGCCCGTGCGAGTGCCTCAGGGTCGCTCGAATCGACGTAGGAGTTCTCCGCGACGCCGGCCCACTCCTCCGCGAAGTCGATCGTGTACGGCAGCTCGCCCCCGATGGAGTCCGTCATCTCGCCGACCTGCCGGTCCACCATCTCCTCGATCTCGTCGTCGGAGTAGTACCCGCCGTACTCGTCCGAGTCGTATCGCTCCTCGGCAACGGTCCGGAGTGCCTCCTCGAGCTCATCGACATCGGCGTCGATCGTGACGGTGCCGCCGATGAGCCGTACACGGGCGACCTCGTCCATCAGCTGATCGGTCTCGTACGTCAGGTCGCTGGAGGTGACGTCGATCGCGTCGAGCACATCCTGGGCGACGGTCAGGTACTCATCGTCGCCGCTGTCGCCGATGTCGCCGATGGTCTTCACCGCCTCCTCCAGATAGGTCATCTCGCTCGGCGCCATCGAGGTGTACAGCGCGATCGGGTCGACGTCGAGCGCGCCGTCGACGAGCTTCGACGCGGCCGCCTCCGGCGAGTTCGACCCTCCGCCGAACAGGCCTGCCGAAGCCGCCCAGACCGCGCCGCTTCCGGCGACCAGCACGACGACGCCGACCGCAGACAGGCTGATCACGAGGCCCTTCTTCGATTTCTTGCGAGGCGCATCTACGACGGGTGACGGAGCCCAGGCGACGCCGGGCTGCATCGGAGCGGGCTGCGCGCCGAACGCGTGGTCTGGCTGCTGGCCGAAGTCCTGGACGGGCTGGTGCGGGTTCGCGGGGGCGCCCTGCTGCGGGAAAGGCGGGTCGCCGTGCGGCTGCGTCGGCGCCGCGGTGGGCTGAGCCGGCTGCATGCCGCGACGCTGCGCGACCGCGGCCCTGGCTGCGTCATCGCCGTAGGTGGCGATCCAGTCCAACAGCGCGTCGTGAGCGTTGGGGTGGCGGGCGATCGCAGCCGACAGGTCGATGCGCGCCGTGGCGATCTCGGCGAGACGCTCAGCGGGGGTGTTCGGATCGGCGAGTTCGTCCTCAGGACGGAACGGACTGGTCATGTGTCCTGCATTTCTCTCTCGGTGGCGCCTGGTGCGACGTGCACGTCGAGAATACCGGCGGAGACTGCCGCTCCCCATGGGCAGAAGTGCCCCGGCGCGGCTCGCTACGCGCGCTTGCGCAGCAGGGAGAGGAACATCGCGTCGGTGCCGTGGCGGTGCGGCCACAGCTGCGCGCGGCCCGATCCGTCTGCCGGCTCCGCGAGGTCGATCTCGCCGAGGGAGACGGCGCGGATGGCTGCGCGGGCGTCGAGCTCCTCGATGCCGTCGCCGAGCTCGTCCGTGATGCGCGACACGACTGCGGCGGTCTCAGCCAGGTGGGGTGAGCACGTGACATACGCCACGACGCCGCCCGGCTTCAGCGCCCGGATCGCCTCGCGCAGCAGCCGCTCCTGCAGCTCGGCCAGCTCCGCGACGTCCGCCGGACGTTTGCGCCAGCGCGCCTCCGGTCGGCGGCGCAGCGCGCCGAGCCCGGTGCACGGGGCGTCGACCAGGATGCGGTCGTACGTCGCTTCGCGTTCAGCGGCGAGCTCCCGTCCGTCCTGCTCCGCCACGTCGACGTTCCCGGGAACTGCGTCGAGCGCCCTGCGCACCAGCTCGGCCCTGTGCGACGACAGCTCGTTCGCCTCGAGCACGGCGCCGCGCTCGCGCGCCTCCGCAGCGAGCAGCGCGGTTTTGCCGCCGGGACCTGCGCACAGATCGAGCCAGCGCTCAGATGCCGGTGCCTCCGTGCCGACCGCGCCATCTGCTTCCCCTGTCCCGCGTGCGTCGACAGCGCCGAGGTCGAGGCGCGACAGCGCCAGCGCCACCAGCTGCGAACCCTCGTCCTGCACCCGGATGCGACCGCCGGAGGACCGCACGAGCGGCTCGGGGTCGCCGCTGGCCGCGCTGAACCCCACGGGCGAGAATGCGGTGCGCGGTGCGGTGGGCTCTGCGAGCCCCGGCAGTGCGATCATCGTCACCCGCGGCGAGGCGTTGTCCGCCTCGAGCAGTTCGACCAGCTCATCCGCCCGGCCTTCCGCGGCCAGTGCCCGACGGAAGGCCCGGATCACCCACACCGGGTGCGAGTAGCGCGCCGCCAGTCGATCGTCGTCGGATCGCGCCGCTTCCTCGAGGATGTCGATCCACTCATCGAGCTCGCGTTCGGCGACCCTGCGCAGCACCGCATTCGCGAATCCTGCAGCACCTCGGCCGCCCGACTCACGCACCAGCTCAACGGATTCGTTCACCGCTGCGTGCCTCGCCACGCGTGTCGACAGCAGCTGGTGCGTGCCGAGGCGGAGTGCGTCGAGAACCGGGGCGTCGATGTCGTCAGCATTGCGACGTGCTGCCGTCGCGATGATTCGGTCGTATGTGCCGATGCGCCGCAGCGTGCCGTAGGTCAGCTCTGTGGCAAGCCCCGCGTCCGCACCGTTCAGGCCAGCACGCTCGATCTCACGAGGCAGAAGCAGGTTCGCGTAGGCATCGTCGTCGGTCACCGCCCGCAGCACGACATAGGCGACGCGGCGGGAGTTCTGCACGCGTGTGCGTCCGCGATCGCCGCCGCGCTGTGTGCGGCGGTCGACGTCGTCGCGCCCCCGGGGAGCGTGTTCGCTCCGAGTGCCGCGACGCGGCGGACGGGAATCGTCGCCGCGGCGCGCAGGGCCACGGCCGTGAGCCGAATCTCCGGATCGTCCGCCGTTCATGAGCCGAGCCTGACGTCGCCGCGCTGGCCGCGGAACCAGTCAGCCGCATTCATCGCACCCTTGCCCGCGGGCTGCACGCGGGTCAGCAGCACGGCACCGTCGCCCGTGCCGGCGAACACGCCGTCCTTGCCAGCCGCGAGTTCGCCTGGTGCCAGTTCCGGCGCGTCGGCGGCCGGAGCGGCCTCGTGGATCTTGAGCCTCTCCCCCGCCACCGTGGTGTGCGATCCGGGTTCCGGGGTGACGCCCCTGTGGCGGTCGAGCACGTGAGCGGCCGTCTGGTCCCACCGCACCCGACCATCGTCGAGTGCCAGTTTGGCCGCGTGCGTCTGCTCGCCGTGCTGCGCAGTCGCGGCCGCGGTGCCGTCAGCGATGCCCTCGACGACATCTGTGACCAGCTGCGCACCGGATTCGGCGAGCTCGGCCAGCAGGTCAGCGGCCGTGGCATCCGCGGCGATCTCGTGACGCAGCTGCGCGTACACGTCGCCGGCGTCGAGCTCGGGCACGAGTCGGAACACAGCGGCGCCCGTCTCGCGATCGCCGGCGATGAGCGCTCGCTGCACGGGGGCGGCGCCCCGCCAGCGCGGCAGCAGCGAGAAATGCAGGTTGATCCAGCCGTGGTCAGGCGCGGACAGCAGGGGTTCCCGCACGAGCCCGCCGTAGGCGACGACGACGGCGAGCTCCGCGCCCAGCGCGACGAGCTCCTCTGTCGCCTCGTCGCCGAGCCGCGCGGCCTTCAGCACGGGCAGGCCCAGCTCGTCGGCGGCCCGCGCAACGGGCGACGGCGTCATCACTCGTCTGCGGCCGATCGGGGCATCCGGCCTGGTGACGACCATCCGGATGTCATGCCCTGCCGCGTGCAGAGCACGCAGTGTCGGAACGGCGGCATCGGGGGTGCCCGCAAAGATCAGTCTCACGAAAATGTGCTCCGGTCATCGGTTGTGCGGCCTCGAGAACCGCAGGTGTCAGACAAGAATTCTAGTTCCGCTGGCCGACGCGCTGCCGAGAAGCGCACTTATTCGACGTGGGCCCGTCCGAACCGGCGCATCTCGACGAGGAGTGCGCATCTCGGCAGCGGAGTCAGAGCTCGGGGTCGAGGACGTCGAGGCGGACGCTGAGTGCGGCGCGGGCGCCCTTGCGGCGGTCCTTGCGTCGGCGGGTGCTGACCGCTTCGGCGATCACCGATGCACGCAGCGACGTCGCCACGGCGGCACCGCGGGCGTAGTCGAACCGCACGAGAGCGCGCTGGGCGGTCGGGCCGAAGCGCTCACCCGCTTCGAGGGGAACCGGGCCGAGCACGGCGTCGGGCGGCAGATCGGGAATGTGCTCACGCAGCTTCTCGATCGCGCGCTGCACCGCTGCTCCCACTCCCTCGACACGTGCCACCCGCGCGGCGGGCGGCAGGTGCAGCGGCGCACGCTCTGCGAGTTCGGAGCGGGCGTACCCCGCGTGCGTCCAGGAGGCCAGTGCCCTCGCCACCGGCCCGTTCACGCCTGCGAGATGCACGGGTGATCCGGGGGCTGCGAGTGCCGCCGCGTTCGACCACCAGCGCAGGCAGGCCTCGCCGATGCGCAGGTCGGGCGACTGCAGCATCCGCTCGCCGTCGAGCAGCAGCACCGCGCGGTAGCCGCCGTCCGCGACCGGCTCGGCTCCGCGCGTTGCGACCACGAGCGCGGGTTCCGGCCCCACTTCCCGCACCTGATGGTCGCCGTCCGCGATGATCACGCGCGTGCCAGGGAATGCTCGTCCCAGCTCGTCGGCCGTGCGCTCCGATCCGGACGACGACAGCCGCAGACGCACGGACTCGCATTTCTGGCACGCCCAGTTGTGCGCGCCGCGCCCGCACCACCCGCACACGGGCACCGCGCCGCGCGAGCTGGCCTGCAGCGGCCCTCCGCACGACGCGCAGCGCGCCGGCGCCCTGCAGTCCGCGCACACCAGGCTCGGCGCATAGCCGGGGCGCGCCACCTGCACGAGGACCGGCCCGTGGTCGAGTGCCTCCTTGGCCGCACGGAATGCGGCTGAGGGCACGCGCGCGCCTCGTTCGTCCTCCCTGGTTCCGCTGAGGCGCACGTTCGCCTTCTCGCGCCTGGCGGCGGCCACCTCGGTGACGAAGCCGATCTCGACGAGTCGCTGCACATCGGACGATCGCGTATGTCCGGCGAACACGAGCGCGCATCTCTCGAGGCCCTGGCGCACGAGGGCGGCGTCACGCGCATGCACGTAGGGTGCGAGCGGCTCCTCGTAGAGCGTGTCGCCGTCGTCCCAGATCGCGAGGAGGCCGAGCTGGTGGACCGGCGCGTAGACGGCGGACCGATTGCCGATGACGACGCACGGACGCTCCTCGAGGGTGCGCAGATACCCGGCGTAGCGCTCTGGGCCGGACTGGCCCGCATCGTGGCGCACGAGCGCGTCTGAGGGAATGTGCTCATCCGCTATCGACTGCAGACGGTCGAGGTCGCGATGATCCGGCACGGCGATGACCGCCGAGCGCCCGCCAGCCAAGGTGTCGGCCGCCGCCGCCACGAGCAGGCGCGCCCACGCGTCCGGCCGAGGCTGCGCGTTCAGCGCGAGCCGCTCCGCGGACCGGATGCGGTCGGCGAGCCCGGGGAAGGCCGCAAGTTCCAGCGTCGCTTCGCTGAGGCCCGTGACGGTCGGCGCTCCCCCGCGCTCGGCCGCCAGCCATGCCTTCTCCGCACGCACCATCCGCTTCGGGATCGCCAGTCGCAGCACGTCACCGGCGGAGCCCGCAGCTCTGTCGGCGACGGCGCGCGCCAGACGGTACAGCCGTTCCGGCAGCACGCGTGCCGATGAGACGACCTGTTCGAGATCGCTCAGCGTGCGGCTTCCGTCGTCTTCGGCTGCGACCTCGACCACGAAGCCCTCGACGACGCGCCCGGCCGTGCGCAGGGGTGCCTTCACGCGCACACCGCTGACCACGCCGGAGACGAGTTCATCCGGAATCGCGTAGTCGAACAGCCGGTCCAGCTGCGGCACGGGCGAATCGATGAGCACCCGAGCGATCGGGCGCGCCCCCGTCACGGGCGTTCGCGGGAGAGTCGCCGCGCCGACCGTGGATGACCAGCGTGCGCCGCGCCGAGCCGCGCTCCGCCCGCCGACCGCATCAGATTCCCGCTGCGCGCCGCAGCGCCTCCGCGCGGTCGGTGCGCTCCCAGGTGAAATCGTCTCCGTCGCGGCCGAAATGGCCGTAGGCGGCGGTTGCCGCGTAGATCGGTCGCAGCAGGTCGAGCTCGGCGATGATGGCGGCGGGCCGCAGGTCGAAGACCTGCTCGATCGCGGAGACGATCGTCTCATCCGCCACCGAGCCGGTGCCGAAGGTCTCGACGTACAGCCCCACAGGGTTCGCCTTGCCGATGGCGTACGCGACCTGCACCTCGAGTCGATCTGCCAGGCCCGCGGCGACCGCGTTCTTCGCGACCCAGCGCATCGCGTACGCCGCGGAGCGGTCGACCTTCGACGGGTCCTTGCCGCTGAACGCGCCGCCGCCGTGGCGCGCCGCGCCGCCGTACGTGTCGATGATGATCTTGCGCCCCGTCAGCCCCGCGTCGGCCTTCGGGCCGCCCAGTACGAAGCTGCCTGACGGGTTGACCAGGATCCGCGCATTCGACAGATCCAGCCCCGTCTCCTCGAGCACGGGGCGGATCACGACGCGTTCGATCGCTTCGCCCAGGTCGGCATGGGAGATGTCCGGATTGTGCTGCGTCGACAGCACCACGGTCTCCACCGTCTTCGGCACGCTGCCCTCGTAGCCGAGCGTGACCTGCGTCTTGCCGTCGGGACGCAGGAACGCCAGTTGCCCGGACTTCCTGACCGCGGTCAGTCTGTGGGCGATGCGGTGCGCCGCCCAGATGGCCATCGGCATCAGCTCGGGCGTCTCGTTGGACGCATAGCCGAACATGATGCCCTGATCGCCGGCACCCTGACGGTCGAGTTCGTCGCCGTCATCGCCGCCGCGGTGCTCGGAACTGGTCGTGACCCCGTCGCCGATCTCGCGGGACTGCTCGCCGACCGAGACCGTCACACCGCACGAGTCGGCGTCGAACCCCATATCGGAGGACGTGTACCCGATGCGCCGGATGACGTCGCGCACGATCGTGGCGATGTCGGCGTAGCCCGATGTGCGGATCTCGCCTGCGACGTGCACGAGGCCCGTCGTGACCAGTGTCTCCACCGCGACCCGCGCGTCAGGATCCTGCGCGAGCAGCGCGTCGAGGACGCTGTCGGAGATCTGGTCGCAGATCTTGTCGGGGTGGCCCTCGGTGACGGACTCCGAGGTGAACAGGCGCAGGCTCATGGGGCTCCAGAATCGAAGAAGGTGGTCGCCGTCATTCTGACAGCGACCACCGACGTCCGGCGAACGTATTGCGTTTCGTCGCGACGAGCCGACTACTCCGCGGCGCGAAGGCGCAGCTTGTCCTGGTGGATCTCGCGCAGCGCGATCGTGAGTGGCTTGTCCTGGATCTCGCTGTCGACCAGCGGGCCGACGTTGTCGAACAGGTTCCCCTCGTGCAGATCGGTGTAGTAGTCGTTGATCTGGCGGGCGCGCTTCGCGCCGTACACCACGAGCTCGTACTTCGAGTCGACGCGCTCCAGCAGCTCGTCGATCGGCGGGTCGATGATGCCCTTGTTCTCGGTAGCCATGCCGCTCCTTAGAAGTCGTCGTGCCCGTTATGCGGGCACATCTGCCAATTCTACGACCTGTTCCGCCGCTTCGGCGACGTCGTCGTTCACCACGAAGAAATCGAACTCCCGCTGCGCGGCCAGTTCGACCCGTGCCGTGCGCAGTCTGCGCGCGCGTTCCTCGTCGTCTTCGGTGCCCCGTCCGACCAGTCTGGTGACCAGTTCGTCCCAGCTCGGCGGCAGCAGGAACACCAGCGTCGCCGACGGCTCGGCGGAGCGCACCTGCCGCGCACCCTGCAGATCGATCTCCAGCAGCACCGTCCTGCCGGCGCGCAGCGCCTCGTCGACCGGACCGCGCGGCGTGCCGTAGCGATGCGTGTTGTGCACGGTCGCGTATTCGAGGAGTTCGTCGTTCGCGATCATCCGGTCGAACTCCGCGTCGTCGACGAAGTAGTAGTGCGTGCCGTCGACCTCGCCGGGCCGGGGCTGACGCGTCGTCGCCGAGACCGAGAGATGGATCTCGGGATGGGTGTCTCTGATCCGCATGGCGACGGTCCCCTTCCCGACGGCCGTCGGGCCGGCGAGGACGAGCAGCCGGCTGCGACCGGGGCGGGGCTCCGGTTCGGGGAAGCGCGTGTCGAGCCAGCCGCAGAGTCGGTCGCGCTGGCGCGGCCCCAGTCCGCCGAGGCGCTTCACGGGTGCGATGCCGACCTCGGCGAGCACGCGGTCGCGCTTGCCGCGGCCGATCGCGGGCAGGGCGAGCAGGAAGTCCGTCACGCGCAGCGTACCGGCGGGGGAACGCGTGTCAGACTCCGCGCGTCGGAGCACCTCCTGGGGCGCCAGCACGCGGGTTCCGATGTCCCGCTTGAGCGACGCCCTCGCCCTGCGCGCTTCGATCGCGCGGCGGGACGCGGCCGTGCGGTCGACCTCGGGCGGTCTGACGCTGTCAGCGGGCATCTCGCGCCTCCCGGTACTCTGCCGCGCGCGCGGCGATGGTCTCGACGATGGCGTCGGGGCCTGTCCGCAGCAGGCTCCTGCTCTCCGAGGCCAGCACGTTGCCGGCCAAGGCGCCGAAGCGCGGCAGGAGATCATCCGGGCCGGCTCCCTGTGCGCCGAAGCCCGGCGCGAGGATGGGCATCCCCGCCAGCACGTCGTCGGTGAGGCCGGAAGCCGTTCGATCGATCGTCGCGCCGACCACGAGCCCGGCCGACCCCAGCGGCGCTCCCCCGCCCGCGGCGGAGACGTCGAGCGCAACGCGGCGCGCCACGGTCTCGCCGCCGTCGCCGATTGCCCGCTGCAGTGCGGCGGCCTCGGGGTTGCTGGTCGCGCCGAGGACGAACACGCCCTTATCTGCCCGCAGCGTCGTTTCGATCGACGCCGTCAACGACCCCGCTCCGAGATACGGCGACAGCGTCACGGCGTCCGCCTCGAGCGGAGATCCCGGCTCCAGCCAGGCGCTCGCGTAGCCGGCCATGGTGCTGCCGATGTCGCCGCGCTTGGCGTCGGCTACGACGATCAGTCCTGCGTCGCGTCCGGCGGCGAGCACGGCTTCGAGCGCGGCGAAGCCGGCGCTGCCGAAGCGCTCGAAGAACGCCACCTGAGGCTTGATCGCGGCCACCCGGCCGGCTGAGGCCTCTACCACGCGCAGACCGAACCGCTTCAGCCCATCCGGCGTCTGCTCGAGCCCCCACGCGTCGAGCAGCTCCGCGTGCGGGTCGACCCCGACGCAGAGCGGCCCGAACGCGTCGAGTGCACGCCGGAGCCGGGAACCGAAGGTCACCGTCACACCAGCGCCTTCCGTGCGATCTCGTACTCCTGCAGGCTCGTCACCTCGAAGCCGCCGTCGACGGCGTCCATCGCGCTCACCGCGGCGCCCAGCGTGACGATCGTGGTGAACAGCGCCTTGTCGGCGGCGACGGCTGCCGCGCGGATCTCGTAGCCGTCGGCACGCGCCGACATCCCGCTCGGAGTGTTCACGACGATGTCGACGCGGCCGTCGTTGATCAGATCGACGATGTTCTCGCTGGCGTCGGAGTCGCTGTACTTCGCCACGACCTCCGTCGGAATGCCGTTGCGCGTGAGGATCTCCGCAGTGCCCTCCGTCGCGAGCAGTGTGAACCCGAGCTGGTGCAGGCGGTGCGCCGGCAGCAGCACGTCGCGCTTGTCGCTGTCGGCGACCGAGATGAACACGGTGCCCGAGTTCGGCACGCCGCCGTAGGAGGCGACCTGGCTCTTGGCGAACGCGATGGGGAACGTCTTGTCGATGCCCATCACCTCGCCGGTGGAGCGCATCTCGGGTCCGAGCACCGAATCGACGATCTGCCCGGTCGCGGTCCTGAAGCGCTTGAACGGCAGCACCGCTTCCTTCACCGACACCGGTGTGCCAGGCGGCACCACCGTGCCGTCGGCTACAGGCAGCAATCCCTCTTCGCGCAGCGCGTCGATCTTCTCGCCCGCCATGATCCGGCTCGCCGCCTGGGCGAGCGGGATGCCGAGCGCCTTCGACACGAACGGCACTGTGCGGCTGGCGCGCGGGTTCGCCTCGATCACGTAGAGAACGCCGGCGCTGATCGCGAACTGCACATTCAGCAGGCCGCGCACGCCGACGCCTTCCGCGATGGCGCGCGTCGCTTCGCGCACGCGGGCGATCTCGTTGCGCCCGAGCGACATCGGCGGCAGAGCGCAGCTCGAGTCTCCCGAGTGGATTCCCGCCTCCTCGAGGTGCTCCATCACGCCGCCGACATAGAGCTCCTCTCCGTCGAACAGGGCGTCCACGTCGATCTCCACCGCGTCGTCGAGGAAGCGGTCGACCAGCAGCGGCGCATCCTCTCCGATGATCGCGCTCTCGGCGATGCGGACGAAGTAGTCGCGCAGGCTGGGCGTGTCGTAGACGATCTCCATACCGCGACCGCCGAGCACGAACGACGGGCGCACGAGCACCGGAAAGCCGATCCGCTCCGCGATCTCGACCGCGTGCTCCTCGTCCACGGCCGTGCCGCTGTGGGGGGCGACGAGGCCGCCGCGCTCGAGGATCTCGCCGAACAGCTGACGGTCCTCCGCCATGTCGATCGCCGCGGGGCTGGTGCCGAGGATCCGGTAGCCGGCATCTTCGATCCCCTTCGCCAGGGCAAGCGGGGTCTGTCCGCCGAGCTGACAGACCACACCGTAGATCTCACCCGACCGGCTCTCGGCGTGCAGCACCTCGAGCACGTCCTCGAGCGTGAGCGGCTCGAAGTACAGCCGATCCGAGGTGTCGTAGTCAGTCGAGACCGTCTCCGGGTTGCAGTTGACCATCACGGTCTCGTACCCGGCACCGCTGAGCGCGAAGGACGCCTGCACGCAGGAGTAGTCGAACTCGACGCCCTGTCCGATGCGGTTCGGCCCCGAGCCGATGATGACGACCTTCTTGCGGTCGCTCGGGGTGATCTCCGTCTCGAAGTCGTACGACGAGTAGTGGTACGGCGTGAGCGCGGGGAACTCCCCCGCGCAGGTGTCGACCGTCTTGTAGACCGGGCGCAGGCTCAGCGCGTGGCGCGAATCGCGCACCTCGACCTCCGTGAGACCGCGCAGCTGCGCGATCTGCACGTCGCTGAATCCGTGCTCCTTCGCCAGGCGCAGGGCGCGCTCATCGAGCTCGTCCGCCCCCGACACGGCGTCGGCGACCTCGTTGATGAGCACGATCTGGTCGATGAACCACGGATCGATCTTGGTCGCGTCGAACACCTGGTCCGCCGTCGCCCCCAGGCGCAGCGCCTGCTGCACCTGCACGATGCGGCCGTCGGTCGGCGTCCGCATCGATTCGAGCAGCTCGTCGACCGCTGCGGACTGCTCTCCCCAGTGGAACGAGGATCCGCGCTTCTCGACAGAGCGCAGCGCCTTCTGCAGCGCGGTGGCGTAGTTGCGGCCGATCGCCATCGCCTCGCCCACCGACTTCATGGTGGTCGTCAGGGTCGGATCGGCGGCCGGGAACTTCTCGAACGCGAACCGCGGCACCTTCACCACGACGTAGTCGAGTGCCGGCTCGAACGACGCGGGCGTGACGCCGGTGATGTCATTCGGAACCTCGTCGAGGCGGTAGCCCAGCGCGAGCTTGGCCGCGAGCTTCGCGATCGGGAAGCCTGTGGCCTTCGACGCGAGTGCGGAGGAGCGCGACACGCGCGGGTTCATCTCGATGACGATGATGCGGCCCGTCGCCGGGTCGATCGCGAACTGGATGTTGCAGCCGCCGGTGTCGACGCCGACTGCTCGGATGATGTCGATGCCGATGTCGCGCAGCTTCTGGTACTCGCGGTCGGTGAGCGTGAGCGACGGTGCGACCGTGATCGAGTCGCCCGTGTGCACACCGACAGGGTCGACGTTCTCGATCGAACACACGACCACCGTGTTGTCGGCGGTGTCGCGCATCAGCTCGAGCTCGTACTCCTTCCACCCGAGGATCGACTCCTCCAGGAGCACCTCGGTCGTGGTCGACTCACGCAGACCGTCGCCCGCCATCCGGCGCAGCTCTTCCTCGTCGTGCGCGAACCCGGAACCGAGGCCGCCCATGGTGAACGACGGCCGCACGACCAGCGGGTAGCCGAGATCAGCGGCCGCATCGAGCACCTCGTCCATCGTGTGCGCGATGCGGCTGCGCGCCACCTCGGCGCCCGCCTCGACGACGAGCTCCTTGAAGACCTGGCGGTCCTCGCCCTTCCGGATCGCGTCGACGTTCGCGCCGATCAGCTCGACGTCGTACTTGTCGAGGATGCCCTGCTCGTGCAGGGCCATCGCCGCGTTCAGCGCCGTCTGGCCGCCCAGGGTCGGCAGGATCGCATCCGGCTTCTCCTTGGCGATGATCGTCTCGATCACGTCGGGGCTGATCGGCTCGACGTACGTCGCGTCAGCGAAGTCGGGATCGGTCATGATCGTCGCCGGGTTCGAGTTGACGAGGATGACGCGCACGCCCTCTTCGCGGAGCACACGGCAGGCCTGGGTTCCCGAATAGTCGAACTCGCACGCCTGACCGATCACGATCGGCCCGGATCCGATCACGAGGACGGACTGGATGTCGTCGCGCTTAGGCATGGGGGCCCTTCTTGCCGAGGTGGTCCAGGACCATGGCCTGGAACCGGTCGAACAGGTAGTTGGCGTCGTTCGGCCCGCCGGCGGCCTCCGGGTGGTACTGCACGGAGAAGGCGGGGATGTCGAGGGCGCGCACGCCCTCCACGACGTTGTCGTTGAGGCCGATGTGGCTGACTTCGATGCGGCCGAACCCGGCGGGACTGTCGAAGACGCCCTCGATCGGAGCCTCGACCGCGAAGCCGTGGTTCTGCGCCGTGATCTCCACGCGTCCGGTCGATTTGTCGCGCACCGGCTGATTGATGCCGCGATGCCCGAACGGCAGCTTGTAGGTGCCGAGGCCGAGCGCGCGCCCGAACAGCTGGTTGCCGAAGCAGATGCCGAAGTACGGCAGTCCGTCGCGCAGGGCGGACTGCAGCAGCTCGACATGGGCGTCGCTGGCCGCGGGGTCGCCAGGACCGTTCGAGAAGAACAGCGCGACGGGGTCGATCGCACGGATCTCGTCGAAGGTGACGTGCTGCGGCATCACGTGCACCTCGAAGCCGCGGCTGGCGAGGTTGTCCACCGTCGCCTGCTTGATGCCGAGGTCGATCACGGCGAGATTTCCGATCCTCTCGCCCACGGCCTGCGTCACCTGCACGGCGTCGACCGAGACCTGGGCGGAGAGGTTCTGCCCCGTCATCTCGGGAGCGGCTGTGACGGAGCGCAGCTGCTCATCGGCGGTGAGGTCGGCCGCCTCGCCCGAGAACACGGCGCCGCGCATCGAGCCGTCGGACCGGATGTGCCTGGTGACCGCACGCGTGTCGATGCCGCTGATGCCGACGATGCCGTCGCGCTCCAGTGCGGTTTCGAGCGATTCCTCAGCGCGCCAGTTCGACACGACGCGCGAGGGGTCGCGCACGATGTAGCCGGCGACCCACACGCGGCGGGATTCCGCGTCTTCGCTGTTGACCCCCGTGTTGCCGATGTGCGGTGCGGTCTGCAGCACGATCTGACCGGCGTACGACGGGTCTGTGAGGGTCTCCTGGTAGCCGGTCATCCCTGTGGTGAAGACGACCTCGCCGACCGTGGTGCCGCGTGCGCCGTAGGCGTAGCCGTCGTAGCGGCTGCCGTCCTCCAGCACGAGCACCGCACGGTCGCGGTCAAGAAGAGTAGAGGTCACTGCTCGGCTCCTGTGTGTTGTGCCGACAGATCGTCGATCGCGCGGACGAGGGCGTCCGGCGAGTGACTCTGTAGGCGGATGTAACTGTCGCAGATGGTGTCGTCGTCGCTTCGCCACGCGACGAGCACGAGCCCGTCGCGCTCCACGACGCGGTCGATGGTCCATGTCGCCCTGCCCGCACCTTCGATGCGGCCAGCGTCGAGGAAGAGGGAGGGGGTGCCTGGCATGTCGAGCGCGACACCGGATGTCGTCACGGTGACCGTGACGCGGGAACGGAACGCCAAGTGGGGCAGCGCGAGCCGGTCGAGCGGCGCATCGTGACGGGTCGTCGCCACATACAGTCCGTCGAAGACAGCGGTGGTCTCGCCCCGCACCTGGCCCAGCGGCACCTGGATCTCAGCGGAGACCCGTCGTCGTCTGCGCCATCCCCACCACATCAGCACCAGCACCAGGGCGATCACGCCCGCGAAGAACGCGATGCCAGGCAGGTACGCCAGCATCAGGCGTTCTCCTGCTCGACGATCTCGCCGTCTGCGAGCGTGACACGGCCGCGGTGGATCGTCCACGTTGTCCTGCCAGGCAGCTCGTCGCCGAGGTACGGCGAGTTCTCACTGCGGCCGCGCAGGTCGGCCGCGGTGAACACGCCCTTCACGTTCGGGTCGTACAGCGTCAGCTCCGCGCCCGACCCCTCGGCGATGTCCTCGCCGTGGCCTGGAAGCTGACCGATCCCGGCCGGCGTCTTCGACATCACGCGCGCGACGTCGGCCCAGTCGAGCAGGCCTGTGTCGACCATGGTCTTGTGCACGACGCGCAGCGCGCTCTCGAGGCCGACCATGCCGTGGGCGGCTGCGTGCCATTCGCACGCCTTCGATTCCTCGGGGTGCGGGGCGTGGTCTGTGGCGACGATGTCGATGGTGCCGTCGGCGAGACCCGCACGCACGGCCTCGACGTCTTCGGCACGACGCAGCGGTGGGTTCACCTTGTAGCGGGCGTCGTAGCCGCGCACCTTCTCGTCGCTGTAGAGCAGGTGGTGCGGCGTGACCTCGGCCGTGACGTCGATGCCGCGGGCCTTCGCCCACCGGATGATATCGACTGAGCCGGCCGTGGAGAGATGGCACACGTGCAGTCGCGAGCCGACGTGCTGTGCGAGCAGCACGTCGCGCGCGATGATCGATTCCTCGGCGACGGCGGGCCATCCGGCCAGCCCCAGCTCAGCCGAGACGACGCCCTCGTTCATCTGGGCGCCCTCGGTGAGCCGAGGGTCCTGCGCGTGCTGGGCGATCAGACCGCCGAACCCCTTCACGTACTCGAGCGCACGGCGCATCAGCAGCGGGTCCGCCACGCACGAGCCGTCATCGCTGAACACGCGCACGTTCGCTCGCGATGACGCCATGGCGCCCAGCTCGGCGAGTCGCTCGCCCTTCTGGCCGACCGTCACGGCGCCGATCGGCTGCACGGTCGCGTAGCCGGCCGCTTCACCCAGCGCCAGCTCCTGTTCGACGACACCGGCGTTGTCGGCCACGGGCATGGTGTTCGGCATCGCGAACACGGCGGAGAACCCGCCTGCCGCCGCGGCACGCGTGCCCGTGAGGATCGTCTCGCTGGCTTCGAAGCCCGGTTCGCGCAGGTGAACGTGCAGGTCGACGAGCCCCGGCAGTGCGATCAGGCCGTCCGCGTCGATCCTGGTCGCTCCTGCGCGGCTCAGGCCTGTGCCGATCTCGACGATGCGTCCGTCGTCGACGACGATATCCGCCCTGTCCGATCCTTCGATCGCGGCGCCGGTGATGAGAAGAGTCTCGCTCATCGTCCCTCCTCATTCGTCGTCTGGTCCGTCCCGCGTTCCCCCGACAGGAGCAGGTAGAGCGCGGCCATCCTGACCGACACTCCGTTCGTGACCTGTTCGAGCACCGTGGAGCGGCCGGAATCAGCAGCAGCAGGGGATATCTCGAGGCCACGGTTCATCGGGCCGGGATGCATCACAATCGTACCGCCGCTCAGACGCGCGAACCGTTCGCGGCCGAGGCCCCAGCGGCGCGAGTACTCGCGCTCCGAGGGGAAGAACGAGGCGTTCATCCGCTCGAGCTGGATGCGCAGCACCATCACGGCGTCCTGGCCCGCTGCGAGGGTGTCGTCCAGGTCGTAGCTGACGTCGACCGGCCATGCGGAGAGATCCTGTGGGAGCAGCGTCGGCGGTGCCACCAGCGTGACCTGCGCGCCGAGCGTCGCCAGCAGCCACACGTTCGAGCGGGCGACCCTGGAGTGCAGAACGTCGCCGATGATCGCGACCCGTACACCGTCGAGGTCGCGACCGCGGCTCGCCGCACCGTGCAGGCGCCTGCGCATCGTGAAGGCGTCGAGCAGTGCCTGGGTCGGATGCTCGTGCGTGCCGTCGCCCGCGTTGACGACGCCGGCCGAGATCCAGCCGCTGGTCGCCAGGGTGTGAGGCGCGCCCGACGCCCCGTGGCGGATCACCACCGCGTCGGCGGCCATCGCCTGCAGCGTCTGGGCCGTGTCCTGCAGGCTCTCGCCCTTGGAGACGCTGGAGCCCTTGGCCGAGAAGTTGATCACATCGGCAGAGAGCCGCTTGGCGGCGGCCTCGAAGGAGATGCGCGTGCGCGTGGAGTCCTCGAAGAAGAGGTTCACCACGGTCTTCCCGCGCAGCGTCGGAAGCTTCTTCACCTCGCGGCTCTGCGTGTCCGCCATGTCCTCTGCGACATCGAGGATCCGGATGGCCTCCTCACGCGAGAGCGTGCGCGTGTCGAGCAGGTGCCTCATTCCGTGCCTTCCTCGATCGTGACGTCGTCGACGCCGTCGACCTCGGCGAGGCGGACGTTCACGCGCTCGGCGCGTGCTGACGGGAGGTTCTTGCCGATGAAGTCCGGCCGAATGGGGAGCTCGCGATGGCCGCGGTCGACCAGGATCGCGAGGCGCACGGCGGCGGGTCGGCCGATGTCCTTGAGCGCGTCGAGCGCCGCTGAGATGCTGCGACCGGAGAAGAGCACATCGTCGACGAGCACCACGACGCGGCCATCGATGCCGGTGCGGGGGATCTGCGTCGGCCGCGGAGCGCGGGTGGGGTGTCGCGAGAGATCGTCGCGGTACATCGTCACGTCCAGAGCGCCCGTGGGGACGGCGACGCCAGCGAAGCGTTCGATCAGAGCGGCCAGTCGCTCGGCGAGATTCACGCCTCTGGTGGGGATGCCCAGCAGGACGAGCCCCTCCGCGCCGCGATTGGCCTCGAGGATCTCGTGGGCGATCCGGGTCATCGCCCGACTGATATCGGCTTCCTGAAGCACAGCTCGCGTGCTCATCCGCCACTCCCTTCTCCGCCTCACTGGACGGTCTTAAAGGTTCGGTGCGCTCAGTCTAGCCTGTCGCCTGACTCGCTGTGCCGGGCTCGCGAGATGCGCACTTTTTCGACAAAGTGGCGTCCAAAGCGGCGCAACTCGACGAGAAGTGCGCATTTCGGCAGCAGGGTTCGGTGTCAGTTCGCCTTTTCGATGCGGGCGAGGACGCCGTGAACGAAGCCGCTGGACTCGTCGGTGGAGAGCTCCTTGGCGAGCTCCACGGCCTCGTTGATCGCCACGGCGGCGTCGACCTCGTCGTTGTAGAGGATCTCCCATGCCCCGATGCGCAGCAGAGCACGGTCGACGGTGGGCATCCGGTCCAGTCGCCATTCGCGGCTGTGCGTCTCGATCTGCTCGTCGAGCTCGTCGCCGTTATCGATGACGCCGTCGACGATCTCACGGGCGTACAGCCATGAGGCCTGACGCTCGGGCTCGCTCGCGGCGCGCTTGGCCGCGGTTGCGAGTGCCTGCGGCAGCGTGTCTCCGCGGACGTCGGCGGAGAACAGAATGTCGAGGGCGCGCTTGCGCGCCTTGGTGCGTGCGCTCAAGGGTCAGTCGTTCACGCGGCCGAGGTAGTCGCCCGTGCGGGTGTCGACCTTGACCTTGGTGCCCTCGTTCAGGAACAGCGGCACCTGGATCTCCGCGCCCGTCTCCACCGTGGCCGGCTTGGTGCCCGCGTTCGAACGGTCGCCCTGCAGGCCCGGCTCGGTGTAGGTGATCTGGAGCACGATCGACGGCGGCAGCTCGATGTACAGCGGCTGGCCGTCGTGCATCGCGATGGTGACGATCATGTTCTCGAGCATGAAGCGCGAGGAGTCGCCGACGACCGCCGCCGGCACGTTGATCTGGTCGTAGTCGCGCTGGTCCATGAAGAAGAACGTGTCGCCGTCGTTGTACAGGTACTGGTAGTCGCTGCGGTCGACGTTCTGCACGTCGACCTTGGCACCGGCGTTGAAGGTCTTGTCGATGATCTTGCCCGAGACGACGTTCTTCATCTTCGTGCGGACGAAGGCACCGCCCTTGCCCGGCTTCACGTGCTGGAACTCCACGATGCTCCAGAGCTGGCCGTCGATCGAAAGAACGACCCCATTGCGGATGTCTGCGGTGGATGCCATGAAGGAGATTCCGTTTCGTGTCGTGTCAAGTTGCCAGGGCGCGCGGCCCGAGAACCCATTGTACGGGTAGCCGGATGTGCTCCCCCGCCCCGCGCGTCTCTTCATTTCTGGCACGAATCTGCTGGGCCACCCATCCGGAGATGTGCCAGAAATGAAGAGTCGGCGCGTCAGAGGGCGACGGTGGTGCGGGTGGGGGGCTGAGAGTCTTCTGCCACCTCGAGGTAGGCGGCGTAGAGGAGGGACTCGTCCGGCGCCTGCAGCACGGTGGGTTTGGCGATGTCGTCGAGCACGATGAACCGGAGCATCCCCGCGCGGGCCTTCTTGTCCCGCTGCATCGTCGCCAGCAGCTGCTTCCACGCGCCGATCCGGTACGTCGTCGGCAGCCCCAGCGACTCGAGGACGGCTCGGTGCCTGTCCACCGCCGCGTCCGAGAGCCGCCCGGCCAGCCGGGACAGCTCAGCGGCGAACATCATGCCGATCGAGACCGCTGCGCCGTGGCGCCACTGGTAGCGCTCGGCATGTTCGATCGCGTGGCCGAGTGTGTGCCCGTAGTTCAGGTGCTCGCGCACACCGGACTCACGGAAGTCCTCGCCGACGATGTCGGCCTTCATCCGGATGGCCAGTTCGATCGTGCGGCGGAACTCCTCGCTTCCGACGTCCGTCGCCCGCTCGGGGTCGGCCTCGATGATGTCGAGGATCTCCGGATAGCGGATGAATCCCGCCTTGACCACCTCGGCGTAGCCCGCGACGGCCTCATTGCGAGGAAGACTCGCGAGCAGGTCCAGGTCGCACAATACGGCGTGCGGCGCCCAGAATGCGCCGACGAGGTTCTTGCCCTCGGCTGTGTTGACGCCCGTCTTCCCGCCGACGGCCGCATCGACCATGCCGAGAACCGTGGTGGGAACCTGCACGACCTTCACACCGCGCAGCCAGCTGGCCGCCACGAACCCGGCGAGGTCGGTCACCGCGCCGCCGCCGAACCCGATCACTGCGTCTGTGCGGGTGAAGTCGGCCTGCCCCATGATCTGCCAGCAGAACGAGGCGACCTCGATGCGCTTGCCCTGCTCGGCATCCGGAATCTCCGCCAGCAGCACCTCGCGCTCGCCCAGGAGGCTCTCCCGCAGGGCCTCCGCCTCCTTCTGCAGCGTCGGAGGGTGCACGACGAGCACCTTCTTGGCGATCTCCGGCAGCGTCTCGCCCAGTTCGGCGACGAGCCCGCGGCCGATCCGGATGCCGTAGCCCGTCGCGCCGCTCACGCGGATCTCGGTGACATCGCTCATTCGGATTCCTCCTGCTCTCTGACCCAGTCGACGATGCGATCGACGACGTTCTGGATCGGACCTGTCGATGTGTCGATCTCCAGCGTGGAGACCGCGCGGTACGTCGGCATGCGCTCGTCCCTGATTCGGATCCACTCGGCGAGCGGGTCGCTGTCGCTGCGGTTGAGCAGCGGTCGCTTCTGACCGCGCAGACGCCCGGCGATGGCCGTGTCCGAGACGGTCAGCAGCACGACACGGTGGCCGGCCAGTGCTTCTCGCGTGCCGTCGTGAGTCAGTGAGCCGCCGCCGAGCGCGACGACGCCGTCCTGCGAGAGCGAGGCGAGAACCGCTTCGTGCTCGTACGCGCGGAACGTCGTCTCCCCCTGCTCGACGAAGATGTCTGCGATCGGACCGTGGTGCTGGACGACGATGGAATCGGTGTCCCTGAATGGCACGCCGAGCGCCTTCGCCGTCTTGCGGCCGATCGCCGACTTCCCCGCGCCCATCGGACCGACCAGCACGAGCAGCGGACGCACGGGCGCACCTTGCTCGAACGGGCCGGGTACGGCGGTCGGTGCGTCGTCCGTCATGCGTCGGGCGCGACGGCGTCGTCGTCCGTCGTGCGCAGCTCGTCGGGGATCGCGGCGAGGTAGCCCTCGAGATTGCGGCGCGTCTCGGCCAGAGAGTCACCGCCGAACTTCTCGATGACGGTCTCGGCGAGCACGATGGCGACCATCGCCTCGGCGACCACGCCCGAGGCCGGCACGGCGCACACATCGGAGCGCTGGTGGTGCGCCGTGGATCCCTCGCCCGTGGCGACGTCGACTGTGCGCAGTGCGCGCGGCACGGTCGCGATCGGCTTCATGGCCGCACGCACGCGCAGCGCGGTGCCCGTGGACATCCCGCCCTCGGTGCCGCCGGCCCGGCCCGACCCGCGTCCGACACCCGCTTCGGTCGCGAACAGCTCGTCGTGCGCGGCCGAACCGCGACGGCGCGAGGTGTCGAAGCCGTCGCCGACTTCGACGCCCTTCATCGCTTGGATGCTCATCAGCGCCTGGGCGAGTTTGCCGTCGAGCCGACGGTCCCACTGCACGTGGGAGCCGAGCCCTGGCGGGAGCCCGTACGCCAGCACCTCGACGACGCCGCCGAGCGTGTCGCCGGCCTTGCGTGCGTCGTCGACTTCGGCCACCATCCGCTCGCTCGTTGCGGCGTCGAAGCACCGCAGCGGATCGGCGTCGAGGGCGGCGACGTCATCCGGATGCGGCAGCGCAGAGCCGTCAGGCACCCGCACCGGACCGATGGAGAGCGTATGGCTGACGAGCCGGATGCCCAGTTCGCCCAGGAACGAACGGGCGATCGCCCCGAGGGCGACGCGGGCGGCCGTCTCACGGGCGCTGGCGCGCTCGAGAATCGGGCGGGCCTCGTCGAAGCCGTACTTCTGCATGCCGACGAAGTCGGCATGTCCCGGGCGCGGGCGCGTGAGCGGAGCACCGCGGCCGCGGGACTTCTCGGTGAGCTCCACGGGAGCAGCGCTCATCACCTCGGTCCACTTCGGCCACTCGGTGTTGCCGATGCGCAGGGCGATCGGGCTGCCCATCGTGTAACCGTGCCTGACGCCCGAGGAGAGCGTCAGCTCGTCCTGCTCGAACTTCATCCGGGAGCCGCGGCCGTAGCCCAGCTTGCGGCGCTGCAGATCCTGTTGGATCTGCTCAGCGAGGAGCGGGACGCCAGCGGGCAGACCCTCCATAACGGCGATGAGTTCGGGGCCGTGCGATTCGCCGGCCGTCATGACACGGAGCATAGGCTCCATCTTCCCATGCGTTCGAGGCACGCTGCGCCACGACCGCGGCGGGCTCGTGGTCAGCGCGGACCGCTGAGTGCCTTGCGCATCGCCTCGAGCACGGCATCCTCACCCTGGAGCGGCTCGCCGCGCTCCCCCGACACGAAGATGCGCACCTGCAGCACGGCCTGGTGCAGCAGCATGCCGAGCCCGGGGACGACGTCTGCCTCCCAGCGGCGCGCGAGCGCGGACGGCCAAGGGTCGTAGGCTACGTCGAACAGCGTGCCGCCCGTGCCGGCAAGGCGGACGAGGTGCTCTGCTGGCAGGTCCGCCCCGCCGGGGAGCGTCGCGATCGTGACATCGGCGGCACCGGTGACCGCGTCGAATGCCGCGGCGTCGACGCGGACTCCCGCCCGCTCCCCCAGCTCGACGAGCGCCGCCGCGCGCTCGGCACGGCGTGCGACCACCTGCACCCGGCGTGCGCCTGACTCCGCCGCCGCCACGAGTGCCGATCCGGCCGTGGCACCCGCTCCGAGGATCCTGACGCGCTCGGCACCGTCGAGGCCCGCCTCGTCCATTGCACGCACGATGCCGCCGACGTCTGTGTTGAACCCGCGCGGTCGGGTTGCGCTCCCGTCACCGGCGAACAGCAGCGTGTTCACCGCTCCGGTCAGCTCCGCGTGCCTGTCGCGGGTGCGAGCGGCGGCGAAGGCGCCCTCCTTGAGCGGCATCGTGAGTGCGAGCCCGCGCCACTCCCCGTTCAATGAGGCCAGGGCCGCGTCGAGACCGGCACGATCGACGCGGCGCCGGTCGAAGGACCAGTCGAGTCCGAGTGCTCGGTGCGCCGCGCCGTGCAGGTGCGGTGAGCGGCTGTGGTCGATCGGATCGCCCCACACCTCGAGACGACGACCTCCGTCGATCGGCGGGTTCACGTGCGACTCACTCCGAAGCGCGTCCTGCATTCTGCTCGCTCCTCAGCATCCGGCGTCGGGGTTCTCCGAGCACCACTGCACCCACTCTGAGACATTCTGCTCGTGTTCGGCGAAGCTGGTGGCGAACTTCGTCTCGCCGGTGTTCAGGTTCACGCTCACGAAGTACAGCCACGGCCCGTTGACAGGGTGCATGGCCGCGTCGATCGCGAGATCCCCGGGGTTCGAGATCGGGCCGGCAGGCAGACCGACATGCTCGTACGTGTTCCACGGGTTGTCGTCGTTGCGCGCCTCGGCCGAGGTGGAAGCGGAGCCGGCGTGCGCCTCGCCGTAGCCGTACTGCACGGTGGAGTCCATCTGCAGGAGGCCGTTGGTGTCACCCCATGTGTCGGAGTCGAGCCGGTTGTGGATCACGCGCGAGACCTTGTAGAAGTCGTCCTCGAAGCGCGCCTCGCGCTGGATGATCGCGGCAATCGTGAGCACCTCGTGCACGTCCTCGTCGGGCACGCCCGCCGAGTCGAGCGATTCGCGGGTGCGGTCGACGAGCCGCTGCACGACGTCCTGCGCCGACGCATCCGGATCGAAGGTGTAGGTCGCGGGGAAGAGCCAGCCCTCGAGGCTGTCGGAATCGACGCCGTACTGCGACGGGTCGGCCGTCGCCTCCTCGAGGTCGGAGGCCGACACCTCGATGCTCTCCGAGATACGGGTGATGGACGCCTCCACCGTGAGCCCCTCCGGCAGCTGCACCGTGTTCTCCTGACGGTTCTCAGGGTCCTCCAGCGCGTCGACGACCGCGGCGCTGGTCATCTTCTGCTGCAGCTGGTACACGCCGGGGTACAGCTTCGGATTCAGCCCGTTCTCGCGCAGGTAGCGGGTGAAGGAATCGGACTCGAGTGTGACGCCCGCGTCGAACAGCTTCGGGGAGATGGCTTCGCCGGTGTCTCCCTGGTCGACGGTGATGAACACCTCGCCGGATGCCTCGCCCTCTTCGTAGTCGTGTGGGCCGTCCAGGCCGAGCACCTCCTGGATCCGCTCGCCGTAGGTGTTCCATGCCCAGACGCCGCCTGCGGCGAGCCCGCCCACGAGTACGAGCACGATGATCGCGGCGATCAGGCAGCCCTTGCCCCTCTTGCGCGGACGCTCCTCCGGTTCGCTGTGCAGCAGCGCCTCGATCGAGCTGCCCTCAGGCATGGTCCGCGCGGGGCCGGCCGCCACGTCGCTGCGAGTTCTGCGGGTGGCGGCGGACTCGCTCTCCGCGTCCTCAGGTGCGACCTGCTCCGCACCTCCGACTGCGCCAGCGGAGGCTGCCGAAGCTTCGGCTGGCTCGTCGGTGTCTTCGTGCCTGGCGGCAGCTCCGATGTCGATGCCGCCTGCATCCGGCGCCGCGTCCTCGTCGGCCGGGGACTGCGCCTCACCATCATCCGGCACCTCTGCCACCGGCTCATCGGCCTTCTGCGCCCGTGCGCGCTCACGCGCCTCGCGGCGCGACAAGGGCTGGCCTGGCTCGTCGGACTGCGGGTCGTCGGTCATCTGCGTCACTCCGGGAGGGAAACGGGCTCGCCGGCGGGGGCGCCGGTGCTCTTCTCGCTGTCGACCGCGTGCTGCAGGAGCACGACCGCGGCCACCTGATCCACTACCTTACGAGACCCCTTCTGGCTTCGCCCGGATTGCCGCAGCGCCTGATGGGCCGTGACGGTCGACAAGCGCTCGTCGACGAGGCGAACCGGCACCGCTGCGCGCGAGGCCAACTCCGCGGCGAAGTCACGGGCGTCCTGCGTGGACGCGGTGTCGTCGCCGCGGAGGTTGAGCGGCAGCCCCACCACGAACTCGATCGGCTCGTACTCGGCTGCGATCTCGAGGACACGGATGATGGCTCGCTCGTCGCGCGGCACGGTCTCCACAGGCACGGCGAGCATGCCATCCGGGTCGACTCGAGCTACACCGACACGGGCTCTGCCCGGATCGATGCCGATGCGCACACCGCGCCGGAATTCCGTCACGTCTACAGCGCCTCCGCCGACCGACGCACGGCCTCGAGCGCGGCAGGGATCGCCGCCGCGTCTGTGCCGCCGCCCTGAGCGAGATCGGGCTTGCCTCCGCCGCCGCCTCCGAGCACGGAGCTTGCGGCCTTGGCCAGATCGCCGGCCCTGGCACCGATGTCACGAGCCCCCTCATTCGTGGCGACCACGACGACGGGCCGACCTTTCGCCTCACCGGCGAGTGCGACCACCGCAGGCTCGGAGCCGAGTCGCTCGCGCACCTGTGTGACGAGGCTGCGCACGTCGTCGCCCGAGGAGACGGCGCCGATCGACTCCGCGACGAGGGCGACGCGTCCGGCTGCCGCGGCCCTGCCGGCAAGTTCGGGAACGCGCTGCTGCAGTGCCTGCTGCTCGAACTGCGCGATCCTCTTCTCAGCGGCCTTCAGATTCGCCGCGAGCTCTGAGACGCGCTCGGCGAGCTTGTCCCGAGGCGTCTTCAGCGAGCTGCTCAGTTCGGTGACGAGGGCGCGCTCACGGGTGAGTTCGCGGAAGGCGTCCTGTCCGACGAGCGCCTCGACGCGACGGTTGGCCGCACCGACGGATGACTCGCTGGTCAGCGAGATCAGTCCGACCTCCGCGCTGGACGACACGTGCGTGCCGCCGCAGAGCTCGCGCGACCACGGCCCGCCGATGTCGACCATTCGGACCTTCTCACCGTACTTCTCACCGAACAGTGCCGTGGCGCCGGCCGACTTCGCATCATCGAGC
Source organism: Microbacterium sp. JB110 (assembly GCF_003335195.1). Taxonomy (NCBI): domain Bacteria; kingdom Bacillati; phylum Actinomycetota; class Actinomycetes; order Micrococcales; family Microbacteriaceae; genus Microbacterium; species Microbacterium sp. JB110. The sequence goes on along the minus strand of NZ_QPGM01000001.1, from coordinate 309,477 downwards.
GACATCACCCTGGTGGAGACCTCGAGGTTCGAACCGACCGCGTTGTTCGCGATCTCCTCGATCTCGCTCTTCGTCGCATCGGAGAGCGCCTGACCCCAGGAGAAGTCGAAGCGCAGGTAGCCCGCACGGTTGAGCGACCCTGCCTGCGTCGCACCCTTGCCGAGCGTGTCGCGCAGGGCGGCATGCACGAGGTGCGTTGCGGAGTGCGCTCGCTCGGCCGCACGGCGGTTGGCGGCATCGACGACGGTCGTGGCCGGCTGGTCGACGCCGACCTCGCCGCTCGTGACGAGCACCGTGTGGCTGACGAGCCCCGACACGGGGCGCTGCACGTCGAGCACTTCGAGTTCGTAGCCGGGGCCGACGATCGTGCCCTTGTCGGCGACCTGACCGCCGGACTCAGCGTAGAGCGCTGTCTCCGGAAGGATGACCTCGGCGGTCTGGCCCGTCGTCGCCGACCGGACGGGGGAACCGTCGACGATGATGCCGAGCACGCTCGTGGAAGTCTCGAGATCGTCGTAGCCCGTGAAGACAGTCTCGCCTTCGGCCCGGAACTGGCTGTACACGCCGACGTCCGCAATGGCGCGCTTGCGCGAACGGGCATCCTCCTTCGCACGCTGCCTCTGTGCCTGCATCAGGCCATCGAACGCTTCGCGGTCGACGGACAGGCCCGCTTCCTCCGCGATCTCCACCGTGAGGTCGATCGGGAACCCGTACGTGTCGTGCAGCAGGAACGCCTGGTCGCCGGCGAGGCCCTTCCTGCCCGCGGTGGCGGCCTTCTCGACCGCCGTGTCGAGGATGGTCGATCCGGCGCTGAGAGTGCGCAGGAACGTCTCCTCCTCCGCGAACGCATAGGCGGAGATCCTGTCCCAGTCGGTGTCGAGCTCCGGATAGGTCTGCTTCATCGCATCGCGGGATGTAGCGAACAGCTCGGGGAAGGTCGCCTCCTCCACGCCGAGCAGGCGCATCGAACGCACTGTGCGGCGCATGAGACGGCGCAGGATGTAGCCGCGCCCCTCGTTCGCGGGAGTGACGCCGTCGGAGAGCAGCATCAGCGAAGAGCGCACGTGATCGGCGATCACGCGGAAGCGCACATCGTCCTCGTGCGCGGCGCCGTAGCGTCTGCCGCTCAGCTCGCTGGCACGGTCGAGCACAGGACGAACCTGGTCGCTCTCGTACATGTTCTCGACGCCCTGCTTCAGGAACGCGACGCGCTCGAGGCCCATGCCGGTGTCGATGTTCTTCTGCGGCAGACCGCCGACGATGTCGAACTCCGTCTTGCTGCGCACGTTCTCGAGCCGGTCCTGCATGAACACGAGGTTCCAGATCTCGATGAACCGGCTGTCGTCGACTGCCGGTCCGCCGTCGCGACCGTACTTCGGCCCACGGTCGAAGAAGATCTCGGAATCGGGGCCGCCCGGCCCTGGTTGGCCGGTGTGCCAGTAGTTGTCCGCGCGGCCGAGTCGCTGAATGCGCTTCTCATCGAGCCCGATGACGTTGCGCCAGATGTCGTGCGCCTCGTCGTCCGTCTCGTAGATCGTGACCCAGAGGTCCTTCTCGTCGAAACCGAGTCCGCCGTCCGAATCGCTCTTGGTCAGCAGCTCCCATGCGTACTCGATGGCGCCGCGCTTGAAGTAGTCCCCGAAGGACCAGTTGCCCAGCATCTGGAAGAACGTGCCGTGCCTGGCGGTCTTGCCGACCTCTTCGATGTCGTTCGTGCGGATGCACTTCTGCACGTCGGCGATGCGCGAGTGCGAGGCGGGAACCACACCGGTCAGGTACGGGATGAACGGCACCATGCCTGCGACGGTGAACATCAGAGTGGGGTCATCGCTGACCAGCGACGCCGACGGAACGATCTGATGGTCGTTCTTCTCGAAGTAGTCGAGGTAGAGCTGCGCGATGTCGGCGGTCTTCATAGGTGCGTGTCGTGTCCTTGCTGATGGGAGCGGAGCCGCGCCGCGCGACGCGGCCGTGTGGTGGATCGCGGGGTTCAGGCGTTGCGCTGACCCTGCTCGGCGTAGTACGCCTCGCTGAGCCGGTCGGTGAACTCCGTCACTCGCGCGTCGACCCTGCCGAGCAGCTCATGCCCTCGCGGATCCTTGTTCATGAAATGGGCGGCGACGAATCCGCCGATGATGCCGAGCAGGAACCACAGCAAGCTTTTCATGTCGCCCTTCCCAAAGGTGTCGTTGAGTCCATCGTACCGACCGATAGTGTGCGGAGTGTGACGACTCGGGCGCTGTACGTGGAGATCCTGATCCGGGCCCCCCTGGATCGCGTCTGGGAGCTGACACAGGATGTCGACCTGCACCCGCGCTGGGACGCCAGGTTCTCGGCGATCCGGCCCACGGGCGTTCGCGACGACGGTGCGCGCACGTTCCGCTACGAGTTGGCGCTCGGCGTCCGCACGATCCGCGGCACCGGAGTCTCCCTCAGTGAGAAGCGTGCCGCAGGCGGGCCGCGCACGTCGGCGCTCGTGTTCGACGCTGATGATCGTCTGTCGCCGTTGCGACGCGGTCGCGGCTATTGGCGCTATGTCCCCCATCCGGAGGGCGTCCGATTCATCACGGGGTATGACTACCAACCGTGGTTCGGAGCCTTCGGGCGGCTGCTCGATCGGGTCCTCATCCGACACGTCGTCTGGTGGTTGACCGCGTGGAGTTTCGACCGCCTGCGCCTCTGGGCCGAATCCGGGATCGAGCCGGAACGGGTGACCTGGTGGCGGGGGTGGCTCCGCGGGCCGCGTGCCAGGGCGCGCAGCTGCCTGTCGCGGCCGTCCGCGCACAACGGTCGCGATGTCATGGCCGCTGCCCCTGACTCGCTGTCAAGGATCCGGGACCATGACTGAGCGCACTTCCGCCCCCGTCAGCGTCTTCGCACGAGGGATGGGCAAGGACTTCTCACGGTTGCACCCGATGATGCAGCGGCGCTTCGGCGTCGGCACGGCGGCGGGCTACGGCTGCGTCGGAACGGGCGTCATGCACGAAGTCCGGCGCGGCCCGTGGTGGGTGCGTCCTTTCCTGCTCTTCGGGGCGACGCGCAACATCATGTTCCCGGAAGCGGGCACGGACGTGCCGTTCCGCATCGACAACTTCCCGTACGCCGACGACCGCGGCAGGGAGACGGTCACCTTCGTGCGCACGATGCAGGTGCGCCCGGGACGACGGCGCCGGTTCGATGCCACCATGGTCTACAGCGCGGAACGCGGTTGCGTCGTGGACTACCTCGGCACCCACCAGCACCTCGCCGTCGATCTCGACCTGTCTGTCACCGAATCCGGCGGACTGCGCCTCGTTTCGGGTGAGCAGCGCTTCTACGAGGGACCGATCGCGTTCCGGTTCCCGATGCTGTTCAGCGCACGCGCACACCTCACCGAGCACTACGACGAGCAGCGAGGCCGCTACGTGATCGACCTCGAGGTCCGCAATCGGTTCGTCGGCGTGCTGTTCGGATATCGCGGCGAGTTTTCGTGCGAGTTCCCGGATGCCGCTGCCATGCCGCCGTCGCTCAAGCCGTATCGAGAGGAGACTCGCGAATGACCTCCGCACCCGATCGCCCTTCCGTGCTGCTCGCCGCGCTCGGGCCGACGGCCGATGCGCTCCGTCCTGAAGTCGCTCAGTACGCGGAAGGTCCAGGTGACGGCATCGCAGTCTGCGACGGCGTGTTCTCGGTCGCGGGAAGCCGCTGGGGCCGCTTCGGCCTGCTCGCGCGGCCGTTCGTGGGACCCCGCCTGATGATCACGTCCTACGGCGCCGACGTGCCGTTCCACGTGGAGAATCGGCTCGAGCAGGCGCCCGACGGTGCAGCCGAACTTCGTGCGACGCGCACGTTCCGCTTCGCGCGACGGACGGAGACGTTCGTCGACGTGCTCCGCGTCGGAGAGCAGTCGGGCACACTGGTGAACCGGCTCGGCGCAGCGCAGCGCGTGGAGCTGACCCTGCGGTGCGAGGCGACGCCCGAGGGGCACCTTCGTCTGCGGTCGGAACGCGCCGTGCTGAGACTCGGGCGCCTGCGCATCCCGCTGCCCGGCGTCTTCTCCGTGAGCGTGCAGGTCGAAGACGGCTTCGACGACGACACCGGATGCCAGACCGTCCGTGCGCTGGCCAGGAACCCGCTTCTCGGCACCGTGCTGACGTACCGCGGCAGCTTCCGTTGGCGCATCCGTCACCCCTGACCGCTCCCCCGCCCGCCGCACCCCAGGTCGCCTCCGGTGTGCCGAACTGCACCAAAACTTCGGCGGAACCACAATCCGCCACACCTGAGCAGCCCCGGCCGCCTCCAGCGTGTCGAGCAGCACCACCGCCAGCCCCATCTCGCTTCCGGTTCCCCAAACTGCACCACCGCCGCACCCCGCTCACCTCCGGTATGCCGAACTGCATCAAGATTTCAGCGGAACCGCAATCTGCCACACCGGAGTGCGCAACGGCGTCACACCGGAGGGCTGGTCGGCGGTCAGGGGCGCCAGCCGCGGGAGCGCAACGCTGCCTCGGCTCGTCGCTCCAGCCGGTCGCCGTCGCGGAAGAGGATGTTCGTGACCTCGAGCATCGTCCAGTCGTCTGCTCGGAATCGCGCGATGCGCTCGACATCTTCGGCGTACGTCGCGTGATGGAGTGCGCCGTGGTACTCGATGCCCAGCTTGTGCTGCGGATACGCCAAGTCGACGCAGCCGAGGAACTGGAACCGGTCGAACACGTCCATGTTCAGCTCGGGCTCCGGCAGCCCGTGCGCGACGAGACGGAGGCGGCAGGCGGTCTCGCGCGGCGACCATGCGTCACACCGGATGAGTCCCAGGGCCTCTCTGAGCCGTGCGGCGCCGATGCGGCGACTCGCCTTCAGCGCTTCTCCGAGGCTCTCCACGGTGGTCAGCGGCGGACGGCCCGGATCGGGTCGGCCGTGTCCCACACGCCACACTCGGCAGAAATAGTCGCCCAGAGCTACGAGGTCCGTCACGCTCCACGCGCCGAGCATCGCCCAGGTCGAGGCCGGGGAGGCAACTCTCAGCCCCTCCACCTCCGTGATCGAGGCGGCCGCGGAGGGAACGCGGTGACCGCGCACCCCGACAGCACGGGGTACGTGCTGCTCACCGCAGACGGCGACGTCCACTCCGTGGGGCGTCCGGCCGACCGGCAGGGGCGCGCCCCAGATCGCGGCCGCCGTCTCGTGGCTGAAGAACTCGCTCGGACGCATTCGGGCTCGGTAAGCGTGCGCGGCGCGGAGCAGTTGAGCCCTTCGTGACTCACCCTCAACCGAGACGTCGGGGTCGGTGAACCGTCGCACGCCGCGGAACGGCCGCTCCAGGTCGGGGCTTCGCAGGCGACCGAACCGCACCCCGGCGTGCCGGGCCTGTTCGACGGAGAAGCAGGCTCCGAGATCCCGCGGGATGTGTACGAGTCGTGGCATGCCCCCACGCTGACACCGTCATCAACCGGATCCGCCAGAATCCACAACCCGATTTCGCCACTCTCGCAGTTATTCACAACCGGCCGCCCACAGCTTCCGGTGTGCCGAGTTGCTCCACCCGCGCGCTGGAGCGCCCTCAGGTGTGGCACATTGCGCCAAATCTGCCGCAGAAGCGCAGTTCCGCACACCGGAGCTGGGGCCGCCGAGCACAGGACGCGCAAAAAGGGCGCCGGGGTGTAACCCCCGGCGCCCTTTGCGGCGGCTCTAGCGAGCTGCGTAGTACTCGACGACGAGCTGCACGTCACACGTGACGGGCACCTCGGCGCGCTTCGGGCGGCGCACCAGCTTGGTCTGGAGCTTGTCGAGCTCGACCTCGAGGTAGCCGGGAACCGGGGGCAGCACCTCGGCGTGGCCGCCGGCTGCTGCGACCTGGAACGGCTCGGTGCCCTCGCTGCGCTCCTTGACGTGGATCGTCTGGCCCGGCTTCACGCGGAACGACGGGCGGTCGACGATCTTGCCGTCAACGAGGATGTGGCGGTGCACGACGAACTGGCGTGCCTGCGAGGTCGTGCGGGCGAAGCCCGAACGCAGCACGATCGCGTCGAGACGCATCTCGAGCAGCTCGACGAGGTTCTCACCGGTCAGGCCGTCGGTGCGGCGCGCCTCGTTGAAGGCGATGCGGAGCTGCTTCTCGCGGATGCCGTACTGCTCGCGCAGACGCTGCTTCTCCTTGAGACGAACCGCATAGTCGCTGTCGGACTTGCGCTTGGTCCGGCCGTGGGGGCCGGGGCCGTAGGGGCGCTTCTCCATGTAGCGAGCGGCCTTGGGCGTGAGCGCCACGCCGAGCGCGCGGGAGAGGCGGACCTTGCGGCGGTCCTGGGACTTCGTAGTCATGATTCCTTTCACGTGGCCGCGACTTTCGCGTGCCTACGGACGTACATCCCCGCTTCTCCGGATGACGGCGTACGCCGGACTGCCGTCTGGATCATGCAGCGGGGTGTGCCCGAAGTTCGAGCCGATCAAGCTTACCAGACAGGCGCACGGCCGCCGTGCACCAAGATCACCGCGCGCGAGTGCCGCTCCGGCGCCGGATGCTGCCGTCGGATCGGCGCGCTCGAGACTCCGCGCACACGCGAGGATGCCGAGCCTCAGGCGCCGCCGATGATGCGCCGGATCTTCTCCAGTCGCTCGCCGATCTCGCGCTCGCCGCCCAGCGGTCGCGGTTCGTAGTAGCGGCGGCCGCGCAGCACATCCGGAAGGTACTGCTGCGTCACGACGCCGATGTCGCTGTCGTGCGGGTATGCGTACCCCTTGCCGTGCCCGAGCCGCTTCGCTCCTGCGTAGTGCGCATCGCGCAGGTGGAGCGGAACGGGCCCCATCTTCCCGGCGCGGACATCAGCGAGAGCCTGATCGATCGCGTTGATCGTCGCGGGCGACTTCGGGGCCGTGGCGAGGTAGATGGTCGCCTCTGCAAGCGGGAGGCGCCCCTCCGGCATGCCGATGAATGCCACGGCATCGGCAGCAGCGGACGCGATCTGCAGCGCACGCGGATCGGCGAGACCGATGTCTTCCGCCGCGTGCACCACGAGGCGACGCGCGATGAAGCGAGCGTCCTCCCCTGCTTCGATCATCCGCGCCAAGTAGTGCACGGCGGCATCCGGATCTGAGCCGCGGATCGATTTGATGAACGCACTGATGACGTCGTAGTGCTCGTCGCCCTGACGGTCGTAGCGCAGCAGCGCCCTGTCGACCGCCTGTTCGACATGGCCCTCCGTCACTCGTGCGACCGGCGCGCCCTCGCCGTCCGGAGTCTCTCCCGCCTCGGCGCGCTCGGACACGCTGACGCCCGCCGCCGCCTCGAGCGCGGTCAGCGCCCGACGGGCGTCTCCGCTGGCCAGCTGGATCAGACCCGCCCGTGCCTCCGGCGCCAGCTCGACCTGCCCCTGCAGCCCCCGTGCATCCGTGAGCGCACGGTCGATGAGCGCTCCGAGATCGTCGTCGGTGAGCGGTCTGAGGGTGAGCAGCAGCGAACGCGACAACAGCGGAGAAATCACGGAGAACGATGGATTCTCTGTCGTCGCCGCGATGAGGATGACCCATCCGTTCTCAACACCAGGCAGCAGTGCGTCCTGCTGGGCCTTGGTGAAGCGGTGGATCTCGTCGAGGAACAGGATCGTCGATTGGCCGTACAGGTCGCGCTGATCGAGCGCTTCCTTCATCACCTCTCGCACGTCCTTCACCCCTGCGGTGATCGCCGAGAGCTCGACGAATCGACGACCGGATGAGCGGGCGATCGCCTGCGCGAGCGTCGTCTTCCCCGTGCCGGGAGGCCCCCACAGGATCACGGAGACCGTTCCGGGCTTCGTCGCAGCGGGGTCTGCGAGCGCCACGATCGGCGACCCAGGCTTCAGCAGATGCGCCTGCCCGGCCACTTCGTCGAGAGACACCGGACGCATCCGCACGGCGAGGGGCGTCTGGCCCGTGAAAAGTGCGGTATTCGTCACTCCCCCAGCCTACGCGGGGCATCGGACATCGAGACGTGACGGTAGGCTCGTCCCGTGGCACACGGCAAGTCGAAGACACAGCGCGAGGAGCGCGAACGCGCCCAGCGGTACATCGCCCGTACGTCGATGCATGAGCAGCAGCAGCGACGCAAGAAGCGCGACAACGTCGTCGTCTCGGTTGCCGGGGCCATCGTGCTCGCAGCAGCGATCGGCGCACAGATCGCCTACTACGGCGCGGGGCCGGGCGTGGCGGAGCTCGAGCCCTCCCCGACATCCACGACGGACGTGCCCTCTCAGGAGCCCGCACCGCTGCCGCTCGACGAGTGAGCCGACCCGCCTGCCCCGCACCGGAGCAGGCATCCGGCAGACATTTCCGCACGCGAATCCCGTAGGCTGGGCCCGTCCCTCGTCCTTTCTGCGGTTCGCCGCCCAAGGAGCCCCACAGTGAGCACCCCCGACCACACCAACGACGACAGCACCGCGCCGGAGCACACGGACGCGACGCCGATCGAGACGCCGCAGCCCGCCGCGGAGACGACCGCTCCCGATACCGGCCAGAACGCGACGCCGACCGACGCAGAGGCGACAGCTCCCGCGGCGGAAGCGCCGACGGACGGCACGGATGCGACGCAGGCCGCCCCCGAGGAGCCGAGCACCGCAGCGGAACCCGAAGAGGCCCAGGCAACCGAGAACGCGCACGGCGCACCAGGTGATTCGCCAGCCGAGGAGACCGCCACCGCCGACGCACCCGAGCAGCCGGCCCCCGAGACGGAGTCGGCCGTGACCTCGGCTCCTGACACGGAGGCACCGGCTTCGGCATCCGAGATCGCGCAGAGCGCGCCGGATGAGTCGGCCACAGAGGAGACGGCCCCCGTTGACGCGTCACCCGCTGCAGCAGGAGCCGGCGAAGCATCGGCCCCGGCCGCCGAGACCGCAGAGACGACGCACGGCGAGGCGGCTCCGGCCACCGCCGGCGAGGCAGCCGCCGCGACGCCGACTGCCGCAGAAGAGTCCGCGGCTCCGACCGACGCGCCGGAGTCAGCTCCTGCCGCACCGGTTCCGACGCCCGCCGCGGTGCCGAAGCCGCGGCCCATGCCCCGCCCCACCCCGGCGGCGGTCCCTCACTCCAACGCGCCTGTCACTCCGGCAGCGCCCGTCGTGCCGACGACGTCTTCCGCCGAGGCGGAGCGGTGGGGCCGTATCGAGCCCGATGGCACCGTCGCCGTGCACGAGGGCGACGACTGGCGCGTCGTCGGCGAATATCCCGATGGCACGCCGGAAGAGGCGCTGGCCTACTTCGCGCGCAAGTTCAACGACCTCGAGGTCCGCGTCGTCACGCTGGAGCAGCGTCACGCGACCGGTGGTGCATCCGCCTCCGACCTGCGCAGACAGGCTGCCGCGCTGAAGGGCGAGGTCGTCGGTGCCGCGGCCGTCGGTGATCTCGTCGGTCTCGCCGGCCGGCTCGACGCCCTCACCGATGCGCTCGCAGAGGCGAGCGAGGAGGAGGCAGCGGCCAACCGCGCCGCGCTCGACGCCGCCATCGCCGAGCGCGAGTCCATCGTCGTGAAGGTCGAGGAGCTCGCGGCTCGCGACCCGAAGCAGGTGCAGTGGAAGCAGGCATCGGCCGAGCTCGACGCGATCTTCGCGGACTGGCAGAACCACCAGAAGACCGGCCCGCGCCTGCCGAAGTCTGTGGCTCAGGCGCTCTGGAAGCGGTTCCGCGATTCCCGCGCGACCTTCGAACGCAACCGCCGCGCGTTCTTCGCGCAGCTCGACGAGCAGCACAAGACCGCTCGCGACCGCAAGGCGCGCATCGTGGAGCGGGCAGAGGCACTCGCGCCGCAGGGCGAACAGGGCATTCCCTCCTACCGCGCGCTCCTCGACGAGTGGAAGGCCGCTGGCCGCGCGGGCCGCAAGACCGATGACTCGCTGTGGGCACGGTTCAAAGCGGCAGGCGATCTGCTGTACGGCGCCCGCGCCGAGCGCGATGCCGCAGAGCAGGCGGAGTCGCAGCCGCGCATCGCCGCTCGCGAGGAGCTGCTGCTCGAGGCGGCAGCAGTCGCCGACGAGAAGGACCTGGTCAAGGCGCGCAAGTTGCTGACGAACATCCAGGATCGCTGGGAGGAGGTCGGCCGTATCTTCCCGCGCGAAGCGGAACGCGCTCTCGACGGCAAGATGCGCCAGATCGAGCAGGACCTGAAGCGTCGTGAAGAGGTCGACTGGAAGAAGAACGACCCCCGCACCAGGGCGCGTGCGAACGACATGTCGCAGCAGTTGGAGGAGGCGATCGCCGCGCTCGAAGCAGACCTCTCCGCCGCTGAGGCAACAGGCGACAAGCGCAGGATCGATAAGGCGCGCGAGGCGCTCGAGGCACGGCGCGCTTGGCTGCGCGCGATCGGCTGACGCCTTCTCCTCCACAGTCGCCCCCGGCCGCGTGCCGGGGGCGACTTCTTTCCACAGGGGTTCCGCATCCGACAAGGACGCACGAGTCTGGAGTCGTGACCAGTCCCCTCATCCGGATGGAACGGCTCAGTCCTACGGAGCTCTGCGCCGCGCGCCTCGATGGCGACGTGTTCGAACTCGGCGGCGGATATATGCCGGCGGACGCCGTCGACGCGCCGGCTCTTCGTGCGGCGACGCTGCGCGATACGTTCCGCACGGACCTCGTCGCGGTGGGGATGAGCGCGGCGTGGGTGCACGGCGCCATTGACTCCGAGCCGATCGTGCACGTCGCGCAGCCGCTGAGCGCGCACCGGGATCATCGCCGCAAGCCGGGGCTGCGGGTGCGCGATCGGCCTGCCGACCCCGGCGATACGGTCGATGTGGACGACATCGCCGTGCTGACCATGGCATGCACGCTCGCCGATCTCGCATTGGCTTCTGCTGCCGTCCGCGACGACGGGCCGCGGCGGTTGTCGGCCCACTCAGCGGGCCCGTCGCTGCGCCGGGCCATCGCAGCCCTCGCGTCCGACACCGATACGCTCGCTGACGCCCTCGCCTGGCTCGACGCGCATCTCACGCCGCACAAGCGCGACGCGATGGGGCTCCTGCGCTCCCTCAGCGACGATGCCGCTGCGGTCCCGGAAGCGCGTCGGCACCGTCGGCGCTCTACGCCGAGGTGACCCGGTACACGTCGTAGACGCCGTCGATGCGTCGCACGGCATTGAACACCCTGTCGAGATGCACCGAGTTGCCCATCTCGAACACGTACCGGCTGATGGCCAGTCGCTCGCGCGTGGTCGTGACGCTGGCGGAGAGGATGTTGACGTGATGCTCACTGAGCACGCGAGTGATATCGGCGATGAGAGCGGCCCTGTCGAGCGCTTCGACCTGGATGTGCACCTGGAAGACGCTGCGTTCCGACTCGCCCCACTCGACCTCGATGAGCCGCTCAGAGTCCTGCTTCAGCGCCTTCACGTTCGTGCAGTCCACCCGGTGCACGCTCACACCGGAGCCGCGCGTGATGAAGCCCACGATCGCGTCGCCTGGCACCGGGGTGCAGCACTTGGCGAGCTTGACGAGGATGTCCGCGTCGCCGCGCACGAGCACGCCCGAATCGTTCCCGCTCGAGGGCCGCCGCGTGGCGGGCAGATCGATCGGGCCGGTGGCCGGCTCGCTCGTCTCGAGCAGCCCTCCCACCTTCTCGAGCACCGACTGCGTCGACACGTGCCCCTCGCCGACGGCGGCGTAGAGCGCGGAGACGTCGTCGTAGTGCAGCAGATGCGCCGTCTCTCCGAGCGAATCCTTCAACCGTTTCAGCGGAAGGTGATGGCGCCGCATCGCGCGCAGCAGCGAATCCTTGCCCTGTTCGATCGCCTCGTCGCGGCGCTCCTTGGTGAACCAGCCGCGGATCTTGTTGCGCGCACGGGTGCTCTTGACGAAGCCCAGCCAGTCCTGGCTCGGCCCGGCATCCGGGTTCTTCGAGGTGAACACCTCGACGACGTCGCCGGAACGCAGCTCCGTCTCCAGCGGCACGAGGCGTCCGTTCACCTTCGCACCCATGGTGCGGTGGCCGATCTCGGTGTGCACCGCGTAGGCGAAGTCGACGGTGGTGGCGCCGGCAGGAAGCCCGATCACGCGCCCCTTCGGCGTGAAGACGTAGACCTCCTTCGCACCGATCTCGAATCGCAGCGAGTCGAGGAACTCTCCCGGATCCTTCGTCTCCGCCTGCCAGTCGGAGATCCGGGCGAGCCATGCCATGTCCTGGCCCGAGGCGCGCTCGTCGAGCTTGCCTCCTGTGGCGTTCATCCGCTCCTTGTACTTCCAGTGCGCAGCCACGCCGAACTCGGCCTGCTGGTGCATCTCCTCCGTACGGATCTGGATCTCGACCGTGCGACCGCCGGGGCCGATCACTGTCGTATGCAGCGAGCGGTAGAGGTTGAACTTCGGTGTGGCGATGTAGTCCTTGAATCGGCCGGGCAGCGGCGTCCAGCGCGCGTGGATCGCACCGAGGATCGCATAGCAGTCGCGCACGGTCTGCACGAGCACCCTGATGCCGATCAGGTCGTAGATGTCGTCGAAGTCGCGACCGCGCACCACCATCTTCTGGTAGACGGAGTACAGCTGCTTCGGCCTGCCGCCGACGGAGCCCCGGATGCGCAGCTGCTGCAGGTCGATCGATACGTCGTCGATGACCCGGCGCACGTACTCCTCGCGCTTCGGCGTGCGCTGCTTCACGAGTGCGTCGATCTCGTTGTAGATCTTCGGGTACAGCACCGCGAACGAGAGGTCCTCCAGCTCGCTCTTGATCGCCTGAATGCCGAGCCTATGCGCCAGCGGCGCATAGATCTCGAGCGTCTCTGTGGCCTTCTTCTTCGCCTTCTCCGGCGGCACGAATCCCCACGTGCGCGCGTTGTGCAGGCGGTCGGCGAGTTTGATGACGAGGACCCGGATGTCCTTGCTCATCGCGACGATCATCTTGCGGACCGTCTCGGCCTGAGTGCTGTCGCCGTACTTGACCTTGTCGAGCTTGGTCACGCCGTCAACGAGCAGCGCCACCTCATCGCCGAAGGTCTCGCGCAGCTCTTCGAGCGGATAGCCGGTGTCTTCGACGGTGTCGTGCAGCAGTGCGGCGGAGATGGCGCGGGGACCGAGGCCGAGGCCCGCCAGGATCTCCGCCACCGCGAGGGGGTGGGTGATGTACGGTTCGCCGCTCTGCCGCTTCTGTCCCCGGTGCTTCTCCTCCGCGACGGAGTACGCCTTCTCGATGATCGCGAAGTCGCCCCTGGGGTGGTTCTGGCGTGCGATGGCGACGAGCTTGGCGACGTCGGCGTGGCGGGGAGCGCGGGAGAAGATGCGCGGCACCAGGCGGCGCAGGCTCGGACTCGAGGCCGTATCGGTCATTCGGCGCCTCCCCGTGTTCCCATTCCGTTCATCCTACGCCGAGACGAGGGGCGTGCCCGACCGCTCGGATCGGGCACGCCCCTCGTCATCGCACCGCCTCAGCTCGCGACGCGGGTGTCGCGCGAACGGTCCTCCAGCGTTCGTGCGTCGCGCTGCCGGATCGCGGACTCGCGCTCCCGCAGCAGCGAGTACAGCGGGGCCGCGACGAACAGCGTCGAGTACGTGGCAACCAGGATGCCGACGAAGATCGCCAGTGAGATGTCGCTGAGCGTGTCAGCACCGAGCCACAGGGCGCCGATGAACAGGATCGCGGCGACGGGAAGAGCGGCGACGACCGAGGTGTTGATCGAGCGCACCAGCGTCTGGTTGACGCCGAGGTTGACCGATTCGCCGAACGTGCGATCGGAGTTCTCGCCGTCCTCGTCAGTGTTCTCGCGGATCTTGTCGAACACGACCGTGGTGTCGTACAGCGAGTACGCCAGAATCGTGAGGAATCCGATCACCGCCGCGGGCGAGATCTCGAATCCGGAGAGCGAATACACGCCGATCGTGATGATGAGCACGTCGACCAGGCCGATGATCGCGGCGACCGACATCTTCCACGTGCGGAAGTAGACCATCAGGATGACGAACGTCAGCGCGAGGAAGATCGCCAGACCCCACAGCGACTGCTTGGTGACCTCTTCGCCCCACGACGGTCCGATGAACGACGACGTCACCGCGCTGGTCTCGACGCCGTATGCCTCGGCGAGGGCCTTCGTCACGTCCTGCGTCTGCGCATCGTCGAGTTCCGAGGTCTGCACCCGGATGTCGCTGCCGCCGATCGTCGTGACCGTTGCGATGGTGCCGGGGATCGTGTCGGAGACGGTGTCCGATCCGACCAGCTGGTCGGTCGTCGACGGGTTCGAGATCGTGAACTGCGAGCCGCCGGTGAACTCGATCGACCACTCCACACCACGCAGGAACGGCATCGCCGCAGACACCGCGACCAGCGCGAGCGCGATGATGAACCAGACGCGGCGCTTGCGGACGAACGGGACCGAGGATTTGCCGGTGTAGAGGTCGTTACCCAGCTGATTCATCGAGCGCATCAGGCGTCGCCTCCTTTGTCCGTCGAACCGCCTCGCACGGCGGGCTCCGCTTCCGCGAGCTTTCGCTCAGCGATGGTCTGGCGCCGCTCGGCCTCGCCGCGCGACTTCTTCACGCTGACGGAGGAGGCGACGGGCTTGCGGAACTGCGCCCTGCCGCGGTAGACCGCGCCGAGAGCAGTCGGATCCAGACCCGAGAGCCTGTGACCGCCGCCGAAGAAGCCAGTGCGGGACAGCAGCTGCATGACCGGATGGGTGAAGATCACGAAGATCAGGATGTCGAGCGCCGTCGTGATGCCGAGCGTGAATGCGAAGCCCTTCACCGTGGCATCGGCCAGGATGTACAGCACGACCGCGGCGAGCACGTTGATCGACTTCGAGATGAAGATCGTGCGCTTGGCACGGTTCCAGCCGTCCTCGACGGCCCCTGTGACCGATTTGCCGTCGCGGAGCTCGTCTCGGATGCGTTCGAAGTACACGATGAACGAGTCGGCGGTGAATCCGATCGTCACGATCAGACCCGCAACCCCCGCAAGTGACAGCCGGTACCCGAGTCGCCACGAAAGCAGACAGAGCAGGATGTACGTCAACACGCCCATCACCAACAGAGAGGCGATGATCACCGTGCCCAGGACCCGGTACTGCGCCAGTGCATAGAGGGCGACGAGCGCGAGGCCGATGAGGCCCGCGATCATTCCGATCTCCAGCTGCTGCTCACCGAGAGTCGCCGAGATGGTGTCGCTCGAGACGACCTCGAAGCTCAGCGGCAGTGCACCGAACTTCAGCTGATCGGCGAGCGTCTTGGCGCTGTCCTCGTCGAACGTGCCCGAGATGCTGGGACGGCCATCTGTGATGACGGCGTTCATGGTCGGTGCCGAGATGACGGAGCCGTCGAGCACGAACGCGAACATGTTCTGCGCGCCCTGACCCTGCTGCGCGTACAGACGCTTGCTGATGTCGCCGAAGATCTCGGTGCCCTCGTCGTCGAAGCGGAGGTAGACCTCCCAGCGGCCGTTCTGCGGGCTCGTGCCGCTGGTGGCGTCCGTGAGCGCGTCACCGGTGATGTCGACGGGGCCGAGAATGTACTTCGCCTGACCCGTCGGGTCGCACGCGACGATCGGCTCATCCGCCGGCGCATCTGCCGCGTTCACGTCGGGGTCGGCGCAGTCGAACGCGTTGAAGCGTGCCGCGAGGTGCTCTGAGACCTGTGCAGGGTCGTTCGGCGCGGTCGGCTCGGCGGTCGGCGTCTTGGCCATGCTGTCGTCCGGCGTCGGGTACGGCGTCTCTTCGCCGTCTTCGCCGACGAACGATGTGCCGCTGCCGGGGCCGGCGATCACCTCGCGCAGCTCGAGCTGGGCGCTCGACTCGATGCGCTCGCGCGTCTCGTCGTCGATCTCACCCGGCATCTCGACGACGATGTTGCGGCCGCCCTGCGTGGTGATCGACGACTCGGACACGCCAGACGCGTCGACGCGCTGACGGATGATCTCGACCGCCTGCTGCAGCTGCTCGGATGAAGGGTCGGCGCCTTCGGTCTGCGCCTCGAGGATGATCTGGGTGCCGCCCTGCAGATCGAGTGCCAGTTCCGGCACCCAGGATGATTCTTTGAACCCCCACACGCCGAAAGCATTGGCTCCGGCGAGAACTGCGGTGAGGACGAGAAGTCCGATCAGAGCGCGCCACGCTCGGCGCACGGGAGTAGTCGGTGCCACGTATAGGCCTTCGCTGGTCGGAGAGGAGGTGGGGGAGGTTACTTCTTGTCTTCGTCTTCGGAGCCGGGCAGCTTCTCGACGCCCTCGCCGTTCAGCGTATACGTACCGTCCGTGGCCTCCACCTCGACGTCGCTGTCGGCGTCCTCGTCGGAGTTCTCGTCATCGTCCGTCTCGTCGTCGGTGCTCTCCTCGGGCGCGAGCTCGATCGAGTGCGCGTGCAGGTCGACGACCACGCCTTCGGCGATCTCGATGCGCGCGGGCTTGGTGAGGTCCTCCGCGTCGAACTCGACGATCGTGCCGTACAGACCGGCGCGCGACATCACGCGAACACCCGGCACCATCTTCACCTGGCGCTCGGCCGCCGCTTCCTGTCGCTTCTTCGCCTGGCGCCGGCTGTTGAAGATCATGAAGACCAGAAGCACGCCGAGGACGACGAAGAGCATGAGGGACATCGGGTCCATAGGAAAACAGAGCCTTTCAGAGGTATGGCGTGCCGTCATCGGCACCGTTGCGAAGATGCGCCATGGGTACGGCGCGAAGTCTGCCGAAATTATAGTTCATCGAATTTAAGGGCCTCCTGGGCACGAACGGCACCTATGTGGTCGTACGCCTCAGGCGTCGCGACCCGCCCTCGAGGGGTGCGCCCCATGAAGCCGATTCGCACCAGGTACGGCTCGACGACGCTCTCCACCGTATCTGCTTCTTCGCCGACCGCCACAGCCAGCGTGCCCAACCCGACCGGGCCGCCCCTGAACCGTCGCACCAGCGCGTCGAGCACCGCACGGTCGAGCCGATCGAGGCCGATGGCATCCACGTCGTACAGCTCAAGGGCCGCTCTGACGTCTTCGATGGCCGGCGCGCCGCCGCCGTGGTGCACGAGCGCGAAGTCTCTCACGCGGCGCAGCAGCCGATTCGCGATACGAGGAGTGCCGCGCGAGCGCTGCGCGATCTCGGCGCGTTCGGTCTCGCCGAGACCGACATCGAGCATGTCGGCGGAGCGGCCGATCACGCGTTCGAGCTCCTCCGGCTCGTAGTACTCGAGGTGGGCGGTGAACCCGAAGCGGTCGCGCAGCGGGTTGGGCAGCAGCCCCGAGCGCGTGGTCGCACCCACCAGCGTGAACGGCGCCAGGTCGAGCGGGATGCTGGTGGCGCCGGCTCCCTTGCCCACCATGATGTCGATGCGGTAGTCCTCCATCGCGAGGTACAGCATCTCCTCGGCGGAGCGCGCCATCCGGTGGATCTCGTCGATGAACAGCACCTCGCCTGGCTGCAGGCTGGACAGCAGCGCCGCAAGATCGCCCGCGTGCTGGATCGCCGGGCCGGAGGACATCCGCAGCGGCGCGCCGGCTTCGTGCGCGACGATCATCGCGAGTGTCGTCTTGCCGAGGCCGGGAGGACCGGCCAGAAGGATGTGGTCGGCGGCTCTGTCCTGGATGCGCGCGGCCTCGAGCAGGAGCTGGAGCTGTGCACGCACCTTCTGCTGCCCGACGAACTCGTCGAGGCTGGCGGGGCGCAGCGCGCCCTCGATCGCCAGTTCCGAATCGTCGTTCGGCTGAGGGCTCGTCACACCGTCAGACATCGGCCGCCTCCCGTGTGCGGCGAGACGTCACTGCCACTGCACTCTCAGCCATTCGTCACGCCCTTCGCCTGACCGAGAGCCGCCAGTGCGAGCCGCAGCAGCCCCTGCACGGAGGCGCGGTCGGCCTCGCTCGCGCTGCCGGCGACCTGCGCGACGGCGTCAGCGGCGATGCGCTCCTGCCAGCCGAGACCTGCCAACGCCCGGACGACCTGGTCGGCGACGGCGGTGTCCGTCGCGGCGACCGGGGCCACTGCCTCGGGAGCAGCAGCGATTCCGTCGAGCTTCCCCTGCAGCTGCAGTGCGATCATCTTGGCGGTCTTCGGGCCGATGCCGCTGACTTTGCGGAACGGCTTGTCGTCCTCAGCCTGCACCGCCTCGGCGATCCGGTCGATGGTGAGCGTGGACAGCACGCCGAGGGCCGATTTCGGGCCGACCCCGGAGATGCCGATCAGGATGCCGAACACCTCGAGCTCCGTGCGTTCTGCGAACCCGAACAGCGTCAGTGAGTCCTCCCGCACGATGAGCGAGGCGTGCAGGGCGATCTCCTCCCCCTCCCGCGCCGTACGTGCGACGTCCGGCGGGACGAGGACCGAGAAGCCGACGCCGGAGACGTCGATGACGACCGAGTCGGCACCGGCGTGCAGCACGGAGCCGCGCAGGAATGAGATCATCACCCAAGCCTATGGGTCACCCTCGACATGGGAGCGCTTTCGCCCAGGCAACCGGGACCGGAGAACCTCTCCACCCCCGCGACGCGCCGAAGAAGTCGAGCGATTCCCCTCCGCGGGCTACGCTCGGCACTTACGAAAACGATCCGGAGTGCTGCACGTCGAGCTTCCACGTAGTAGAGGCAGAACGCATGCAGCAACGTCCAGGAGCGGTGTTCTGTGCCGCTATCACCCTCATCGTCGCATTCGTCGCATGGGCGGCGCTCTGGCCGGAGAACCTCTCCGGCGTCATGACAGCCGCGTCCAACTGGTCGGCGGCGAACATCGGCTGGGCCTACCTCGCTGTGACGTCCGGCTGCATCGTGCTGCTGCTGTATCTCGGCATCAGCCGCTTCGGCCGCGTCCGGCTCGGCGAGGACGATGACCGCCCGGAGTACAGCCGCTGGGCGTGGGTCGCCATGATCCTGGGAGCCGTGATGGGCGTCGGCCTGATCAGCTACGGCGCCGCAGAGCCGATGTCGCACTTCATGGTGCCTCCGCACGACCTCGCGGAGGCGCAGACACCGGAAGCCGCGGTCACGGCGATGCAGTTCTCGTACTTCGATTGGGGCCCGAACGCCTGGGCGCTGTTCGGCATCTTCGGTCTCGCGATCGCGTACTCGACGCACCGCCGCCACAACTCAGGGCTCGTCTCTCCGATGCTGCGGCCGATCCTCGGCGCATCGATGGACGGACCGCTCGGAAAAGCCGTCGACATCTTCACGGTGCTCGCGACGCTGTTCGGCACGACGACGTCGCTCGGCCTCGGTGCCGCGCAGATCGCCGAGGGCGCGAACAGCCTCTTCGGCATCTCCACAGACGTGTTCGTGCAGGTCGTGATCATCGCCGGAATCACGGTGATCTTCACGCTGTCGGCGCTGTCTGGCATCAGCCGCGGGATCAAGTGGGTCAGCCAGATCACCATGATCGGCGCCGCGATCATCGGCGTCTACGTGCTGATCATGGGCCCGACGAGCTACATATCGAACCTGTACTTCCGCTCGTTCGGGCAGTTCCTGTCCGACTTCCCGATGATCGCCCTGCTGACGCCGTCGACGCCGGAGGACCTCGCGTCGATGCAGTTCTGGACGTACTTCATGATGGCGTGGTGGCTGAGCTGGGGCGCCTTCGTCGGCATCTTCCTCGCAGCGATCTCGAAGGGCCGCACCATCCGGGAGTTCGTCGCGGTCGTGATGGGAGTGCCGACCGTCGTGTTCTCTCTGTGGTTCACGGTCTTCGGCGGCACCGCCATCAACTTCGACATGTTCAAGGACACGAACATCGGCGAGGCGACGCTCAAGGACACCAACGTGACCTTCTTCGCCGTGCTCGGGGAGCTGCCGCTGCCCGCCATCACGTCGGCGCTCGCCCTGATCCTGATCGTGCTCTACTTCGTCACGGGCGCCGATTCGAACACGTACGTGCTGAGCCTGCTCTCGTCGCGCGGCTCGCTGAAGCCGACCAGGCCCATCCTCGCGGTCTGGGGCGTGCTCACCGGGGTCTGCGCCATCGTTCTGCTGCTCCTCGGCGGCCTGCAGGCGCTGCAGCAGGCCGCCATGCTCTCGGCCGTGCCGTTCACCGTGATCGTCACGCTGCTCGGTGCATCACTCGTGAAGTCGCTGCGCTCAGACAAACGATTCACGGGGACCCATCCGATCACCAGGGACGAGCCGGATGCGGCGCTGGAGCAGCCACGCGGCCGGTAGCCGGGTCGCGCCGTCGAGTCCGCGCCTCGTGGTGGAGCGAGTCCGTCGGCGTGCTCTAGCGGCGTGCGCCCGAGCGGCGCGCTCGCTTCTCCGCCTCCGCCCAGGCCCGTTGTGCCGGCGTCGTCTCTCCCGCAGCGGCAGCTCCCATTCCGGTGCCCGCACCTGACCCGCCGCGCCATGCGTGGCACAGCGCGATGGCTACGGCGTCGGCCGCGTCAGCGGGTTTGGGCGGTGCGTCGAGGCGCAGCACGCGCGCGACCATGTTCTGAACCTGCAGCTTGTCGGCGTTGCCGTATCCGGTGATCGCGGCCTTCACCTCGCTCGGCGTGTGCATTGCGCCGGGAATGCCGTGCTCCGCGGCGAGCATCAGCGCAACGCCGGAGGCCTGCGCGGTGCCCATCACCGTCTGCAGATTGTGCTGTGCGAACACCCGCTCCACGGCGAGCACTGCAGGGTCGAACTCCTCAAGCGCGCTCCGGATGCCGACCCCGATCGCGCGCAGACGCTCGGCCACGGGGGCGTCGAGCGGCGACCGCACGACCCCCACGTGCACGAGCCGCGCCGTGCGATCCGGAGCCACGTCGACCACGCCGACCCCGCATCGGGTCAGCCCAGGATCGATCCCGATCACCCGCAGCGCATCCACACCCCCAGGCTACGCCGAACTTCCCCCGCTCCCCTGCACCCTGCAACCGATCCGAACCTTCACGCGTGAGGCTGTGGGCATGGGCGTCCGGACGCTGTTCCCCACCGTCCCTCCACACGACGCTGGCGCGTCGCGCGGAGCCTCCGACGGCGTGGCCCCTTCGGGTTCGGCGTGAGCGCGCGAAGCGCGCGAGGGAATGTCGGCCGGACGCCCATGCCCACAGCCGACCACTCGCGTCCTCGAACGCCACCCCGCACACGAGTGCCCCGTGGCCCGTCATCCGGACCACGGGGCACTCAGGTCGCGAGGATCAGTCCTCTTCGTCCTCCGAGGACAGCTCGGCCTGCACCTCTTCCGAGATGTCGATGTTCGTGTAGATGTTCTGCACGTCGTCGCTGTCCTCGAGCGCGTCGATCAGCTTGAACACCTTCTTCGCCGTGTCAGCGTCTGCCGGCACCTTGACGTTCGCAACGAACTCGGCGTCGGCCGACTCGTAGTCGATGCCCGCCTCGACGAGGGCCGTGCGCACGGCCACCATGTCGGTCGCCTCAGAGATGATCTCGAAGCCCTTCGGGTGCGCCTCGACCTCTTCGGCCCCCGCCTCGAGGGCCGCCATCATGACGTCGTCCTCTGAGGTGCCTTCCGCACTGGCGACGATGACGCCCTTGCGCTCGAAGTTGAACGAGACGCTGCCGGGGTCAGCCATGTTGCCGCCGTTGCGGCTCACGATCGTGCGCACCTCGCTCGCGGCGCGGTTCTTGTTGTCCGTCAGACACTCGATGAGCATCGCGACACCGCCCGCCGCGTACGCCTCGTACATGATCGTCGTGTACTCGACGGCCTCGCCGCCGATGCCGGCCCCGCGCTTGAGGGCGCGGTCGATGTTGTCGTTCGGCACCGACGTCTTCTTCGCCTTCTGCACAGCGTCGTACAGCGTCGGGTTGCCTGCGAGGTCGGCGCCGCCTGCGCGGGCCGCGACCTCGATGTTCTTGATCAGCTTGGCGAACGACTTGGCACGTTTGGCGTCGATTGCCGCCTTCTTGTGCTTCGTGGTCGCCCACTTGGAGTGTCCGGACATATGCCTCCTCGTACGTTGACGGCCGCAGCGCACGCCGTAGACGCACGCGTTGGGGCCTCGGACCATCTTACGCAGGTTGCGCCGCCCTGCCCGGAGCGGACGTGTCCTGATCATCAGGACACGTAGATCGGTGTGCCCTCCGGCAGTGCCGCGAGTTTCGTGATCGCGTCGGCGTCGACGCGGATGCAGCCGTTCGAGATCGCTCCGCTGCGCACGTCGTGGTAGTGGAACGCGGTGATCGCCACGTCCTGCCCGCCGAAGCCGGCAAGCGTCGACGACTGCACGGACAGATACACGATCGGGTGCCCCCGTGCGTACTCGAAGCTGGTCACCTCGGTCATCATCACGAACGAGCGCCCCTTCGGCGTCGGCGTCGCCTCCGTTCCCCAGGCGAAGTCGGTCGCGACCGTCTCGCGCTCGGCGTCATCGCCGGCGCCGGTGACGATGTCGACGGTGCCCTCACCGAGATCGACCTCCACACTGCTGTCGAGCTCCTCTATCTGCACGTCGTCGGCGCGCAGCCATCCGGTCAGCTGACTCGCATCACCGTCGCCCGCGCGGGCCTGGCGCCCGACCAGCAGCACCTTCACCCAGTGGTCGTGCTGTTCGACGATGGGAACCACCGTGCCGCCGTAGCGCTGCTCCTGAGGCAGCCAGGCGACGGGTTCCTTCGCGGGGTCGGCGAATACTGGCGCGCCATCCACCTCGTCCGGAGCAGCGGTGGCGCCGATGGTGGGCTCATTCGGTGCGTCGTCGACGGGCAGATCGCCGTTGATCATGAAAACGTCGACGACCGGGTAGTCGTCGGCGCTGTAGCTGTCGCCGTTCTGCGCAGGACCCGTCGGCGTCGGCGTCGGCGTCGGGTCAGCGGTGACAGTCGGAGTCGGCGTCGGGTCGGCTGACGGCTGCGCGGTGATCCCACGCACCCAGATGACGGCGAGCGGAATCATCGCGACCACGACCAATGCCGCCACGACGATCCCGGCGATCCCGACAGCGCGCTTCGACATAGGTCAATAGTGGCATGATCGAGGGATGAAGGTTCTGTCGATTCAGTCCGCCGTCGCCTACGGCCATGCTGGCAACTCCGCAGCCGTCTTCCCGATGCAGCGCATCGGCGTTGAGGTGCTGCCCGTCTACACGGTGAACTTCTCCAACCACACCGGTTACGGCGCGTGGCGCGGGCCGGTGATGGACCCGCAGGACGTCTCGGACGTGATCACCGGTGTCGAGGAGCGCGGCGCGTTCGACGAGCTCGATGCCGTGCTCAGCGGCTACCAGGGCTCCGAGGGCATCGCCGACGTCATCATCGATGCTGTCGGCCGTGTGAAGGCCGCGAATCCGAACGCCGTGTACGCCTGCGATCCGGTGATGGGCAATGCGAAGTCGGGATGCTTCGTCGCGCCGGCGATTCCGGATCTCCTGCGCGAGAAGGTCGTGCCTGTGGCCGACATCATCACCCCGAACCAGTTCGAGCTCGGCTATCTCACCGGCACCGAGCCCGACACGGTCGAGTCGACTCTGGAATCCGCCGATGCCGCACGGGCGATGGGCCCGCGCGCTGTGCTCGTCACGAGCGTCGAGCGCCCAGATCGCGACGGGGGAACCATCGAGATGATGGCGATCGACGACGATGGCGCATGGATTGTGACGACGCCTCACCTGCCGATGAAGGCGAACGGATCCGGCGATGTGACTGCGGCGCTGTTCACCTCGCACTACGTGCGCACCGGTTCGGCCTCCGAGGCTCTTTCACGGACGGCGTCGAGTGTGTTCGGCGTGCTCGAGGAGACGCATGCGGCCGGTTCCAAGGAGCTGCGTCTCGTCGAAGCGCAGCACCACTACGCTGATCCCCGTCTGGAGTTCGAGGTCCGCCGCCTGCGCTGAACCGCGGTCAGCCGGCGCGACCGTCACGCGAGGGACTCGCCGATGATCCGCGCCGCGGCGTCGTACGACCCTGCGTCGCGGCCGGCGAAGCCGAGTCTGAGGTATCGCGCCGTCGACTCAGCCGGGAACCAGTCGTCACCGCTGGCGATGATCACTCCGCGCGCCTCGCAGCGGCGCACCAGCTCGGGCAGATCGGTGCCGTCATCGAGCCTCACCCACAGGTGCAGACCGCCTGGCGGCACCAGGTCGATGCTCACGTCAGGCAGATGGGCGCGCACGGCGTCGATGAGCAGATCGCGCCGCGATGCCAGCTGATCGCGCAGCCCTCGCAGGTGCGTGCGCCACGCCGGCTGCGTCACGACGTCCAGGGCGGCCGCCTGGAGCACGCCGCTGACGTACATCGTCTGCGCCTGCAGGTCGGCGAGCACCCGTTCGCGCAGTGGGCCGCGGGCGACGACGGCGGCGACCCGGATCGCGGGCGAGACGCTCTTGGTCAGTGATCGCACATACACGACGTGTCCTGCGTCGTCCTGCGCGGCGATGGGCGACGGTTCGGATGTGATTCCGAAGTCGTGCGCCCAGTCGTCCTCGATCAGGAATGCGCCCCGAGCGCGGACGACGTCGAGCACCGCGCTCGCCCGTGACGGCGTCCACTGTGCGCCCGTCGGGTTCGCGAAGGTCGGTTGGGCGTAGAGACCACGGGCGCCGGTCTCGGCGAAGGCGCGGTCGAGCGCATCCGGATCCGGCCCCTCCGGCCCCGACGGCACAGGGTGCAGCGTCACGCCCGCCTGCGAGGCCGCCAGGATCGCACCCCAGTACGTCGGCGACTCGATGAGCAGAACGCCGCCCCGCCCCGCGATGCTGCGGAACAGCGACCCGAGAGCGATCTGGCTGCCCGGCGTGATGATCACGTCCTTTGCGCTCGGTGCCGCCAGCGCCGTGGGCACCGACCCGCCCAGTTCAGCGGCGAACCAGGATCGGAGCTCCGGCATGCCTGCCGGCGACTGGCGGACTGTTGCCGCCTCGCTGCGCGCGGCGCGGATGAGCGCCGACCTGACCAGCCGTTCCGGCAGCAGTTCGCTGTCGGGGTACCCCGAGCTCAGCTCGATGACCTCGGCCGATGAGGAGCGCTGTGCCGCCAGCACTGAGGGCAGCCCGCGCTCGGGCGAACCGAGGGCCGCGGTCTGCCATCCGAAGTCCTGGCTGTGCGCACGCCTCACCGATCGGACGAACGCTCCCGCGCCCGGGCGCGTCTCGATCAGTCCCAGCGTCACCAGAGAACGCAGCGCGCGCTGCACTGTCACGGGGCTCGCGGCATGCCGCCTGGCCAGGTCGCGTGTCGACGGCAGTCTCGCACCGGGCGCGGCGGAGGCGATCCATCCGCGTAGGTCGTCGACGATACGAACACTGCTATCGTGTTTCATGACTCATCACAATAGCGCTACTCTCCTTGTGCGCAACCCGATACTCGACAATCGGCGCGGCCTCGGCTGGGGACTGCTGGGGGTCGCTGCTTTCTCGTTCACCGTGCCGCTCACCCGCATCGCCGTCGAGGCTGACCGGATGTCGCCGCTGTTCGTCGGCGCGGGGCGCGCCGTCGTCGCGGCGGCTCTGGCCGGACTGGCACTGATCCTCACCCGCCAGCGGTTGCCGCGCGGGCGGGAATGGGTGAGCGTCGTGATCGTCGCGGCGGGAGCGGTCGCCGGTTTCCCGCTGCTGACATCGTTCGCACTCACGCAGACATCCGCTGCCCACAGCGCCGTCGTCATCGCGCTGCTGCCGGCTGCCACCGCGGTCGTGGCCGTGCTCCGCACCCGCGAGCGACCTCGACCCGCGTTCTGGGTTGCGGCCGCGGCCGGCGCGGCAGCAGCTGCGACGTTCGCCGCGATCCAGGGCGGCGGGCTCAGCCGGCTGCACGGCTCCGACGCGCTGCTCTTCGCCGCCGTCGCGGTCTGTGCCGTCGCGTACGCGGAGGGCGGAGTGCTCTCGCGGACGCTCGGCTCCTGGCAGACGATCTCGTGGGCGCTCGTCGTCGCCTCCCCCGTCATGGCTGCCGTCACCGGCGTCGCGGTCGTCGATCAGCCGCCGAGCGGCACCCCGGTGCAGTGGGCGGCCTTCGCGTACCTGTGCGCGGTGAGCATGTTCCTCGGGTTCTTCGCGTGGTATCGCGGGCTCGCGATCGGGCCCATCTCGCAGGTCAGCCAGGTGCAGCTCGCGCAGCCGGTGATGAGCATCTGCTGGGCCGCACTGCTCCTGCACGAGCGCATCACGCTGGCCACGCTCCTCGGCGGCGCGGCCGTCGTCGCATGCGCTCTGATCGCGGTGCGCACACGGTCAGGTGGGCATGCACCGCCGACGCCGCCCGAACGCTGACCTGTCAGTCGCCGACCCGGTCGAGGAACCGGCGGTGGAACCGCATCTCCCCCACCTCTTCCGGATGGAACGACGTCGCCATCACCTGTCCGCTCTCGACCGCGACGATCCGGCCGTCGACCTCCGCCAGCACCGCGACATCCGGCCCCGTCTCCTCGACCACAGGGGCCCGGATGAAGGTCGCATGCACGAGCTCCGAGCCGAGCGCCGGCACGTCGAGATCGGTTTCGAACGACTCATTCTGGCGTCCGAAGGCATTGCGCCTGACGGCGACGTCGAGGCCGCCGAACGTCTTCTGGCCGGAGATGCCGTCGATCAGCCGGTCGGCGAGCAGGATCATGCCTGCGCACGTTCCGAACACCGGCATACCGCAGCGGATGCGTTCGACGATCGGTGCGCGCACGTCGAACGCCCGCGCCAGCTTGTCGATCGTCGACGACTCCCCGCCAGGCAGTACGAGTCCGTCGATCCCGCTCAGGTCATCCGGTCTGCGCACCAGCGCTGTGCGCGCCCCCAGCTCCTCGAGGACCGCGATGTGCTCGCGCACATTCCCCTGTAGCGCGAGCACCCCGATGCGCGGCGTCACCATCTGAGATCGGCCGAACAGTGCGGGCTCGGTCTGTCGGCGGCGTCGGACCCGTCGCACGATGCAGGCGGACTCGCGCGGCCTCGCGTTGAGTGTCGGTGCATACGCCTAAGCGTATGTCCGCTCACGCTTGCGTCGAGAGACGTGTCGATCGATGACGATCCGCGGCTTCGCTCCCCAGCCGCCTACGCTTCAGCGTCGTACGCCGCGCGACGCTTCTGAACGTCATCCATGTTCTCCTGCGCCCAGAGTCGAAGCTGCCGCATGGTCTGGTGGAGCGAGAGCCCGAGATCGGTGAGCGCGTAGTGGACGGTGACGGGCACTGTGGGCGTGATCTCACGAGTGACGAGGCCGTCGCGCTCCAGGGAGCGCAACGTCTGAGTGAGCATCTTCTGGCTCACACCGGCGATGAGGCGCGCGAGCTCCGAATATCGCAGAGCAGCAGGCGCAGCGCCGCCCCCGGCGTCTCCCCCGAGTCCGCACAGGACGAGGACGACCCACTTGTCGGAGAGCCTGTCGAGGAGCTGACGACTCGGACACACCGCCAAGAACGCGTTGTACGCGTTCCTTGCCCGGTCGCGCTTCTCGGCCGCGCTGACTGTCGCCATCAGAATCCCCTTCGCGTCCAGTACGTAACGCACTATCAGGTGCGTACTTCCCAATGTAGAGCAACTTCTCAAGACTGGACCACGCGGTGGCTGAGGTGCCATCGCTGACCCTCGACGAGGAAAGGCAATCTATGAACATCGCCTCCCCGCTCCCCGGCGGAACCTGGAAACTAGGCGACCGCACGGCAACCCGCTTCGGTTACGGAGCGATGCAGCTCGCCGGCCCGTGGGCGATGGGCCCACCAGACGACCGTGACGGAGCGCTCGCCGTCCTTCGCGAAGCGGTCGAGCAGGGCATCACGCACATCGACACCAGCGACGCCTACGGCCCTCGGATCACGAACCAGTTGATCCGGGAAGCGCTGCACCCCTATCCGGAGCGCCTGCTCATCGCGACGAAGGTCGGCGCCGGCCGCGACGCCGAGGGCGGCTGGCCCACGGCCCGCGACCCCGAGTCGCTGCGTCGACAGGTGCATGAGAACCTCGAATCCCTCGGAACGGACGCTCTGGACTTGGTGAACCTGCGCATGGGTGACGCGACGGGACCGCAGCGCGGCTCGATCGCCGAGGCCTTTGAGACCCTCGCCGACCTCCAGCAGCAGGGCCTGATCAGGAACCTGGGCGTCAGCAATGTGAGCGCCGAGCAGGCCTTCGAGGCACAGAAGATCGCCCCGGTGGTCTGCGTGCAGAACATGTACAACCTTGCCCATCGCGACGACGACGAACTCGTCGACCGGCTCGCTGCGGACGGCATCGCCTATGTCCCGTTCTTCCCGCTCGGAGGTTTCTCGCCGCTGCAGGCAGGGGCGCTGTCATCGGTGGCGGCACGTCTCGAGGCGACCTCGATGTCAGTGGCTCTCGCCTGGCTGCTGCAGCGCTCCGAGAACATCCTGCTGATTCCGGGCACGTCCAGGGTGGCGCACCTGCGCGAGAACATCACGGGTGTGGCGGCGCTCCGCCTGTCCGACGAGGACGTCGCCGAGTTGAACAGCATCGGCACGTGAGGACGCGGTCACGGGACGCTGCGTCAATCCGTGCTGCTCATGGGAGAGCGCGTATCTCGGACCACGGCATCGGTCCTGGCTGAAGCGTGGAATCGAGCGGGCCCACTCCGCCGAACCTCGGCAGAGTGGGCCCGAACCGTCACGCCCGCCAGACGTCTACCAGCCCCGGTCGGCCAGCCGATGCGGTGCGGGGATGTCGGAGACGTTGATGCCGACCATCGCCTCGCCCAGCCCGCGTGAGACGTCGGCGACGGCAGCGGGGTCGTCGTACAGCGTCGTGGCCTTCACGATCGCCTTCGCTCGCGCCGTTGGGTCCCCGGAGCGGAAGATGCCCGAACCCACGAAGACGCCGTCCGCGCCGAGTTGCATCATCATCGCCGCATCGGCGGGAGTGGCCACTCCCCCGGCGGTGAACAGCACGACAGGCAGTTTGCCTGTGCGGGCGATCTCCGAAACCAGCTCGTACGGCGCCTGCAGCTCCTTGGCCGCAACGTACAGCTCGTCGTCGTTCTTCGACGCCAGCGCCCGGATCTCACCGGTGATCTGCCGGATGTGCCTCGTCGCCTCCGAGACGTCCCCTGTGCCCGCCTCACCCTTGGAGCGGATCATCGCCGCACCCTCCGTGATGCGACGCAGGGCCTCGCCGAGGTTGGTCGCTCCGCACACGAACGGCACAGTGAACGGCCACTTGTCGATGTGGTTGACGTAGTCGGCGGGTGAGAGCACCTCGGACTCGTCGACGTAGTCGACGCCCAGTTCCTGCAGCACCTGTGCCTCGACGAAGTGGCCGATGCGCGCCTTCGCCATCACGGGAATCGACACGGCGTCGATGATGCCGTCGATCAGATCGGGGTCGCTCATCCGGGCCACGCCGCCCTGGGACCGGATGTCGGCGGGCACGCGCTCGAGCGCCATCACCGCAACAGCGCCGGCGTCCTCTGCGATCTTCGCCTGATCCGATGTGACGACGTCCATGATGACGCCGCCGACGAGCATGTCGGCAAGGCCGCGCTTCACGCGCGAGGTGCCGGTTTCCGTGTGGGTCATGGTGCTCCTTCTCGAGCGAAACGTTTGTCCTAGGACAAAGCGTACCCGCTGTGAACGGTAGGCTCGCACCATTCGTCACACAGCGACACAGGAGACCGGATGACCGATTCGATCGAGGGCGCAACCGCGGTCGAGATCGCCGGCAGCGTGCGCTCGCTGATCGAACGCGGGCAGCTCTCCCCCGGCGAGGCGCTGCCTCCTGTGCGCACCCTCGCCGACCGACTCGGTGTCAATCGCAACACCGCCACCGCGGCGTACCGTCGACTGGCAGAGGCCGGCCTGGTGATCGCCGCAGGCCGGGGCGGCACTCGGGTGGCCGCCCCGGAGGAGGTCGCACGCGAGGGATACTCCGACACGGCGCTGCGGGACGTGGGCAACGGCAATCCCGATCCGGCTCTCATCCCGGATCTCGCCGGTGCGCTCCGAGCGGTCGTCGGCCGCCCCGTGCTGTACGGCGCACCCGTCGTCGACCCCGACCTCGAAACGTGGGCGCTGGAGGCGATGGCGAACGACCTCGCTCCGTCCCAGATCCGGGTCAGCGTCACCAGCGGCGCGGCCGACGCACTGGAGCGCCTGCTGGCCGGCTCGCTCTCCCGCGGCGATGCCGTGGCGATCGAGGACCCCGGCTTCCTCACCGGCATCCACACGATCCGCGTCGGCGGCTTCACTGCCATCGGCGTTCCCGTCGACGATCAGGGCATGACACCGGATGGTCTTCGCCGCGCGCTCGAACAGGGCGCGCGAGCGGTGATCTGCACACCGCGGGCGCAGAACCCGACGGGCGCCTCAGTCTCAGAGGAGCGGGCCGCGCAGCTGCGGGAGGTGCTCGCCAGGCATCCGTACGCCCTCGTCGTCGAGGACGACCACTTCTCACTGCTGTCGGCGCGACCGTTCCGCTCGATCGTGCCGATGACGCACCGCCGCTTCGCGCTGGTGCGCAGCGTGTCGAAGTTCCTCGGACCGGATATGAGCCTCGCGCTCGTCGCCAGCGACCCGCACACTGCCGAGCGGCTCGGAATGCGCCTGCGCCCGGGGACGGCGTGGGTCAGTCACCTGCTGCAGCGCCTCTCGCTGTCGCTGCTCACCGACGACGCCGCACGCACGCAGATCGCCGCGGCGGGCGAGCGCTACGCCTCCCGGAATGCCGCCTTCTGCCGCTCTCTCGCCAAGAACGGGGTCGACTGCGCTCCGGGAGACGGGCTCAACGTCTGGGTGCCTGTGACCGCGCCTGCCCGCTCGGTCTCCGATCGCCTGAAGCGGCGCGGTTGGCTCGTGCGCGCGGGAGACGAGTTCCGCGTGATCTCAGAGGGCGATGACACTGCCTCGCGTCGCATCCGGGTCACCGCACACGCTCTCACTGACGCTGACCAGCACGCTCTCGCCGCCGACATCGCGGCGGCCGGCGGCTGAACCCCAGAATCACCGAGCCGGACGATACGCTACGACTCGCCCGTCGAGAGGACAGCAATGGCGGATTCACCGACGAACGACCGCGCGACGACGCGACGTGCCCGTACCGACGAACGCCTCGCGGATGCCGTCTCGACCCAGCTCGACCGACACGGCTACGCGGGCGTCACGATCGAGGGTGTCGCGGCCGAATCCGGTGTCGCGAAGACGACGATCTATCGCCGCTGGAGGTCGAAGGCCGAGATGGTGTTCGACCTCACGATCCATCGACCCGACGAGGGCGCACTGATCGATACGGGCACGCTCGCGGGCGATGTGCGAGCACTTGCACATCGGGCGGTCTCCTTCATCGGTGGCGAACCGGGGCTCAGCATTCTGCCAGGCCTTCTCGCGGAGATGGCGGTCGACGACGTCCTTGCGGACAGAATGCGCGCCGTATTCGTCGACGGCGCACGCAAGGATATTGCCGAGGTCATGGCGCGCGCCTCCGCGCGCGGCGAAGTGGAAGCGAACGTCGATGTCTCGGCGTTCCATGCCGCGCTTCTCGGCATCCCGTACGCACGCATCCATCTGCTCGATGGCAACGATCCGATGCGCCTCGCAGACCAGCTCGCTTCCCAGCTCCTCGCACTGGTCACTTCCTCGTCCGGCTGACCCGTCGCGCAGCACATGACGAAGAGCCTCGACGCTCACCTTCCTTACTGCTACGCTACGTAGCGTTGTCAACTATGGGAGCTTTTTCATGGGCGAGGAAACGATGTGGGCGGTGCAGTACGCCGAGTACGGCGGTCCGGATGTCCTGCGTGTCGGCACGGTGCCACGACCGCGCCCTTCGCGCGAGCAGGTGCTGGTCGAGGTCGCGGCGTTCAGCATCAACGGCGCAGATCTCCTAGCCCGCCGCGGGCGGCTCCGCGTGCTCAGTGGGTTCGGGTTTCCGAAGGGCACAGGCGTCGACTTCGCCGGAACTATCCGGGAACGAGGTGCGGATGTAACGAGCCTGCGCGTCGGCGACCGGGTGTGGGGCTACCTCGGTGTGAAGCCTCCCGGCGCCCATGCCGCCGCAGCGCAGTACGTCGTGGCCTCCACGGACGTGCTCGCCGTCGCACCTGACAGCACCTCGCTCTCCGAAGCCGCAGCCCTCCCCCTCGTCGGTTTGACAGCGCTCAAGGCGCTTCGCGATGCTCTGCGTGTCGCGGCGGGCGATCGAGTGCTGGTCGTCGGGGGCAGTGGCGGGGTCGGTTCCACCGCGATCCAGATCGCCGTGGCACTCGGCGCCCGCGTCGATGCCGTTGCGGGATCACGCGGCGACGTTGCCGAAAGCGCCGGCGCCGAGCACGTCTACGACTATCGATCGACCGCACCTGAGCAGATCTCGGCGCGCTATCACGTCATCCTCGATACGTCAGGTTCCCGTGTCGGGGCGTACCGCGGTCTGCTCACCCGCGCCGGGCGCATCGCCAGCGTGTCGCCGGCCTCCTTCTATGCCGTCATGGCATCCGCCGTCACCCCCGGCCCTCGGATCCGGGTGGTGTCGGCCGGTCCGAACGGCGAGGATCTGCGGTGGCTGGCGCGTGCCGTCGACGACGGTTCGATCCGGCCGATCGTCGCAGGGTCGTACCCCCGCAACCAGGTCGAGGACGCCCACCGGGACAGCGAGTCAGGCCCTTCGGCCGGCAAGCGCGTCGTGACCGCGTCCTGATCCGATTGTGGGTGATTTCAGCGGGTATGTGCCCCGTCAGAGTGACAGAAATCGCCCACAGACGTCTTACGCGGGCCAGGCGTCGGCGATCGCCTGACGCACGTCTCCGAGCATCTGCGGCAGGGCCTTCGTGCGACCGATGATCGGGAAGAAGTTGGAGTCGGACTGCCACCGCGGCACGATGTGCTGGTGCAGGTGCTCCTCGACGCCGGCGCCGGCGACCTCGCCCTGGTTCATGCCGATGTTGAAGCCGTCGCAGCGCGAGGTCGCGCGCAGCACGCCCATCGCCACCCGTGTCAGGTGCGCGATCTCGGCGACCTCGTGATCGTTCGCCTCGTCGTACATGCCCACATGCCGGTAAGGGCATACCAGCAGGTGGCCCGAGTTGTACGGGAACAGGTTCAGCAGCACGTAGGCGTTGTCGCCGCTGTGCACGATCAGGCCGTCCTCGTCCGACTTGCCCGGTGCCGCGCAGAACGGGCACCCGGTCCCCCGGTTGACGTCCGCGCCCGCCTGGATGTACGCCATCCGGTGCGGCGTCCACAGCCGCTGGAATGCGTCAGGCGTGCCGCCGAACTCGCTCTCCGGCTCGAGCTGGGCGTAGTCGTCGCGGGGGTCGGTCACACGGTCTCCTGCACGGCGTCGGCCTCGCTCAGCACGAGCTGCTTCCGTTCGATCAGCCCGCCGATCAGCGTGACGGCTTCGTCGAGGGGGATGCCGTTGCGCTGCGATCCGTCGCGGAACCGGAACGACACGGTGCCGGCCGAGCGGTCCTGCTCACCGGCGATCATGATCACCGGCACCTTCTGCGTCGTGTGCGTGCGGATCTTCTTCGGCATCCGATCATCGGAGTGGTCGACCTCGACTCGCACACCGGCCGCACGGAACTTCTCGGCTGCATCGTTCAGGTAGTCGCCGTACTCGTCGGCGACCGGGACGCCCATGATCTGCAGCGGCGCGAGCCAGAGCGGGAAGTCTCCCGCGTAGTGCTCGAGCAGGATGGCGAAGAAGCGCTCGATCGAGCCGAACAGCGCGCGGTGGATCATGATCGGGCGCTGCTTCGAACCGTCGGCCGCCGCGTACTCCAGGTCGAAGCGCTCCGGCAGGTTCGGGTCTACCTGCACGGTCGACAGCTGCCAGACGCGGCCGAGTGCGTCGCGGGTCTTGAGGTCGATCTTCGGACCATAGAACGCGGCTTCTCCTGGCACCTCGGTCAGCTTGAGCCCGCTGGAGACGGCGACATTGCGGAGGGCGTTCGTCGAGTCCTCCCAGAACTCCTCGGAACCGATCCATTTCGACTTCTCGCCGTCGCGCATCGACAGCTCGAGCTCGAAATCGCTCAGGCCGAAGTCGCGCAGCATCGAGATGATGAACTCGAGAACCTTGGTGACCTCGCCCTCGAGCTGGTCGTGCGTCACGAACAGGTGCGAATCGTCCTGCGTGAACCCGCGCACGCGCGTGAGCCCATGCAGCGCTCCGGAGAGCTCGTTGCGGTACACGGTGCCGTTCTCGGCGAACCGCAGCGGCAGATCCCGGTAGCTGCGCGCGCGTTCCTTGTAGATGAGGATATGCATCGGGCAGTTCATCGGCTTCAGGTAGTAGTCCGAGCCCTGCTTGGTGATGTGGCCGTCCTCGTCGCGCTCCTCGTCCATCCGGATCGGCGGCCAGATGCCATCGGCATAGGTGGTGAGGTGCCCTGAGACGTTGAAGAGGTCGCTCTTGGCGATGTGCGGCGTGTAGACGTACGTGTAGCCGCCCTCGATGTGGCGCTTGCGGGCGTGCTGCTCCATCTCCCCGCGGATGACGCCGCCGCGCGGATGCCAGACCGACAGGCCCGAGCCGATCTCGTCGGGGAAGGAGAACAGGTCGAGCTCACGGCCGAGCTTGCGGTGGTCGCGCTTGGCGGCCTCGGCGAGGCGGTCCTTGTACGCGACCAGATCGTCCTTGCTCGCCCACGCGGTGCCGTAGATGCGCTGCAGCTGCGGGTTGCTCTCGTTGCCTCGCCAGTACGCACCGGCGATGCGCAGCAGGTCCCAGCCGTTCGCGACCATACGCGTCGACGGCACGTGCGGGCCGCGGCAGAGGTCGCCCCACACCGTCTCGCCCGTCTTCGGGTCGACGTTGTCATAGATGGTCAGTTCGCCCGCACCGACCTCGACGCTCGCGCCCTCTGCGGCTTCCTTCTTGCCGCCCTTGAGGTCGATCAGCTCGAGCTTGAACGGCTCGTCCTTCAGTTCTGCGCGGCCCTCATCGTCGGTGATCGAGCGGCGGACGAACCGCTGCCCGGCCTTGACGATCCGCTGCATCTCCTTCTTGATCGCCTTGAGATCATCCGGAGTGAACGGCTCATCGACCTGGAAGTCGTAGTAGAAGCCGTCGGTGATGAACGGCCCGATGCCGAGCTTGGCTGCCGGGTCGATGCGCTGCACGGCCTGCGCGAGCACGTGCGCCGTCGAGTGGCGCAGGATGTTCAGGCCGTCCTCGCTGTCGATCGTGACCGACTCGGTCGTCTGCGTGTCCGTGACCTCCGCGGCGAGGTCGGTGAGCGTGCCGTCGACGCGCATGGCGACGACGTTCTTTTCGGGGAACAGATCGAATCCTGTGGTCACCAGACGATTCTACGAGCCATCGCCTGCAGTCACGAACTCGATGCCGTGCGCCTGCAATCGCTGAGCGGCTTGCGGGTGGTGTGATGGCAAGGCGGAAGAGGGAGACGGGCCGCGCGCCCGCTGACCGATGACAACACAGCCAGCGCGCTGCCCGCAGGCCGCTCAGGTGCCTGGCAGGGTCCTGCCGAACATCGTCGCCGTATCACGTGCGCTCGGCGTTCCTGCGTCGAGGTCGGCCCCGGCTTCGATCAGCCGACCGACGACATCGTCGTACCCCTTGAACACGGCGCCCGCGACAGGCGCCTGGCCACGGTCGTTGAGTGCGTTCACATCGGCATCGCGCTCGATGAGTCCCGCGACCAGCTCTGCATGACCGTTGTAGGCGGCGAGCATCAGCAGCGTGTCGCCCAGCGAATTCGTCAGGTCCGCATCGACGCCCTGGTCGATGTACGCGAGCAGCTGCGCGTCGCCCTCGCGGGCGAGGTCGAACATCCGGTTACCGAACTCGACCACCTCGTCAGGCAGTTCCTCCGTCATGGCACCCATGCTATCGAGCCCGCCGGTGGATTGTCGTCACCGGCGGGCGTACTCTGGCCGCAGGCGGGCGACCCGCCCGTTTTCGGATGAGCAGAACGGACGGTTGTGAGATGGACGCGATGATGATGGACACGGCCTCCCCGAGCATGAAGATGCCGGGCATGGAGACCATGGACATGGCGATGATGCAGGCGTGCATGGACGCGTGCTCCGCCTGCGAACAGGCGTGCACGGTGTGCTCGACCCAGGGCATGGACTGCGCACCCGCCTGCATGAACACCGCCGACATGTGCAACACGATGATGCGGAGCATGATGCGCATGCAGGGCATGACGCCCGCGGCGATGATGTCGATGCTCGACGCGTGCATGGCGATGTGCCAGGTGGGCATGGACTCCTGTATGGAGCACGCGGAGACCAGCGACGTGTGCCGGATGTGCGCTCAGGCGTGCAAGGCGTGCATGGACGCGTGCATGCAGATGCGCGAGTCGATGATGGCGTCCGCCTGAGCTCTGCCGTTCAGCTCAGCGGCGCCACGTTGTACTGCGCGCGTCCGACCGCCAGCACGTCGTAGTCCAGGTGCAGGGCGACGGGCGTGCCCTCCGCGATGTCCACAGACCCTGCGTGCCAGACGGTGCGCGTGGCACCGGTGAGCTCGCGCAGTCCGATCGTGCCCTCGACGCTGTCGATCTCCGCCACGATGGCGTCGGCCCAGCGGGTCGGCGTCGCCGATGCCAGACGCGCCTGAATCAGGTGCAGCGAATGACCGGGAGCGAGCGAGGAGCACGTGCCACCGTGCGCGCACATGCACACCGCACGCTCCGTCACCTCGACGGGCGAAAGATGCGAAAGCGGCGTGTTCACGGGGGCTCCTCACGGTTGGATGATCCGAGGTTACGTGCGCTGCCTCCCGTGCGTCATCTCACCCGAAACACGACGCAACACTGCGCCTGACACGACGAAGCCCCCGACGCGTCGGGGGCTTCGAACGAGAGCGGATGACGAGACTCGAACTCGCGACCCTCACCTTGGCAAGGTGATGCGCTACCAACTGCGCTACATCCGCATGGGAACTCGTGCTCCGGACGACAAATCCCCGGCAGAACCGGGGATCAAGTCGTCGTGCGCGATACTGGGATCGAACCAGTGACCTCTTCCGTGTCAGGGAAGCGCGCTACCGCTGCGCTAATCGCGCCTGTGAAGGCTGTTCAGTTGAAAGAGTGGAGGTGGCGACGGGATTCGAACCCGTGTAAACGGCTTTGCAGGCCGGTGCCTAGCCTCTCGGCCACGCCACCGCGGGGGGATCGATGACCCGCGTGCCGATTCCCTCCGAAGAGGAAGCCTGACACTCGAGCGGATGACGAGACTCGAACTCGCGACCCTCACCTTGGCAAGGTGATGCGCTACCAACTGCGCTACATCCGCATCGCCGTCCGGTTCGTTTCCTCGCCGGCGACTCATAAAACTATACGCACTCGCGTCGTCTTCGCCAAACCGAGCGGGCCACCGGGCGCGTCACGCGCCGTTCCGCGGACGTTCACCGCTCTGCCTCGATTCCGAGCGGTTCCGACCCGATCTCTTCGCGGGCGATCGTGCGTTCCCGGCCAGGCTGGCGCAAGATGGAGTGACGACAGAGCCACCGACGAGAAGAGACCGGAATGAGCAACGAAGAGCACGACCCGCTGGTTCAGGTCCTCGACGCCGGTGAGCCGTGCACCGACGTCGAAGTGCTTGAGCCGAGGTCCGTTCCCCTGGGCGGGCCGCGCGCGATGCCGGTGTCGCGCACACTTCCGCAGCGCCGCCGCTCGCTCGTCGGTTCGTGGTGCTTCGTCGACCACTACGGCCCGGACGATGTCTCGCGCACCGGCGGCATGCACGTGCCGCGACACCCGCACACCGGGCTCGCGACCGTCTCGTGGCTGTTCTCCGGCCGCGTCGATCACCTCGATTCCGGCGGGAACGCCGCCACGGTCCGGCCGGGCGAGCTGAATCTGATGATCGCGGGCCGCGGCATCACGCATCAGGAGATCTCCACGCCTGACACGACCGTCCTGCACGGCGTGCAGCTCTGGTACGCGCTGCCGGAGGCGACGCGCTTCGGCGAGAACCACTTCGAGCACTACCCGCCGCCCCCGGTGACGACGATGCCCGGGGTGACCGCTCGCGTCTTCATCGGGTCGCTGGCCGGCTCGGTCTCCCCCGTCGAGACCCGCACGCCCGATCTGCTCGGTGCCGAGCTGATCCTCTCCCCCGATGCCGACGTCACGCTCGAGGTGCGCACCGATTTCGAGCTCGCCGTGCTCGCCGAGACCGGCGACATCCGCGTCAACGGCACCCGCACGGCGCAGCACGGGCTGGCCTACGTTCCTGCGGGGTCCGACTCCCTCCGACTCTCGGCAGGAAGCTCGGGAGCGCGCGCCGTGCTGCTGGGCGGTGTGCCGCTCGGCGAACGGATCGTGATGTGGTGGAACTTCGTCGGCCGCACGCACGAGGAGATCGAGGAGTTCCGGCGTCGGTACCAGGGTGAGCTCGGCTTCGAGCCCGTGCACACAGACGATGCCGGCACTCCCCCGCTGTTCGGCGACTTCCCGCCGGAGCAGCCGGCGCCGCTTCCCGCACCGGCCCTGCCGAACGCCCGTCTGCGTCCGCGAGAGTAGCCTCAGCCGACGCGAGACCGTGACCTGGGCGCCCGTCGCACGACGTCGGTCAGCTCTCGCCGCGGAACATCGCCGCGACCTCTTCGGGGATCGGTGCGCCGCGCAGCCCCCGCTCCGTGTCGTGCACCGTCCACACGCGCGTCTCGAACCCCTCGACCCGCACCTCCCCGTCCTTGGTGAGTGTGTGCCTGATCTGGAAGCTCTTGGTGCCGAGTTCGACGATCTCACTGGTGATCTCGACGTCATCGCCGTAGCTGCACGGCGCTCTGAAGGTGGCTTTCGTCTCGACCAGCGGACATCCGGCTCCGCCATGGGCGGCGAGCATCTCCTGTTTCGGCATCCCTGTGGCTTCGTAGAGCATGGTGGTGCCGTGGTCGAACCAGCGGAAGAACTGCGGGTTGAACACGATTCCCGCCGGATCGCAGTCGCCCCATTCGACCCGCCTGAAGAGAGTGCTCTTCAACATCTGCATCGCCTTTCCACCTGCATCGACGGGCAGCGAGCCCTGCGTCCCTGTCGCCGATGACACGTCCGCTCGGCCGGACACCCCGGCTCGCCTCTGATTCTCCCACCGCAGCCCGCACGCGCGCCGCTTCATCCCGTTGAAAGGAATCCCGCCCCATTCCGCTCTCACGGAGGCAGGATGGAAGGAACACGCTATCGATGGAGATGCACGCATGAGTTTCTCGAACGCCTACATTCCGCTCAACCACATCTGGTCGACGCCGTTCGCGAAATGGCAGGGCACGCTCGCCGAGGTCAACTCGCTCGACCTCGCCGTGGAGACCACGCGCTCCGCCCTCGCCGCACGCGGCACGGCCACGGATCGCTTCACTCACTGGGCACTCGGCCAGACCGTGATCCAGAAGGGCACATTCTTCGGCGTCACGACGGTTTCCCGGCGTCTGGACGCCGGGAAGTACGCCGGCCCGTGGATCAACCGCGCCTGCGCGACGTCCGCCGCAGTCATCGACCATCTCGCCGCGCAGGTCGAACTGGGACGCCACAGCGCGACTCTCGGCGTGCTCTCCGATCGCACCAGCAACGCCCCGCTTGTGCTCTGGCCGACCACGAAGGGGCCAGGCGGCGCCCCGCAGCAGCAGCATTGGATGCTCGACAGCTTCGCGAACGACCCGACGACCGGCCATGGCATGCTGGCCACGGCCGAGTTCACGGCGTCCGACGGCGGATTCACACGTGAACAGGCCGACGACCTCACGCTGCTGCGCTACGAGCAGTACCAGCGCTCGCTGGCGAACGATCGCGCATTCCAGCGGCGCTTCATGATCGATGTCCGCATCCCGGATCGCCGAGGCGAGATCGTCCTGACGGAAGACGAAGGCGTGTTCCCCACCACCCGCGACGGACTGGCGAGACTGCGGCCGGTGAACCGCGACGGCATCGTCACATTCGGCTCGCAGACGCACCCCGCCGATGCGGCGGCTGGCGTCGTGGTCGCGAACCACGACGTCGCGCGCGAACTCGACGACGAGGCGCAGGTGCAGATCTGCGGAACGGGTTTCGCCCGCGACGAGCCGGCCAGAATGCCGAAGGCCCCCGTCGGCGCCGCTCGCGCCGCGCTCGACGATGCCGGCCTCGAACTCGACCAGGTCGATCTCGTCACCACGCACAATCCCTTCGTCGTCAACGATCTGTGGTTCATCCGCGCGACCGGGTACGACCAGGAACGGATGAACGTGTACGGCTCATCGCTGATCTACGGTCACCCGCAGGGTCCGACCGGAGCGCGCTCGATCGCCGAGCTCGCGCACGCGCTGCGCGAGCGGGGAGGCGGGTACGGGCTGTTCACCGGCTGCGCCGCGGGCGACGACGCGGGTGCCGTCGTGATCAGAGTCGACGGCTGAGGCTCTGACAGCCGAAGGCGGGGTGCGCTCCGACGGAACGCACCCCGCCTCATCCGGAGTCTGACGAGTCGCTGCCTAGGCAGTCAGCGTCTTCCGGTAGTCCTGCGCCGCCGCACTGATCGGCGTGGGCGCGACCGTCACCCTGATGGCCACCTGCTCGTGGGGTTCGACTTTGCCTGGACTGCGGCTGCCTCCGCCGTCCTCACCCCAGATCAGCGTGAGCTCGGTGCCGTCCTCGATGGACTCGTCGATGCTGCCGAGCGACATCATCAGGCGCTCGCCGTAGCTGTACGCCGGGTAGGTGGCGTGCCCGACCAGCTCACCGTCTGAACCGAGCACCTTGTCGTAGTGCAGGCGACCCGTCGCCGCGACGGGCAGATCGATGTGCTTCGCCGTGGGGCCGTCGTGCACCAGACGGGCGTACACGTTCGCGAAATCCTCGGGGTTCCACACCAGGGTCACCTTGCGGCGATGCGGCTGTTCAGCGAGCTTCTCCAGCGCCTCACGGCCGACGAAGTCGTGGTCGAACTTGATGATGTGGCCGTAGTTCAGATCCCACGGCGTCGCATAGTAGTCCTCGACGTTCGACGAGTAGTAGCTGCCGCCGAGCGCCATGCGCGCCGACGCGCTCCGATCGGAGAGCCACTCGCGGTATCCCTTCAGCTCAGGGCTCGAGTACACGGCTGAGAAGGGCACCGCCCACCATCCGGACTCCATCACCGTGCTGAAGTACGCCAGTGATCCGATCCGGCGCAGCCCGTGCTTCTTCCCCGCTTCGACGAGTGCTCGCTTGACGACGTCGCGATCCTCCCACGGCCCCGACAGCTCCAGCCCGTACACGCCTCCCATACTGTGCCGCATGGCGCGGACGGGGCGGTCGGCGATCGATATCTCTCCCGCATTGAAGAACTTGATCTCGGGGAGCTCGCCTCCGTGCAGCTCGCTGAGCAGAGCGTACGCGTTCGGCCCCTCGATCTGGTACCGGTAGAAGTCGCGCTTCTTCTCTTCGTTCAGCGACCAGAGCGGGTCGAGCCTGGAGCTGACGTCGAGCTCACTGATCTCGACGTTGTACTCGACCCAGTCGGTCGTCGCAGGATTCCCGACCACCGCGAGATCGCCCTCGTCGAGGTAGTACAGAATCGCATCCCCGATCACGTGCCCCTCCGGCGAGCAGGCGACGAACTGCTTCGCCTTGCCGACCGAGAAGGTCGCGAACGAGTTGATCGCGAGCGACTCGAGCAGCTTCACGGCATCCGGCCCCGTCACCCGGAGGCTGTGCATGTGATAGCTCTGGTCGTGCAGGGCGACGCCTTCCCGCCACGAGAGCTGCTCGTCGCGCCACGTGGTGTACTCCTGGCGGACGCGGTCGTTCGGCATCATCACGCCGAAGATGTTGAGCGCGTTCTTGGGCGCAAGCGAGTAGAGATGGTCGACGATGCCCCGCGGGCCGTCGACGATCGACTGAAGGGTGTTCTCGGGCACGGCGTCCTCCTCATTGAGTAAGTTCTGCTGCTCCGACGGTAGGCGGTGCGCGCGCAGATCGACGTGCGTTTCCCTTTGATCGGAAAAGCCGTCACTCGTCGCCGCGATCGCGCACGAAGGCGTCGAACCCGGGAATGGTGAAGCGCAGGCTCCCGTGCGCTGCGGGCTCGATGATCCCCTTGCTGATCAGCGATGCTCGGGCCACGCCCAAGTCACTGGAACGCACGCCCATGCGCTCGGCGATGTCGCGCCGCGCGACGACGTCGCCTTCGAGCTCGGCCATCGCACGC
Organism: Microbacterium sp. JB110; assembly: GCF_003335195.1. Lineage (NCBI taxonomy): Bacteria > Bacillati > Actinomycetota > Actinomycetes > Micrococcales > Microbacteriaceae > Microbacterium > Microbacterium sp. JB110. Next base: position 267,660 of record NZ_QPGM01000001.1, on the reverse strand, counting down.
ATGAGACGACGCTCGTATCCCGTGGCGACGTCCCAGCGGGCCCCGAACATCGACCCCATCTGCGCATCGACCTCCGACGAGCTGCGCTCCACGTCTGACAGCGTGATCTCCCCGCCCGCCGCAGGGCGGGCTGTCTCCCACGCGGCGGCGCCGATGACCTGAAGCGCCTGCGGATAGCCGTCCGCGCGCGCCACGGCCGCGGAGATCGCCTCATCGCGCCAGGTGACGCCGAGTTGGCGCGCCGGCTCGACCAGCACTGCCTGGGACGTGTTCTCGTCGAGTTCAGAGAGGATCGTCTCGTGCGTGCGCTCTCCGAAGGTGGCGGCCCGGGTCAGCAGGCTCTTCGTCTGCGGCAGGCCCGCGCCGACGACCACCAATGGGAACCGCTCGCGTTCTGCGTCCATGTTCTGAAACGCGTTCATCAGCAGTGCGACGTCGCGGAGCGCGGCCGGATCAGGGGAATGATCGCTCCCGCTTCGCGGATCGAGTGGAGCGTGCAGTTCGTCCAGCACGATCAGAAGGCCGGCTCCCCCGCGCTGACGCACCGCGTTCGACGCTTCGAACAGGAGGTCTTCGATGTCAGTGAGCGCCACGGCTGCGGACGCGTCGGTGTCGGCCGCAGGGCCGAACTTCGCTTCCACCGATGCGACGCCCAGGTGGAAGCGGACGCCCAGTTCTTTGAACCGCTGGCGCGTGTGCGGCGAGTCCAGCACGTCGGCGCGTTCGAGGGCGCTGCGCACCTTCATCGCCAGGTCGCGCAGCACGGGCTGACGCTTCACTCCCACGGCCCAGACCACGACGAAGCCATCGGCGGCAGCCTGATCGGCCACGTCTCGCAGCAGCGAGGTCTTCCCCAGGCCCCGCGGCCCTGTCACGATGGTCAGCGGCCCCGCCATCTCGCCGAACGCGATCACCCGCGCCAGGCGGTCGCGCAGGGCTCGGCGCTCGTCATCGCGCCCGACGAACACGCGCGGACGTCCTCCCGGGGTGTACGGATTCGGCAGCATGCTCGCACCTTACATCGATTTATACATTGACGAAATATAAATCGATGTATGGCTCGGCAGTGCTCTCTCCCAGCGACGCTGCGCGCCTCACGCCTCGGGCAGACCCACCTTCGGCTTGGCCCACGAGCGCCCGCGCGTGTCCTTCAGGATGTCGTACTCCGCATCGACGTGGGGCTCGATCGCGCTGTACTTGTCGTTCGGTGCGCCGATCACGAGCTGGAACCCGAGGCCTCGCCACGCACCGATCGCGCGTTTGGTGAAGTGCGCGTCCGCTTTGATGAGCGCCTCGTCGAGGAACACCGGCGCGTACCGCGGGCGCTCCGCGTCGGCGTCGCCCAGTTGGTAGCGCAGCGCTGCCCCGACGATGAACGCGATCAGCTCCTGCGACTCACCGCCCGATTTCTCGCCGATGTGGTCGTAGAGCGCGACGTGCTCTTTCGTGACCGCGTCGATCTTCTCGGCGCTCATTCTGACGTGGCCGCGCACATCGACGAGATCGGCGAAATCGGGCGACGTGCGCCGGATTCGCGCGATCAGCCTGGCCATCCGGTCGTAGATCTGCTCGCGTTCGTCTTCGCTCGCCGCGTCTGCGATCAGCGATCGGACCTCTCGCAGCTCGCGCCTGAACCGGCGCCGCACCTCGGACGATGTCTCGCGCGCGACGATCTGCAGTCGATGGGCGTCGTCGTAGAACGGAAGCTCCTGCATGATGCGGTTGACGGGTTCGATGCGCTCCCGGATCTCGCGGAGCGCACGCCCGAGCGCGGAGTCGAGATTGGTGAGGTCGTTGCCTGAGAGGTTGACCAGGCTCTCCCTCCACTCGTCCTCCAATTCGTGCAGTCCGCTCGTCTCGAGTTCGGCGAGGATGCGCTCGAAGTCCGAGAAGGCGCCTTCGGGGTCAGCCGTCAGGTTCGGGTTCGGCCACGCCTCGAGGAATCCCTCCAGCGTGCGGCGCAATGCGTCGCGCTGGTCGGCGAGAGTCGTCTGCGCGGTCGCCTGGTCCCCGATCAGCTGCTTCGCCGCCGTCGAGAGTGCGGCATCGAACCGTTCCAGCTCCACGGCACGGGTCGTCGATTCCTGCCCAGCGGGCGGCGCGAATCGGTCGTCGAGATAGGCGCGCTGGGCGTCGGTGAGCTCGCGCTCCGCCTGTGTCGCCTCGTCGATGCGCTGCTGCGCCTCATCGACCTCGTCGGTGATCGCGGCCCAGCGCTGCGCGATGCGCTCCTGCTCGGCGCGGGCTCGGCCGGTGTGCTCCTGCAGCGACTGGAGCTTCTTCTTCGCCGCACGGATCTGGCGCTGCAGGTCCTGCACCTTCGGATTGTCCACCGTGACCTCATCGATGACCGCGGCCCACCGATCCCGCTCGCCGCTGACGGCGACGACGTCGATCTCGCTCCACGCGAGCTCCCGAATCCGGCTGTATGCGGTGAGGCGTGAGTCGAGCTCGTCGAGCGCCGCGGCCGCGGCGAGCTCGACCTGCTTCTGATCGGCGAGGCGGGCGCGCGTCGCATCGAGGCTGCGGCTGATGCCCGCCATGCGTCGCCGGTTCGAGAAGCCCAGCACATTCGCCCTGCCGTGTCCGCCGTGCGCGCCGCGGCTGCCGTTCGACATCTGCCCGGCGATGGTGAGCGCCGACGGATGGGCGTCGAGCTCTTCAGGCGAGTCGACGCACACGAAGCCGAACTGGCGCTCCAGACGATCCTGCAGCCAGCCGACGAAGGGAGATTCCCGGTAGTCGAGTCGGCCGGGCAGCGTCGCCGGATCGAGGCTGCGGGCATCGCCGAGGTCGGACTCCGCACCCTCGTAGCGCACCCGTACGGGCGTGCGCACGCGGTTGATCGCGGTGCGGAACGCGGCCAGGCTGCGCCGGTCGATCAGAAGCGTCGTCGCGAACCCGCCGAGAGCCAGCCCCACGGCCTCGCTCCACGGCTCGAATTCGGTGCGCACCTCGATCAGCTCGCCCACGAAGGGCAGATCCTCCGGCGCCAGACCGGCCGCGTTCGCGAGCGCTTCCCGGGAGTCGTGCAGCGCCTGCGGGATGCTGTCGGCACGGTCCCTCGCTCGTCGTGCGTCCTCCTCGAGTGCCGCGACCTCCCGTTCGATCTCGCGGGAGGCGCCGCGCGCCTCGGCATAGGCTTCGCGCGCCGCGCGCTTGAGATCCGGATCGTCGAGCGCCTCAGCGGCTTCCGTCTGGAGCGCGGCGAAGGCACGAGCGGAGGCGACGTCGATGCCGAGCTGTGCGACCGTCTCATCGAAGCGTGCGCGCTCAGCCTCGACCTTCGCCGTGCGCCGCTCGGCCTCGCGCAGCTCCCGCTCGGCGGTGTGCAGGCGATCGCCGCCCGCACCCCGGAGCACCTCGGCGAGCCCGTCGCGCTCCGATTCCGCCGCCGCGGCCAGCGCTTCCTGCTCGTTCACCACATCATCGGCCTCGCGCTTGGCGCGCTGCAGCTCCCGTTCGGTCTCGCGAAGAAGCCCGAGGCGCTTGTCGTCTCGCCAGAGCGAGGCGATCGATTCCGGATCGGAGAACACCCCGATCTCGTCGATCAGTCGCAGCCGCTCCGCCGATTCCTCGATCCTCTCGCGCATGCCCCGGATGGGCGTCAGCGCACGCACCTGCTTGCGTGCCGTGATCATGCGCTCCTTGGTCGCATCGAGCTCGTCGAAGTGGCTCACGACAGCGTCGGCGGTGGTCAGCGTCTCGGGTTCGGAGAGCACCATGCGCTTGTACAGGTCGTCGACGGTGGTGATCTGCTGCCCCGCCTGGATCCGCGCCAGCAGACTCATCGCCTTCGTGCCGGCGCCGGCCGCGCCGATGCCGAGGGCGGAATGCAGTCGCGCGGTGAACTCCCGCTCGGTGGCCACGGTCTCGAGCCCTGCCTGACGCACCGCGTGATCTGCGAGACGACGCTCCGCCGCGTCCTCTAGAGCCGTGACGTCGAACGGGCCATCGATCGTGGCGCGCACGCGCACCGTGTCGTCGATGGTGCGGGCGGCAGCCGGGATGTACCAGGCACGCACGGCGCTGAACTGCGAGCCGTCGTAGTCGGTCCAGGTCATGGCGACGGCGGTCCATGTATCGGCGCCGTCGCCGCGGAGCACCCGCATCTGGGTGCCGTTCTCGGTGCGCGATTCGTCGATCTTGCCGCGACCGTAGGACAGGATGTTGCGCTGGTCCTCACCGCGGGGGCGACCGGTGACGCCGCCGTTGGACGCACCGTTGAACGGCGTCGTGTGCGGCATCATCAGCGCGATGTAGGCGTCCATCAGCGTCGACTTGCCTGATCCGGATCCGCCGACCAGCAGCGTCGCCCGCGGCGAGAACCGCACTCGGTGCGCACCGTCGTATCCGCCCCAGTTCACCAGCTGAAGCTCGTCGGCGACCCACTGCTGGCCGCGGGACTCGGCGGGGATCATCCCGAACAGTGTGTCGAGCATGGTCACGATGCGGCCTCCTCTGAGTTCTCGGCGCGCAGCCACGAAGCAAGCTCGCGCAGTCGATCGGCGCTGAGCACGATCTCCACGAGCGGGCTGATCAGGAAGCGGCCCTCCGACTCCTCCTCAACGATGCCCTCCTGGCGCAGACGCGCCAGCGCGCCCCTGACGGCGCGCTGTCTGCGGGCGAGATCACCGTCCGTGTCGGTGAAGTAGCTGAGCACGGTCTGCTCGACCTCCTCCACGTCGACGCGGGCCTGTCTCTCCCCCGCGGTCGACTCGCGCTGGTAGACGGTGCGCAGATACACGAGCACGAGAGTCTCAGCGCGCGAGTACGCCTCGTCGCGCAGCAGAATCGGCACGTCGAGCTCGTCGGATCGCACCTGCTGTTTGTACGCGATCCCGCGCGATGTGTCGACGATGAGGCGCACGAACAGGTCGTGCAGGCGCGACTCCACCAGCTGCTGGTTCTCGATCAGCACCGACCAGTCCTCCTTGCTGCGCTCGGCGAGGAGATAGCGGCGCTGCAGCAGCCGCACCAGCACGCGGCGCACCTCGGGGGCGAGCGCCCCGCGGTCGCCCGCAAAGCACTCGTCGGGGTCGCTCTCCATCGGCACGGGCGCGATGAAGGCGTCGTTCTCTGCGGCGGCGGTGTCAGTCATCGTCTGCGTCCTTCACGGTGCGGGCGGTCACGGAGCCGAACGCGAAGCGGCGGCGCGTGCCGTCAGGGCGGAGAGCCTCGACGATCGACACGTCACCGCCGTCGGTCATGCCGTTGCGGTGGGCGATCTCGAGCAGGCCGACCAGGTCGACCGGGCGGCGGTTCGACGCGCCGGTGAACGCGTCGCCGAGGTCGAATGCGCCATCGAAGGCGGAGACGTAGGCTTCCAGTTCGTCGTACATCGGGCCGCCCCAGTCGCGAGTGTCGGCGTCGAGGAACTCCGCGTCGGCATCGCCGAGCGCGAGCGGCTCGGGCGTACGAGGCGGCCGCGGGTCGGACAGGGTCTGGCGCAGGTGGCCGATGCCGGCCGCCGGCAGGCTGCGCAGCGGCTCGACGCGATCGGCGGCGCGCGACGACGACATCCACGTCTGCATACCGCTCATCACCTCGCGCAGCAGTTCGTCGACCTCGCGGTCGCGCACGGGGTCATGCGTGCGCACCTGGGCGGTGACCACGTGCGACGCGCGCCGCTGCGCCGTGAGCACGTCGGCGACGCCCTGTTCGACGCGCTTGGCGATCGCGTGCAGCTCGCCGCGCTGGTCCGCCGCGAGCAGTCGGGAGAACGGCTGCGCCAGCAGATCGTGCACCTGGACGGTGAGCTGGTCGATGTGCTCCGGATCGCCGATCAGCCCCAGCGCGCCGACGAAGGCGCGACCCTCCGGCGTCTGCTGCATGATGTGCTGGCCGCGGTGCAGGTATTCGCGCAGCACGTCGCCGGTCGGCCTGATGTCGCGGCGCAGCTCTGCGACGACGTCGCGCTGCATCGCCTGGATGGATTCCGCCACGCGGGAGAAGTCGGCAGGCAGTTCGCGGGAGAGGTGGAGCACGTTCTCCGCCTCCTCCAGCAGCTGCTCGTCGTCTACGGGTTCGACCTCGCCGCGCATCAGCCGATCGATCTCGGCGTCGATCTCGGCGCGCTCCGCCGTGAGCCTGGCGATCCGGACATTCGGGTCGGTCTCGGCATCCTGTGTGAGCTGGTCGACGGAGTCGAGCAGAGTGCGCACGCGCGATCTCGATACGCGAGCGCGGCCGCCGCCCGTCCGTCCCGCGATCTCGAGCGCACCGACTGCCTGGGCCGACAGGCGGTAGACCTCCTGCGCGTCCTCGATCTGCGGCACGAGCCATCCGACGCGCACCCAGTAGCGGCAGATGTCGCGGCCGCCGCCAGCGGGAACCCGCCGCTCCCCCTCGTCGTAGCCGGCCCCGCGCAGCTCGTCAGCGATCTCTCCGACCTCGACGTGCGCGTCCGCCACGGCAACGGCCGGACGATCGACGGTGAAGACCAGCGAGAGCGCCGTCACGACGAACGGCGCGTACCGACCGTGCAACAGGTCCAGCGTCGGGTTCCGGAACGCCGCAGCCGCACGCTGGTAGGCGGTCTCGGAACGCGAAGAGGTCATCCTCCCCAGATTACCGGTGTCGGCACGGGCCCGCGATCAGCGTCAGCCGATTGCGTCCTCGACGAACAGCACGAGCTCCGCGGCCACGTCGTCGCGCGTCTCCGGTTCGTTGTGCACCTCGTGGCGGAAGCCCGGGTACACGACCGTGCGCACATCGGTGGTTCCGCTGCGCACCAGGCGGTTGGCGACGTGATACGCGCCCTCGCCGAAGTTCGTCACCGGGTCCTGGTCACCCGCGAGGATGAGGACGGGCAGATCGGCGCGGATGGTGTCGTACCACTCCGGCGCGTTGGCCGAGTCGTACAGTCCGGCGAAGCCGCGCAGGAAGCGCACCGACATCGGGGCCCCGAAGTTGTTCAGCGGGTCGATGCCGTGGTCGCGCACGACGTCCGCGTCCCTGGCGACCCAATCGGTGGGGCCGGCGCCGTCGCCGTAGCGATCGAGGAAGCCGTCGAACAGCTGTCCGACCAGCTCCTCCGATGCCGGGGCGTCGTCGCCGTCGGCCGCGACGAGTGCGCCGCGATCCAGCACGTTCTCCATGCCGTGCATCTGCGCGGCGATTCCGCACAGCGCCAGACCGTCGAGCCCGGCGTCCTCCCCCGAGGCGAGCGCTCGAGCGATCATCGAGCCCCACGAGTGGCCGAACACGACGTACGGCAGGTCGGGATGCCGCTCACGGACCAGCCTCTGAAGCGTGCGCTCGTCCTCCACGACGGTCGTTGCGGCATCCGCACCGGCGTCGGCCCACACGCCGGAGAGCATCGCCGTGCGGCCGTGCCCGGCATGGTCGTCCGCAGCGACCACGAAGCCCGCATCGAGCAGCACATCGATGAGCGGCAGGTAGCGCCGGGAATGCTCGCCGAGGCCGTGCACGATCTGCACGATCGCCCTGGCAGGGCGGGTGGGCTCGTAGATCCAGCCCTGAATCGTGTCACGCGCATTGTGCGATGCGAACTCGACCTCGTGAAGTGCCATCACGTCCCCTTCATCCTGCTCCGCCTCGGTGCGAAGTCGTCGCCATGCTACCCACCACCGCACTGGCGAGCGCCCGGATTCGGGCCCCGGATGCACGAACGTGCGCGCCTCGGACGGGCATCCCCCGAAGTGCATGTCCCGTTCACCCGTTCGCCACGCACCAGCGCTACCGTGTGCACAGGATGACGACCGGCGACCCGCAGACTCGGTTCGGCGCGGCCCCTCCCGCTTGGGACACGCGGCCGCTGACCGAAGTCGTCTCGTCCGACACGGCCCGCGAGTACGAGCTCCGGATGCGGGCGGCAGGCGCCCTGCCTCTCGCCGACTCGCGCTCCGGCCGCGCGATTCTGCTGACGGCGCAGATCATCGCGCTCGTGCTGACCACGGTCTTCGCCGTGTACTTCGGCCTGGGTCTGGTCGCCTCGATCGTCTTCGACGACTTGACTGCGGCGCTGTGGAACGGCCTCGTGCTCCTGGGTCTCGTGGTCGCGGCGGTTCTCCTCGTCGCAGCACTGATCCGTCGACGACGCGTCGACGACACCCGCTACCGCCTGGCGAGTTTCGCCCATGTCAATCGACTCTGGTATTCGCCCGCGGCGTCTCCGCCCGTGCCCAGCGCCGTCCTGGCTCATCAGTCGACCGGCGAACTGACCGATCTGTTCAGCACGTCAGTGCCGGTGAACGCGTTCATCGCGAACTGCGCCTTCCGAGATCTCGATGTGCCAGAAGGTGCGCTCCGCGCCTACGGATACGCCGCGGTTCAGCTGCGCAGCGGTCGCAGCCGATTCCTGCTGCGCGTGATCCTGCCGCCCCTCACGAAGGGACGCCTGTCGCTCCCGAGCCGCGCTTGGTCTCGGGTCGATCGCCCTGGTTGGCATCTTCACGGCTATTCGCTCCACCTGCCCTCGGGCACCCGCGATGTCACGGACATCCGATTCCCGCAGGCACTTGCCGCCGTCATCGCTTCCTCACCGTTCCCGATCGAGGCGGTCGAGGTGCACGGCCCGTGGCTGGTCCTCGTCGCCCGCGAGCCGCTCGTGGAAGCCGACCCCGCACGTTGGATGCAGCTGCAGCAACTACTGGCTGTCATCCGGGACCTCGACGACGGACGACGCTGACGAGGCTGTTCGCACGGCGATGACGCGCGATCGCCTCGGCCCTGTCGTGCTCAGATCAATCGGGTCGGCGGCCCGTACGCCGCCACCGCGCTGTCGGCGGTCAGGAGAATGGCGCCCTCCTGTCGCGCCTGCGCAACGAGAATCCGGTCGAACGGGTCGCGGTGCACTGCGGGCAGTTCCGCCACAGCCGCGCCGTGCACGCCGGAGACGGCGAGTTCCTCGTAGCCCGCCTCGAGCAGACCCCGACGGACCACGTGCGCATCGACTCGGAAATCGTCGCGACCCAGGCCCGACTCGATCGCGATCTCCCAGATGCTTGCGGCACTGAACAGCAATGTGTTCGCTCGGTCTTCGATCGTCGCGACTGCGTCAGCGCTCAGCTTGTCGGGCTCGTACGCCGCCCACAGCAGCAGATGAGTATTGAGGAGCAGGATCAACGCGTGCCCTCGAACAGATTCGCGATCTCCTCGTCACCCATCGAATCGAAGTCCGACGGAACCTGCCCCTGTCCCCGCAGGAAGCCCAAGCGCGGCGACACGTCCTCCGCCTCGATGCGCACCAGGCGGACGAGGGGCTTCCCCGCCTTGGCGATCGTGATCGATTCGCCGTCCACGGCCGCGTCGACGAGCCTCGACAGATGCGTCTTCGCCTCGTGCATGTTGACTATCTGCATCGCCGTCCCCTTCTGTGAACTAGTTGACCTTAGTCAATCTGGCACGATGCAGATTCCGATCCTGGACCTGCCATGACATCGAGGGCCGAGATCAGAGCATCTGAGCCTGCACTCGGGCTGGTACCTGCGGACGGCCGCAGGGCGCGGGAATTGATGGCCGCCATTCGGGACCTCGACGATCGACATCTGAACCCCGCGGATACGACACCCAGTCTCCACGCGGCTCGGTCACCCCCTGCCCGGAGTCAGATCGCCCGCCTGGCTTCACCCTCTCAAGTACAGCAATGATCGAGTGACACCAGAGTGGCAGTCATCTTCGAACGGCTGTGTCTGACGACGCATCATCTCATTACTGACCGCCGAACAGTGTCTATGAGCTCGCAGTCGACGAAGCGTGGCGACCGCAGAGCGTTGCCACCGCGCTCCTGCATGTAGTCCGCGTCGAGGCGAGTCGACGGGGAAGGGTGACATTTGCGGATCTGGGTATGTCTCTACGGGGCCTTGACAGCTCCTCGGTCGGCGAGCAGTCTCAACGGAGATCCACCGTGTCCACCTGTGCCGACGGCACCGCCCGTATGAGCCGAGGCGCCCAAGTTCGATGGTCGCGCTGCGATCGAATTCGAGAACGGGTAGGTGAACGGTATGACTGATGCGGAATCCGTTTCGGACTTGCGACGCATCTGGGAGACTGCCGCACCCGGGTGGGCGAAATGGGAGTACGTCTGGGGACGCACGCTCCCCGATGCCACGGAACAGATGATCGAAGCCGCGGGTGTCACGGAGGGCATGCGGGTTCTGGATGTTGCCTGCGGCGCGGGGAGTCAGACGCTGCAGGCAGCCGAACATGTCGGGGGCGAAGGTCATGTCGTCGCGACCGACATCTCGGCCACGATGCTGGAATACGTACGGCGGAGCGCTGCCGAGGCCGGAGCGGAGAACGTCAGTACGCTCGAAGGCGCTGCCGAGGAGCTGGACCTGGCCGGAGGCAGTTTCGATGCGGCGATCTGCCGCCTGGGAGCGATGCTCTTCTCGGCACCGGGGCAGGCGGTCGCGGCCGTCGGCCGCGCGTTGAGGACCGGCGGCCGGTTCGCAGCGCTGGTGTTCACCACCCCGGAGAACAACCCCTTCATGTCGGTGCCGATGGGGCTCTTGCTTCGCCACACGGAGACTCCGCCTCCGGCGCCCGGCACACCGGGTCTGTTCGCATTGGGCAGAGATGGAGTCGTCGATTCCCTGCTGTCAGGAGCAGGGCTCACACAGATGCAGACGACGAAGGTCCGAGCACCGATCCGTTTCGACTCGCTCGACGACGCCGTGATCTTCTTCCAAGAGGCGGCGGGTGCCTACCGGTCTGTCGTCGCGACGCTGAACGAGCCCGAGCAAACGCGAGCCTGGGACGTCGTACGAGAGGGACTGAGCCAGTTCCGCGACGGCGACGGCGTCGGCGGAGAACTCGAGTTCGTCATCGCATCAGGAGCCCGCGCGACATAGGGCCGCTTACCTCGCGAGCAAGGCGACCGTCGCCGGTGCCCGACGGGGCACTCGAATCCAGACGGCAGGGCGAAGGCGCCTGCCGCGTGATTCCTGAGGTCAAGCGGGAAGGGACTGCTCGAGCTCGAGGATTTCGGGCGGTGCGGTCAGGAACTGCGGAAGCTCCTGGAATGCCGCGGCCATATGGACGGACCCACTGTGCGCCTCGAGCGCCGCGCGGCTGGCATAGCGCTCGACCCACACGAAGGTGTGCGGCAGCTGCGGATGGCGGTGCATCACGTAGAGGAGGACATCGGGTTCCTCGCGATGGACGGTTTCCATCACGCCCGTCACAAAGGCGAGGTAATCCTCCTCACGGTCCGGCTTCACCGTCATTGTGACCACCGCCGTCAGCACGCCGGCCGTTCCGTGATCAGCCATTGCCGCATCCCTTCGTGTCGCGCAACCCGCGAGCGAGCTCGGTCGTCGCGTCGTTATAGCCAGCATTCGTCCGCCAGCCTCGGGCCGCAGAAGTCTCCGGCGAAATCCTGAACGCCGTTGAGCTCACGAGAATCCGCTACCCTTCAGAACAGGAGTGTTCTCCTGAAGATGACCCACGTCAAGAGGCGTGCCGAAGAATCGCCACGGCGACAGGCACCGGCCGAGCAGGCTCGGCGGGACATCCTTCATGTCGCGTAGGACTTCGCAACGATCCTCGACGCCATTCCTCGGCCACAGCACGAAAGAAACTTCCCCAGCCCGCGCTCGCCTCGGCCAGCGTGCATCACCAGCTCCGCGGCCTTGAGCCCGTCGCGATGCGACTTCGACACAAAGACGCCAGGCAGCGCATCGTTCTCAACGAGGCACAGCTCCGCGAAGCCGAAGCTAAGTACCTCGCCGGAGCGACGCTCCACGAGGCAGTGGCACCGTACGGGATCAGCCACGTGCGACTCGGCACGCACCTTCGACACCGAGGCAACAAAGTGCGAGGCGGCTCCCCTACCGAAGCTGAGATCGATCAGATGATTCGCCGCTACGAGCGAGGAGAATCTCTAGCAGGTATCGGTCGAGCGCTCGACTACCAACCCGATACCGTCCGCAACCGACTCATGAAGCGCGGGGTACAGAGTCGCGATACGCATGCGCGAACACGGTGAGTCCGCTTACGGCCGAGCCATCAATTCCCGTGGAACCACTGTCGTCGCCCGAATGTACTCGGCCAGTTCAGGCAGGAGCATCCCGGACAGTCGAATCGCTTCGTCGTGCGCTGCTTCGATGCTCCGGCCAGCGCCCGCGCCGAACAACGGCTCGTGGTGCGACGCGCGATTTCGCGCCATGTTGATCACCCCGAGTCAGCGTTCAAGCGCTGCGCGGCTGGTCTTCTTCGGCCATGCACGGTGCAGGTACGGAACCCAGAGCGCCTTCTCGTGCGCGGCGTCCGTGCAGTGCCGCCAGAATCCGAAAGAGAGCTCAGCGATGACCTCACCGGGCTTGGCCGACGACACGCCAACGCATCTACGGATCGCATCACTGACGGTGGTCCTGTTGCGCGCGTTGAGATCGATGCGACGACCACGACGTGTGCGCCACAGCGGCGCGAGCACCGGTGACGCGTCCTCCAGGAGACAATGAGCTTGGCCACGCCAGTGCTTGTTCATCACGCGGTCATAGGCGTTCCGGAGCGCGACCTCGACGTGAGCGACATCACGCATGATCGCTGCCCCGAGCTGCAGATTCCACTCGTACAGAGCGAGCGCGCGCTCGCGGTCCCCACCGACGTCCCGTAGATAGCGCCCGAACCTGGGCTTCGATAGCCAGACATCGATCCACTGCCCACCCACTGGAGACCGGCGCGATGGATCGGAAGGCCGCTGACTACCTCACTGGTTCGGCATGTACGTCAAAGCCCCGGCGAGAGTAACTCTGTTGCCAGAGCCAGCGCTCCACCGGGGCGTCACCAATAGTCTAGCACCGTGCCGCTAGTGCTGTGCCGAGTGAACGCCAAGCTCCTTGAGCGCCTCGAGGAGGTCAGTCTTCCCCTGTTTCTCGATCTGTCGAATTCGCTCTCGGGTCACTCCCATCTCAAAACCGATTGCATCAAGCGTCATGGGCTCGAAGATCGGCTTCCACTCGTCAGCTGATGTCAGCCCATGGCGCATCCGGAGAACACGCTCGCTGCGCTCATCGAGTGTCTGCAACGCCTCATCGACGCGGCACCGGGTCTCCGCCCTGATGCTGGATGAGTCGATGTCCTCAGCGAACTCGTCGATCACGATCCCTCCGAGAGTGGTGAGCTGGGTGTGTCCTGGCTCGATCAGCCACTCGTCGCGGTCGATATCGAGCGGGCGCTGATCGAGGGCGAGCAGGTCTTCAAGCTGCTGCCTGCTCATCTCGAGATCTGCGGCAGCACGGTCGCGAGGGTCGCTGATCTCGGCACAGTTTTCGTGGTCTGTGAGAACCATCTGGGCTCTTCGCAGCTCGTCGGCTTTATGGACGGGGACGCGTATCGTCCGTGAGGTATCCGCTACCGCGCGGGAAATGGCCTGGTTGATCCACCAGGAGGCGTAAGTGGAGAACTTGTACCCCAGTGTGAAGTCCCATCTCTGGACCGCGCGCTCCAGTCCCAGGTTTCCTTCTTGGATCAGGTCGAGCAGCTCCAGCTTCCCCGCACGTCCAGCGCTCTTCTTCGCGATGTTGACCACCAGTCTCAGGTTCGCGTTCGTGAACCGCCGGTGAGCGCTGGCTCCTTGACGCACCAGATGCTCGAGATCGCGCTTCTCTCGCCTGGTGCTATAGCGCACGGATTCCACACGCTCCTTCGCGAGTACACCGACTTCGATCGCTTCGCCGAGGTCCACTTCCTCACGTGCTGAGAGGAGCGTTTGCTTACCGATCTGACGGAGGTACATTTGGGTTGAGTCACGCCCCAGCTGCGCTACGCCGCGCAGCTGTTCCGGAACCTCGCCATCCCATGCCGGAGGCGTCTCTTGAACGGCAGCCTCCTGAGGCTCCTCGGGCTGATCTGCTCTCCCACCCGCAGTTGCACTCGAACCGCCGCGGTCACGGTCCTTGTCAGCACCGCCGAGAACTCGGCCTGGCACACCCGAAGAGTCCTGCACCGGCGTAGGCGTCGTCGCCTTGCGGTACTTCCCGGCGGCTGGCGCTTCGATGGGCTCAGCAGGAGGGGGATTCTCGAGGAATCGGAGGATGTCATCGCGGTCGTCGGGAAGCCCGAACCAGCCGAGTTCGCGCGCGTGTGGCAGGACCTCATTGAGGTGCTCGTCGCCGCTGACCTCCGGGTCCTCGATGGTTCCTCTGGTGTAGAAGACGACGAACTTTCCCGCGCGTCCGTCGGCCTTTCGGCGAATCACCCGGCCGAGTCGTTGGACGAGCTGACGTTTACTGCGGTTCGCTGCCAGCACGATTCCGAGTTCTGCTTCTGGTACGTCGACTCCCTCGTCAAGTACACGAGGCGCTGCGAGAACGGGGAGGTCGCCGCTGCGGAACTGCGCCATCCGCGTCTTTCGGTCAGATCTCCCCATCTCGCTGTATACGGCGGTCGCCGCGATGCCACGCTCGCTCACCACGGCTGCGGCTTCATCAGCGCCGGTCTGCGTCAACGAGAAGATCAGGGAGCTGTTGGCCTGAGCCAACGCAGGCACAAGCTCTGTGAGCCCCGTGATCTTGGCTTGCGTTTGGGCGAGGAGCTTCTGCCGTGATGAGACGGCGCGCATGTACTTGCGCGCCGTGAGGTTCCGAGCATTCGCTGTTTCCTCGGCCGCCCATGATGCAACGATCGCGAGGAAATCTGCAGGTCGCACATCCGTGTAGGGAAGGTACGCGTGCAGAGTCCGGTGCGCCTTCCGAATGTCGCCGGAGAGCGCTTCGTAGCGTGCGGCTTCGTCAGATGAGAGATTGACGCCGACGAGCGCCACGTCGAACGGAGCGATGAGTCGGTCCGCGCGCGCCCTGTCGTACCAGAGCCGGTAGGCGACTCCGCCAAAGTACGGTTCCAAATGAATGAGGTGGGCACCATCCGTGCGCTGGTAAGTCGCGGAGAGTCCCAGTCGCCGCGAGTATCCCTCGTCGAGGATCTTCGAGAACTTCTCCGCCGCCGCCCGATGCACTTCATCGACGATGAGGAGACGGCTGCCATGGCCGGCAAGCTTGTTCACGACGCCGCTCTCGGCGTTTGCCAGGGCGCTTTGCATGGTCGACACGATGACCTCGTGCGTGCGGAAGTCATCACGATATTGATCGCCGAGCCGCCCGACTACGACCCACGGCAGGAGCTTGCGAATCTCTCCAAACCACTGATGAAGCAGCTCGATGGTCGGAACAACCAGGAGCACTTGCCGCCCTTGACGCGTAGCGTCGGAAACAGCGGCGAGTCCGAGGCGGGTCTTACCCGCGCCGGTCACTGCTTCGACGATTCCTCGGTAGTTGTTGCGGCGCCACGCCTCGAATGCATCTTCCTGCCAGGCAAAGAGACTCAGCTGCGGATCTTCCAGCGGGTGCGGCGGCAGAGTTGCTGCTTCTTGGGAGGTGGAGGGCGCGCCGAGAATCGTCTGACTGCCTACGACATCAAGCACGGGCCTAGGTTCCTTCCTCGGACAGGCATCGGGCCGGGAATACTGCCTGGTTGGCTTCATCCTGGCAGTGACCTCAGACATCCGAAGCGCCGAGTGCCTCCTCGCGGGTCACAATATTTCAACGAAGTCTTCTCACTCCGGTCGGAGAGGCGTTGCTCCTGCGGTGCGAGGTGATTGGTGCGGTCTGGATCGCCTCTGAGTGCCGGGCGACACACCATGCCCGTCAGGCTTCTGGGCTCGAACGTATGCGCGCGTACTTCCACGTCTCAGCCTGCATCGCGCTGAGCGGAATGAGGCGATGACCAGCGACCAAGCCCATCCGATGATCACCAGAGGAACAGCGTGGATGAAGGCCTGGAAAGCGAGCTCGCTCACGCGGCTGCTCGGCCAGACCCGCGCGCCATGGTCGATCGAGGTCGCTGACCACGGCATCCGCATCACCGTCAACGGCCAGGCCAGCGAGTATGCCGCACTCGAAGTTCCCGCGCTACACGAGGAGCACGGCGTGATCTGGTCGCGTCATCAGTTCGCCGCGGAGCGACCGAACCAGCTCTGGCTGGCCGACCCTACACCGAGCACAAGGCCGCGGAGGGCAAGCTCTACCTGTGCGCTGTCGAAGCGAGCCAGACCTTCCTGGCCACCAGCCCCAGGCCGTACAACGAAAGAACCTTGCCCCGCAATCAAGCGAGGCAAGGTTCGAACGTTCAACTTTATGTGGACCCAGCGGGACTCGAACCCGCGACCCCCTGCATGCCATGCAGGTGCGCTACCAGCTGCGCCATGGGCCCATATTCGCTCCCCGACTCTCCGGGGCAACTCAATGAGTTTACATCACCGATTTGGGGGAAGCGAAATCATGTCACGCCCCGGGCGTGCCGCCTGCATCCGCTGCCGCGCCTGGCTGTTCCGGCAGTTCGATCGGGATCGACGGGCAGTCCTTCCAGAGCCGCTCGAGCGCGTAGTACGACCGCTCCTCCTCGTGGAAGACGTGCGCGACCACATCGCCGAAGTCGACGAGCACCCAGCGCGACGACTGCCGCCCCTCGCGCCGCAGACGCTTGTGACCCGCCTCGATCATCCGGTCTTCGATCTCGTCGGCGATCGCCGCGACGTTGCGCTCGTTGCGGCCCGTGACGATCAGGAACACGTCCACCAGCGGCATCGGCGCAGATACGTCGAGGGCGACGAGGTCGGTGCCGCCCTTGGCGTCAGCTGCTGCGGCCGCGACCTGCAGCATGTCAAGCGTTTCAGCGGAGGGCATCTATAGGGTCTCCCAGACGTTGTTCGTGCAGGGCGGCTGGAGCCGCCTCGGTCAATTGAGTGCGCCGGTGGCGAAGACGTACACGACCACGCCGATCAGGGCGACGCCGAGCACACCGGCGGTGATGCCCAGTGCGAGCATCAGCCCGTGATTCTTCTCCGGCGAGGGTGGCCGGATGACCTCACCCGGTGCTTTCGAAGTGCTCACAGCGCTCGACGCCGAGATCGGCGTCGGCGACGAGTGCTGCGGGATCTCGCCGTCGATCAGAACGTCGTCGACGTCCTTACCGTCGGTGGTGCCCTTCGCCGCGCCGTGGGTGCCGATTCCGTCCGGCAACGTGTGCGAGCTGGTCAGGATCAGTTCGCCCGTCGCGGTGATCGGTGCGTTCAGCGCAGCCGCGCCCGGCATGTCCTTCAGGATGAGGGCGGAGGCGTTGCCGGATGTCGAACCGCTCGACTCGAGAGAATGCTGGAACGCCTCCGCGGCAAGCTCGCTCGTGTCGCTTCCGGATGCCGCTGGCTCGTCTTGAGACTGGGCAGCTCCGTCGTGCGGGGCCGCCTCCGCTTCGTCGGCAAGCGCGTTCTCGCGTTCCTTCGCCTCTCGGCGCTCGGCCGCCTCACGCTCTGCCTGCTCGCGCTCGGCGCGCTGACGCTCCTCGGCCTGGCGGAAGACCGCAGCGCCGAAGCTCGCTCCCACCTGGGGCCGCTCCTCGTGCGCAGCATCCGGTGAGCCTTCTGCCGCGTCCTCGGTCTGTGAACCTTCGAAGCCGACGGGGAGCTTCGTCTCGTCGGCATGCTCTGCCGCGGGGGGATCCGACGTCGCTGCGTCGCTGTCGGTGCCGGATGCGACCGGCGCTGCGACATGCTCGGCCTCGGGTGCGGAATCCGACGTCCCCTCCGACGCACCCTCAGCGTCCGCCTCACGATCGGCGGCGTCATCGGCCTGCTCGGCGGGCTCCGATTCGACCACGTCGATCTGGCTCGTGCGCAGGCGATGCATCCGCATCTCCTTGCGCGTCAGAGGTTTCGGATCCTCTTCTGGCTCGGGCTCTGCTGCGGGCTCGACCTCCGCCTCGGCAGCCGGAGCGTCCTCACTCGACGCGCCCGCCTCATCCGGAGCGGCCGCATCGGACGCGTGCTCGTCGCCCGCCGCCGTGTCTGCTTGTTCCTGCTGCGGCGCCGCAGCGTCGTCCGTCGATTCCTCGTCGACGATCGGCAGTTGGCCGGTACGGCGCAACTCCTTCAGCTGACGCCTGGTCAGCGGCTCTTCTGGGGTGCTCATGCTGCCTTGCTCCGATACAGATGATGCTTCGCGATGTACTGCACGACGCCGTCGGGAACGAGATACCACACGGGATACCCGCGTTCGACGCGGTCACGGCAGTCCGTCGATGAGATCGCCAGCGCGGGAATCTCCAGCAGGCTCACGTCCGTGGTGGGAAGCCGTTCGATGTCGAGTGCGTGCCCCGGCCTGGTGACGGCGACGAAATGGGCGAGATCCCACAGCTCGTCGGCGTCACGCCATCCCATGATCTGCTCGATCGCGTCGGCGCCCGTGATGAAGAACAGCTCCGCATCCGGACGCTCCCTGCGCAGGTCGCGCAGGGTGTCCACCGTGTAGGTCGCGGTCCTGCGGTCGATGTCGACACGGCTCACCGTGAAGCGTGGGTTCGACGCCGTCGCAATGACCGTCATCTCGTACCGCGATTCCGCCAGAGACACCGCAGGTTTGTGCGACGGCTGGCCCGTGGGGACGAAGACCACCTCATCGAGCCCGAACGACTCAGCCGCCTCACTGGCGGCGACGAGGTGGCCATGATGGATCGGGTCGAAGGTGCCGCCCATCACCCCGATCCGCGGTGCGCGAGTCTGCTCAGTCACGAAAAGTGGCCTAGTGGCCGTGCCCCGCCTTGTGCGACGACGGCTCGTGCGCGCGCTCGACCTTGTCGGCGTGGCGGTTGGCGACGTTGCGGTACGAGAACGTCACGAGCCCGAGCAGGGCGAACACCACAGCGG
This sequence comes from Microbacterium sp. JB110, assembly GCF_003335195.1. Lineage (NCBI taxonomy): Bacteria > Bacillati > Actinomycetota > Actinomycetes > Micrococcales > Microbacteriaceae > Microbacterium > Microbacterium sp. JB110. The sequence goes on along the minus strand of NZ_QPGM01000001.1, from coordinate 248,996 downwards.
CGATGATGCCGTACGGCAGTGTCTCGAGCGCGACGTTCCCGTGGTGCTCCTCAGCAGCCGCCACGAGCGCGGAGATGAAGGTCATCCTGACTCCGTTCAGTACTTTTCGTTCAGTTTATCGCGCCCCGACCTTATCCTCGGCCGAGAGCCCGGAGCGTCGCGACGCTGGTGCTATTCGCGGACCTGGCCGGAGCCGCGTACGAGCCATTTGGTGCTCGTCAGCTCGCTCAGCCCCATGGGGCCTCGCGCGTGCAGTTTCTGTGTCGACACGCCCACTTCGGCACCGAACCCGAACTCGCCTCCGTCGGTGAATCGAGTCGATGCGTTCACCATCACCACGGCCGAATCGACTTCGGCGAGGAAGCGGTCGGCACGGCGGGTGTCGGTCGTCACAATCGACTCGGTGTGTCCGGTCGAATATCTCCGAATGTGCTCGATCGCGTCGTCGAGCGAATCGACCACGCCCATCGCGACGTCGAGGCTGAGGTACTCAGCGGCCCAGTCCTCCTCCGCTGCGGGAACCACGCCGCCGGCGAGCGAGCGCACGCGGTCGTCGCCGTGCACCGTGACGCCGTTCTCCTGCAGCGCCGCGACGATCGGCCCGATCAGTCGCTCCGCGGCGCCGCGGTGCACGAGCACCGTCTCGGCCGCATTGCAGACGCTCGGGCGCTGGACCTTGGCGTTCACGACGATGTCGCGCGCCCAGTCATCCGGCGCCGATTCATCGAGCACGACGTGCACGACGCCCGATCCGGTTTCGATCACGGGAACGGTCGACTCCGTCACGACTGTCCGGATGAGTCCCGCGCTGCCGCGCGGGACGAGCACGTCCACGAACCCACGACCGTTCATCAGAGCGGCTGTGCCGTCGCGGCCGAAGTCGTCGACGCTCTGGATCGCATCCGCAGCGATGCCGCTGCCTGCGAGAACAGATCGCATCTCCTGCACGAGCACGGCGTTCGTGCTCCTGGCGGCGCTGCCACCGTAGAGAACGGCGGCGTTGCCCGAGCGCAGGGCAAGCGCGGCGATGTCGACGGTCACGTTCGGGCGCGCCTCGTAGATGGCGCCGACGACCCCGAACGGCACTCGCACCTGCTCGATCTGCACGCCGTTGGGCAGTCTGTGCCCGCGCAGCACCTGGCCGACGGGATCCGGGAGCGCGGCGATCTCGCGCAGCGATGCCGCAAGCCCCGCGATGCGCGCCGTGTCGAGGCGCAGGCGGTCGAGCAGCGCGGTGCTGAGCCCCTCGCGCTCGCCTCGGGAGAGATCGTCGGCATTGGCATCGACGATGCGGGATTCGGCAGCGATGAGCGCATCGGCGATCGCGTGCAGGACCCGCGTCTTGCCGTCGCTGGTGAGCCGAGCGGCCTCGCGCGAAGCATCCTTCGCCGCGGCGAGCCGTGCCTGTGGGGTCTCGCCCTGCCCGGTCGCCTGCTCGATGGTGCCTGTCACCGCTGTGCTCACCTGCGTCGCCTCGTCTCGTCTTCTCGCGCTACTCGGCCAGTGTATCGAGCGCGCCGGTGGTTGCGACTCGCTCGAGGTCGGCCGGCTCGAACCACGTGCCGACCTGCTCTCCCCGGAGGGCGGACCATGCCAGGTCGGCTCCGGTCACGAGCACGCCGATACCGGCCGCGGCGGCGTGAAGCGCTGCGGATGCCTTCGTCGCCGCTCCCCCGGTGCCCACACTGTTGACGACCGTCGCGCCGAACTCGAGTCCGGCGAGGTCCTGACCGAACGCCACGGTCTCGAGTCGCTCTGCTCCCGGCTCGGCCGGCGGCTTCGTGTAGAGCGAGTCGATGTCGCTGAGCAGCACGAGCGCGTCGGCGCCGACCATCCGTGCGACGAGAGCCGCAAGACGGTCGTTGTCGCCGAACCGGATCTCGTGAGTTGCGACCGTGTCGTTCTCATTGATGATGGGAAGCACCCGCAGGCCGAGCAGTCTGTCGATCGCACGACGTGCGTTGCTGCGGGCTGTCGCATCCTCGAGGTCACGCGAGGTGAGCAGCACCTGCGCGGCGACGATGTCGAACGGACGCAGCGCATCCTGGTAGCGGTAGACGAGCACGTTCTGCCCGACAGCCGCCGCTGCCTGCTGCGTGGCGAGGTCGGTCGGCCGCGAGTCGATGTCGAGGAACGGCATGCCGGTGGCGATCGCGCCGGAGGAGACCAGCAGCACCTCGGTTCCGCGCTCGTACGCATCGACCAGCGCCGCGACGATCATCGGGATGCGCCGCTTGGCCTCTCCACTGATCGATGACGAGCCGACTTTGATGACGATGCGCTTCGCCCCGACCAGGTCGGCGCGGGTGCGAGCGCTCACGCGTCGTCCTCGCTCTCGCGCGTGTCCCCCGACTCCCATTCGCCGCGGCTCGACAGTCTCCGCTGCTCCTCGTCGTCGCGCTCGATGGAACGCGCATCCATGAGTCGGTGGTACTCCTCGCGACGCTCGTTCGTCGTGCGGCGCCCCTCGCCTCCGCTGAAGCGCATGTCGGTTCCGCGCGGCGAGGGTGTCAGTTCCGCTGCCGACGAGATCGTCGGTTCCCAGTCGAACACGACGCTGTCGTCGCCTGTGCCGATGGTGACGGTCGATCCGGCCACCGCGCCGAGGCGGTAGAGCTCGTTCTCGACGCCGAGCTTCTCGAGCCTGTCGCCGAGGTAGCCGACGGCCTCTTCGTTCTGGAAGTCGGTCTGCTGCATCCAGCGCAGCGGCTTGTCGCCGAGGATGCGGTACACCTTGCCGTACGTGCCGCCCTCGACCCGGATCTCGAAGTCGCGTTCTGAGCCCTTCGGGCGGATGACGATGCGCTCAGGCGCCTCCTCGACCGGAGCAGCCGCGCGATGCTCTTCGATCAGCTGACCCAGCGCGAACGTGAGCTCGCGCAGACCGCTGTGCGCCACAGCCGAGACCTCGAAGACTCGGTAACCGAGCGCCTCGATGTCGCCGCGCACGAACTCCGCGAGCTCGCGCGCCTCCGGCACGTCAACCTTGTTCAGCACCACGACCTGCGGCCGGTCCAGCAGCGGCGTCTGCCCCTCCGGCACGTCGTAGGAGGAGAGCTCCGCCCTGATCGTCTCGAGATCCGTGAGCGGGTCGCGCCCCGGATCGAGCGTGGCGCAGTCCAGCACGTGCACGAGCGCCGTGCAGCGCTCGACGTGGCGGAGGAACTCGAGGCCGAGCCCTCGCCCCTGGCTCGCTCCCTCGATCAGGCCTGGTACGTCCGCGACCGTGTACCGCATATCGCCGGCCTGCACGACGCCGAGGTTGGGCTGCAGCGTCGTGAAGGGGTACTCCGCGATCTTCGGACGCGCAGCCGACGCCGCCGCGATCAGACTCGACTTGCCCGCAGAGGGGAACCCCACCAGGGCGACGTCGGCGACCGTCTTCAGCTCGAGGACGACGTCACCCGTCCACCCCGGCGTGCCGAGCAGGGCGAATCCGGGCGCCTTGCGCTTGGGAGACGACAGCGCGGCGTTGCCCAGACCACCGCGCCCGCCTGGGGCGGCGATGAACCGCATGCCGGGGTGCACCATGTCGACGAGCACCTCGCCGGACGGATCCTTCACGACAGTGCCGATCGGAACCAGGAGTTCGAGGTCCTCACCCTGGTATCCAGAGCGCATGTCGCCGGCGCCTTCTCCGCCCTTGACGGACTTCCGGTGCGGCGAGTGGTGGTAGTTCAGCAGAGTTGTGGTCTGCGGGTCGGCGACCAGAACGATGTCGCCGCCGTCACCGCCGTTCGCGCCGTCCGGCCCGCCGAGCGGCTTGAACTTCTCGCGCTTCACGGAGATGCAGCCGTTGCCGCCTCGCCCCGCCTGCAGGTGCAGCGTCACCTCGTCGACGAACGTGACCATGGTGCCTCACTAGCGTTGATGCCGTGCCCGGATACTCCATCCGGAAAAAGAAGGAACGGGGCGAGCCGAAGCCCGCCCCGTTCCGAAAGCTATCGCGTCGTGCGACCGTTCAGGCTGCGACGACGTTGACGACCTTGCGGCCGCCCTTGTGACCGAACTCCACGGCGCCCGTCTCGAGAGCGAACAACGTGTCGTCCTTGCCGCGGCCGACGTTGACGCCGGGGTGGAACTTGGTGCCGCGCTGGCGGACGAGGATCTCGCCTGCGTTGACCTCCTGACCACCGAAGCGCTTGACTCCGAGGTACTGGGGGTTGGAATCGCGACCGTTACGGGATGAGCTTGCGCCCTTCTTATGTGCCATTTCGAGCCTTCCGCGCTTACTTGATACCGGTGATCTTGACGCGCGTGAGGTCCTGACGGTGCCCCTGGCGCTTCTTGTAACCGGTCTTGTTCTTGAACTTCTGGATGACGATCTTCGGGCCGCGCAGATCCTTGACGATCTCGGCGGTGACCTTGATCTTCGCCAGCTTGTCTGCGTCGCTCGTCACGGTCTCGCCGTCCACGAACAGCACGGCGGGGAGCTCGATGGTCTCGCCCTGTGCCGCCTGGACACGGTTCAGCTGAATCACCGAGCCGACCTCGACCTTCTCCTGTCGGCCACTGGCGCGCACAATTGCGTATACCACTTCATACCTGTTTCATCGGGGAGCTCATGGCTCCGAAATCACACGGGAGGACTGCGGCCTGCTGCTGACGCAGGCTCCGGGGCGCGGACTCGGGCTGCTCAACTGAGGCCCTCGGGAGGAAACACCTCACGCACCAACGGTTAACTTTACCGGATGACGGCGATTCAGGCAAAGCGCGCCACCCGCGTGTCTGGTCGTAGGCTCGAATCATGAGTGTGCTGATCGACAAACCGATGTGGCCGGCGCACGGGCGGCTCTGGGCGCACCTCGTCAGCGACGCCTCCCTCGACGAGCTGCACACCTTCGCCGCTGACCATGGCTTGCACCCGCGCAGCTTCGACCTTGACCACTACGACGTCCCCGAGGAGATCGTCGATCGCCTCATCGCCGCCGGAGCCGAGCCCGTCACCGGCCGCGACCTGGTCCGCCGCCTCGCGGCATCCGGTCTCCGTGTGCGCCAGCGCGACCGCCCCTGACGCCCATTTCTTCATTTCTGGCACATCAGCGGTGGTGTGCCCACCCGGAGATGTGCCAGAAATGAAGAGTTGCGCAGCGTCGTCAGTCGTCGGTGGGGTTGACCTCGACGGCGGTGCCGGTGAGGGCGGCGGTCGTGACGCGACGGCTCTTGGTGCGGTTGCGTCCACGGCCGGGCTCCTTGGGCTCCGGAAGCGCACTGAGGACCGAGTCGAGCAGCTGCTCCTTCTCGGACTTCGGGCGCTCGGGAGCCTGCTCGGTCCGCGGAGCGCGGTCCTGCTTGTCCGAGCGCTTGCGCCGGGGCTTCTTCGACCGCTCCTCCGATGCGGGCTCCTGTCGGGGTCCCTCGGGCAGCGCGATCTCGACAGCGGGGTCCTTCTGCTCCGGCTCCTGCGCCGCCGGAATGGTCGATGCCGCGATCTGCGCCAGCGCTGATTTCACACCATCGGTGATGACGTGGGTCGCACCGTTGCCGTTGCTGTTCCCGTGCGAGCCAGACGCGTCGTTCGAACCCTGCTTGTGGGATCCGTTGCCGTTCGACCCGCCGCCGCTGCCGCCACGGCCTCGACGGTTGCCGCCGCCGCCTGACGAGCGGTGCTTGGCGACCGGGTCGTGGTGCACGATCACTCCACGGCCGGCGCAGACCTCGCACGCCTCGCTGAACGTCTCGAGCAGTCCGAGGCCGAGCTTCTTGCGCGTCATCTGCACGAGGCCGAGGGACGTCACCTCCGCGACCTGATGCTTGGTGCGGTCGCGGCTGAGGCACTCGATGAGACGACGCAGCACGAGATCGCGGTTCGACTCGAGCACCATGTCGATGAAGTCGACCACGATGATCCCGCCGATATCGCGCAGCCGCAGCTGGCGCACGATCTCCTCGGCGGCCTCGAGGTTGTTCTTGGTCACAGTCTCTTCGAGGTTGCCGCCGCTCCCGACGAACTTGCCCGTGTTCACGTCGACCACGGTCATCGCCTCGGTGCGGTCGATGACGAGGGAGCCGCCGGAGGGCAGCCAGACCTTGCGGTCGAGCGCCTTCTCGATCTGCTCCGTCACGCGGAATGCATCGAACGGATCCTGCTCGCCGTCGTAGCGCTCGACACGATCGAGCAGATCGGGTGCGACCTGCTCGAGGTACGTCGTGATGGTTCCGTGCGCGTCATCGCCCTGGATGAGCATCTTCGTGAAGTCCTCATTGAAGACATCGCGGACGATCTTGACCAACAGGTCGGGCTCGCTGTGCAGCAGGCTCGGGGCGTTGCCCTTCTCGACCGCCTGCCTGACGTGCTCCCACTGGCTGGTCAGACGGTTGACGTCGCGCGTGAGCTGTTCCTCTGTGGCGCCCTCTGCCGCGGTGCGCACGATGACGCCGCTGGAGGAAGGGAGCACCTGCTTCAGGATCTTCTTCAGTCGCTGCCGCTCGTTGTCGGGAAGCTTGCGCGAGATGCCGTTCATCGAGCCACCAGGCACATAGACCAGGTAGCGGCCGGGCAACGAGATCTGGCTCGTCAGACGGGCACCCTTGTGCCCGACCGGATCCTTCGTCACCTGCACCAGCACGCGGTCGCCCGGCTTGAGTGCGAGTTCGATGCGGCGAGGCTGGTTGCCGGTCTCGACGGCGTCCCAGTCGACCTCGCCGGAATAGAGCACGGCGTTGCGTCCGCGTCCGATGTCGACGAACGCCGCCTCCATGCTCGGCAGCACGTTCTGCACCCGCCCCAGGTAGACGTTGCCGATCAGTGACGCATCCTGGTCGCGCGCGACATAGTGCTCGACGAGCACCTTGTCCTCGAGCACGCCGATCTGTACGCGGCCCTTCTTCGAGCGCACCACCATCTGGCGATCGACCGACTCGCGCCGGGCGAGGAACTCCGCCTCGGTGACGACGGATCGGCGGCGGCCGGCTTCACGGCCGTCCCTGCGGCGCTGCTTCTTCGCCTCGAGGCGCGTGGAGCCCTTGATCGCCTGCGGCTCGGTGATCAGCTCAGGCTGACGGTCGGATCCGCCGCCCTTGCCACCACGGCGGCGGCGCCTGCGGTTGCCCCGTGCCGAGGAGTCATCGTCGTCATCGCGCTGGTCGTCACGACGATCATCGTCGCGACGATCGTCGCTGCGCAGATCGGTGTCGCGCGGCAGCGCCGGCAGCGGAGCGATCTGCGGTGCATAGAAGTGCAGCGCAGTCGACGGCGACGACACGAATGTCTCCGGCAGCAGCCCCAGGCTCACCGCGGTGAGACGTTCCGGAACCTCCGGCTCCGATTCGTTCGTCTCCGGTGCGTGCTTCGCCACGGTCGACGCATCCGGCGATCCGGTTGCCTCGCCGCCACGGCTCTGCCCGCCGTCGGCCGCTCCCGCGGGAGCCTGCTCGTCCGGGGCTTCGCCCGATTTGTCGCCGTCTGCTGCGGCCGGATCCGGGTTCTGCCCGCCCTGCGCAGTCACCTGTTCCTCGGTCGACTCATCTGCGACGGGGGCCGCGTCAGCCGGTGCCGTTTCGTCACCGGTGCCCTCCGGCGCAGTCTCGCGCTCCGGATCTCCGGTGTCGTCCGCCCGCTCGGGCTGGTCGCCGTCGACGCCCTCAGGTACGTCGTTCCGCTCGACCGCGGACTCCACCGGCTCGCCGTGGACGAGCTCAGCGGCCGTGTCGGCTTCGGGCACCGGCTGGGCGCCCTCCGCCTCCTCGTCGCGTCGCGTCGCTACCTCCTCGGCAGCGGCTGTGTCGAAGGTGTCGTTCTCGCTGTGTTCACTGTTCTCATCGGCCATCTCTGGCGTACTCCTCGACGAGCGCTTATGCGCGCCCGGAATTCTCGAGCGAGCCCTTCCCGGGCCCGCGTACTGCGTCGACCGGCGTTCGCTCTGGTCGCGAGAGGCTTCCGCCTCGAAGTCTCTTCAGCGCGGTTCGCGGATCCCCCGCGGGTTGCGCCTTGCGTGCCATTATCGCATGCGCGGATCAGAGGGCGTGTATCTGGCGGTGTCATAATCTGCTCATGCCCAGCACACGCACCCGGCCGACCGCCCTCGGCGTCTGGTTGATCATCGCGTCCGTGATCGGTTGGATCGCGGCTTTCACCCTCATGATCGAGAAACTCGATGTGCTGGAGAGCCCCGGCACGACTGCGGGCTGCGACTTCAGCGTCCTCGTGCAGTGCACGAAGAATCTCAACGAGTGGCAGGGATCGGCCTTCGGGTTCCCGAACCCTCTCATCGGCGTGGCCGGCTGGATGGCGCCGCTCGTCGTCGGCGTGGCGATCCTCGGCGGGGTGAGGTTCCCGAAGTGGTTCTGGACTCTGTTCACCGCCGGCATGACCTTCGCCTTCGGGTTCATCTGCTGGCTCATCTTCCAGTCGATCTTCAGCCTGTCGACGCTGTGCCCGTGGTGCATGGTGACCTGGTCGGTCACGATCCCCTCGTTCTACGCCGTTGCCCTGCACGCGATCCGCATCGGTGCGATTCCCCTCGGGTCCCGTGCCGGGAAGGCGGCCGACAAGCTGGCCGGCTGGGTGCCGCTGTTCACCGTCGTGAGCTTCGCCATCATCGCCCTGCTGGCACAGATCAGGCTGAACGTGCTGGTCGAATTCCTCTAGGGAGTGCGCGTTGCCCGGATGAACGGAACCCCCGCCGCAGCACGGCAGGGGTTCCGTTCCGGTTCAGAACCAGATCGACAGCTCGCGCTCGGCCGACTCCTGGCTGTCCGAGCCGTGCACAAGGTTCTGCTGGACCTTCAGGCCCCAGTCGCGACCGAGGTCGCCGCGGATCGTTCCCGGCGCGGCGCTGGTCGGGTCAGTCGTTCCTGCCAGCGACCGGAAGCCCTCGATGACGCGATCGCCGGTGAGGCGGATGGCGACTGACGGGCCCGACATCATGAACTCGAGCAGCGGCTCGTAGAACGGCTTGCCCTCGTGCTCCGCGTAGTGCTTCTCGAGTCGCTCGCGGCTGGGCTCGACGAGGCGCAGGTCGACGAGCGAGTACCCCTTGCGCTCGATGCGCGCGAGGATCTCACCGGTCAGGCCGCGGGCGACGCCGTCCGGCTTGACGAGGACGAGTGTCTCTTCCGTAGGCATGTATTCCTCTTTCGTTCGTGAGGGCCCGGCGCGTCTCCCCGGGTGCCCTGCGATCTTCCGTCACGGCGACACGGTCACCGACTCGAACAGGTCGACACCAGTCTGTCAGGCTTCGCCGCCGTGCTCCCGCTCGTACGCGGCGCGCTGGCGCTGCACGCGCCGTTCCGTGCGCGAGCCCCACACCACGGCGTACGCCCACAGGCCGCCGAACACCAGTGCCGCGATGAACAGGCCCGTCTCGAGAAACCCGCCGAGCAGCACGACCACCTGCAGCGCCCATCCGACGGCGTAGCCCCACGGCCAGCGCAGCAGCCCTGATGCGAGGAAGAACAGCACGGCCATCACGCCGCCGGCCACCACTCCCCACCATGCGGGCAGCGGGCCGGTCGCGTCGAGCCCGTAGAGCACGAGGCCGCCGAGGAATGCCACGAGCGCCTCGCTGACCAGGACGATCTGTCCGAGCTTCTCCTGCAGCGGGCGGTAGCGGGCCGGCTTCGGCTGCTCCTGCGTCATCGGCGCTCCACGTTCTTCCAGCCCTCCGCCTCCGCGAGGGCGATCGCCTCACCGACGAGCACGACCGAGCCGGAGATGACGACGGCGCGCTTCTCCGCTCCGTTCGCCCATGCCCTGGCGGCTTCTGCGGCGTCGGAGAGATCGCGGTGCACGGTGGCGCGCTGACCGGTCGCCTCGATGAGGTCCGCGAGGAAGTCGGCCGAGTCGGCGCGCGGCGAGTCTGGCTCCGTCACGAACATGTGAGTGGCGACCGGTGAGAGCTGGGCGATGATGCCGGCGGCGTCCTTGTCGTCGAGCACGCCGAGCACGACGCCCCACTCCTGGATGTCGAACGCGTCCTGCAGCGCGCGCGCCAGCGAGGCCGCCCCGTGCGGGTTGTGTGCGGCATCGATGATCACAGTCGGTTCGACTCCGACGAGCTGCAGCCGCCCCGGAGAGACGACCTCCTGCAGCCCCTCTGCCAGAACATTGTCAGCGACCTGCTGCGACGCATCGCCGATCAGCGACTCGACGGCGGCCACCGCCAGCGCCGCGTTCTCGCCCTGGTGCTGCCCGAACAGCGGCAGATACTGCTCCTCATACGCCCCCGTCAGGCCCCGGATGGACACGAGCTGGCCGCCGACGGCGAGCTTGCTCTCCGAGAGGGCGAAGTCCTCGCCCTCGAAGGAGATGGTCGCTCCCTGCTCCTTCGCGACACGGCGCAGCACGGCCTCGACCTCCGGCGTCTGCTGTGCCGAGACGGCTCGGGCGCCCGGTTTGATGATGCCGGCCTTGACCTCGGCGATCTTCTCGATCGTGTCGCCGAGCCGATCCGCGTGGTCGAGCGCGATGGGCGCGAACACCGCGACGTCGCCGTCCGCTGTGTTCGTCGAGTCCCACGAGCCGCCCATGCCCACCTCGAGCACGAGCACGTCGACGGGAGCGTCCGCGGAGGCCGCGAACGCGAGCACCGTCAGCAGCTCGAAGAACGTCAGCGGCTCCTCGTCGGAATCCGCCAGCTCCGCATCGACCATGTCGACGAACGGTGAGATCTCGTCCCAGGCGTCGGCGATCACGTCGTCGGCGATGGGTTCGCCGTCGATCAGGATCCGCTCGGTGAACCGCGTCAGGTGCGGGCTGGTGAACAGGCCGGTGCGCAGACCGTGCGCCCGCACGAGCCGCTCCACGATGCGCGCCGTCGAGGTCTTGCCGTTCGTTCCCGTGACGTGCACGACGCGGTAGGTGTGCTGCGGGTCGGCCAGCAGCTCCAGCACGCGTGCCGTGCGCTCTTTGCGGGGCTGCACCCATCGCTCGCCGGCCCTGGCCAGCAGGTTCTCGTAGACGGCGTCCGCACGGGCGCGGTCGTTGTCGCTCATCAGTTCTCCACTTGCACGGCCTCGACGACCACGCGCGTCACGGCGACGCGGATGTCGCCTGCATTGGCATAGGTTCCCGCCGGAATCGTCTGAGCGAACTCCGCATCGCGTTCGACCAAGTCGTCGAACAGCTCGCACCCGCCGACGGCCAGCGTCTCGCCCGCGACGTCCGCCGCATCGAACGCGGCACGGACGGCGGCTGCGTCCTCCGGCGAGGAGAAGCCGAGCTCGAGCCGGATCCGGTCGCTGACGTCGAAGCCCGCGGCCTTGCGCGTGTCCTGAACGGCCCGGATGACGTCGCGCGCCAGACCCTCGGCCTCGAGCTCCGGCGTGGTCGTCGTGTCCAGCAGCACGAAGCCGTCACCGGGAAGAAGCGCGAGCGCTTCGCCTTCAGGGCGCCCCGTGGTCTCCAACTCGATCGAGTACTCTCCGTCGGTCATGATGACCTCGTCATCGGGAAGTCCAGTGACATCCAGCTGCTCGCTCCCGATGAGCTCGATCCCACCGGCTGTGACCACGCCATTCGATTCCGACCAGTCACCGGACTTCGCAGCCTTGATCACCTCCTGCACGCGCTTCCCCAGCCGGGGGCCCGCGACCCGGGCGTTGACGTTCAGGCGGCGCGAGATCCCGTATCGCTCTGCGGTGTCATCGCCGAGCTCGACCAGGTCGACTCGCTTGACGTTCAATTCCTCGCGCAGAATGCTCTCGAAACGGGCGAGCTCTTCCGTGCGGGATGTGACCACGATCAGCTTCGTCAACGGCAGTCGTACGCGCAGGCCCTCCCTCTTGCGCAGCGCATTCGCCACACTGGAGGCCTCGCGAATCTTCTCCATGACCTCCCACAAGTCATACGACAGCGGGAACTCGTCCGCATCGGGCCAGTCGGTGAGGTGCACACTGCGCCCGCCGGTGAGTCCCTGCCACACCCGCTCGGAGATGAGCGGGAGCAGCGGCGCGGCGACGCGGGTGAGCGTCTCCAGCACCGTGTACAGCGTGTCGAAGGCCTCTGTGCTCTTCGGGTCGTCCGTGACGCCCGTCCAGAACCGGTCGCGCGAGCGGCGCACGTACCAATTGGTCAGCACCTCGGCGAAGTCACGCAGGCGGGCGGACGCCGTCGTCGAGTCGAGCTGGTCGAGGTCGGAGGCGACATCACGCACCAGCAGGTGAAGCTGCGCCAGGATGTAGCGGTCGAGCACGTCGGTCGAGCTCGTCGAGCGCTTCGCCTCGTATCCTGCGGCATTCGCATAGGTGGCGAAGAAGTACCACGAGTTCCACAGCGGCAGCATGAACTCGCGCACGCCCGCGCGGATGCCCTCTTCGGTGACCGAGAGGTTTCCGCCGCGCAGCACGGACGACGACATCAGGAACCAGCGCATCGCGTCGGAGCCGTCGCGATCGAACACCTCGTTGACGTCCGGATAGTTGCGCAGCGACTTCGACATCTTCTGGCCGTCGTTGCCGAGCACGATGCCGTGGCAGCTGACGCCGGTGTAGGCCGGGCGGGAGAACAGCGCCGTCGAGAGCACGTGCATCACGTAGAACCAGCCGCGGGTCTGCCCGATGTACTCGACGATGAAATCGGCCGGCGCGTGCGAGTCGAACCAGTCCTTGTTCTCGAACGGGTAGTGCACCTGTGCGAACGGCATCGATCCGGAATCGAACCAGACGTCGAAGACGTCCTCGATCCGGCGCATCGTCGACTGCCCGGTCGGGTCGTCCGGGTTCTGGCGGGTGAGGTCGTCGATGTACGGCCGGTGCATGTCGACGTCGCCGTGCTCGTTCACCGGCAGCTGGCCGAAGTCGCGCTCGAGATCCTCGAGCGAGCCGTACACGTCCACGCGCGGATGGTTCGGGTCGTCCGACTTCCACACCGGAATGGGCGTTCCCCAGTAGCGGTTGCGGCTGATCGACCAGTCGCGCGCGCCCTCGAGCCACTTGCCGAACTGGCCGTGCTTGACGTTCTCCGGCGCCCAGGTGATCTGCTCGTTGTTCGCGAGCAGATCGTCCTTGAAGTCCGTGACGCGCACGAACCAGCTCGAGACCGGCATATAGATCAGCGGGTTGCGGCAGCGCCAGCAGTGCGGGTAGCTGTGCTCGTACGAGCGCAGCCGCAGCAGCCTGCCGTTCTGGCGCAGCAGCCGCACGATGGGCGTGTTCGCATCCGACCACAGCTGGCCCGCGACATCCGGAACCATATCGAGGAAACGGCCGTCAGCGCCGAGCGAGACGATCGACGGGATGCCGTGCGCCTCGTGCACGCGGTGGTCATCCTCACCGTAGGGCGCCTGGTGCACGATGCCGGTGCCGTCGCCGGTGGTGACGTAGTCGTCGGCGATGACCTGCCAGGCGTTCTGCGTTCCCCACGTCTCGACGTCGGTGAAGTAGTCGAACAGCGGCTCGTAGGTCACGCCCGAAAGCTCCGTGCCGCTGATCCGGGCCCGGATGGCGGCGGTCGCCTCATCCGGCTCGTCGTAGCCGAGCTCACTCGCGTGGGCGGCGACCAGGTCGGCCGCGAGCAGGAACTCCTCGCCTGCGGCGCCCTCCGTCGTGCCGTTCGGGCCGACCGGCACGACGGCGTACTCGACGCCGGGCCCGACGGCGAGCGACAGGTTCGTCGGCAGCGTCCACGGCGTGGTCGTCCAGGCCAGCGCCCGCACGCCGGCGATGCCGAGCTGCTGTGCCTTCTCCCCCGTGAAGGGGAACGAGACCGTCACCGACGGGTCCTGCCTGTCCTGATAGACGTCGTCGTCCATCCGGAGCTCGTGGTTGCTCAGCGGCGTCTGATCGCGCCAGCAGTACGGGAGCACGCGGTAGCCCTCATAGGCGAGGTCGCGGTCGTGGAGCTGCTTGAACGCCCACAGCACGCTCTCCATGAACCCGGGGTCGAGGGTCTTGTAGCCGCCTGCGAAGTCGACCCAGCGCGCCTGGCGGGTGACATAATCCTGCCACTCGCGCGTGTAGGCCAGCACCGACTCGCGCGCCTTCGCGTTGAAAGCATCGACGCCCATGGCCTCGATCTCGCTCTTCTCGGTGATGCCGAGCTGCTTCATCGCCTCGAGCTCGGCGGGCAGTCCGTGCGTGTCCCAGCCGAAGACGCGGTCGACCTTCTTGCCGCGCATCGTCTGGAAGCGCGGGAACAGGTCCTTGGCGTAGCCGGTGAGCAGATGCCCGTAGTGCGGAAGGCCGTTCGCGAACGGCGGGCCGTCGTAGAACACCCACTCATCGGCGCCCGCACGCTGATCGATCGACGCGCGGAAGGTGTCGTCCTGTTCCCAGAAGGCCAGGACGTCGCGCTCGACATCGGGGAATCGCGGCGACGGGATCACGTGGCTCGCGTCATCGGCGGCCGGTCCGAACGCGGACTTCGGGTAGGTCATCTTCATGGGCTCCAGCAGTTCCGAAAGGGACTGCGAGGACGACTGGCCACTGTTTCCAGCTCCAGCCGCGGTACCACCCCGCGTGCGACACGTGCGCCACTCTCACTGCGGCTGTGACGGGCCTGCCCCGCGCGGGTCTAGTGAGGGCGAATGCCCCGTTCTTCCGCGAGCTCCCCGGTGATGGCCGGTTCGATGCTGATGAGTCGATTCTACGCGCTCCCGCGCGGGGCGGCGAATTGATCGCGTCTGCGGCACGCGACGCACGGAGCACGCCTTCCCGCAACAGCGCCGGCGTGCCCTATCGTGGGGTTCATCCGCGCCAGGACGGCGCGCTCCTCTCTTTCACACGACTCTCTTACGACGAAGGCATCCGTGACGCTTCCCGAGTCCCTCGAAACCCGTCCGCTCCCCATCATCGCGCCGAAGGGTCCGCGCCCGTACGACACCATCGCCGTCCTCGGCGGCGGGGCCTTCGGCACGGCACTGGCATCGGTGGCCGCGCGTGCACAGCGTGAGACCAGGCTCTGGCTCCGCGACGAGAGTGTTGCTGCCGACATCCGGGACAACCGCCGCAACACCCGCTACCTCGGCGACATCAAGCTCGCCAAGGGCATCGCCGCGACCACCGACCTGGCCGAGGCCCTCGAAGGCGCAGATGCCGTGCTGCTGGTGACCCCGTCGACGACGATCCGGGAGATGGCGGCCAGGATCGGCGAGCTCGCGCCCCCGGATGCACCGATCTTCGTCTGCGCCAAGGGCATCGAATCTGGCAGCGGTCTGCTGATGAGCGAAGTCGCAGCCGAGGTGGCACCAGGGCGCCCGATCGGCGCCCTCACCGGCCCGACGTTCGCCACCGAGACGGCCGCGGGGCACCCGACCGCTGTGACCGTCGCGTGCAACTCCGGAGTGCGGGTCAGACCGATGGAGCGGGCAGCGGCGCGCATGGCGCTGTCACTGGCGACCGGCGCATTCCGCCCGTACATCTCAGACGACCTGCCGGGTGTGGAAGTGGGCGGTGCCGTGAAGAACGTCGTCGCGATCGCCTGCGGCATCCTCGCCGGTGCCGGCTTCGGCGAGAACTCGCGCGCCGCGATCATCACCCGTGGGCTCAGCGAGATGAAGGAGCTCGCCGTCAAACTCGGCGGCAGCCGCGAGACCGTCACGGGCCTGGGCGGGCTCGGCGACCTGATGCTGACGTGCTCGTCGCCGCAGTCGCGCAACTTCTCCTACGGCTTCCAGCGCGGCCAGGGCCGCAGCGACGACGAGGTGTTCGATGGCCGCCCTGTGGTCGTCGAGGGCCGGCACAACGCCGTCACCGCCACCGACCTCGCCCGCCGACTCGGCCTGCACATGCCGATCTGCGAGATGGTGCGCTCGATCGTCGACGACGGCGAGCCCATCGGCGACGCGTTCGCCCGGTTCTGGTCGTCCCCCATCGGCGCCGAGCCCCGAGCCCTCGACCTCGAGATCGCCCACCCCGCCGTCGACGCGGTCGAGAAGCGTTTCGAGGACCTCAACCTCTGACGCAGGGTCGGGTTGCGCCGCGCGCATACATAAACAGATCGCGCATTCGCACACACAGTTTCCGGGTTTCGCTGTTGTCGAATGCGCGTTGTGTTGTCGAATGCGCGGTGCCCATTCATTTCGCGAGATGCAACCCGCGCGCCACGGCCCCGATGATGAGGTCCTGCACGCGCGGCCAATCGCCCATCACCTGCCAGTAGCCGACCCGGATCACGTGATAGCCCGCCAGCCGCAGCTTCGCGTCATGCTCGTTGTCGATCATCCGCTGCTCGTCCACATGATGGCCACCGTCGATCTGCAGTATGAGCCGATCGCCGATCAGCAGGTCGACTCGGTGCCCCAACAGCCACACTTGGCGACGAAGACGGAGCCCGAGCCACCGCAGCCGCGGCACGACCACGGTCTCAACACCCGAGTCCGAGTACGGCTGCGCGTCCGCACGGAGCCGCCGACCCTTCGCCCCGAACGCCAGAGTGCCGAGATGCTCGAACGTCGTCAGCCCGCGGTTGAGCGCGGACTCCCAGACAGTGAGCGCCTTTTCGTAGGGCTGGCACTCCGCGACGAGGTTCAGCGTGTTCTCGAGCGAGTCCTCGAGGCGACCCGGATGCCGCGGCAGAAGCGGCCTCGCCCAGTGCACGTGCGCAGATGTCGGGCGGCGCAGTGGTCGTCCTGGCCTCGCCGCGACGTGGACCCGCGGCTCGTGCACGTCCCAGAGCCCCACTCGTGCTGCGCGAGTCACGCAGGTCACCACGACGCCGACCTCGACTGCGGCGACGAGCGCAGGATCCGCCGACATCGTCGAGACCCATCCCCGGGCAGGCCTGTCCAGTATCCCCGCTCCGACGGCGCGGTCAACGATGTGCCGGCTCACACCCGCTTCATCGCGCAGAGCGTCGGTCGGCATGATGCCGCCGGCGGCTTCCACGATCCGTACGAGTTCCATCACGTCAGGCTCGCACCACGATGTGCTGTCGAACCCAGTTGTGGACAACGTTCCTGCCGAAGATCCGCGATCCAGGCCCTGTGAGCGAGAGGACGGGAAGCTGCTCTGCCCCGACATACAGGAGATGACGTGCGCTCGCGTACACGAACCCGGCGGGGTGTGCGCGAACGCAGGCTTCCGTTTATCCGCGGCGCAGCGTCGACCGGTTCACCGCAGCACATTGCGCGCGTTCAGCAACATCGCGCGCATTCGCGAACACGATTCCCACGGAATCGTGTGCGTGAGCGCGCGTTCTGTTGAGTTATGCGCGCGGTGCCGGGTGCACGGCGCCCTCGAACACCCGCGACGGCCCCTGGCGCAGGATCGACCCGAGTTCGGCTTGTAGACTTGCGGAAACTCCCACATCTGGCACGCAGACACCGTGCCGCCCATATCGCTAGGAGCGCGCATGCCCGAGATTCCCGACAAGCCCGCACTCGAAGGTCTCGAAGCGAAATGGGGTGAGCGCTGGGAGAACGCCGGAACCTACCGGTTCGACCGCGACACCGCCCGCGCCGCGGGCCGCGAAGGCGTCTACTCGGTGGACACTCCCCCGCCGACGGCATCCGGGTCGCTGCACATCGGCCACGTGTTCAGCTACACGCACACCGACGTGAAGACGCGCTTCGAGCGCATGCGCGGCAAGCAGGTGTTCTACCCGATCGGATGGGACGACAACGGCCTTCCCACCGAACGCCGGGTGCAGAACTACTACGGCGTGCGCTGCGATCCCTCGCTGCCGTACGACGCCGACTTCACACCGCCGTTCGAGGGCACCACCAAGAACATCAAGGCCGCTGACCAGGTGCCGATCAGCCGCCGCAACTTCACGGAGCTGTGCGAGGCGCTCACCGTGGAGGATGAGAAGACCTTCGAGGACCTGTGGCGCCAGCTCGGCCTCTCGGTCGACTGGACCCAGACGTACCGGACGATCTCCGACGACACCATCCGCACCAGCCAGCGCGCGTTCCTTCGGAACCACGCCCGCGGCGAGGCGTACCAGTCGCTCGCCCCGACGCTGTGGGACATCGACTTCCGCTCCGCGATCGCGCAGGCAGAGCTCGAAGACCGTGAGCGCCCGGCCGCGTACCACCGCCTGCCGTTCCACCGCACCGACGGCGCAGGCGACGTGCTGATCGAGACCACGCGCCCCGAGCTGCTGGCTGCGTGCGTCGCCCTCGTCGCGCATCCGGATGACGAGCGCTACCAGCCGCTGTTCGGCACCACAGTGAAGACTCCGCTGTTCGGTGTCGAGGTTCCCGTGCTGCCCCATCCGCTCGCACAGCCAGACAAGGGCTCCGGCATCGCGATGATCTGCACCTTCGGCGACGTCACCGACATCATCTGGTGGCGCGAGTTGGACCTGCCCAACCGCACGATCATCGGCAAGGACGGCCGCATCGTGGCCGAGGCGCCCGAGGCGATCACCGGCGATGCCGGGCGAGACGCGTACGCGCAGCTGGTGGGCAAGACCGTGTTCAGCGCGCAGAAGCTCACACTCGAGATGCTCGAGGCATCCGGCGAGCTGGTGCACTCGGGCGAGCAGTTCAACCACCCGGTGAAGTTCTTCGAGAAGGGCGATCGTCCGCTCGAGATCGTCTCCACTCGGCAGTGGTACGTCCGCAACGGCGCCCGCGACGCCGAGCTGAGGGCGAAGCTGCTGGCGCTCGGCGAAGAGATCGACTGGCACCCCGATTTCATGCGCGTGCGCTATGAGAACTGGGTGAACGGCCTCACCGGCGACTGGCTGGTCTCACGGCAGCGGTTCTTCGGCGTGCCGATTCCCGTCTGGTACGGGCTCGACCAGAACGGCGAGCGCGACTACGACAACGTCATCGTGCCGGATGAGGCATCGCTGCCCGTCGACCCGTCGAGCGACGTTCCGGCGGGCTACACCGCCGATCAGCGCGGCGTGCCCGGCGGGTTCGACGCGGAGACCGACGTATTCGACACCTGGGCGACGTCGTCCCTGACCCCGCAGCTCGCCGGCGGATGGGAGCGCGACGAGGAGCTGTGGAACCTTGTCGCACCGTTCGACGTGCGGCCGCAGGGTCAGGACATCATCCGCACCTGGTTGTTCTCGACGCTGCTGCGCAGCGCGCTGGAGGACGACAGGCCGTCGTGGAAGCACGCGTCGATCTCGGGCTTCATCGTCGACCCCGACCGGAAGAAGATGTCGAAGTCGAAGGGCAACGTCGTCACGCCCGCCGACATCCTGGACAAGCACGGATCGGATGCCGTGCGGTACTGGGCGGCGTCGAGCCGGCTCGGCGCCGACGCGGCATTCGACCCGCAGAACCCGACCCAGATCAAGATCGGCCGACGTCTGGCGATCAAGGTGCTCAACGCGGCGAAGTTCGTGCTGGGCTTCGAGGCTCCGGATGGCGCGGAGGTCACGGAGGCGCTGGACGCCTCGATGCTCGCCGAGCTCGATCGCGTGGTCGAGCAGGCCACAGCGGCGCTGGACGGCTTCGACCACGCCCGCGCGCTGGAGGTCACCGAGGCGTTCTTCTGGACGTTCTGCGACGACTATCTCGAGCTGGTCAAGGAGCGCGCGTACTCGGGCGGCGCGGCAGGGGCCTCCGCGGCCGTGGCGCTGCGCACCGCACTGTCGACGCTGCTGCGCCTGCTCGCGCCCGTCGTCTCGTTCGCGACCGAGGAGGTGTGGAGCTGGTTCCAGCCAGGTTCCGTTCACACCGCATCGTGGCCGACCGTCTCGGGCATCCATGGCGACCCGGATGTGCTCGCCGCGGCGAGTCAGGCGCTGATCGCGATCCGCCGTGCTAAGACGGAGGCTAAGGCATCGCAGAAGACGCCGGTTGTGTCGGCCACGGTCGTCGCGCCCAGCGGTCGGACAGCGCTGCTGAAGTTGGCCGAGGTCGATGTGAAGGCCGTCGGCCGGATCGAGACGCTCGAGTTCGAGGACGGCGAGGACTTCGCGGTCACCGGGATCGAGTTGGCACAGCCGGAGGGATGACTATGAAGCTCGGAACACGATGGGCGGCGGGATCCGAGCCCCCGTCCTCGGTGCCGGAGGCGCTGCGCGCCGAGATCGCACGCATCGACCAGACGCTCGCCCAGCCCGGCGCTGCTCCGTCGTGGACGCTGACCTGGTTGGAGGGCCGTCCGATCGCCGAACTCGCCAGCGGCATCGAGGTCACCCTCGATGACAACGGCCAGCCGGTCACCACCACCTTCGACCCGATGGCGTAGAGCGCGCGGCAGACGTGTGATGCGAAGAGCCCGACCCTCCCGGAGAGGTCGGGCTCTTCGCATCAGTGCCTGCGGCCGGCGATGGCGGAACCGAAGAGCGCATGCGCACTGCGCGCGACGAGAACGCCGCCAGTTCCGTGCGCACGGGCCGCAGGTTATGCGCTCTTGCGGCGCTCTCGGTACACGCGGGTCGGCTCGGCGCCGTCCGTGACCGCGCCGCGGGTGACGATGACCTTGTCGACGTCTTCATCGCTCGGGATGTCGAACATGATCGGGCCCAGAACGTCTTCGAGGATGGCGCGCAGACCGCGAGCACCCGTCTTCCGTTCGACTGCGAGATTGGCGATGGCGCGCAGCGCTTCCTCTTCGAACTCGAGCTCGACGCCGTCGACCGAGAACATCTGCTGGTACTGCTTCACCAGTGCGTTGCGCGGTGTGCTGAGGATCTCGACGAGAGCGTCCTGATCGAGCGGGTTCACGGAGGCGATCATCGGCAGCCTGCCGATGAACTCGGGGATCAGCCCGAACTTGTGCAGGTCTTCTGGCCGCACCTCGCTGAAGAGCGTGTTCTCCTGCGTCTTGTCGTGCAGCGGCGCTCCGAAGCCGACGCCGTGCTTGCCGATGCGGTTCGAGACGATGTCCTCCAGCCCTGCGAAGGCGCCGGCGACGATGAACAGCACATTCGTCGTGTCGATCGAGATGAACTCCTGGTGCGGGTGCTTGCGTCCGCCCTGCGGCGGCACCTGCGCGACCGTTCCCTCCAGGATCTTCAGCAGCGCCTGCTGCACGCCCTCACCCGAGACGTCTCGCGTGATCGACGGGTTCTCCGCCTTGCGGGCGACCTTGTCGATCTCGTCGATGTAGATGATGCCGGTCTCGGCGCGCTTGACGTCGTAGTCGGCGGCCTGCAGCAGCTTGAGCAGGATGTTCTCAACGTCTTCGCCGACGTAGCCGGCCTCGGTCAGCGCCGTTGCGTCGGCGACGGCGAACGGCACGTTGAGCCGCTTCGCGAGAGTCTGGGCCAGGTAGGTCTTGCCGCAGCCCGTCGGCCCGAGCATCAGGATGTTGCTCTTGGCGACCTCGACCTCCTCGGCCTTCTGCTCGGCCGGTTTGATCTCGCCGTGGGCGCGGACTCGCTTGTAGTGGTTGTAGACGGCCACGGCGAGCGAGCGCTTCGCATCGCTCTGGCCGATGACGTATTCCTCGAGGAATTCGTAGATCTCGCGCGGCTTGGGCAGATCGAACTCTCCGGTCGCCTCGCCGTCCGACGCCTCCGCCATGCGCTCTTCGATGATCTCGTTGCACAGCTCGACGCATTCATCGCAGATGTACACGCCTGGACCTGCGATGAGTTGCTGCACCTGCTTCTGGCTCTTTCCGCAGAACGAGCACTTGAAGAGGTCGGCGCTCTCGCCGATGCGAGCCATGGGGCCTCCTGATCGTCTGGCAACTGCCTGATGTGTCGAGCCTAATCGCTGCCACCGACACTCGGCGTCACAACACGGGCACGACGAAGCCCCGGGCGCGACTCGCGTCACATCCCGGGGCTTCGTCGAACAGGCCGCTACTGCGTCGGCTGGCGCTTGCGTGTGGAGAGCACCTGGTCGACCACTCCGTACTCCACGGCCTCGTCCGCGCCCAAGATCTTGTCACGGTCGATGTCCTTGTGGACCTGTTCCGTCGTCCTGTTCGTGTGCTTGGCCATGGTGTCCTCGAGCCATGCGCGCATGCGCATGATCTCGGCCGCCTGGATCTCGATGTCGGAAGCCTGGCCGTGACCGGACTCACCGACCGCCGGCTGATGCATCAGCACCCTGGCGTTCGGCAGCGCCAGACGCTTTCCTGGCGCGCCCGCCGCCAGCAGCACCGACGCGGCGGATGCCGCCTGTCCGAGGACCACGGTCTGGATCTGGGGCGAGATGTACTGCATGGTGTCGTAGATCGCCGTCATCGCGGTGAACGACCCGCCTGGCGAATTGATGTACATGATGATGTCGCGGTCGGGATCCTGGCTCTCGAGGACGAGAAGCTGGGCCATCACATCATCAGCCGAGGCGTCGTCGATCTGCACGCCGAGGAAGATCACGCGGTCCTCGAACAGCTTGTTGTATGGGTCCTGGCGCTTGAAGCCGTACGCCGTGCGCTCCTCGAACTGCGGGAGGATGTAGCGGCTGGACGGCATCTGGAGCCCCTGCGGGGCCTGGGTGTACGGAGTGTGCATCGTGGTGAAGTCCCTTGCTCCCTCAGTTGGCCTCGCGGTCGGTGCCGCCGCCGCCGGCGACGTCGCTCGCGCTCTCGCGGATGTGATCGATGAAGCCGTAGTCCACCGCTTCTTCGGCCGTGAACCAGTGGTCGCGGTCTCCGTCTTCGTGGATCTGCTCGACCGTCTTGCCCGTCTGCGCCGCAGTGATCTCGGCGAGGCGGTTCTTCATCGAGACGATGAGCTCGGCCTGCGTCTTGATGTCGCTCGCGGTGCCGCCGAAGCCGCCGTGCGGCTGGTGCAGCAGGACTCGGGCATTCGGCGTGATGTAGCGCTTGCCCTTCGTGCCGCTCGTTAGCAGCAGCTGCCCCATCGACGCCGCCATGCCGATGCCGACAGTGACGATGTCGTTGGGCACGAACTGCATCGTGTCGTAGATCGCCATACCTGCGGTGATCGAACCGCCTGGCGAATTGATGTAGAGGTAGATGTCCTTATTCGAGTCCTCGGCTGCGAGAAGGAGGATCTTCGCGCAGATCTCGTTCGCGTTATCGTCTCGCACCTCCGACCCAAGCCAGATGATGCGATCCTTCAGCAGCTGGTCGAAGACACTCTGTGCCATCAGCGGTTCCGGCATTCTCACTCCATTCGGTGATGCGTTGATATCGACACTACCGGCGGGAAATCGCGGCCCAGCCCATGTTCGCCCTGGGCATACGACAGCCGCGATCGCCTCAGGATTCCGTGTCGTCCTGGTCTCCGCCGATCGCTCCGACGACGGGGATCGGGCCGCCGTCGTCGGCGCCCGTCCGCCGCCAGCGGGCGATCGCGTTGCCGAGGTGGTAGATGATCAGAGCCGCCAGCGTGCCGAGCACGATCGCGCCGAGCTGGAACGACCCCCATCCCATCGCGTACCCGCCGACCGCGATGACGAACGACACCGCGACGGTGTACTGATTGACAGGGCGTGAGAAATCGACCCGGTTGTCGACCCAGATCTTGATGCCGATGACGCCGATCAGCCCGTACAGCGCTGTCGTCACGCCCCCGAGCACCCCGGCCGGGATCGTGTTGAACACGACGCCGACCTTAGGCGAGAACGCGAGCAGAATGGCGAACGTGCCTGCCACCCAGTAGGCCGCAGTCGAGTAGACGCGCGTCGCGGCCATCACACCGATGTTCTCGCCATAGGTCGTGGTTCCGGAGCCGCCGAATGCTCCGGCCACCGTCGTCGCCACACCGTCGGCGATCAGCGCGCGACCCGTGTGCCTGTTGATGGACGGGTCGTTCGTCATCGTCGCCACGCCTCGCACGTGCCCGACGTTCTCGGCGATCAGCACCAGCACGACGGGGAGGAACATCGGCACGAGAGCCCACGCCGCAGGGTCGGAGAGGGCGACGAGGTGGAACTGCGGCAGCCCGATCCAGGCCGCATCGGACATCCCGGAGAAGTCGACCTGGCCGGTGGAAGCCGCGACGATGTAGCCGACGATCACGCCGAGGAAGATCGAGATGCGTCCGAGGAAGCCGCGGAACAGCACGCTGAACAGGATCGTCGCGGCGAGGGTCACCATCGCGACCTCCGGCTGGGCCTGGAAGTTGTTCCATGCGCTGGGTGCGAGGTTGAAGCCGATCAGAGCGACGATCGCTCCGGCCACCACCGGGGGCATCAGCTTCTCGATCCAGCCGACTCCGACCGCCTGCACGATGAAGCCGATGATCGCGAGCAGGATGCCGGCCGCCGCGACGCCGACCAGCGCCTGAGTGATCTGCAGGCCGCTCTCGAGGCTCTGCCCCGCGTTCACGGCCGTGATCGGGGCGATGAAGGCGAAGGACGAACCGAGGTAGCTGGGCAGGCGGTTGCGCGTGATGAGCAGGAACAGCAGTGTGCCGATGCCCGAGAACAGCAGCGTGGTCGAGACGGGGAAGCCGGTCAGGATCGGAACGAGGAACGTCGCGCCGAACATGGCGACGACGTGCTGAGCGCCGATCGCGAGAGTCGCCGGCCACGAGAGCCGTTCCTTCGGGCCGACGACCGCGTCGGGCGCAACGGTGCGGCCGTCGCCGTGGATCCTCCAGATGGGCATGTCTGTGCTCCTCATACGTCTCGCAGATGCTGTTGCTGCGGTCACCCTATCGGCATCCGGATGGCCGCATTCGCCCGCAGCCGCAGGCACGACCCCCGGACACACCTCGGGGTCCGAGCGCCGCAGCGCCCGGACCCCGAGTGAAAGGTGCTACTCGGCCTTCTCGTCCGAGGACTCGACCGTCTCGTCTGCCGACTCGTCGTCGGCATCCGGCGTCTCGTCGGCTTCCTCGTCCTCGCTGGGAACGAAGTCGGTCACGTCGACGGGGTTGCCGTCGGTGTCGACGACGGACACCTTGCCGAGCACGGCGCCGAGCGCCTTGTTGCGCGCCACGTCGCCCATCAGCGCCTGCAGCTGGCCGCCCTGCTGGATGGCCTGGATGAACTCCTGCGGTGCCATGCCGTACTGGCCGGCGGACTGGATCAGGTACTGCGTGAACTCGTCCTGCGAGACCTGCACGTTGAGCTGCTCCGAGATCGCGTCCAGGAGGATCTGCGTGCGGAACTGCTTCTCGCTGGCCTCGGTGACCTCGGCACGGTGCTCGTCGTCCTCGAGGCGGTTCTCCTGCTCGAGGTGGCGGTGCACCTCGTCCTCGACGAGCTGCGCCGGAACCGGGATCTCGACCTGCTCGAGCAGCACATCGAGCATCTTGTCGCGGGCCTTCGAAGCCTGGTCGAAGGCGCCCTTCGACTTCGCCTGCTCGCCGAGGCTGGCGCGCAGTTCGTCGATCGTGTCGAACTCGCTCGCCATCTGAGCGAAGTCGTCGTCCGCCTCAGGCAGCTCGCGCTCCTTGACGGCCTTGACGGTGACGGCGACCTCTGCCTGCTCGCCCGCGCGGTCGCCGCCGACCAGCGTCGACGTGAACGTGGTGTCCTCACCGGCGGTGAGCGATTCGATCGCCTCGTCCGTGCCCTCGAGCAGCTCGCCGGAGCCGAGCTCGTAGGACACGCCGTCGGCGCGGTCGATCTCGGTCTCCTCGATCTTCGCGACGAGGTCGAGCTCGACGAAGTCGCCCGTAGCGGCCGGGCGGTCGACCGTGACGAGCGTGCCGAAGCGCGCGCGCAGCTTGTCGAGCTCTTCGTTCACCGCGTCCTCATCGGCCTCGACCGCGTCGACCTCGACCGTGAGGCCCTCGAACGAGGGAATCTCGAACTCGGGGCGGACATCGGTCTCGATGTCGACGACGAGGTCGCCCGAGAAGTCCTTCTCGCTGGGCCATTCGACGATGTCGGCGGCGGGGCGACCGAGCAGCTTGACGTCGTGCTCGGTGACCGCGGCGCGGAAGAAGCCGTCGAGACCGTCGTTGACGGCCTGCTCCATGACGGCGCCGCGACCGATGCGCTGGTCGATGATCGGCGCAGGGACCTTGCCCTTGCGGAAGCCGGGGATCTGTACGTCCTGAGCGATCACCGTGTAGGCGTTGTCGATGCTCGGCTTCAGTTCCTCGGCGCTGACCGTAATGTGCAGCTTCACCCGCGTCTGGCTGAGCTTCTCGACGGTGCTGTTGACCATTCTGGTGCTTCTCCTCGTGACGAACCCGTGCGTGTTTCCGCCGGGCTTTTAGGTCTGGGGGCCGTATGTCGGGGCGACAGGATTTGAACCTGCGACCTCCCGCTCCCAAAGCGGGCGCTCTACCAAGCTGAGCTACGCCCCGGGTTTCCGCGCACGGCGAACCACGAAACGGCCTCCCAGAGTCTACGGCATCGCGCGGCCCGCCTGTTCTGAGGTACCTCAGAGCGGCGTGGCGGGCCGTGGTGCTGCCGAAGATAAGGCGTTCTGCCGATGCCTGCCCACCCCCTCAGAGCGGATCGTTCCTGTCGAAGGGACGGATGTTCCATGAGACGGGAGCCTGAGATGAACGACTGGATGTTCGCCATGAACCGGTACGAGAACGACGTGCGCGACGCCGAGCGCACCATCGCACAGCGCAGGTCGCTGCAGGAGCGCCGAGAGAAGCGGGCGATGAGCACCGGAACGGACATGATCGCCGCAGCGACCGGGCGGGTCCGACCGGCCGGTTCCTGATGGGCGTCGCAGCCCCGTGGCACGATGAGGACGTGAGTCCGTTCGAGTCAGCCACCGCGCTCATCGGCCGCGACAGCGAGCGCCGAGTGCTCGACGACGCCCTCGAGTCCGTCCGCGGCGGAACTCCGCGGACGGTCGTGATCGGCGGCGAGGCCGGCATCGGCAAGAGCCGGCTGCTGCGCGAGTTCCTCGCTTCCCACACGCACGACGCGCACGCGCTGCTCGGTCAGTGCGTCGATCTGGGCGACGTCGCCGCGGCCTACACGCCCGTGATCCCTGCACTGCGGCCGCTCCTCGCGCGATTGGGCACCCCGCGCGTGCGCGAACTGACAGGGGCGGGAGCCCGCGCCCTGCTCGCGCTCTTCCCCGAACTCGATGCAGCCGATGCACCGGCGGCGCTGGGGCCTGTCGAGCAGTTCCACGAGGCCGTCGCGACGGTGCTCGAGGCCGCGTCGACCGACGAGCCGGTCATCCTCGTCTTCGAGGACGTGCACTGGATCGACCCTGCGAGCCTCGGGCTGCTGCGCTTCCTGACCCGCGTGCTGACCACGGGGCGCATCCTGCTCGTCTTCAGCTACCGGTCGGACGACGTCGGTCGGGGTCATCCGGTGCGCCGACTGCTCGGCGAGCTCGAGCGCGATCGGGACGTCATCCGGATCATGCTGGAACGGCTTCTGCACGAACAGGTGCGCGACCTCGCGCTGGAGCTGCGCGGCGCCCCGCTTCCGGAGGCCGAGCTCGAGGGCCTGATGAGCCGCAGCGAGGGTGTGCCGTTCTTCGTCGAGGAGCTCGTCGCATTCGGCGACGACGATCCGCAGATCGTGCCCGAGACGCTGCGGGAGCTCCTGCTCGCACGCTACGAACGGTTGCACGACCCAGCGCAGCGGCTTGCCAGAGTATTGGCAGTCGGGGGCACGGAGGTCGAGCACGTGCTGCTCAGCCGCGTGTGGGACGGCGATGACCTCGACGAACGCGCGCGCGAGGCCCTGCTTGGCGGCGTCATCCAAGCCGATCACGACGCCTATCGGTTCCGGCATGCACTCGTGCGGGAGGCGATACTCGACGATGTGCTGCCAGGCGAGCACGAGCGCATCCACGCGCGGTACGCCGCCGAGTACGAGCGTCTCGCCGACGAGACCAAGCGCCCGCTGTCCGCCGCGATCGCGCACCACTGGATTCAGGCACGCGACCAGGTGCGGGCCTTCCCCGCCACGCTCCGTGCCGCACGGGAGGCCAGGGCGGCGCTGGCGTTCGGTTCCGCTGCCCAGCACGGCGAGCGCGCGCTGGCGCTGTGGCACGCCGTGCCTGATGCCGAACGCGTGGCCGGCATGTCGAAGCTCGCGCTGTCCGGGCGCACGACGACCCATCTGCGCAACGCGGGAGAGCTCGAGCGAAGCCTTGCCCTGGTCACTGCCGCGCTCGAGGAATGCGAGCCTGGCACGCTCGACGAAGCGCTCCTGCTGCACAACAGGGCGAAGGCGCTCGCGCAGCTGGCGCGCGAGGAGACCCTCGACGTGTTCCGCCAGTCCCTCGCCGCCGCGGAGAGGCTCGATGACGGCAGCGACCCGCGGCTGGCCGCCCTGCACTCCTCGGTCATGGTGTCGTTCTCCGGGCGGCTCATGCTCGCAGGGGCGGTCTCCGAGGCTCGCGAGCTCGCGCTGAGCGGCGCCGCGCTGGCTCGTTCTCACGGTGACGAGCGCACGGCATCCGTCGGCGTGAACGTCGCGGCAGTCTGCCTGGTCGCAACCGGAGACGCGGTCGGAGCGCTGAGAGAGCTGGAGGACGCCAAGAGGATCGCAGCGGACGACGGACCGGCCCAGGTGCGCTACTTCGTGAACGCCTCGGACGCCGCCCATCTGCTCGGTCAGTACCAGCACGCCGTCTCGCTCGCCCAGCAGGGCGTCGACGCGGCACGGCGGCTGGGCTTCGAACGCACCTCGGGCGTGCTGCTGTCATCGAACCTGGCAGAACCGCTGGTCTGGCTCGGCGAGTGGAGCCGCGCGGACGCGATCATCACCCGCGCGCTGTCGCTGGAGCCGCCGAGGTCCTATCGCACGCATCTCCTCGTCACGAAGGCGGCCATGCTGACCTGGCGGGGGAATGCTGAAGCCGCCGACGCGCTGCTGCGCGAACAGCGCACGGTGCTGGTCGCGAGCATGGCAGCGGAAGTGCAGTCGCTGATGGGAGTGGGCCGGGCCGCCACCGAGACCGCACTGGCCATGGGCGACGTCCAGGCGGCGTGGGAGCATGCGGCCGGGCTGCTCGACACCGACCCCGCGCGGCTGTGCGCGGGCCGAGTGCACGCCTGCGCGTGGCCGGCGGCACGCACCATCGCCGCCGCACGCGCATCCGGATCGCCCAGGGCGGCGGCCGACGCGGAGCCGCGGCTGCGGGCACTCGTCGCACGATTCTCCGAATGGCCGATCCACGACGTGTGGGCTCCCGTCATCGACGCCGAGCTCACGAACACGACCGACGCGTGGCGCGGGGCCCTGACCGCGGCGCGCGACGAGCGGGCACCCGTGCACCTGGAGCCGTACGTCCTGGTGCGGTTGGGCGAGTCGCTGATCACCGGCGGCGAGCGGAGCGCGGCACGCGACACTCTGACCGAGGCGATCGATGCCGCTGAGCGCGGCGGCGTCACCGCGATGCGCGAGCGTGCGCTGGAGCTCGCGGCCGACGCAGGGCTCTCCTCCGCCGGCCCACCGCGTCGGGGCGGCGGAGCGCTCACGGAGCGCGAGCAGCAGGTGCTCGCACTCGTCGCCGAAGGGCTGAGCAATGGGCAGATCGGTCAGCGGCTGTACATCAGCGGGAAGACGGCGAGCGTGCACGTCTCATCGATCCTGCGCAAACTCGGCGCCACGAGCCGCACCGAGGCGGCTCATCTCGCGAGCCGCGACCACGAGACGCGGTAGTCCTCTGCGATGAAACGAGTTCTGCCCCGGCTCGCGGCCGGGGCAGAACTCTTCGGAGGGGATGACGGGAATCGAACCCGCGTGACCAGTTTGGAAGACTGGGGCTCTACCATTGAGCTACATCCCCGCACTGCCTGTGACAGCGCATTCCACTATAGGGGAACAGAGCCCTCGTCCGTGAATTCGGTCGCTCGCGCGTGGCGGTCCGCCGTCGCGAGATAGCGCTCGGCATTGAGTCGGAGCCGCTCGACCTCCTCATCGTCCAGCGCGCGGCGCACCTTCGCGGGAACGCCAGCCACCAGCGACCGCGCAGGGACGAGGGTCCCTTCGAGCACGACTGCGCCCGCGGCCACGAGGCATTGGGCGCCGATGACGGCACCAGACAGCACGACGGCGCCCATGCCGATGAGCGAGCCGTTGCCGATGGTGCAGCCGTGCACGACCGCATTGTGGCCGATCGACACACCATCGCCGATGTCGGCGGGATACGCGGCGTCGACGTGGATCGACACGTTGTCCTGCACGTTGCTGCCGACTCCGATGCGGATCGTGTTCATGTCGCCGCGCACGACGGCGTTGTACCAGATGCTCGCCCGCTCGCCGAGTTCGACGTCGCCGACGACTCGCGCACCGTCGGCGACGAACGCGGAATCGGAAACCGTAGGAGAGGACTCGTCGACGGGGCGGACACTCGCTCCGGATGAAATGGTCATCCGGCCATCTTGCCAGGCCAGGGCAGGCTCACCCAAGCACTCTTAGGGAAGCCTTACTTTCCCCAGGTCAGAGGCGATTTAGCCCAGCCTCTGCTTGCTTGCGGAATACCTCAGCCGGAGTACCGTTGACATCAACACCGACCGTTTCTCGGGAAGGATCACACCATGACGAACCAGACAATCGCCACCACCGCCAGCGACCCGACAGTTGCCGCGGGCACGTCGCAGTTCCTCGCGCCCGTCGTTCTCGGTCTCCAGGCTCTGACGCTCAACGGGAAGCAGGCCCACTGGCACGTGCGCGGCCCGAACTTCGTCGGCGTGCACGAGTTCCTCGACACGGTCGTCTCTCACGCCGGAGAGTGGGCTGACACGGCCGCGGAGCGCATCGTCGCCCTCGGCCTGCCGATCGACGCCCGCGCGAACACGGTCGGCGAGAAGGCTGCCGCAACGAAGGTCGGCGCCGGCTTCGAGCAGTCCGAGCAGGTCATCCGCTCGGTCATCGCCGACATGGACGCGATCATCGCGGACACTCAGGCGGCGATCGACGGCCTCGACGAGGTCGACCTGACCAGCCAGGACATCGCGATCGGCATCAAGGCGGGCCTCGAGAAGGACCGCTGGTTCCTGTTCTCGCACCTCGCGTCGTAATCCGCGCACAAGGGCGCGCTCCGGGATCATCCGGGGCGCGCCCTTGTGCGTGCGCGGCAGAAACTCGGAGGTCGGGCAGATCCTCGGGGCAGAAAGCCGGGCCCCGTCCCAGGTTCTGCGTATTCTCCGACGTTCCGCGCGGTGGCCGCGTCCGAGGTCAGACCGCCAGGTGCGTGATCCTGCCGGCGAGCAGCGTCGCCGCCACCGGCATCTCGCGCAGCTCCCGCTCCCCTGCCGCCAGCGGATCCTCCGCGACCAGCACCAGGTCGGCGCTCTCCCCCGGCAGGATCCGCTGCTCCGCAGCAGATCCGCCGCGCGTCGAGGCAGCCAGGGCCGTCGCCGCGTCCAGCGCATTCTCCGGCTGCCACGGCGCCCTGGCGTCGTCGCTGCGGAACACGGCGGCGGCCACCTGTCGCCACGGGTCGAGCGCGGACACGGGTGCATCGGATCCGAAGACGAGGTTCGTGCCCGCCTCGTGCAGCGCGCGGAACGCATACGGCGCCGACGTCTGATCGGCCCACAGATCGTCGACCAGATCCCGATCCTCTACGGCGTGAGTGGGCTGCACGCTCGCGACGACGTCGAGCCGCGCAAACCGGGCGATGTCGGCGTGGCGCACCAGCTGCGCGTGCTCGATCGATCCTGCGGCTCCGGATGCCGCGAAGCCGTCGAGCGCGTGGGCGACGGCGACGTCGCCGATCGCGTGCACGGCGGCGCGCAGACCGCCGCCCGCCGCGCGGGTGAGGTGCTCGATCAGCTCGTCCGGCTCGACGTTGAGGTGACCGGTCGCACCGTCCGGCTCGATGCTGCGGCTGGCGCGGTATGCGTGCGAGCACGCCGCCGTGCGCGTGCCGAGCGAACCGTCGCTGATCACCTTGTACGGCCCCATCCGGATGAGCCCGCCCCCGTCGAGGGCGTCTCCCGTTGCGAGCCCGTCGTTCAGCGTCTGCTCGAGGCGGTGCGTATAGGTCGCCACGTCGACCCGCAGCAGGTCGAGGCCGGCCGATGCCCGACGCGCCCAGTCGTCTCCGCCCCACTCCATGTGCATGTCGACGACGCCGACGATGCCGCGGGCAGCCGCACGGCGGGCCATCCCCTCGACGGCGCGATCGAGCGTGGCCTCGTCGAGATCGCCGAGGCGCCGCGCCAGCTCGAACGCGTTCTCCTCGCGCACGAATCCGTCGCTGCTGGCCCAGCCCTCGCGCCGCAGTGCCGCGCTGTTCAGCCAGGCGCTGTGAAGATCGGCGTTGACGAGGTACGTCGGCGACTCCCCCGTGTGCCTGTCGAGCATGTCGAGACTCGGCGGCTCGGACCACAGCGCGTCGCGGAAGCCGGAGCCGACGCGGCGGCCGTCACCCAGCACGGGAGCATCCGCCATCGCAGCCGCCGCTTCAACGGCTGAGCCGGTGTGCGCCAGCGAGACGCGCTGGGCCTCCAGCGCCCAGGGCACGGCATGCACATGGTGGTCCCACATCCCCGGCACCAGCCACGCCCCCGCCGCGTCGAGAACGGCACCGCTGCGGCGAGCGAGGCCGGCAGGTGCGATGTCGACGATCCTGCCGCCGGAGAGGAACACGTCGTACGGTTCGGCCTCATCGATTGAGGCCAGCGGCATCAGCTCGCGGCCTGCGCCACCGATGCGCGCGTTCGCGATCACGTCGACCGTCTCGCCCACGTTCATCCGGTCACCCCTCTTTTCCGTCGTCGCGTGTCATACCTGTCCAGGCGATGCCGGTGCTCCCCGTCCCGAGCTGTCCGGCCCGCCGCGCGCTCACCTCTGGCAGGTCGGGCACCAGTAGAGCTTGCGGGCCTGCATCTCCTCCAGCACGATCTCTGTGCCGCACACCCGGCATGGCAGGCCGGCGCGGTGGTACACCCAGTGCCTGTCGTCACGGCTGGCCATCGCACGGCGCCACGCGTCGCCGGCGAGCCCGTCCATCGTCATCATCTGCCCGGTCTCGACGCCGACGCGCAGCAGCCGCTCCCAGTCGTGCCACATCTCGCGCAGCAGCGTCTCGGGCACCTGCTTGCCCGGCGCGTGCGGGTCGATGCCGGCACGGAAGAGCATCTCCGCACGGTAGACGTTGCCGATGCCGCTCACCACGGACTGGTCCATCAGAAGCTGACCGATCGCGACGCCTCTGCGACGCACAGCTGCGACGAAGCGCCGCTCGTTCTCGGCGGAGTCGCCCACGAGCGGGTCCGGCCCCAATCGGTCGATCACCGCTTCGATCTCATCCGGCCCTTCGACCGCACAGGCGGTCGGCCCGCGCAGATCGGCACAGGTCGAATCGGTCATCAGTCGTGCGCGCACCTGACCGACCACGGGAGGCGGCCACTGGTCGGACTCGTCGGCGAGGCCCTTGGTCTGCTCCGACATGCGCACGTGGGCACGAGTCTTCCGCGGGGCCCCGATCGACGCCAGCGAGTTCTCCCCCGCGTCGTCGAAGACCGGCTCGTCGAGATCGGTGCCGCGCTGGTTGGTCTGGCCCATCCGGCCGTTGGCACTGGCGATCGTCGGATCGACCTCGATCTCGCCGGCGAAGTCCCACGCACCGTAGAGACCGAGATGCACCCTCAGCCAGACGTCACCGGAGAACTCCAGGAACATCTGCTTGCCCACCGCACGCGCCGCAACGAGCTCGCGCCCGTCGAGCACGGACGCACCTTCGGCGAATCTGCCCTGCGGACTCGACACGGCAACAGCGCGGCCGACGAAGTTGCGGTCGAACTGCTTCGCGATGCGATGAACGGAATGGCCCTCTGGCACGGCGTTCCGCCCCGCCTACGCGCGCGGGTCGGGGTCGAGCGACCCGTCGGTCTCGAACGCCGCGATCTTGCCGATGCGTCGCGCGTGACGGTCATCGCCGGAGAACGGCGTGGCGATGAAGCGCTCGATGAAGGACACGACCTCCTCGAAGGTGTGCTGGCGCGCACCGATCGAGATCACATTGGCATCGTTGTGCTCGCGCGCCAGCTCGGCTGTCGACAGGTTCCAGACCAGCGCGGCCCGAATGCCTGCGACCTTGTTCGCCGCGATCTGCTCGCCGTTGCCCGACCCTCCGAACACCACGCCGAGGGCATCGACACCCGCGCGCTGATCGGTGACGACCGCCTGTGCCGCCCGGATGCAGAAGGACGGGTAGTCGTCGACCGGATCGTAGCCGACGGGGCCGTGGTCGACGACCTCGTGGCCGCTCGAAGCGAGGTGCTGCTGCAACTGGGTGGAGAACTCCAGACCGGCATGGTCGGTGGCGATGTGGATGCGCATGCTCAGCATTCTTCCCTATCTCGTACGGCTCACGGCTCGATGCCGGCCGCTGCCGGCTTCACACCGATGCGCGCGTTCACGCAGCACCCGGGTCGGCACACGTCGTACCACGGACCGAGATCCGTCATATGAGGGCGCTCGCTCGCCGGTGTGCCGTTCATTCGTTCCTCGATGAGGTCGACCAGCCCCGACACGAACGCCGGATGGCAACCGGGCGTCTGCGTGCGCACGAAGGCCAGACCCGCGTCCTCGGCCGATTCCTTCGCCTCGTTGTCGAGATCCCACATCACCTCCATGTGGTCGCTGACGAAACCGAGCGGCGTCACGGCGATGGCACTGATGCCCTCTCCCGGCAGTTCGGCGATGCGGTCGTTGACGTCAGGCTCCAGCCACGGCTGCGACGGCGGACCTGAGCGGGACTGGTAGACGAGGTCCCATCCGACCCGGCTCGCGGCCGGCACCTCGCCAGCGAGCCGCTGCATGATGTGCTCGGCGACAGCGGTGTGCTGCGCGGCGTAGGCGCCTCCTTCCGACCATTCGCGATCGCGAGGGCCGGAGAGGTCCGCGTCGCCGGTCGGAATGGAATGGGTGGCGAACAGCACGCGGATCTGTTCCGGCGCGATGCCGTCGGCGAGGTACCCCTCGACGGCTTCGCGCACGCCCTCATAGAACGGTTCGACGAAGCCCGGGTGGTCGAAGAACAGCCGCACCTTGTCGATCGTGACCGGGTCGTCTCCCTCGCCGACGCCGGTCTCGATGAGCGCGCGCGCGAAGTCCTCGCGGTACTGGCGGTCGCTGGAGTACGAGCTGTACGCACTGGTCGCCAACCCGAGCAGCGTGCGGTGGCCGTCCGCAGCGGCACGGGCGACCGTGTCCTCGATGTAGGGCGCCCAGTTGCGATTGCCCCAGTACACCGGCAGGTCGATCCCGCGGCGGGCGAGCTCCGCTTCCAGCGCCGCGAGCAGCTCGCGGTTGTGCTGATTGATCGGACTCACGCCGCCGAAGTGGCGATAGTGACCGGCGACCGCCTCCAGGCGCTCATCCGGGATGCCGCGCCCGCGCGTGACGTTGCGCAGGAAGGGGAGGACGTCGTCCTGCCCTTCTGGCCCGCCGAAGCCGGCCAGCAGCAGCGCGTCATACGCGACAGGAGTCTCGACGAAAGGGGCGCCGCCGCATGCGGCGGGCGAAGCGAAGGGAACGATGCCGGTGGTCACCGTGTCATCTTCTCACTCGCGGAGGCCTGCTCGGCCAGCCTTCGCTCAGCCGACATCCGGATCGGGTTTGGGCACATCCAGAGCCGAAGTTCACCTGTACCGCTTAGGCTTTACCAGTTGCCGGGGCTACCCACCCCGGATCCCCCGATTCTTCATAGAGGGAGACCCAGTGCCTGGAGAGAACCTCACCAGAGTGGAGGCGCAGGAGCGCCGCTCAGTCGTCGACACGCAGTCGTACGAGGTGACGCTCAACCTGACCAGGGGAGCCGAACTGTTCGGATCGCGCAGCGTCGCGCGATTCTCTGCCACAGAGGGTGCCTCGACGTTCATCGACCTGATCGCGACGAGCGTGAACGAGATCACGCTCAACGGCCGCCAGCTCGAGCCCAGCGAGGTGTACGCCGATTCGCGCATCCGCCTCGACGACCTCGCCGCGGAGAACGAGCTGGTCGTCGACGCCGACTGCGCCTACACCAACACGGGTGAGGGGCTGCATCGCTTCGTCGACCCGGTCGACGGCGAGGTCTACCTGTATTCGCAGTTCGAGGTGCCGGATTCGCGTCGAGTGTTCGCCGTCTTCGAGCAGCCCGATCTCAAGGCGACCTTCCAGTTCACGGTGACCGCGCCGTCTGCGTGGCAGGTCATCTCGAATCAGCCGGCCCCTGAGCCGATCCCCCACGACGACCGCGCGACGGCCACATGGGGCTTCGAGCCGACGCCGCGGATCTCCTCGTACATCACCGCCCTCGTCGCAGGGCCGTACGAGGTCACCCGCTCTGAGCTGACCAGCTCGTCCGGCCGCGTGATCCCGCTCGGAGTGTTCGCGCGCAGGAGCCTGTGGGACCACGTCGATGCCGACTACATCTTCGACAAGACGCGCCAGGGCTTCGCGTACTACGAGGAGAAGTTCGGCGTCGAGTACCCGTTCGCCAAGTACGACCAGATGTTCGTGCCGGAGTTCAACGCGGGCGCCATGGAGAATGCCGGCGCGGTGACGTTCACCGAGTCCTATGTCTTCCGCAGCAAGGTCTCCGATGCGGTGCGCGAGCGGCGCGTGGTGACGATCCTGCACGAGCTGGCGCACATGTGGTTCGGCGACCTCGTGACGATGACGTGGTGGAACGACCTCTGGCTGAACGAGTCGTTCGCGGAGTGGGCGTCGACCATCGCCACGGCAGAGGCCACCGAATGGGAGGGCGCGTGGACGACGTTCAACGCGATGGAGAAGACGTGGGCGTACCGACAGGACCAGCTTCCGTCGACGCACCCCGTCGTGGCCGAGATCGGTGATCTGGAAGACGTCCAGGTCAACTTCGACGGCATCACGTACGCCAAGGGCGGCTCCGTGCTCAAGCAGCTCGCCGCCTACGTCGGCATCGACGCGTTCTTCGCCGGTGTCGGGGCGTACTTCCGCAAGCATGCGTTCGGCAACACGACCCTGCGCGACCTGCTCGTCGAGCTCGAGGAGACCAGCGGCCGCGATCTGTCGGCCTGGTCGGCGAAGTGGCTCGAGACGGCGGGCGTCAACACGCTGTCGCCGATCGTCGAGGCAGACGTCGACGGCGCCATCACACGGTTCGCCGTGATGCAGACGGCGCCGGCCGACTACCCCACCATCCGTCCGCACCGACTCGGCATCGGGTTCTACGATCTCGACCGCGGATCGCTGGTGCGCACGCACTACGCCGAGATCGACGTGGACGGCGATGTCACGAACGTCGACGAGCTGAAGGGCCGTCGCCGCCCCGCACTCGTGCTGCTCAACGACGAGGATCTCGCCTATGCGAAGATCCGGCTCGACGACGTCAGTCTCGACACCGCGATCGAGCACCTCTCCGACATCGCGGACCCCCTCGCCCGCTCGCTCGTCTGGGGCGCGGCATGGGATCAGGTGCGCGACGGCGAGACTCCGGCCAGCGAGTACATCGATCTGGTGCTGCGCAACATCGCCGCCGAGACCGAGTCGACGACGATTCGCACCACGCTCTCGCAGCTGCAGCTCGCGGCGAACTCCTACGTGGCACCTGAGTCGCGCGAGTCGTCGCGCCGCCGGGTCGCGGACGGCCTCTGGCTGCTGCTCAGGCAGGCCGCAGCGGGCAGCGACGTGCAGCTGCAGCTCGCAACCGCGTTCGCCAGCGCCGCGTCCCACCGCGACCACTGGGCGACGGTGAAGGGCATCCGCGACGGCGCCGTCGACATCGACGGCCTCCAGATCGACACCGATCTGTCGTGGCAGCTGCTCATCTCTCTCGCGGCAGGCGGTCTCGCCGGCGACGCCGAGATCGATGCTGCGCTGGCCGACGACAACACGGCCTCGGGCGCAGAGCTGGC
Organism: Microbacterium sp. JB110; assembly: GCF_003335195.1. Taxonomy (NCBI): domain Bacteria; kingdom Bacillati; phylum Actinomycetota; class Actinomycetes; order Micrococcales; family Microbacteriaceae; genus Microbacterium; species Microbacterium sp. JB110. Next base: position 211,558 of record NZ_QPGM01000001.1, on the reverse strand, counting down.
CGCCAGAGCCCGCGCCGCGCTGCCCACGGCCGAAGCGAAGCGCGCCGCCTGGGAATCGCTGGTCGAGCGCGACGAACTCCCCAACACCATCGTTCGTTCCGCGGCGGTCGGCTTCGTGCATCCGGCCACGCGCGACGCGCTCGACGAGTTCGTGCCCCGCTACTTCGACATGCTGCTGCCGATATGGGAGAGCCGCACCTATCAGATCGCGTCGTACCTGATCGAGCTGCTCTACCCCGCGCCTCTTGCGAGCGTCCAGCTTCGCGACGCGACGCGCAGCTGGTTGAGCACCCACTCCGATGCGCCGGCGGCGCTGCGCCGACTCGTGCACGAATGCCTCGCCGGCGTGGAGCGCGCGCTGAACGCACAGGCGCGCGACGCGGAGTGACCGTGGAGGAGCAGGAGAGCTTCTACGACCAGGTGGGCGGGCGCGAGACGTTCGCCCGCCTGGTGCGGGAGTTCTATCGGGGCGTGGCCGACGATCCGGTGCTGCGTCCGATGTATCCGGAAGAGGACCTGGGCCCGGCCGAGGAGCGCCTGCTGATGTTCCTCGAGCAGTACTGGGGCGGCCCGAAGACCTACAGCGAGCAGCGGGGCCATCCGCGGCTGCGCATGCGCCACGGCGGGTTCCATGTGAATCCCGATGCCCGCGACCGCTGGCTCGCGCACATGCGCGCGGCGGTCGACGCCCTCGACCTCCCGCCTCTGCACGAGGAGACCCTCTGGGACTACCTCAACCGCGCAGCCCACTCCCTGGTCAACACCTTCGACCCCGCCCCCGAGCGCTGACTGCCGAAGTGCCTCGGGGTTGTCGAGATGCCCCGGTGCGGACGCCTTTTCGGACCATGTTGTGGCACCTCGCGAACTGAAGCGCGGTCGTCAGCCGGTGCTTCTGACCTGAGTGAGGCCGGATGCCGCCGGGCCGCGGGAGAGCACGTGGCCGCGCCCCAGGGAGACCCTCGTCCAGCGCCCGGATGTCGCAACGCGCGCAGTCTCCTCGCCGGCGATGAACCCGAACGCGAACGCCGCGAACGCGACGCCGCGCGGAAGCGACAGCACGTCATCGTCCGCCTCGCCCCACACGGTGCCGCGCACCGTACGGACGATCTCCTCGCCAGGGCTGTCCGGCAGCTGGTGCGCGACCGCTGAGATGCCCCATTGGGCACGGGCGGCGAGGGTCGCGGCCGCGATCTCCCCGCGGTGCTCCCAGCCGCCGCGGGGCGGCGCGACGCCTGCCCATGCCGGAGCGAGCGCTGTGTCCGGCAGCTCGAGCTGAGCGGTATCCTCCGTCTCCCCGAGCGAAGCGACGACGAGGTCGCACTCCAGCTCCGGATCGACGCGCAGCGCCCGCATCGCAAGCACGGTCGGCGTGCGGTCGAGCAGGCCCTGCGGAGCCAGCGCCGCGCTCGTCATGGCGAGCACTCCCCCGCCAGCCTGCAGCCTGACGCCGTCGGCTCCCGCGTGCTCCGCCCTCCCTGCGAAGGTCAGCGCGTCCCGCGCCGATTCCGAGTCGGGAAAGATCAGTCGAGCGGCCATCCCACCAGCCTATCCGGCAGCGAGTGAGCGCTGACCCGGCTCGGATACGGTGCCGCCCTGCGAGCAGGTTCCGTCTGACTCAGCGTGCCAGACGGGCGCATAGACTGGCTCCCGTGAGCGAGACGCCTTCGACCGACCCCGTGTCCCGGCTGCGCGAGTACCTCGATCTCGAAGAGCCGGGAGCCCGCACCTCGAGCGACATCTTCGTCGGCCGGTCACAGCCGATGCCGATGGGCCGGATCTTCGGCGGACAGGTGCTGGGTCAGTCGGTGATCGCCGCCTCGCGCACACTCGAGGAGCCCCGCCAGCCGCACTCCTTCCACGGCTATTTCCTCCGTCCCGGGAATGCGACCAAGCCCGTCACATTCGCCGTCTCGCGCATCCACGACGGTCGCTCATTCGCCCGCCGCGCTGTGCAGGCGTACCAGGACGGCACTCCGATCTTCTCCGCCATCGCATCGTTCCAGGACGACGATCCCGGTCTCTCGCACCAGGTGCCGATGCCTGAGGGTCTTCCGGAGCCCGAAGATCTGCCTGACCCCGCCGAGACCTACGCCACGCATCCGATGTCGGGCAGGCTGCTGCTCGACAACCCCGTCGAAGTGCGGCACACGGCCGGGGACGTCTGGTTGCACGTCGACGAAGCCACGCCGCGCCAGGCGGTCTGGACGCGCGTGCGCTCGCGCCTCGGCGGCGATCAGACCCTGCACCGAGCCGCGCTCGCCTACCTCAGCGACTTCACGATCCAGGAGCCGGTGCTGCGCGCGAACGGCGTGCCGTGGGCGACGCCCGGCCTGAACGTCGCGAGCCTCGACCACGCGATCTGGTGGCACCGCTCGGTCACTGCCGACGAGTGGATGCTCTACGTACAGGAATCACCGAACTCGGGTGGGGGCCGCGGTCTCAGCCTCGGACGGCTGTACTCGCGAGACGGGACGCTCGTCGCCACCGTCTCTCAGGAGATCATGGCGCGCGTGCCGGAGCGGGGCGCTCAGGGCTGACCCGCCGTCGGATCAGGCCGCTGCGGATTCCTTCAGGCACGCCTCGAGCGCCACCCAGCCGAGCATCGCGCATTTGATGCGCATGACGTACTTGGCAACGCCCTGGAACGCCGCGGCGTCCTCGAGCCGTTCCGACGGCTCAATCGAACCTCGCGAACGCAGCATCTCGCGGAACTCGTCGATGCGCGCGAGAGCGTCGTCGCGGGTCGCGCCGGCAAGCAGATCACTCATCACCGACGCGGACGCCATCGAGATGCTGCACCCCTGCCCCTCCCAGTGCAGGGACGCGATCTCGCCGCTCTCGTCGACGGTCGCGCCCATGGTGATCTCGTCGCCGCACGACGGGTTCAGCTCATGGTGAGAGTGCGCTTCCGCCGATGGGTCGCCCTTCCCCTGCGGGTCGCGCGAATGGTCGAGGATGAGCTCGCGATAGAGGTCGTCGAGTCCGCTCATGTTGTCACTCCGAAGTAGTCGCGCACCTCGCCGAGCGCCTCGCCGAAGCGGGAGACGTCGTCGATATCGGTGTAGACGGATGCACTGGCGCGCACTGTCGCCGGCACGCCGAGCGCGCGGTGCAGCGGTTGCGCGCAGTGATGCCCGGTCCGGATGGTCACTCCCCTGTCGTCGAGGAACTGGCCGACGTCGTGGGCGTGCACGCCGTCGACGATCACGCTGGCGATCGCCGCGCGCTCAGCCCCGGGTGCCGGCCCGATGAGACGGACGCCTGGAGTACGGGTCACCGTCTCCACCAGCGCTTGGGCGATTCCCTCCTCGTGCGAGCGCACGTCGCTCATGCCGAGAGAAGCGAGATAGTCGGCAGCGGCGCCGAAGCCGATCGCCTGAGATACGGGCTGAGTTCCCGCCTCGAAGCGGTTCGGCGCCGGCAGGAACTCGGCCTCGTCCATCGTCACGGTGGTGATCATCGATCCGCCCGTGCGTGCAGGCGGGAGCACGTCGAGCAGCTCGGCACGGCCGTACAGCGCGCCGATGCCGGTCGGGCCCAGCATCTTGTGAGCCGAGAACGCCGCGAAGTCGACGCCGAGCGCGCTGACGTCGACGGGCATGTGCGGCACGGACTGGCAGGCGTCCAGCACGGTGAGCGCACCGACCTCGGCCGCCACGCCCACGACATCTGTGACGGGAGCGATCTGCCCTGTCACGTTGGACACGTGCGGGAAGGCGATCAGCCGTGTGCGAGAGGAGACAGCGCCGCGCATCTCGTCCAGCGACCACAGCCCGTCGGCGTCGACTGCGACATGGCGCAGGACGGCGCCTGTGCGCGCAGCGAGTCGCTGCCACGGGATGAGATTGGCGTGGTGCTCCGCCTCTGTGACGACGATCTCATCGCCCGCTGAGAGCGCGAGCTCGGCGCTGCCCAGCCCCTGCGAGGCATCCGAGATCCCGAGCGCGATCATGTTGATCGCGTCCGTGGCTCCTGCGGTCCAGACCAGCTCCCGCTCGCCTGCACCGACGAACGCGCCGACCCGCTCGCGCGCCGCCTCGAATGCCCACGTCGCCTCGCCCGTGGCGACGGACGAACCGCGGTGCACGGCCGCATAATCGGCCCTGACGAAGTCAGCTTCGGCGGAGATGACGGTCTCGGGGCGCTGCGATGTCGCACCGGAGTCGAGGTACACGACATCCGGATGCGCTGCGTAGTAGGGAAAGTCGGTGCGACGGAGTCGTCCGAGGGTGCGGGTAGTCACCCTTCCAGTGTCTCGCAGTCCTGATGTGCCGGCGCTGTCAGGCCGTCTCGACGAACGGTGCCCACTGCGTCCGTGCGGCCTCGGGGATCCGCACGGGCCGCATCGTCTCCTGTGAGGCGAGCACGATCACGGTCGAAGCCGTCGCGAACAGCACGTCTTCGCCCTCGACGTCGCCCCGGATCTCATACGCGACATGCATCGACGATCCGCCGAGTCTGGTCAGCCAGACCTGGAAATCGATCGGCGCCTGCACGTACGGCACTGGTGCCAGGTAGGTGACGTCCTGCTGCGCGATCAGGGTGAAGAACGGACCATCGTCGCCGACCTTGAGCTCGCCGTCGAAGACCGCCAGCGGGGAGCTCAGATCCGAATCCTCGTGCTTCCAGAAGGCGCGCACGCGCGCCTCTTCCATCAGCTTCGTGATCGCCGCGTTGTTGACGTGGCCGAAGGCGTCCTGGTCTCCCCAGCGAAGATGAATCGGGATGTGCACTCGCGTCATGCTCACATCCTGCCACCGGCGCTTGGCAGCGTGCGCAACCCGATCTCGACGGCGCTACACCATAGCCGCCCCACGCTAGCCGCAAAACGACCGTGAGAGAACCGGCTATTCTATAACGGTCGGATAACAGGTGCGCGGTCGCCCCGAGCGCCCCTCAACCCCGCGGCATCCCCATGATCACGGGGAATATGAGGGGGTCCGCGTCGACGCCGTGATCGAAACGTGAAGGTGCGCTTCGCCGCGACAAGGAGACACAATGGGGAAGCGATGCCCGGAACCCCCGGGCATTTCTGTTGAGAGTGGCCCATCAGAGGCCGCCCCTCTGCGAAGACAACCGAGGAGAACTTTGAGCAACGAAGAGATCGCATTGCGCGCGGAGGGCCTGTACAAGGTCTTCGGCCGGCGCGGTGGCGAGGCCGTTGAACGTCTCCGTGCGGGTCAGAGGCGCGATGAGCTCGGCGGCGGCACCACTGCCGCGGTCATCGATGCCTCCTTCGAGGTCAAGCGCGGCGAGATCTTCGTCGTCATGGGGCTGTCAGGCTCCGGCAAGTCGACCCTCATCCGCATGCTGAACGGACTGTTCGAGACGACGGCAGGGACGATCTTCATCGGCGACGACGAGCTGGCCTCGGCCAGCACGGGCGAACTCCGCAAGATCCGACGTGAGCGGGTGTCGATGGTGTTCCAGCACTTCGCACTGTTCCCGCACCGCACGGTCGCGTTCAACGTCGCGTACCCGCTGAAGCTGCAGGGCGTCGACAAGGCGACCCGCGAGGCGAAGGCCGACGAGATCCTGTCGCTGGTCGGCTTGGACGGCTGGGGCGACAAGTTCCCTCACCAGCTCTCCGGCGGCATGAAGCAGCGCGTCGGCATCGCCCGCGCTCTGGCCGCTGACACCGAGATCCTGCTGATGGACGAGGCGTTCAGCGCCCTCGACCCTCTCATCCGGCGCGAGATGCAGGATCAGCTGATCGAGCTGCAGGAGACGCTGGGCAAGACGATCATCTTCATCACGCACGACCTCAACGAGGCGATGCTCCTCGGTGACCGGATCGCTGTGATGCGCGACGGAGAGATCGTGCAGATCGGAACGCCCGAGGACATCCTCACCGACCCGGCCAACGACTACGTCGAGCAGTTCGTGCAGGACGTCGACCGCGCCCGCGTGCTCACCGCAGGCAACGTGATGGAGAAGCCCCGCGCCGTCGTCTCGCTCACCTCCGGCCCGCGCACCGCACTGCGCACGATGCGCGACACGAACTCGGGCGCCGCCTACGTCGTCGACCGCGACCGCAAGCTGCTCGGCACAGTCGACGACCGCAGCGCCGTGAAGCTCATCCGGAAGGGTGAGCGCTCGCTCGAGGGCGTCATCAAGAACGACGCCGTGAGCGTGAACGAGGATTCGGTCCTGATGGACCTGTTCGTGCCTTCCGTCGAATCGAAGCTCGCCGTCGCCGTGGTGAACGAGGCGGGGAAGCTGATCGGGGTGATCCCGCGAGTGACGCTTCTGGCGGCGCTCGGCCCTGGACCAGGAGCAACCGAGGAGATCACCCTGCCGCAGCAACCCGTGCCATCCGCTGAGATCGACGAGATCCTCGCCGCCACAGATGAGAAGGGAGCCTGACCATGGACTGGTTCCCTCGCATCGAACTCGGCAAGTGGGTCGCAACCGGTATCGACTGGATCAAGGACAGTCTGGGCGGCCTGCTCGATCTCTTGTCCTCAGTATCTGAGACGCTTGTCGGCGGGTTCGCCGATCTTCTGGTGATGCCAGCAGCCTGGGTGATCGTCGTCCTCTTCGCTTTCCTGAGCTGGCTGCTGCGCTCGTGGAAGTTCGCCATCACTGTTCTGGTGATGTTCCTGCTCGTCGTCGGCCTCGACCAGTGGGAGGAGACGATGCAGACGCTTTCGCTCGTAGTCGTATCGGCCGTACTGGCCGTCATCGTGGCCATCCCAGTCGGAATCTTCGCCGCCCGCAATCGTTTCGTCAGCGCGATCGTCAAACCGATCCTCGATCTGATGCAGACGATGCCGGTGTTCGTGTATCTGATCCCGGCGATCGTGTTCTTCGGCCTCGGCGCTGGCCCCGCAGTCTTCGCGACCTTCCTGTTCTCGATTGCGCCAGGCGTGCGTATGACCGAGCTCGGTATCAGAGGTGTCGACTCGGAGACCGTCGAGGCAGCGACCGCCTTCGGTGCGCCCAACAGGAACATCCTGTTCGGCGTGCAGCTGCCACTCGCAATGCCGACCATCATGGCTGGTGTCAACCAGGTGATCATGCTCGCCCTGTCGATGGCCGTCGTGGCGGGTATGGTCGGCGCAGACGGTCTCGGGAAATCTGTGACGGCCGCCATCTCGCAGAACAACGTTGCGCTCGGCGTCGAGGCCGGCCTCTGCGTCGTTCTGCTGGCCGTCTTCCTCGATCGCCTCACAGCAGCGGTCGGAACGCCGAAGGACTACCCCTCCTCACTCATCCGAATCATCCAGATGTCGCGGCAGCCAGCTGCGTAACCAGACCTCCCCACCAATCCCGCATATGTTGCGGAGAAAAGAGAGGACCAATCACATGATCAAGCGACACAACCTTGTCAGGACCAGCGCCGCCGTAGGTGCGCTCGCTCTGGCCGTCAGTCTGGCAGCCTGCACGGGCGACGATGATGGCGGTCAGGCCGCCGACGACTGCATCGTCGATGACGCGAATGCATCTGCGCCGGTCCAGCAGCCAGAGTCGAACGCCGTTGCCGCGAGCCACACTTCGCAAGCGGCTTCAGCTCAGAAGGCTCCCGCGGCCGTCGACGGCGAGACGATCAAGCTCGGCTTCATTCCGTCCTGGACGGATGGGCTCTCGACCGCGTACCTGCTCGAGGACCAGCTGGGCAAGCTCGGCTACAACGTCGAGATGACCGAACTGACTGACGCCGGTCCCCTCTACGCTGGTCTCGCCGGCGGCGACGTCGACCTCTACCCGTCCGCATGGAACGAGAGCACGCACGCTTCCTACATGGAAGAGTACGGCGACAGCCTGGAGGACCTCGGCGCTTACTACGACAACGCCGTGCTGACGATCACCGTGCCCTCGTACGTCGACGTCGATTCGATGGATGAGCTCGCCGACAAGGCCGACTGCTTCGGCGGCGAGATCATCGGAATCGAGCCGGGCGCCGGTCTCACCGAGACCACGCAGGACTCGATGATCCCGGCTTACGGCCTCGAGGACGCCTACGAGCTGACCACCTCATCGACGGCGGGCATGACGACCTCGCTCGACGAGGCGATCAACAACGAGGAGCCGATCGTCGTGACGCTGTGGCGTCCTTTCTGGCCATACGGCTCGTATGACCTGAAAGACCTGGAGGACCCTGAGGGTGCCATGGGCGAGCCCGAGGCGCTGCACTTCCTGGGTCGCGACGGCTTCGCCGAAGACTTCCCTGAGGCGGCGGAGCTGATCGCGGGCATCAAGCTCGACGACAACTCGTACGGCTCGCTCGAGGACACGGTCGTGAACCAGTTCGAAGACGGCGATGAGCCCGCCGCCATCGACCAGTGGGTCGAAGAGAACCCAGAGGCATTCGAAACTCTGGTCACGGAGTGATCTGAGCGGACCATCGTCCGACGCCCCGCGCCTGCTTCCGAGCAGGCGCGGGGCGTTCTCGTTGCTGCGCGGCCGCGCGGCGCAGAGAAAGTTGATGCCCCGGATGATCATCCGGAGCATCAACTCAGCCAACCGAGCGAGCTCGGTCTGCTCTCACCTCAATCGCGTGTCGGCGCAAGCGCCTCAACACGCTCAATCGGCTCGGCAGACTCGAGCGAGCTCGGTCTGCTCTCACCTCAATCGCGTGTGAGCTTGCGGTGGGTCGTGCGGTGCGGGCGCGCCGCATCCGGGCCGAGCCGCTCGAGCTTGTTCGCCTCGTACGCCTCGAAGTTGCCCTCGAACCAGTACCAGTTCGCGGGGTTCTCGTCCGTGCCCTCGTAGGCGAGGATGTGGCTGGCGACGCGGTCGAGGAACCACCTGTCGTGTGTGACGACCACAGCACAGCCGGGGAACTCGAGCAGCGCGTTCTCCAGCGACTGCAGCGTCTCGACGTCGAGGTCGTTGGTCGGCTCATCGAGGAGCAGCACGTTGCCGCCCTCCTTGAGCGTGAGCGCGAGGTTCAGACGGTTGCGCTCACCGCCGGAGAGCACGCCCGCCTTCTTCTGCTGGTCCGGGCCCTTGAAACCGAACTTCGACACGTACGCGCGCGACGGAATCTCCGTCTTGCCGACCGTGATGATGTCGAGGCCGTCCGAGACGACCTCCCACAGGGTCTTGTCCGGGTCGATGCTCGCACGGGACTGGTCGACATAGCTGATCTTGACAGACTCGCCGACCTTGAGGTCACCGCCGTCGATCGACTCCAGGCCCACGATGGTCTTGAACAGCGTGGTCTTGCCGACGCCGTTGGGGCCGATCACGCCGACGATGCCGTTCGGCGGGAGCGAGAAGCTCAGCGCGTCGATCAGCGTGCGGTCGTCGAATCCCTTCTGCACGTTCTTCGCCTCGATCACGAGCGAGCCGAGTCGCGGCCCCGCCGGGATCTGGATCTCCTCGAAGTCGAGCTTCTTGGTGCGCTCCGCTTCAGCCGCCATCTCCTCGTAGCGCGCGAGGCGTGCCTTCGACTTGGCCTGACGGCCCTTCGCACTCGAGCGCACCCACTCGAGTTCGTCCTTGAGGCGCCTCTGGAGCTTGGCGTCCTTCTTGCCCTGCACGTCGAGGCGCTCGGCCTTCTTCTCGAGATACGTCGAGTAGTTGCCCTCGTACGGGTAGAGCCGACCGCGGTCGACCTCCGCGATCCACTGGGCGATGTTGTCGAGGAAGTACCTGTCGTGCGTGATCGCGATGACGGCGCCGTGGTACTGCTGCAGATGCTGCTCGAGCCACAGCACGCTCTCTGCATCGAGGTGGTTCGTCGGCTCGTCGAGCAGCAGCAGATCTGGCTTCTCCAGCAGGAGCTTGCACAGCGCGACGCGGCGTTTCTCACCGCCGGAGAGGTTCTCGATGCGGGCATCGCCCGGCGGCGTGCGCAACGCGTCCATGGCCTGCTCGAGCTGAGCGTCGAGGTCCCACGCGTCGGCGGAGTCGATGTCCTCCTGGAGCTTGCCCATCTCCTCGAGGAGAGCGTCGAAGTCGGCATCGGGCTCGGCCATGAGCGCCGAGATCTCGTTGAACCGGTCGACCTTGGCCTTGATCGTGCCGACGCCCTCCTGCACGTTCTCCAGCACAGACTTCGACTCATCCAGCTCCGGCTCCTGCATCAGGATGCCGACTGAATATCCGGGTGTGAGCGTCGCGTCACCGTTGGACGGGTGGTCGAGACCCGCCATGATCTTCAGGATCGTCGACTTTCCCGCACCGTTCGGGCCGACCATACCGATCTTCGCACCCGGATAGAACGACATCGTGACGTCGTCGAGGATCAGTTTGTCGCCCACCTTTTTGCGGGCCTTGATCATCTGATAAATGAATTCAGCCATAGTGGTTCCAGTCTAGAGGAGCGCCCCCTCCGTGGCGGACGCTGACGAACTTCACTACCAGTCGATCTCGCGGGTGTTGCCCAAGAGGCACACGCCCTCACCCAGCACCGGCTGCACGATCGCCACTGGGTCTCCGGTCTCCGGCCCGACCTGGCCGACGAGGCATCCCTCGCCCACCGCGACGGAGAACATGATCGACTCCGCCGGCCACTCGATCGTCGTGATGTCGCTGGTGACCTGCATCTGCGACTTGTCGAACCCCTTGTCCACGAGCGCGTCGATGTACACGTGGCCGTGGACGTTGTCGTCGGATGCCCACACGTCGTTCACGATCTCGGCGAACAGCGCGAGATTGTCTTCGGCGGTGCCGTCGGGATCGAACTCGGTCGGCGTCGGTGCCTCGGCGGGCTCCTCTGCCGGCTCCGCGCTGTTCGACGGCGTCTCGCTCTGTGTCTGATCGGGTGGCTCAGGCGCGCAGCCTGCGAGAAGCCCCGCGGCCAGCATCGTCGTTCCCAGAACCGCCATGGCCAGCTCACGTCGTGTCACCGTTCGATTCTAGAGGCTGGCCGCTGTGCGCCCGCGCCACCGCTCAGTACGGAGTATCGACGGAAACCGGCTCGGCGTCCCACTGCGCCTGGGAGTCCGATGACGCAGTCTCTGGAGTCGCCTGCGCGGCCGCACCTTCTGATTCGCCGCTTCGGTCGTCCGGTGCGTCGTCTGTCGCCTGGCGCGAGGCCTTGGTGTAGCTCGAGGTGCCCCACTTGAGATCGTGCCCCACGCCTCCGGCCACGATCTCGGCGTCCATGCCTCGACGCTCGTCCTTCTCCCACGTGCGCAGCCGCAGCCGCCCGGTCACGATGGCCCGCTCCCCCTTGCGGATCGACTCGAGGACGTTCCTGCCCAAGTGCTCCCACGCACTGATCGAGTACCAATTCGTCTCTCCGTCGCGCCACTCGCCGGTGCCGGTGTCTCGCACTCGCGGCGTGCAAGCCAAGCGGAAACTCGTGACGTGCTTTCCCGTCGGCGTCACCCGCGCTTCGGGGTCGGAGCCGACCGTGCCGATGACGGTGATCGAGTCGCTCATGATCTGTCCCTTCGCTCTCGGAGCCGGCTGGCCCCGTTCTCAGCGTGGACAGGTCTCAGCGCTGTATGCGAGTACGAATCGTCGATTGTGGACGGATTCGTGCGTTCCGCACGCCTGTGAGGGAAAGGACGACCGCGTTCAGGCGAGGTACTGCGAGAACGACGCGCGCACCTTGTTGACCTTGGGCACCGCCACGGCGAGGCAGTATCCCTGCGTCGGGTTCTTCGTGAAGAAGTCCTGGTGGTAGTCCTCGGCGTCGTGGTACTCGCCGAGCGGCTCCAGCGTGGTCACGACCGTTCCCTCAGTCGTGCCGAGCGGCGCGTCCCAGAGTTCGCTCGCCCTCCGCCGCGCTGCGTCGAACGTCGCCTTCTGCTCGGCGTCCGCGTAGAACATCGCCGATCGGTACTGCGTGCCCCGATCGGCTCCCTGACGGTTGAGCTGACGCGGGTCGTGCATCGTGAAGAACGCATCGAGGATCACCTCGGCGGGGATCTGCTCCGGGTCGAAGGTGACCTTCACCGCCTCCGCATGCCCCGTTGCGCCCGTGCACACGAGTTCGTACGTCGGAGCGGGCACGGTTCCGCCCGTGTACCCGGAGACGACCTCCTCAATCCCCGTCAGGGCGCGGTAAGCCGCGTCGAGGCACCAGAAGCATCCGCCGGCGAGCACGTAGGTCTGCATGCATTCAGGCTACGCTCCCGCACCGGCGACGGCGCCGAATTCGCTGGTTCTGCGGCGATGTCGTACCCCCTCCCTAGCGTAGGCACCAGAAGGGAGAGACCATCATGAACACCATCGCAGCTCCTGCCGTTCCCCACGCCGCACCACGACTGTCATCGCCGCGCGAGCACCTCGTACGCGCCGCGGCCGACCTCTGGCGGGTCGTCGACCGACACGATCGCGTTCTGGGGCATCTGCGTGTCGTCGAGACTCCGAACGGCGTGCGCTGTCGTGCCGAGCGCTACCACCGGGCGACAGGCCGCTTCACCGAGGTCGGCGCGTTCTGGTCGCCGGACGACGCGGTCGCCGCCCTGCGCTGAGCCGGATGCGCCCCGCCCGACTCGAAATCCACCCGCGAATGCCGGTAACCTGGTGGGCGACCCCCAGTAGCTCAGCGGAAGAGCATCGATCTTCTAAGTCGCCGGTCGCACGTTCGAATCGTGCCTGGGGGACGACCTCTCCCCCGGTCTGTCAGAGGCCGGGGATAGGGTGGCTCTCATGGCAAACGCATCCGAAAACGACCGGCTCGTCTGGATCGACTGCGAGATGACCGGTCTCGACCTCGGGGTCGATGAGCTGTGCGAGATCGCGATCGTCGTCACAGACTTCGAGCTCAAGGTGCTCGACCCCGGCTTCCAAGTCGTCATCAAGCCGAGCGACGCCGCCATGGCGCACATGAACGACTTCGTCACGAAGATGCACCGCTCCAGCGGCCTGATCGAGGAGATGCCGAACGGCGTCACACTCGCGGAGGCCGAGCGGCAGTCGCTCGAGTACATCAAGCGCTTCGCGCCCCAGCAGGGCAAGGCACCGCTCGCCGGCAACACCATCGGCACCGACCGGATGTTCCTCGCCAAGTACATGCCGCAGGTCGACGAATATCTGCACTACCGCAGCGTCGACGTCTCCAGCGTCAAGGAGCTCTCGCGCCGCTGGTTCCCGCGCGCATACTTCCAGGCCCCAGCCAAGGACGGCGGCCACCGCGCGCTCGCCGACATCCTCGAATCGATCCGAGAGCTCGAGTACTACCGCAGAGCCGTTTTCATCGATCAGCCCGGTCCGACGAGCGATCAGGCGCGCGACACGGCATCGTCTGTGGTGTCATCCTTCGCCGAAAATCTATGACAAAATAGACAAGTTGCCCCGCCAGGGGCGACCATGGTGGCTGTAGCTCAGCTGGTAGAGCACCGCGTTGTGGTCGCGGGGGCCGCGGGTTCAAGCCCCGTCAGCCACCCCATTCTTGCGAGGTGCGAACGTCGACTGCGGAACCAGTCGAGGTTCGCACCTCGCTTCTGTTCGGAGCGTGCGCTGATCAGGATGCGCCTGCGTGCGTCCTGCCGGCTTGCTCATCCGCCGGGTCTGCTCACCCCCGGACACGCACTCGCACCGCGCTGGCGCACCAGCCACACCACGTCCCGAGCAAACGACTCGCACAGCAGCAGCAGTGCGACGGCGACCGCCGCGATCGACATCACCGCGGGAACGAGCCCCGACGCAGCGACGACCAACGCGATGCCCTGCACTGCCGTGACGACCTTGCGCCAGTGACGCGGCGGCAGCGGAGCCCGCAGCCACGGCAGCACCCAGCCGGCCGCGACGAAGGCGTACCGCATGATCCCGATCGCGAGGACCCACGCGCCCAGCGTCTGCGCGACGAATGCGCTGAGCACCAGCAGCAGAAATGCGTCCACCTCCATGTCGTAGCGCGCGCCGAGCGGTGTCGCGGACCCGGTGCGCCGGGCGACCCAGCCGTCCACGGCGTCGAGGGCGAGCGCGGGGATCGCCAACGCGAGCAGCAGCCAGGTGGGAACCGACTGCAGAAACGACGCCGCGACGACGACCGTGACGAACCCCACGAGCACAGAGCGAGCCGTGGTGACGGCATTCGCCTGTCCGAACCGTTCGGCACCGCTGCGGCCGAGCGCCAGAGCGAGCAGCGCGTTCGAGACGGCGAGATACCCGACGCCCAGCGCAGCGGCGATGACCGGAAGCCCGCCGAACACGCCCAGCACGACACCGAGCACGCCGATGGCGGTGGCGATAGGCGGTGCCCAGTGAATCATCTTCATCGACTGCCTCGGGCTTCGAACGCCCTGTTGCTCTCCGGTGGACGACATCCTGTGAGGATCGTGCCATCAGGCTTAGCATGAGAAACGGGCCGACAGGAGGAGACGCGTGCAGGAAGCCGCCGCATTCTGGATCGAAAGGCCGCACGTCGGCGCGATGCGGACGCAGCCGCTCCCGTCGGTCGGCGAAGACGACGTGCTCGTCCGCACGCAGTTCAGCGGCATCAGCGCGGGAACGGAGACGCTCGTCTTCCGCGGTGAGGTTCCCGCCGCAGAATCCGAACGGATGCGGGCGCCGTTCCAGGAGGGCGATTTCCCCGGCCCGGTGAAGTACGGATATCAGAGCGTCGGCGTGGTGATCGACGGGCGCCCCGATCTCGTCGGCCGCACGGTCTTCGCTCTCCATCCTCATCAGTCCGCGTTCGTCCTTCCCGCCGACGCCGTGTTCCCCCTTCCAGAGGGCGTCCCGCCGCGCCGCGCCGTGCTCGCCGGAGCGGTGGAGACCGCGCTGAACGTGGCGTGGGACGCGGCACCGCGCATCGGCGACCGGATCGTCGTGATCGGTGCGGGAACGATCGGCTGCTGCATCGCGCGTCTGCTTCGCGGCATCCCGGAAACGGATGTCACCCTGGTCGATATCGACCCGATGCGGCAGAGCACCGCAGCGCAGCTCGGTGTCAGGTTCGCCGAAGCCGCCGCGGCGCCGGGCGACCGCGACATCGCGATCCACGCCAGCGGCAGCGGTTCCGGTCTGCAGCTCGCCCTGGAGTCGGTGGCGGAGGAAGGCACGGTGATCGAGGCGAGCTGGTACGGCGACCGGCCCGTCACCGTGTCACTCGGCAGCGACTTCCACTCCCGACGGTTGTCCATCCGCTCCTCGCAGGTCGGCGCTGTCTCGTCGTCACGACGAGGCAGCAGAACACGCCGCGATCGGCTCGCCCTCGCGTTGCGCCTGCTGCGCGACAGCGGGTTCGACGCACTGTTGGGCGCCGAGTCATCCTGGCGCGAACTGCCGGAGGTGATGGCGTCTCTCGCCGACGGGACGTCTGAACGTGGCGGCACGGGTCCGTGCCTCACCATCGATTGGAAGGACGCACCATGACCTTCACCGTGACCGTGCGCGATCACATGATGATCGCCCACAGCCTCTCCGGCGACGTGTTCGGGCCCGCCCAGAACCTGCACGGAGCGACCTACGTCGTCGACGCGTCCTTCCGAGCCTCCGAGCTGAGCGCCGACGGCGTCGTCGTCGACATCGGACGAGCCGCCTCGGCACTGCACGAGATCACTTCTTCGTTGACGAACCGCAACCTCGACGACGATCCGAGGTTCGCCGGGACGAACACCACCACCGAGCACCTCTGCCGCGTCGTCGCGGATGCCCTCGCCGAACGGGCAGGCGACGGCGCACTCGGCGCCGAGGGACGGCTGCTCACGACGATCACCGTCACGCTGCACGAATCGCACATCGCCTGGGCGAGCTTCGAAAGGCAGCTGTGAACGGGACACGGGCCGTGCTCGCCGCCGGGGCCGCAGGCGACACCGAAGAAATGCCGACAGGCGGCACTCACCACGAGGATTCTCTTGGCGCGGTCGATTTCGTCGTACCCGCCTGGGTGGAGGATGCGGCACGCATCAGCGGCGGAAATGTGTACGATCTCGCGGTCCACGAGGCGCTCGAGGCACAGTGCTGGAGGGCGTGCCTGCGCCGAGTCGACGTCGGCGACGCAGCCATGTCATCGGCGCTTCGCGACATGCGCGATGGAGCGGTGGTGCTCGTCGACGGGCTGCTCGCCAGCCGTGCCGCCGATGCCCTCACCCGGGAGTCCACCAGGCTGCGCGTGGTGGTTCTCGCACACATGGTGGAGAGTTCTTCCGCTGGCGCTTCGAAGGCCGTCATCGCCGGCGAGCGCCGCGCTCTCCGCGCCGCACGCGGCGTCGTCGCCACCAGTCGCTGGACCCGCGATGTCCTCGTCTCCCTCGGCAGCGTTTCGGCCGACCGCGTCGTCATCGCCCGTCCCGCCGTCGCCGGTGCGGTTCGTCCCGCTGAATCGGACCCGCAGGGCGAACGCCTGCTGTGCGTCGGTCCCCTCGCCCCGCACAAAGGGCAGGACATCCTGGTGCGCGCGCTGGCGGGCATCGAGGCCGAACAGCACTGGAGGTGCACCTTCGTCGGCTCGCCAGACGTCGACCCCGCTTTCTCGGCCGCGCTGAGGGATCAGGTCGACGCCTTCGGCCTGAGCGACCGCATCCGGTTCGTCGGCGTGCTCGCCGGGCGCCGAATGACCGAACAGTTCACGGCGACGGACCTGCTGGTCGCCCCGTCGCGCGACGAACCCTTCGGAATGGCCGCAGCCGAGGCATCGGCACACGGCATCCCCGTACTCGCCGCCCGCACCGGCGGTCTCCCCGAAGCGATCGCTGCCAACGCCGGCCGGATGTTCGTTCCACCGGATGATCCGCACGCCCTGCGCAGGGAGCTGCGCAGATGGTGGTCCGACGACAGCACCCGCGCCACCATCGTCCGTGACGCGATGCGGACCCGATCGATCACCCGCAGCTGGGATGACACGGCGCACGACGTCGCTGCGGCGCTCACCACCGCAGCCGCACCGGCCGGGAGCGACGCACCATGACCCCGGGGATCAGCAGTGCGTGGCTCGCCGTGCGCGAGCCCGAGGATGCGCGCGCACGTTCGACCGCACTCGCCGAGGCACTGGCCTCCCACGTTCACGAAGCGCCGATCATCGCACACGATCTCGGCTCCGGCACCGGATCGATGATGCACTGGCTGGCACCGATGCTGCCAGGGCCGCAGAGCTGGCACCTGCATGATCGGGACGCCCAGTTGCTGCAGCGCGCCGCGGACGCCCCACGACCCTTCGACCACGGCGGATCCGTCGTCTCGGTGTCCACGCGCGTCGGTGCGCTCGACGATCTGGATCCAGAGGACCTGCGCGGTGCGTCTCTCATCACCGCATCGGCACTCCTGGATGTGCTCACCGAGGACGAGCTGCGCGCCGTCGTGTCCCATTGCGTCGCGGGCGGCGCTCCCGTGCTGTTCGCGCTGACCGTGACAGGCGACGTCGCGGTCACGCCCGCAGACCCGCTCGACGATGACCTCCGTGCGGCGTTCAACGCGCACCAGCAGCGCGTGCACGCCGGCGTGCACCTGCTCGGCCCGACAGCCCTCGATCGGGCGCGCGCTCTGTTCGACAGCGCCGGGTGGGAGGTCCGCGCCGTCGACACACCGTGGCGCCTCGGCTGGCACACGCCGAGGCTGCTGTCAGAGTGGTTGGCCGGATGGACGGACGCGGCCGTCGAGCAGAGGCCCCAGCTGCGATCGGCGGCCGCCGACTACCGCGCCGGACGCACCGCGCAGGCGCGCGCCGGGGCGCTCTCCGTCGACGTGCACCATCAGGATCTGATGGCATGGCCGCCATGACGTGGTTCCCGCAGGCTGCCGCCGTGCTGCGCTCACGGCGGGTGCGAGTGTGGGCGCGGCCGATCGCGGGAGCAGCCATCCTGGCCGCGGTGGTGTGGCGGGTCGGTGCGGAGCCGTTCGCCCGCGGATTGCTCAGCATGGATGTGTCATCGGTCGCGTCCGCGGTCGGGCTGATCGCCGTTGCCACCGCCGCATCGGCATGGCGGTGGCGCGTCATCGCGCAGCGCCTCGGCGCACACATCTCGCTGCCCAACGCGATCGCGTCGTACTACCGCTCGCAGTTCCTCAATGCTGTGCTCCCCGGCGGCGTGCTCGGCGACGTCCATCGCGCTGTCACGCACGGAACCGACGCCGGCAGCTTGGCCCAGGCCGCCCGCGCCGTGGCGATCGAACGCCTGACGGGGCAGGTCGCGCTCGCCGCCGCAACCGCTGCGGTCGTGCTCTGGACAGCTCCCGCCTTCGGTCCGACCGTGCTCGTCGTGATGGCCATCGCGGTCGCGGTCGTCGCGCTGCTCATCGGTGCGATGACCCTCGCCCATCGCGGGCGCGGGATCATCCGGCGCGAATGGGCACATCTGCGCAAGGGCGTCGGCTCCGGCGGTGCGCTCGCGCAGATCGCGGCGAGTTCGGCGGCGGTGCTCGCGTGCCATGTCACACTGTTCGCCGTGGCCGCTTCCGCTGTCGGCATGCGGCTGCCGATCCCGCAGCTGATCGGGATCTCGCTGGTTGCGCTGCTCGGAGCGGCCATTCCGACGAACATCGCCGGTTGGGGGCCGCGCGAAGGCGTGGTCGGCTGGGTGTTCCATACGGCCGGGCTCACGGCCGCGGCCGGCGTGGCCGCATCGACGGCGTTCGGTCTGTTGGTGCTGATCGCCGTCGTGCCCGGTGCCTTCGTCATGCTCGTCAGCGCTCTGCGCGGTCGGCGCACGCACGGGCCCGCTGCCTTCGGAGGAACCCAGACGCCATGAATCATGCGCAGAACCCTCCCCGACCGTACGTGACGGCGAGTGCGGCCATGTCCCTCGACGGCTACCTCGACACCGCGTCCCCACCGCGTCTCGCGCTGTCCAGCGATGCCGACTTCGATCGCGTCGACGAGGTGCGGGCCGCGCACGACGCAGTCCTCGTCGGCGCGCGGACCGTCCGCCTCGACGATCCGCGACTGCTCGTGCGCGGAGAGGAACGGCGCCAGCGCAGAACCGAGGCAGGTCGAAGCCCGAACCCCACCAAGGTCACCGTGACGGGCACCGGCGATCTCGACCCGCGCGCGCGGTTCTTCACCGCCGGCGACGCCGAGAAGGTGGTGTACTGCCCTGACCGACTCTCCGAACGCCTCCGTCACCGCCTGCCGCTGGCGACCGTGATCGGGCTCGGTCCGGATGCCTCGGTTCCCGGGATGCTGCGGGACCTCGGCGAACGCAGCGTGGCCTCACTGATGGTGGAGGGCGGCGGGCGCGTGCTCACCCAGTTCCTGGCATCCGGGCTCGTCGACGAGCTGCACCTTGTCGTCGCCCCGTTCTTCGTCGGAGATCGCCGTGCACCCCGATTCGTCCGCGACGCGGAGTTCCCATGGACTCCGGATCGCCGTGCTCGGCTGATCGAGTCGACGCCGTACGGAGACGTGGTGCTGCTCCGATACGGCTTGAGCGATCGCTGCGATGCCTGACCGCTTCGTCGTTCGCTCGCCCTCTGGTCGGACGGGCGCTGCGGCGATATCCTGATACCGATCGGAACTGACTCGACCGACGGGGGACGCAGATGTCCAGCACCGGAGGAAATGCGCAACGCATGGCGCAGTACGCGAGCGCCCTGCTCCTGATCGCCGCAGGCGGAATCCACCTGTTCCTCGTGCTGATCGGAACCGGTGGATTCCTCGGCGTGACATTCGTACTGAACGCGGTGGCGGGAATCGCACTCGGTATCGGCATGTTCGTGCTGCGCGGCACGATGCTGCGGCTCACGGCCGTGCTCGGCCTGCTGTTCATGATCGCGTCCCTCGGCGCCCTGCTGACCGCGCTCACGGTCGGCCTGTTCGGTATCCACACCTCGTGGAGCGACACGCTCGCGCCGCACACCGTGGTGGTCGAATCCATCGGCGTCGTGGTGCTCGCCGTCACCACGACGATGCTGTTCCGTTCGTCGCGCGCCGACCGGGACTGAGCGCCGACCTCACCCGCCATGTGATGCACACGCTCGGGCACCAGGCGTCTGCACGAATCCGGTCAGGACGCCCCGCACCGCCTCGCGCAGCATGGGGCCTTCCTGCTCCGCCGTGAACTCGGAGTCAGCGGCGATCTGCTCCAGGAACCCGTCCATCAGCAGCCGCACCCAAGACACCAGTCGTTCCGCCGGCAGATCCGTGCGCACTTGGCCAGTGCTCTGTCCCCGAACGAGCCACTCCAACAGCAGCTCACGCTGCGCCCGCTCATCCGCCTCCAGCGCCGCGGCCACCTTCGGCTCAGTCATGACGGCGGCGACGGCACGGACGAAGCCACCCAGACGGGGATCGCTCGCGTCGTCGATCAGCTGGTCGACGATCCTGCTTATCGCAGCCAGCGGATCTTCGATGTCCTCGACCGCGGCACGGAGCTGAGCGACGTCATCGGCACCGAGCTCCAGGATCGCCAGCAGAAGGTCCACCTTGGCCGGGAAGTAGTGGAAGAAGGTGCCGGAGCCGATCCGTGCTTCCCGGCAGATCGCCGCCGTGGTGGCACGCTCGTACCCGCGAGCGGCCATCACGGTCAACGCGGCATCGATGATGTGCAGCCGCCGCTCCTCATGACGCCGCGGATCGACGGTCCGTGCCATCGCTCACCCCTCCCGCTCGACGAGCCTCTACTCGTTCCCCGCGGCAGCGGACCACGAGGCCTGCCTCGCGCAGTGCCTCCTCAGCCTCCATCCTGCCGGTGTTCTTCCGGCGCTTCCGTCGCCATTCGCGGATGAGCCGGTGCTCCCCCGAGGTGAAGCCGGGCTTGCCGTCCACCCACCGTGCATAGTCGCCTTCGAAGGGATCCTGGTCGAGCCATGGATAGCCGTGCTCGCGCATCGTGCTCGCGAGAGCGCTGCGGCTCACCCCGTCGGCGTTCAATCGCACCCGGATGCGCTCACGAGGGTCCAGTACGACGACGTAGTGTCCGTCGGGATACATCGTGGCCACGTCAGTGCGTTCGATCCACCCCTCGCGATCCTCCTGCCGGTACTCGATGTGATCGGTCGCTACGGTCAACCTCAGCCCTTCGCTCTCGATGTTCAGCGCAAGAAGCACTCCACCGACTACGCCGAGGAGCGCACCGATCGGGATCGACCAGGCCCAAGGCAGACCGGCGACCACCTGCAGCACACCGGGCGTCGGGAGCGGCGACAGGTCGAACATGTCGACCAGCCAAGCCGCGAGAACGGGCCCGCCGAGCCCGAGCCCAACCGCAGATATCAGGACCGCGAGACCGAACCCGAGCGGGATCGCCACAGGCTGTCGCAACGATGTCTCATTCATCCTTCAATACTAGAGTATGCACTCCATTAATGATGGGCTACCGACTCCGTTCGCGTCGACGGGATGTCCGGGTGGAATGTCGGAGGTCGGTGAGACGATCTGGGTATGTCGACGAAGCGTCCGCCGGTCTGGTTCCCCACCCAGGAGGAACAGGAGCGGTCGCGTGTGCTGCTGGCTGACATTGAGACTGCGGAGCGGGCTGCTCGTGTCGCGGAGGCGGCCAGGGTGCGGGCGTCGGCGGAGTTGATGCGGATCGCGGTCGCGCAGGGCAAGCGTGCTCTCCGTACTCGGGGGACACGGCCGCCGGTACCAGTGTGTGAGGGTCCGGTGGATGACATGCCGGTCCGTTCCGTTGCGGCGGAGGTCGCGCTGGTGCGGGGCGTGACCCGGTTTCGTGCGAAGGCTGACTTGTCGGATGCGTATCTGCTGCACGAGAGCTTCCCCGCCACGCTCGATCGTGTCGAGGACGCCATGATCGGGCAGGACAGGGCGCGGGCGGTCGTCGATGCCGGCACCCGGCTGCGAGGTGAGATCCGCGATGTGTATGAGGAGCGGGTGCTGGAGCTGCTGGACGCGTCCCCGACGCGGTCCGTGCCCGGGTTCGCCGCGGACTGTGTCCGTGTGGCCGAGCAGCTCGATCCCCGCGACCCTGAGGAACAGGCCCGGGCGGCGCGGCGTCGACGGATGGTGTTCACGACGGTGCTGTCGGAGCATCTCGCCGAGCTGCATGTGATCGGTGATGCGACCGCGATCCGCGGGATGGAAGACCGGGTCACCTCGATCGCGAAGACCGTGATGCGCGACACCGACCGCCAGCACCCCGCCGCCGTCACCGGCGCGAGCGAAACGACCCCTGGGGTGGAGGCCGATCCGCGCACGTTCGGGGGAGTCTGCGCGGACGTCGCCGCGGATCTGATCCTCACCGGCACCCCGACCGCGCACCATGTCATGGATGCTTCCGGGAAGAACATCCTCGAGGAGATCCGCGCGACGGTGCAGGTCACGATCCCGGTCCAGGCCCTCACCGATCTCACCGACGAGCCGGGGCATCTGGCCGGGCACGGCCCGCTCCCCGCCGATATCCTCTGCGCCCTCGCCGACGATGCACCCGTCTGGGAGCGGCTCTTCCGCCGCCCCGACACCGGGGCGCTGCTGGCCGCGGACTCCTATAAGCCGACCGCAGAGCAGCACCGGTTCCTGCAGGCGCGGGACGAGCACTGCCGGTTCCCGGGCTGTGACCGGCCGTTCCGGCGATGCGACATCGACCACACCACCGACTGGGCCCGAGGCGGCGAGACCACCGTCACCAACCTCGGAGCACTGTGTCGACATCACCACACGCTGCGGCATCACACCCCGTGGAAAGCGAAACAGACCGCGGCGGGAGTGTATGAATGGACCAGCCCCACCGGGCGGGCCTACCGCGACAAGCCCGAGTCCTCAGTGAGGTTCGTCGACACCGAAGAACTCGCCAACGGCACCCCCATGCCCGACCTGGCCGACAGACACGAACGCACTCCCGAACCCGCACCCTTCTGAAGCTCAGGCTTGCCCTCGTCGGCTCAGCCCGTGCGGGCGTCGTCCCGTACATCCGGTGCCGGAATCCGGCGCCTGATCAATGCGACCGCCACGATGCCGACAGCGGTGAGCACGGCGGTTGCCACGAACACCGACGGCGTGCCGAGCGCGCCGCCCATGAAGCCCGCGAGCACGGGCCCGGTCACCTGTCCGATGTACTGCGCCGACACGTTGTATCCGAGCACCAGCCCCACGCTTGTGCTCGGAACCAGTCGCCGAATGGTGGCCACAACGGTCGGAGTGATGCCGCCGAGTGCGAGACCGGTTGCGAAGCGCAGTGCCGCGAATGACCACAGCTCCGGCACCGCCGCTTGCAGCGCCAGCAGCCCGGTCGCCGCGACAAGGCTCCAAGTGAGCACGCGCAGATGCCCGACGCGATCGGCCAATCGACCCAGCCACGGCCCGGAGAGAATCGTGCCGAGAGCGGTCAGCGAGAACACGACTGCCGCGAATATGGCGACGTGCTCAGTGCCGCTGGTCAGGCGTTCGATGTGCACCGTGATGATGGGCTCGACGGAGATCGTCGCGAACATCAGCAATGCCGACAGTCCCAGCAGCGCGATGATCGTCCCCCTGCGCGGTATCGCCCGCCACCCGCCGCGTCCGCTCGCTGAGATGACATTCGCCATTGGGGCGGCAGAGCGGTCTTCACGCAGGAACACCGCCGTGCCGATGAACGCGACGAAGATCAGTGCGCCGGTGCTGAGGAAGGCGAGCGTCACGCCGAACGCCTGAGCGATCGCACCGCCCAGCAACGGGCCGACGATGGTGCCCGACATGATCGCCGACGACAGCACCCCCAGCGCCCACGCCGACCTCCCCCGCGGTGCCTGCGCCGCCACGAGAATCGTCGATCCGGATGCATAGCCGCCCAGCAGCCCGACGAGCAGTCGGACGGCGACGAGCTGCTGCACATCCTGCGCCAACCCGATCAGCGACATCGCGACGGCCATGCCGAGGCTGGCTCTCACGAGCATCGGCTTGCGCCCGTACCTGTCCCCCAGCCAGCCCCACAGCGGCGCGGCCAACGCTGCCGTGAGAAACGTCGCCGCGTAGGCGATGCCCGACCATGCGGTGACGGCGGCTGGATCTTCCACACCGAGATCACGGACGTACAGCGGAAGGATCGGCAGGATCAGCGTCATCCCGACGATCGTCGTGAACGACCCGAGGGCGCACACGATGAGGTTGATGCGCCAGTGCGGCGCGGCGGATTCGGTCGAAACGGACACGCGAATGCTCCAGAGGACGAGGAGGAGCAGGCACCCACGAACGCCGCTGCGGGCCGCCTGCCGTCAGTGGGCCCCGCAGCGGCCGGAAAGGAGCTGCCTGCGCGTCACGATGCGCTCATCATATGCCACGCCCGTCACGGAGTCTCCCGACTTCCGGCGTACGTCGTCTCATCGAGCCCCGACTGAGTCGAGTCGTGGTCGACCTCCCCCACGTCGTACATGGTCGTCATCCAGTGGAAGAACTTGTCGCCACGGTCACGCAGCTCATCGGGGTCCATGACCAGGTCCTACATCTCGATCACCGAGTCCTGGCTGACGACCAACTTGTACTGGTCCTCCCTCAGTAAGGGCTGCGGGAGGGGACGTGCGGCGTCAAGCGCCGCGCACGCCGTCAAGCGCCGCGCACGCTTCCGGAGTACCGTCGAAACATGGGACGCACCGACGAAGCAGAGCTCCTCGTGAACGCCTCCCCCGAGAGCGTCTACGCTGCGCTCACCTCGGCGGACAGCGTCGTGCGATGGCTCCCGCCAGAGGGCATGACGGGGAGCATCGAGCACTTCGATGCTCGCACCGGCGGCCGCTATCGGATGACCCTCACGTACGCAGACGCCACGGAGGCACCCGGAAAGAGCAGCGCAGACGAGGATGTCGTCGAAGGCAGGTTCGTCGAGGTGACGCCGGATGTTCGCGTCGTGCAGGAGATCGAGTTCGAATCCGTCGACCCGTCCTACGCCGGCGTCATGCGGATGATCTGGGAGGTGTCGGCGCAGGACACCCGCACCGTGGTGGTGTTCCGGGCGGAGGACGTGCCGAGCGGGATCTCCGCCGAGGATCACATCGACGGGCTCACGTCATCGCTGCGGAACCTCGCCGCGCTCGTCGAGAGCTGAGCAGAACCGCCGCGCATCCGGATTCGGTCAGCGGCCCCGCACCGCTCACGAATCAGTCCTCGTGTGCCAGCGGCAGCCTCGCGCCGAGCTCGGTGAGCGCGGTGTTGGCCGGCAGCAGGGCGTCGTAGAGATCCTCGAACACGGGGCGGAGCTCTTCGTAGACGCTCGCCTCGCCAGCATCCGGATCCGTCGCGTCCGCGACGGGCACCAGGTCAGCCGCGACATCGATCGAATCGATCATGCCGAGCGCCTCCATGCCGAGCAGCGCCGCCCCGAAGCCGGATCCTTCTGGGCTGGCCGGGAAGCCGATCGACGCGTCGAAGGCACTCGCCAGCGTACGGCGCCACATCTCGTGCTTCATCACACCGCCGGTCGCGCGGATCTCCGAGATGTCCAGTCCCGCACCGCGCATCGACCTGAGCACGAGCGTCAGCTGCAGCGCGACGCCCTCGACCGCGGCGCGCACGAGGTGTGCGCGTTGGTGCGCACGCGTCAGCCCCACATACGCGCCTCTCGCCGCGCCGCCCCAGCGCGGCGCCCGCTCCCCCAGCAGGTACGGCAGCATCAGCAGGCCACCGGAGCCAGCGGGCACCGTCATCGCCTCGTCGAGCAGCTGCGCGGTCGACAGCTCCGCGTAACCGGATGCGAGCTCCGCCCTCACCCAGTCGAGCACGACGCCGCCGTTGTTGATCGCGCCGCCGACGACCCAGCGGTCCTCAGTGAGCGCGTAGCAGAATACGCCGCCGTTCGAGTCAACGCTCGGGCGGTCGACGCTGACCCGCAGCGCCCCGCTCGTGCCGACGGAACAGGCCGCGACGCCGTGCCGCACGGCGCCGACACCGAGGTTGGCGAGCGGTCCGTCGCCCGCACCGGCGACGACAGGAGTCGCCGCGTCGAGGCCGGTTGCCTCCGCGGCCGGCGCGGTCAGCTCACGCAGCACGTGCCTGGTCGGCACCAGCACCGGCAGCCGATCGGTCGTGATCCCGGCGAGTTCGAGGGCCTCAGCATCCCACTCGAGCCGGTGGATGTCCATCAGCCCCGAAGCGGAGGCGAGGGAATGGTCCGTGACGAGCTCGCCGCACAGCTGCAGCAGCACCCAGTCCTTGATCCCCGCCCAGACCGCAGCGCGGTCGAACAGCTCGGGCTCCTCCTCGCGGAACCAGACCAGCTTCGTCAGCGGCGACATCGGATGCACGGGAGTGCCCGTGCGGCGATGCAGTGCCAGTCCGCCCTCGGAATCACGGATGCGGGCCGCCTGCGCGGCCGCACGGGTGTCGGCCCACGTGACCACCGGTGTGAGGGGCGCACCCTCCGCGTCGAGCGCCATCACGCTGTGCATGGCACTGGAGAAGCTCACGCCGCGCACGCTGTCGGCGCCGACCCGGGAGACGACGTCGCTGATGCCGCGCTGCACGGCATCCAGGATGTCGTGCGGGTTCTGCTCGGCTCGCCCGGGCGCCGGCTCATCCAACGGGTACCCGTGCGAGGCCTGCGCCACGGACGAGCCGTCTGCGCGGTACGCGACGACCTTCGTCGCCGTCGTGCCCATGTCGACCCCGATGACGACGTCTGCGGATTCCATCTCAGTCTCCGTGCTGTTCATGCCCGTGCGCTTCGAACGATACGACCACTTTGCCTGAGACCTTCGAGTCGCGCGCGACGTCGAACGCGCCGTGCACGTCGGCGACCGGGACGACGTGGGTCACCACGGCGCCGATCTCCGGCCGCTCCGCGAGCAGGGCGACGGCCTCGTCGATCTCCTCGCGGAAGCGGAACGCTCCGCGAAGGTCGACTTCCTTGGAGATGAACGGTGCCAGGTTCACGCCCTGCGGCGTGTTCGGGACCATCCCGATCTGCACGACGACTCCCCGACGGCGCACCGCGGCCCCGGCCGAACTGATCGCCGCGGGGGCGCCCGAGCACTCCAGCACCACGTCGAACGCCTCAGCCGTGAGTTCATCGCGGCCGACGCGCACGACGGCGTCCGCGCCCATGGTGCGCGCCCGCTCCAGCGGCTCATCGAGCATGTCGCTCGCCGTCACGTGTGCCGCACCTCGAGCACGTGCCGCGGCGACGGCGAGCAGCCCGATCGGGCCCGCACCCGAGACGAGCACACGCGCATCGGTCAGGTCACCTGCCCGAGTCGCGCCGTGCAGGGCGACGCCGAGCGGTTCGGCGAGCACGGCACCGGCCGTGTCCAGTCCGTCGGGAAGCACGCGCACCATCCCACGGTCGACGACCAGCAGATCGGCCATCGCGCCCTGGGTGTGCGGCATGGTCGCCGCGCTGCCGAGGTAGGAGCCGCCCGGCCACACGTGCGGCTGCCCCTGGGTGCCCGGCACCTCGGTGCCGAAACGCGCGGGGTGCACGGTCACCGGAGTGCCAGGGGCGAACTCGCCTCGCGGGTCCACGTCGACGACACCGGACATCTCGTGCCCGGGGATGAGCGGCTCGCGCACCGCGTACTCGCCGTTCGCTCCTTCGAAGAAGTAGTGCAGGTCGCTGCCGCAGATGCCCACCTGCTGCACGCGGATGCGCACCTCGCCATCGCCCGTGTCCGGCACGGCGGCCTCGCGCACGGCGATCCGGTCCTTGCCGTCGATGTACACCGCCCGCATCGAGTCGGCGCTCATACGACGGCCGTCATTCCGCCGTCGACGACGATGTTCTGACCGGAGACGAAGCTCGAAGCATCGGATGCCAGGAACAGCAGTGCACCGCGCAGCTCGCGCGCATCGCCCCATCGGTGCGCTGGCGTGCGGTTCACGAGCCAGTCGTTGAAGGCGTCGTCCTCGACGAGGGCGCGATTCATGTCGGTGGCGAAGTACCCGGGTGACAGGGCGTTCACCTGCACTCCGTGACGGGCGAGGTCGGCGGCCATCCCCTGTGTCAGCAGCGCGACGCCGCCCTTCGACGCCGAGTACGGCGCGATCGTCTGCCGTGCGAGCTTCGACTGCACGGAGGCGATGTTGATGATCTTGCCGCTCCCTCGCTCGGTCATTCCCGGCACGACGAAGCGCGAGACGTAGAACATGCTCGACAGGTTGCTCGCGATCACCGCGTCCCAGTCGTCGACGGCGAACTCGCCGATCGGCGCACGGCGCTGCAGACCGGCGTTGTTGACGAGGATGTCTGGAACGCCCTGCTCCGCGACGAGCTGCTCGACCTGCTCCTCGACATCACGGGCGTCCGTGACGTCGAAGCGCACCGTGGCGGGGCGTGCGCCCGCGACCTCGGCGATCTCGTCTGCCGCGGTCGCGAGCGCATCCGGATCGCGCCCGTGCAGCGTGACGCGCGCGCCCGCCTCGGCGAGACCGAGCGCCAGTGTGCGCCCGAGGCCGCGCGATGACCCCGTCACAAGTGCGGCGCGCCCACGGATGTCGAACAGTTCGGAAGTCACTGATGTCCTCCTCAGAAGATCAGGTAGACGGCGAGGACGAGCACGAACGCGACGACCGATTCGATCGCCTGCTGCACGGTCCACGTCTTGAGCGTGGTCTTGACGTCGAGGTTCATCAGGCGCCCGACGAGCCAGAATCCGGAGTCGTTGACGTGACCGGCGAACACCGATCCCGCGGCGGTCGCGAGCGTGATCGCCGCGACGTCCATCGCACCGAAGTCTCCGGCGACGACGGCCGGAGCCATCAGTCCGGCCGACGTCACCAGCGCCACGGTCGCCGATCCCTGCGCGAGGCGCAGCACCACCGCGATGACGTATGCGGCCAGGATGACGGGAAGGCCGAGGTCGGACAGCGTGTCGGCGAGCGCATCGCCGATGCCGGATGCGCGCAGCACGCCGCCGAACATGCCGCCCGCACCGGTGATCAGGATGACCGATGCGACAGGGCCGAGCGTTCCGTCGACCAGCTTCTCGAGCGCCGAACCGTCTTCGCCGCGGAAGCGGCCGAGCACGAGCAGCGCGACGATCACCGTGATGAGGAGCGCGATGGGCGACTGCCCGATGAAGGTGAGCGCCTGCACCCAGAACGCGTCGGGATCGACGGTGCCGACGGAGCCCAGCGTGCTCAGCCCGGTGTTCAGGAAGATCAGGATAATCGGCACGAGCAGGATGGCGATCACGGTGCCGGGCTTCGGCGGGTTCTGCGGCTGGTCGTCGTCCTTCGCCCCGAACAGCGACGGCACGATCATCGGGTTGCGCTTGTTGATGAACTTGCCCCAGAGGTAGCCGGAGAGGTACCAGGTCGGGAACGCGATCACGAGGCCGAGCAGCAGCACGAGCCCGAGGTTCGCCTCGTAGAACTCGATCGCCGAGACGGGGCCGGGGTGCGGGGGAAGGAACACGTGCATGACCGAGAACGCCGCGGCGCCGCTCATGCCGAACAGCAGCAGGTTCTTGCCGCCGATGCGTCGAGCGACGGCGAAGATGATCGGCAGCATGACCACCAGGCCTGCGTCGAAGAAGATCGGGAAGCCGAGCAGCAGCGACGTGATGCCGAGGGCGAACGCCGCGCGCTTCTCACCGAAGACGCGGACCATCAGGTCGGCGACGGCTTTCGCGCCGCCAGACGACTCGATCAGCCTGCCGAGGATCGCTCCGAGCCCGATCAGCAGCGCCACGGAGCCGAGCGTTGATCCGAAGTCCCCGACGAGCGTGTTCACGATCTCGCTCACCGGCAGCCCTGTGGCGATCGCGGTGAGCACCGAGACGAGGATCAGTGTGAGGAACGCGTGCAGGCGCAGCTTGATCACGAGGAACAGGATCAGCAGCACGGCGCCGGCGGCTATGCCGAGCAGGGGCCCTGCGCCGAGGGTCTGGGTCCACTCTTCAGTCATGGGATTCTCCGTTGAATGTGAGTCGAGCAGAACGGACCTTCACCGGCCATCCTGCAAAAGTACTATTTATCGCCGTAGTAAGGTATCACTACTTGCTTCGAGGAAGGAACCCAATGGCGGGCCGCATCCACAACGACGTCACTGACGATCTCGGCTCCCGCATCGTCGCGGGCGAGATCGCCCCTGACGCAGTCTTCACGCTGGCACAGCTCGAACACGACTACAACGCTTCGCGCACGGTCGCACGCGACGCCGTGCAGGTGCTCGAGAGCCTCGGCCTGGTGGCCTCGCGTCGCCGGGTCGGAATCACAGTGCAGCCGCGGGACTCATGGGACGCGCTCGCACCGCGGGTGATCGGCTGGAATCTGCACGGCCCGTTCCGACAGCAGCAGCTCGAGGCGCTGATGGAGCTCCGCGTGGCCGTCGAGCCGACAGCGGCACGGCTGGCCGCAGCCCGCGCGTCCGCCGCACAGCGCGCCGAGCTGCGCCGTCTCGCCAGCCGCCTGCGCACCCTCGCCGTCGAGGGCGGCGGCGCGTCAGACGACTTCCTCGCCGCCGATGTGCGCTTTCACGACCTGCTGCTGCACGCGTCGGGAAACCCGCAGCTCATCGCGCTGCGCGCTCCCGTGCGCGAGGTGCTGACGGGCAGAACCCGCCTCGGCCTGACCCCCCAGATGCCGGCTCCGGGAACGCTCGAGGAGCACGAATCCGTCGCCGCCGCGATCAGCACGGGAGACGGCGCGGAGGCGGAGGCGCACTCCCGCTCGCACATGCTGGCGGTCTGGGGCGAGGTCCAGACCGACGACTCGCTCGCGTGATCGCCGTCAGTGCGGTGCGCCGTGATGGCGCGACACGAAAGCGCTCCCCCTGACGTAGAACCGGCGCGGCGCGTCGACGGCCTTCGAGATCCCCACCCGCACGCCCGTGACGATCTCGGCGGCCGACAGCTCCGCCCTGCGGTCCAGGCGCAGCCCCCACCCGTCGCCCGCGAGAGACGTTCCGGTCAGCGAGAGATCGGCGCCGAGTGCCTGGCCGAGCTTTCCCGGCCCGTTGGTGAGCTCCGCTCCCCCGCGGCCGCGCCTGGCCCGCATGATCTCCTCGCCCTCCAGCGGTTCGGCGGCCCGGATGAGCACCCCGGAACCGACGCCGGCCCGCCCCGTGACGACATTGCAGCAGAAGTGGATGCCGTGCGAGCGGTAGACGTACAGATGGCCGGCCGGGAGGAACATCGCGGCGTTGCGCGGTGTGCGCCCGCGGAAGGTGTGGCTGGCCGGATCGGTCTCGTCGTACGCCTCGGTCTCCACGACCCTGACCCGCACGCGCTCGCCGTCGATCTCACTGACGAGCTCGCAGCCCAGCAGCCGCCGCGCGGCCAGCTCGACGGGAGCGTCGAGGAAGCCGAATTCCGCGCCGGGTGCGGTGCCGGCCGTCGTCGTCATGCCACCAGAGTCCGCCGCGTTCGCCGTCACCCCTCCACTCTCGCATCCGGAACAGCCGTCCGCGCTCGACACGACGCCCACGACCCACGAGCCAGGCGGGCCCGCCGCCGCGCTCTAGGCTGAGGGGATGACGATCACCGCCGCAGCAGACGGCTCCGCCCTCGGCAATCCAGGACCGATGGGCTGGGCATGGTTCATCGACGACGCCAGCTGGGCCGCGGGCGGCTCGCCCCACGGCACGAACAATCAGGGCGAGCTTCTGGCCGTGCTCGAGCTGCTGCGCGCGACGGCCGGCACCGACGAGGCGCTGCACATCGAGTGCGACAGCAAGTACGTGATCGACTCAGTCACCAGATGGATGCCCGGCTGGAAGCGCAAGGGCTGGCGCAAGGCGGACGGCAAGCCGGTGCTCAACCGCGACATCCTCGAGGCTCTCGATACCGAGATCACGGGCCGCAGCGTGACCTTCGAATGGGTGAAGGGCCACGCAGGGCACCCGCGGAACGAGGCGGCGGACAAGCGGGCCAACGGCGCGGCTCAGGCGTACCGGAATCGCTCGGCCGTCGACGCGGGACCGGGCTTCGCTGGCCACGACGCAGAAGCGCCATCCCCTGCCGCGCCGCCGGCTGCCTCCGACCCGACCCGCACATCCGGGGCCGTGGCCGTCGAGCAGCCGACGCTGTTCGACGACCTCGACGACGACGCCACGGAGATCAGAATCACCCTCACGGCGAGCGAGCACGCACGGCTGCGCGAGCGCGCCTCGACGGCGGGGATCAGTCCGGAACAGTTCCTGCGCGAACTGATCTGAGCCGGTGCCCAGCGCAGCAGCAGGCGACTCATCGGACACGACCAGGGCGACACGATGCCGGATGATGCAGCCGATGACTCGATGACGGCGGGCGCACCCGTCGTCATCCGACGCTCGGGCGCTGTTCTCGCATGGACTGCAGCCCCATTCCGCACGTCCGCGCGCCTGATCGGGCGGACCCTGCTCGCCGGAATGCTCGCGCCGGGCGCGTCGCTCGGACAGGTGTGCCCCGCCTGCGGCGGCCCGCACGGCCCGCTCCTTGTCCGCGTCGGCGACGCTCCCGGCCCGCTCGTGAGCGTCTCGTACGCCGACGGATTCGTCGCCGTCGGCGTCGCGCCGGAGGGCGCACGCGCGTTCGGCATCGACGTCGAGTTCGACGATGCGGCCACCCGCCGCGCGGTCGGCGAGGCCATCGGCGCGCGGATGGTCTCCTCGTGGACGCGCGGAGAAGCTGTTGCCAAGGCGCGCCGTACCGGCCTGCGCGGCGCGCTCCCCCGCACGATGCCGCGCCGGAGCGCCGATCGTTCCGGTTCCGCGTGCCACGAGCCCGCCAGTGCCGGCCGGCATGACCACGACGAATGGACGACGCCCGCCGCCGACGCACACCGTGCACTGGGCGGTTTCGACATCCGGATCGACAGCCCCCGTCGTGCGGTCCTCAGCGTCGCGCTCGCCTGATCAGGTCCCGTTCACGTCTCCCTGCGCCCGCCGCCCCGCGCGGGACGGGAGCTCTGGCAACGCGGTCTCGACGAGCCATGACCGCCGGAAGGCGTCCAGCGGCACGTCGGTGTGCGACGCGGCGAGCGCGAAGAAGGCGTCCTGCGTCGCGAGCGTGTGCGCTCTGCCCGTCGCCCATGCGCGCATCAGAGCCCGGAACGGCTGGTGCCCGATGGTGCGCCTGAGTGCTTCGAGCAGGAGTGCGCCGCGTTTGTAGACGCGGTCGTCGAACATGTCGTCCGCCCCGGGGTCGCCCAGGACGAGATCCTGCGGCAGCTCGGCGAGCCGCGCATGGTGCGCCTCAGCCAGGTCGGCGATGCTCCGGTCCCCTGACGATTCCGACCACACCCATTCCGAGAAGCAGGCGAAGCCCTCGTTCAGCCAGATATCGCCCCAGGCGCCGATGCCGACGCTGTTGCCGAACCACTGGTGCGCCAACTCGTGCGCGAGCAGCCGCTGCTCGTCCGGCTCGGCATGATTGGCGCCGAAGGTGACCATTCCCTGCGATTCGAGCGGGATCTCGAGTTCCTCGCTGGTGACCACGACCGTCAGGTCGTGCTGCGGATACGGGCCGAACCAGTCTTCGAACGTCTCGATCATCCGCGGCACGTCGGCGAAGGCCTCGAGCATCGAGCCGTGCTGGGCCGGCGGGGTCACCAGGCGCCAGCTCAACTCACCCGATGCGATCTGGGAGGTCTGCGGGTACTCCTGGTACGGCCCGACGTGCAGCGCCAGCAGGTAGGTCGCCGTCGGCACGTCGGACGAGAAGGACCAGGTGCGCTTGCCTGCTGCGCTCTCGACCGGGCCCGGCACACCCGTGGCCGCTGCGAAGAACTCCCGATCGGTGGTGAATCGGATGTCGTAGCGCGCGCGATCGTCGACGCGGTCGTTGCACGGGAACCAGGTCGGCGCACCGATCGGCTGCGCGGCGACCATCGCTCCCTCCTCCAGCTCTTCCCAG
The DNA here is from genome assembly GCF_003335195.1 of Microbacterium sp. JB110. Classification (NCBI taxonomy): domain Bacteria; kingdom Bacillati; phylum Actinomycetota; class Actinomycetes; order Micrococcales; family Microbacteriaceae; genus Microbacterium; species Microbacterium sp. JB110. The sequence continues at coordinate 178,075 of NZ_QPGM01000001.1, read as the reverse complement.
CCGAGCGTTCCCCAGCGGGAGCGACGAGGGCGAGGGCGACCGGCGTACTCGACCTCGAGCAGGAGCCGCTCCCCCGCCTCGAGTGTGCGGCCGAGCTTGACGGTGATGCCGTGGGCGTTCTGAGCGACCTTGCGCTGCGGCCTGCCGTCGACGCGGACCTTGCCCGCCTGCAGCCCGACCAGGTCGACGCGCAGCGAGCGGGTCTGCTCGGCCACCTCGATCCGCATCTGCGCGCGACCTGTGAGCCGGTTGGTGCGGGGTGTGTAGTCGATGTCGAGCGCACAGTGCTCGACTCGGTAGCTGCTGTCGCCGCTGTGCGGCGTGTACTGCGTGCGCATCCAGAGAACCTACTTCGTCGACTGGTAGGCGCGCACCTTCACCGCGCGCCATGGGCCGATGGGGTTCCCGCTCCAGCGCGAGCCGACCGGCACATCCTCGCCGCGCATGACGAGCGAGGCGGGGCCGACGGTGGCGTGCTCTCCGATCTCCGCCGCGGGCAGGATCACGCTGTGCGGGCCGAGCGTCGCCCCCGCGCCCAGTTCGACGACGTCCATGCTCATGATCCGGTCGTGGAACAGGTGCGTCTGCACGACGCAGCCCCGGTTCACCGTGGAACCGTCGCCGAGGCGCACCAGGTCGGGTTCGGGCAGCCAGTACGACTCACACCACACGCCAGAGCCGATCGTCGCTCCGAGTGAGCGCAGCCACAGTGTGAGCACGGGCGTGCCCGCGGCCGTGCGAGCGAACCACGGGGCGGCGAGCATCTCGGTGAACGTGTCGCTCACCTCGGTGCGCCAGACGAAGCTCGACCACAGCGGCTGCTCGCCTGCGCGGATCGGACCGACGATGATCCACTTGGCTGCGGTTGAGATCACCGCGGCAGCGGCGCCTGCTGTGAGCATCACGACGCCGGCGAGCAGAACGGTCCACATGCCGACGGCCTGCCAGAGCCATGCGAACGCGAGCATCACAGCGAGCCCGAGGCCGCAGCTGACGATCACCGGAACGACTCGGCCCAGTTCCCACAGCGCGCGGGCGATGCGCAGCGCCGCACCCGGCCGGTACGTACGGGAGTCGTCGCTGTCCTGCGCGACTCTGCGCAGCCGCACCGGCGGCGACCCCAGCCACGACGATCCGGACTTCGCCTTCGTCGGCGCCGCGGACAGCACTGCGACGAGCGAGTTCTTCGGCACCCTGTGGCCTGCGGCGGCCATGCCCGAGTTCCCGAGGAAGGCGCGCTTGCCGATTCTGACCCTCCCGATCCGCAGCCACCCGCGGTGCAGCTCGTACGAGGCGACCATGGTGTCGTCGGCGAGGAAGGCGCCCTCGTCGATGCGCGTCAGGCTCGGAATGAGCAGCACCGTCGAGGCTTCGACGTTGCGGCCGACCCTGGCGCCGAGCAGGCGCAGCCACACCGGTGTGAACAGGCTCGAGTACAACGGGAACAGCAGCGTCCGAGCGGCATCGAGCACACGCTCGGTCGCCCATGCCTGCCATCCGACGCGGCCGAGCACGGGGTGAGTGCCCGGCCGCAGCCCGATAGAGAGCAGACGGACGAAGATGATGACGACACCGGCGTACACGCTTCCCGCCACCAGCACCGCTGGCACGAGCCACACCGCCGCGGCGAGCGCGGCATCGCCGAGGGAACCCGCGCCGCGCATGCCCACGGCGATCACGGCGCCGCCTGCGACGAAGGAACCGAACGGCAGCAGCGCCAGAAGCATCGACGACAGCCCGTACACGGCCTGCCAGACCCACGAGCGGGGCGCTTCCTTCGACGGCCACTGGTCGCTCGAGTCGCCGCCGATGCGCACGGCGGGGGAACCCGCCCAGGTCTGACCGGACTTCACCCGCCCGAACACCGCCGACCCTGGCGTGATCTCCGCGCCGTCGTCGATCCGTGCACCAGGTGCGAGCGTGCTGCGCGCGCCGACGGAGACCTGGCGCCCGATGCGCACCTCCCCGAGCCGCAGCACATCGCCGTCGATCCAGTACCCCGTGAGGTCCACCTCAGGCTCGATCGCCGAACCCCTTCCGACGGTGAGCATGCCCGTGATCGGCGGGAGCGTGTGCAGGCTGACGCCCTTGCCGATCTTCGCGCCGAGCGCTCTCGCGTACAGGGTGATCCACGGCGCGCCGGCAAGGCCCACCGCCTCGATCTGCATGGCGAACTGCTCAGCGAGCCACAGCCGCATGTGCACGCGGCCGCCGCGCGGGTAGTCGCCAGGCCGCACACCGGCGAGCAGGACGCGCGCCGCGAAGGCCGCGATGCCCATCCGGCCGAACGGCGTCGCCACGACCGCGATGCCGATGACGAGCGCCCACCACGGCGCGGTCGGCAGCGCGTCGAAGCCGGTGGTGAGGTTCAGCACCGTTCCGGCGGTGAGCACGTAGACGAGCCAGCGCAGGCCTCCCGTGATGAACAGGGGAAGACCGACCAGCGTCTGCGTCCACTGCGTGCGCCTGCGCGTCGGACGTGCCTGGTGGAATTCGAGGTCGCCGGATGCCTCGTCCGTCGCCGCGATCGCCTTCGCCATCTGCCGCAGCTTCGGCATGTCGTAGATGTCTGCCACCGTGAACTCCGGCACCCTGGCACGGACGCGCGAAACGAGCTGAGCGGCGCCGAGCGATCCTCCTCCGAGGTCGAAGAAGTCGGCGCCTCGATCGGGCACGGGCACCCCGAGCACCGCCTGCCACTGCTCGACAAGCCACTCCTCCGTGCTCGTGAGCCCTTCGATCCGGGTGGAATCGACGTTCTGAAGCGGCCACGGCAGTGCGGCCCTGTCCACCTTTCCCGACGTCCGCACGGGCAATTCCTCGACTTCGGCGAGCAGCGGCATCACGCCGGAGGGCAGCCGCTCGGCGAGCAGCTCCCTCGCTGCGGCGCGATCCAGCGGCGCCTCCGTCACGAGATAGCCGACGAGCACGGGAACGCCCGCCTCGCTCTCGCGCACGGCAGCGGCGGCGGCGGTGACGCCCGGCACGTCCTGCAGCGCGTTCTCGACCTCGCCCAGTTCGATCCGGCGCCCGCCGACCTTCACCTGGTCGTCCGCGCGCCCGACGAACATGAGCCCTTCGGGCTCGTAGCGCACGAGGTCACCCGACCGGTAGGCCCGCTCCCACCCCAGCGACGGCATCGGCGCGTACTTCTCCGCGTCCTTGGCCGGGTCGAGGTAGCTCGCCAGCCCGACCCCGCCGATGATGAGCTCACCGGTTTCGCCCTCTGCGACCCGGTTCCCCTCCGCGTCGACGACCGCGAGGTCCCATCCGTCCAGCGGCAGGCCGATGCTCACAGGCGTCTCGCCGTCGAGCGGGCATCCGCACGAGACGACGGTCGCCTCCGTCGGTCCGTACGTGTTCCAGACCTCACGGCCCGAGTCCGCCAATCGTGCGGCCAGCTCCGGCGGGCACGCCTCCCCGCCGAAGATCAGCAGCCGCACGTTCTCGATCGCCTCGGCCGGCCACATCGCGGCCAGCGTCGGCACGGTCGAGACGACGCTGATGCTCTGGCGCACCAGCCACCCCGACAGGTCCTCCCCCGATCGGACGAGCGAGCGCGGCGCAGGCACAAGGCACGCACCGCTGCGCCACGCCAGCCACATCTCCTCGCACGAGGCGTCGAACGCGACGGACAGCCCGGCGAGCACGCGATCGCCAGGGCCCAGCGGCGCGTGGGGCAGGAACCAGTTCGCCTCGGCATCGACGAATGCCGCGGCGGAGCGATGCGAGACGGCGACGCCCTTGGGCACGCCGGTGGAGCCCGAGGTGAAGATCACCCATGCGGCATCGTCGAGGCCGGGAAGTTCAGCATCCCGAACGCCCTGCTGCGAGCTCGCCGGGCTCGGCACGTAGCCGTCGTCGCCGATGATGCCGACGACCATCGCCTCGCCGAAGACGAGGCGGGCACGCTCATCGGTGTCGTCCGCATCGACGGGAACGTAGGCGGCTCCCGCCATGATGATGCCGAGGATCGCGATGTACAGATCTCGGGAGCCGCTGACCACGCGCACACCGACGCTGTCGCCGCGCCCGACTCCCTCACGGCGCAGCTCGTCCGCACGGGCGTCGCACGCATCGAGCAGCTCGACGTAGCTGAGGGCGCCGGACCCGTCGTCGAGCGCACTCGCGTTGGGATGCGCTGCGGCCGTGGCGCGCAGCACGTCGACGAGGGTGCGCGGCTGCGGCGCGAATCGGCCGCGCGCGAGCGGAAGCTGCGGATCGCGGTGCGAGATCGGGACGGGCGAAACGGTCGGATTCACACATCCGCTTTCTGTCGTGCGTTCGGTGCGGTTTCTCCCGGCAGTACGCCGTGCCGCGGCTCGATGCGCCAGCACGGCGCGGCGCGCGCTGTGCCGAGAACTGAACCGGTTTCATCCTATGAACGGGCCGCTCGAGCGTCGGTACGCCACGCAACCGAGCCGCACTCTGTTCACCTTGCGGACATTCTCCCGACATCGCGCGACCGGTTCGTCTCGGCTCCGTAGACTGGTGCGGACATGCTGCAACGGAAGGCCCACGCCCTATGAGCGCTCCCGATCCCGCCGACCGCGCCGACGCCGCGGCCGGTCAGGAGGAGCCGATGATGCGGATGGGCGCTGACGAGTTCGAGCGCCTCGTGATCGACGAGCTCGACCTGCTGCCCGACGACATGGTCGACGGGCTCGACAACGTGGTGTTCGTCATCGAGGACCGCCCTGAGGACGGCTCTCTCGGGCTCCTCGGTCTGTACGAGGGGCTCGCACTCACCGAGCGCGATCGCTACGGCATGGGCGACCTGCCCGACCGCATCATCGTGTACCGCGAACCGCACCTCGCCCGCTGCGCCACGGAGGACGAGCTCCGCGACGAGGTGCACACGACGCTGGTGCACGAGATCGGGCACTTCTACGGAATCGACGACGAGCGACTGCACGAGCTGGGGTGGGCATGAGCATCGCGCTTCCCGAGCTCGACGAGCAGATCGACCTGCAGCCTTCGTCATCCGGGCCGTGGCAGACGGTCGTCTGGAACGACCCGGTCAACCTGATGAGCTACGTCGTCCGCGTGTTCCGAGAGCACTTCGGATACGGCCCAGAGAAGGCACAGCGACTCATGCTCGCCGTGCACAACGACGGCCATGCGATCGTCGCGGAAGGAGCCCGCGAGCAGATGGAACTGCACGCGCAGGCGATGCACGACTACGGCCTGTGGGCCACCGTGCGGGAAGGAACACCATGAGCGAGAAGATGCTGATGCTCACGATGACGCGCATCGAGGTCGAGCATCTGGAGGACCTGGTGCGCCAGTTCGCGGACCTCGTCAACGGCACGCCGTCGGATGACCCGGCCGTCGAGCGCCTCGCTCCGGATGTCTATCCGGACGATCCCCACGCGTCGAGCGAGTTCCGCTCGCTCACCAGGGGCGACCTGCTGCATCGACGTGCTCGCGACGCGAGCATGGTCCGCCGTGCGCTCGAGAAGGTCACAGACAGCGGCGAGACAGACGAGTTCGCGCCGGTCGACCTCCCTCTCGACGAGGAGGCGACGGAGGCGTGGCTGCGCACCCTCACCGCGCTGCGACTGGTCATCGCCAGCCGCCTCGGCATCAGCGCTGAGACGCAGCACGATCCGGAGGATCCGCGCTTCGCGGTCTTCGACTGGCTCGGCTACCGCCTCGACGGCCTCGTCGCGGCCGCCGACGAGGCCCACGGCGCATGACGCTCGAACCGTCCATCGCAGATTGGTGAGCGTGTCCGCATCCCGCCCTTTCCAGGTCGATCTGCGCAGCGTCGTCGATCTGCTCAGTCGCCACATCTACTCCAGCCCGCAGGTGTTCCTGCGTGAGCTCCTGCAGAACGGGCGCGACGCGATTCGTGCCAGGGCTGATGGCCATCCGGATGCCCCTGCAGGGCTGATCGAGATCGTTCCGGCCGAGGACGGGAGCACGTTCCGCTTCCGCGACAACGGCGTGGGACTCACCGCGGACGAGGCTGCTGAACTGCTCTCGACCGTCGGGCGCAGCTCCAAGCGGGACGAGCTGCTGCAGGTGCGCCGCGAGAGCTTCCTCGGGCAGTTCGGCATCGGTCTGCTGAGCTGCTTCATGGTGGCCGACCGGATCACGGTGATCAGCCGATCGGCATCGGGCGCGCCGGCCATCGAGTGGGTCGGTGATGCGACGGGCGAGTTCCGCGTCCGCGAGCTCGACGAGGCAGCGACCGCCGAGCTCCCGATCGGCACGGAGGTGGTGCTCGTTCCTCGTCCGGATGAGGCCGCGCTGCTCGCGCGGGGTCGCGTCGCAGGGCTCGCGGAGCGCTTCGGCGGGTACCTCCCGGTGCGTGTGACGGTCGCGAACGCCGACGGCAGCCGTGACCAGGTGACCCGCCGCGCGGTCTTCCTCGATCCGGATGCGACCGATGAGGAGCGCGCCGAACTCGGCGCTGAGCTGCTCGGCCGGGAGCCTCTCGATGTGATCCCGCTTGCGGTCTCGGAGACCGGAACGACCGGCGTCGCGTTCGTGCTGCCTTTCTCGGCTCCGCCAGGCATGCGTCAGCCCAGCACGGTCTATCTCGGCCGGATGCTCGTGAGCGATCAGCTCGATCGTCTGCTGCCGCCGTGGGCGTTCTTCGTCCGCGCCGTGATCGACACGGAGAGCCTTACGCCGACGGCCTCTCGGGAATCGTTCGTCGAGGACGTCTCGCTCGAGATCACACGCGAACGACTCGGCGACGCGCTGCGCGCGTGGATCATCCGGCTCTCCCGCGATGAGCCGTGGCGGTTCCAGGAGTTCCTGTCGGTGCACCAGATGGCGCTGAAGGCCATGGCCGTGCACGACGACGACCTCGCCCGCGCCGTGCTGCCGTGGCTGACGCTCGAGACGTCGCGGGGCACCCACACGGTCGACGAGCTCACGACATCCGGCGGCGAACTGCGCTATGTCGAGACGGTCGACGAGTTCCGCCAGATCGCCGCGGTGGCCGCCGAGGACGCCCCCGTCGTCAACGCGGGCTACTCGTACGACGCCGACCTGCTGAGGCGGCTGCCGGCTCTCACCGGGGCACGAGTGACCCGGGTGCGCGTGGATGATCTGCTCGATGAGCTGAGCCCGCCTCCGCTCGACGATCTCGACGCGGTGCGCGCCCTCGAACAGCGGGCACGCACCGCGTTGGCCGAGACGCGCGCCGATGTGATCGTCCGCGCGTTCTCGCCGGAGAGCGTGCCGGGGCTGTGCGTCGCCGACCCCGAGACGATCAGGCGCCGCGAGCTCGATGACGCGAAGGAGCAGGCATCGGATTCGCTGTGGGGAGATGTGCTCGGCGACGTCGGCGCCATTCTCGACTCACGGCGCCGTGGCGAAGCACGCACGCTGGGCATCCGGCTCTGTCTGAACTGGTCGAATCCGCTCGTGCGGCAGATCGCGTCGATCGACGACGGCCTCGTCTTCGACAGGACCACGAAGCTCGTGTACGTGCAGTCGCTGCTGAGCTCGCACCGGCCGCTCACGGCCGCGGACCGTGCCATGCTCACCGACGCGCTCGGTGACATGGTCGCTCTCAGCGCCGGTGTCACGAACGGAATCGACGTCTTCGGAACAGAGGGAGATCGGTGAGCACCGCACCAGAGGCAGAACGGATCCTCGACCGGATCGAGCAGGGAGAGCTCGCCGCTCAGGCGCAGGAAGAGGTCGCCAGGGCCGTACGGCTGGCCGACGAGGCCGACGCCGACGACACGTCGTACCGCGCCCGCATGCTGCAGACCGATATCGCGCACTGGCTGAACGACTCCGACACGATGCTCTCCTCGTTCGCGTGGTGCGTCGCGAAGCACGACTCCGATCCCGCGCGCTTTCCGATCGCGCGGGCGGACGATGGGCCGGATCTGCTGTTCCAGCACAAGTGGATCGCCGGGCTGCTGGCCGGCAACAGCCGCTTCCCGATCGCCCGCATCGATCAGGTCCTCGGCGACATGGAGCGGCGCTTCCGCGAGGCGGGGCTGAGCCAGAACGGCGTGCACCAGGCGCGACGCGACGTGGCCATCGCGCTCGGCGACTACGAGGCTGCTGAGCGGCATATGACGGCGCGGGAGCTCGCGCCGCGCGACGACTACTCGCACTGCGAGGCGTGCCAGCGGTCCACGGATGCCGGGTTCGCGTCTCTGCAGGGTGACGACGAGCAGGCGCTGCGGCTGTGGCAGGAGATCCATGAACGGGATCTCTCCTGCGGGGAGGAACCGGAGTTCGCCGACGCACAGGCGCTGCTGCCGCTGCTGCGTGCAGGCAGAGGCGACGAGGCGATGATCGTGCACGCCCGCAGCTACCGGGCGGCGCGCACCAACCCAGACGCGATGTCGATGGTGCGCTTCCACCTCGAGTTCTGCGCGGTGACCGGCAACGTCGAGCGCGGTCTCGAACTGCTGCAGCGGCACTTGGGCGGGTTCACCGTCGACGCGTTCTCGGATCAGCACCACATGGGCGTGCTGCGTTCGATCGCGGTGCTGCTCGACGCCGCGGTCGAGGCAGGTGCCGGCGAACGCGAGCTCGTCGGATCCGACGGCGAGAACATCGAGCGCCTGTTCGGCGAGCGGAAGCGCGTGCACACGGTGAGCGAGTTCCGCGACCGCGCCTGGAGCGTCGCAGAGCGCATCGGCGGCGCCCTCGACGAACGCAACGGCAACGATCGCTGCGCCAGCGACCTCACCGCCGCGCGCGGGCTTCGCACGGAACGGTACGACCTGCCCTTCTCTGATGCCGAGGCGTATGCGCCGCTGGCGTCGGCGCATCCGGAACCGTCCGATGCCCGCGGGTGGCTGATCGAAGCACGGCGCTTGGTGGCGGGCCATCACCTGTCGCGAGCGGATGAGGCCGCGGCGCGCGGTGTGCAGACCGCGACGCCGGATGCCGCCCCTCCCCTGCACACGGTGCGCGTGTGGGCGGCGCTGAGCGACGACGACGAGACGGCAGCCGCGGCGCATCACCGGGCACGCGTCGCTGCGATGCGCGAGGCCGGATGGCACGACTACGCCGACGCCGAGGAGCGGCTCGGGCTGAAGATGCTCGGCAACGCATCGCGCGACGACGTCGACGAGATCGCCGAGGAGATCGAACGCGCCAGGTCGCACGGCAGCGACCCCTCACTGCTCGTCGATCTGCTGATCACGTTCGCCGCCACCCAGTTCGAGGCTCCGGAGACGCCGACCGGCGGCGTGGAGGCTGCCCTCGCCGCCGTGCGCGAGGCGGCGCTGACCCTCCCCGACGACGACAAGAACATGCTGTGGCCAGGGCTCGTCGACGCCCATCTCGAGGCCCTCACGCGCGCGGAGCTGTTCGAGGAGGCAGGCGAGGTCGCCGCTCTGGCGCTCGAGGACCCGCGCGCCGCAGATGCCGTGATGCTCACCGCCAGGCGGGTCGTCACGATCTCGATGGCGTCGAAGGCGCGCTTCGACGAGGCGGCGACCGCGAGCGAGGGGCTCATCGTCGACGCCGCGCGCGCCGAGGATCCCGTCGCCGTCGGCAACTCCGCCATGCTCGCCGCGCAGATCTATGCCGACCTCGGCCGACCTCGCGAGGCGAGCGCCCGCGCCGCGTACGCGATCCGGAGCTTCGAGCAGGTGGGGCAGGCGCTTCCCGGCCAGCGGCACACGCTGGCGTCGCTGCAGCTCGATGCGGGGCAGGCGCAGGCAGCGCTGGAGAACTTCCAACTCGCGTTCGACGCCATGCACGAGTCGGGCGAGGAGGATCCCGTCGTCCTCTCGCGTGTCGCGAGCGGGCTCGGCCGTGCCGCGTCGGAATGCGGTGAGCTGGCGGTCGCGTACCGCGTCTGGACGTGGGCGGCCCGCGTCGCGGAGGACGCAGAGGTCTGGGACAGGGCGGCATCCGTGACACTCGACGTGGCGTCTCTGCTGCACGACGTCGACGATGAAGACGCGGTCGTCACCGCGGCGGAGGGTATGGAACTCGCCATGCGCTCAGGCGTTCCCGCACTGCTGGCACGCGCACAGCAGCTGCACGGCTGGTTCACCGCCGGCACCGGTGACGCGGTCGGCGTCGCGGTGCTCGATGAGGCGATCGGCACAGCGGAGGCCGCCGAGCTGTGGGAGAGGGCGCTGGATGCGCGCATCTCCCGCGGCAGGGCGCTGCTCGCGCTCGACCGCCACGACGACGCGATCGGCGCGCTGCGCGAGGCCGCGGAAGCCGCCGAACGGCACGACATGCCGCAGTTCGCGCGACTCGCCGACATCCATCGCGCCACCGCGCTCACGGAAGCGGGGCGCACAGACGAGGCAGCCGTGGTCTACCGCGAACTCATCGACCGCCTCGACCCCGCCGACGATTCCGGCATCCGCGACGCCGCGCGCAGCGCCCTGGCGGAGCTGGGCGGGTAGGGGCGTTCGAGCCTTCCTGACGATCCGGGCCATCGCCTGCCCATGGGGCGCGCCGTCACGGCTTCTACTGAAGCGTCAGCTCACTTTCCAGCGGTCCTCGCGAGTACGCGTCTGAGTGGTCGAGGATCCGTTTCTCGGGCAGAATGAACGGTTCGCCGAAGGTGTGGTCCCACTCGGTCGGATCGAACCGGCCGAACCCGCTTGTTGTATAGAAGGTCAGTTCCTCCACGAGTATCCGACCTTCTGCGATGCAGAGGTCAACGCGGACGTGTGGGAAGGGCGCCGACAGCTTCCTGCAGATCTCAACCAACTCGTCGAAGAGCTCCGGCTTTGGAATGGGGTACTGCGCGTTCTTCTTACGTCGGGTGAACGGCAGCAGGTTCCAGTCCATGTCGTAGTTGTTGTATGTGTTGGGTACACCGGGTGCGCTGTCCCTGGCGACGGTGATGAACGCCGGCTCGCCATCGAAGCAGAAGAACTTGTACTCGAACTCCTTTCCTTCGATGAGTTCCTCTGCGATGATGCGGGGCTCGATGTCCTTGTATCCCCAATCGAACGTGTGGTAGTAGACGTTCTCCCACGGCTGTATCCAGGAACTGGTGCGCAGCCTCATCTCGTCGACGTTCAGCGCGTTCTTATCGCGAACGAGTTGCACGTGGCGGCTTCCGCTGCCCCAGTTCGACTTGATGACGAACTTTTCAGGGAGGGCGTCGAAGTCAATGGCTCGACCACTCTCCCACACCCCGATCAAGGGGATCACGTACCGTTCGCCCACGGTTTCGGCGACATAGTCTTTGAACTTGTACTTGTCGATGCACGCCGTGATGAGCGGATCCTGGTAGTAGAGCTTGTACCAGTTCGTCTTCTCGTTGAAGGTCTCGGGGTCGTCGAGGTTGGGAAAATACTTCAGCGCTCTCATGCACTGCTTCTCGATGAACCACTTCTTCTGTTCCAACGAGAACTCTCGATCGACGATGTACGTGAACATCCGAAATTGGTCGTAGAATGCGGGTTTGTCCACGCGCTGCTGCAGACGCTCGACAGTCCTTTTCAGGATCCGGATCTCTGGGAGCGTCAGACCCTTGAGCGCGTCTACTCGCCCGTTCACCCGCGACAGGCGGTCGCTTGCCTGAGACAGACTGCTGCTGAGTCGCGAGGCTCGGGAATCCAGTCGCGTGACGTCCTTGGATATGCCGAGCTTCGAGCGGAGCAGCTGGCGCAGTCGCGTCTTCAGTCGATCGAGAAGATTCAATTGATGCCGTGTTTCTATAGGTGTGCGGTGACAGCATATACAGGATAACAGTATACCGAGCGACACCGTAGCAGCTCTGACTATACGGAGCGAAGTCAGGCCGCGTTCCGAGCGCGAGCGGACGAACGGGCGAGATCGGGATGTTCGCGGCCTCGACACGGTCCATGATGCCCGCCAGCGCGCGGACATCTCGCCGTATCCGTCGCGGCCCCGGGGACGCCTGTCCATTCATCGATGCGAGGGAGCGCCGCTCCGCAACGGTGCAGCGCACACTGACTCGCCGAGCAGACTCAGCAGGATCGGCCGGGACGCGTCATGGGCACCCGCCGAGCGACGATCCCGTTGCCAAGCGATCGTCTCGGTCGTGTGCCCACCGATTCGACGCCTGATCGCGGACTAGCGCAGCTCGAGCCGAAGGTCTGCGAGCGCGGCCGGATCATGGGAGGCGATGTGTGCGCGTTCCTGCGCCGCCCAGCGCTCCCAGTGCGGCGCGTAGGTCTCGCCGTCGCGAGCCAGAGCTCGCTCCCGTCGCGACACCTCAGGTGCGTCCAGCCAGACGGTCAGATCGGCGAGCTCTTGCGCGTGCGGGGTGAGCGCGCCCGCGCCCTCGACGATCAGCGCGGTGTCCGGCGCGATGCTGACGCTCGCGCCGGGTGATCCGGCGTTCCAGTCCCAGCGGCGGAACTGCCCCGCTCGTCCTGCGGCGATCGGTGCCAGGATGCCGTCGGCGACGATCGTGCTCGCGGACGCGAGGCCGTCCCACCCCGGATAGAAGTCGTCGAGCGCGATCAGGCGCGGCGTCTTCTGGCGGGGCCACGCGTCGCGAAGCCGCGCCGCGATGGTCGTCTTCCCCGAGCCGCTTCGCCCGTCGATGACGACTCTCGGAAGGGCGACGTCCAGGGCGCACACGCGCCGGAGCACGGTGTCGAATGCGACATCGAACGATGCCGCGAAGGCGTCGCTACTTCTTGAGGGCACGGATGATCTTGCGCAGGGCGCGCCCGGCCACGCAGATCACCGGAACCGATACCGCCAGCAGTGCGATGAGGTTCGGCTCGAAGCGCAGCCCCTCCGGTCGGCGCACGTAGACGCCGAGCGGCATGGAGATGCTGCCGCCTCCGCCGCCTGCACCCTTGCCCTCTTCGTCGCCGCCGCCGAAGCCCGACCACGCGGCTGCCACCGGGACGATCGTGACGCCGTCGACTTCCTGCTTCTCGCCGTAGACGGCGTTCACGCCGGCACGGTTCGTGATCTTGCCGAGTTCCAGTGCGATGTTGGGCATGCCTCCAACCTACTCCGGATCGCCGAGATTCGCCCTCACCGACGTCCTGCTCGCCTCAGTCCGACGTCTCCGGCGGTCGTGGCGGCGCATGCAGCGCCCCTCGCCCGAGGAAGGTCGCGCGCGTGAGCGCCCCCGCCCCGAAGCGCGCGACGGCATCGTCGAGTGCTCCCTCGGCGCGGCGCCAGTCCTGATCCTCGTCCCACAGCGCCAGCGCAGACGACCCCGCGGGCTGGAGACGCTCCGCTCGCACGCCGATCAGTCGCACCGGATCGTGCCTCTCCACGGCGGCGAACAGCTCGCGCGCTGATTCGCCCAGGCGCTGGCCGAGGTCGGTCGGCTCGGCCAGCGCCTGCGAGCGCGTGATCGTGGTGAAGTCGGCGAAACGCACCTTGATGGCCGCTCCGGCCGCTTCCAGCCCGGCCCGGCGCAGACGCACCGCCACACGGTCGGCGAGACGCAGCAGCTCGGCGCGCAGGGCATCGGCATCGCGCACGTCGTCGGCGAAGGTCTCCTCGTGGCTGATGCTCTTCTCGACCCGCTCCGTCTGCACCTCGCGCGGATCATCGCCCAGGGCGAGCTCCGCCACCCTGCGCGCCCCCGATTCGCCGAGCGCTCTGGCGAGCACGTGCTGCGGTGCCCTGCGCACGTCTTCGATGGTGCGCACGGCCCGCGCTTCGAGCGCCTCCGCGGCCTTAGGTCCGACGCCCCAGATCGTGCGCACCGACAGCGGCGCGAGAAAGTCGGCCGTCTCGTCCGCTGGCACGATCAGCAGGCCGTCGGGCTTCGACATCGTCGAGGCCATCTTCGCCACGTGCTTCGTCGCGGCGACGCCGACGCTGCAGACCAGCCCGGTCTCCTCCGTCACCCGGCGTCGGATCATCCGAGCGATCTCGCCTGGACTGCCCCATAGTCTCCTGGCCCCGCGCACGTCGAGGAAGGCCTCGTCGATCGACAGCGGTTCGACCAGCGGCGTGATCTGCCGGAAGATGTCCATCACCTGGGCCGATGCCTCGCGATACCGCTCGAAGCTCGGCGGCACCACGGTTGCGCGCGGGCACAGTTGCAGCGCCCGTGCCATCGGCATCGCCGAGCGCACCCCGTACCGGCGCGCCTCGTACGACGCGCTCGAGACGACAGAACGGCCATCCGGCGCCCCGATCACGACCGGCTTGCCCGCAAGCGACGGGTCGTGCAGCACCTCCACGGCCGCGAAGAACGCGTCCATATCGATGTGCAGGATGCCCGTGCCGGAGTCGTCGGCATCCGGCGCAGACACGCGCCTGCCGCTGCCGTCCGATCGCCCCATGCTCTTATTCTCCCCGCGCCCGGCAGCTCAGGTGCGGGAAAGCGCCGCCATTCTCGTGGGAAAGCGGCGTTTTCCCGCACCCGAGCGACGGGGCGCGGATCAGGACCCGGCGCGCTCGAGGATGAGCTCGCGTACTCGGGCGGCGTCGGCCTGGCCCTTCATGGCCTTCATCACGGCGCCGATGATGGCGCCGGCCGCCTGCACCTTCCCGCCGCGGATCTTCTCGAGCACGTCGGGTTGAGCGGCCAGTGCATCGTCGATCGCGGCGATCAGCGCGCCGTCGTCGGAGACGACCGCAAGCCCGCGTGCGTCGACGACCTGCTGCGGCGTTCCCTCACCGGCGATGACGCCTTCCAGCACTTGGCGGGCGAGCTTGTCGGTGAGGGTGCCGTCATCGATCAGCTTCTGCAGCGACGCGACCTGATCCGGAGTCACCAGCGCGGCAGGCTCCGTCTCCTGCGCGTTCGCGACGCGGGTGATCTCTCCGGTCCACCACTTGCGCGCGGTCTGGGGCGCAGCTCCTGCGGCCACCGTCGCCTCGACCTCGTTCAGCAGCCCGCCGTTGACGACGTCCTGCAGTTCGAGATCGGTGAAGTCCCACTCGGCCTTCAGGCGGCGGCGGCGCACGGCAGGCGCCTCGGGAAGCGCGGCGCGGAGCTCCTCGATCAGCTCCTCGCTGGGTGCGACAGGCAGCAGGTCGGGCTCCGGGAAGTAGCGGTAGTCGTCTGCGTCCGACTTCGGTCGGCCTGGCGAGGTCTCCCCCGTGTCCTCGTGCCAGTGCCTGGTCTCCTGAGTGATCGTGCCGCCGGAGGCGAGGATGGCCGCCTGGCGCTGGATCTCATAGCGCACGGCGCGCTCGACCGAACGCATCGAGTTGACGTTCTTCGTCTCGGTGCGGGTGCCGAGCTTCTCAGCTCCGCGGGGGCGCAGCGACACATTCGCGTCGCAGCGCACATTGCCCCGTTCCATCCGGGCCTCCGAGATGCCCGTCGCGATCGCGATGTCGCGGATCGTGGCCAGATACGCCTTGGCGAGCTCCGGTGCACGGTGCTCGGTGCCGAAGATCGGGTGCGTGACGATCTCGACGAGCGGCACGCCGGCGCGGTTGTAGTCGACCAGTGAGCTGGACGCACCCTGGATGCGACCGGCCGAGCCGCCCATGTGGGTGAGCTTTCCGGCGTCCTCCTCCATGTGCGCACGCTCGATCGGCACCACGACCGTCTCGCCGTCGCCCAGGTCGACCTCGACCGAACCCTCGAATGCGATCGGCTCGTCGTACTGGCTGATCTGGTAGTTCTTGCCGAGATCCGGGTAGAAGTAGTTCTTCCGCGCGAAGCGGCTCGACGGGGCGATCGAGCAGCCCAGCGCCAGGCCGAGCGTGATCGACTTCCGGATGGCCTCGGCGTTGACCGCAGGCATCGAACCGGGCAGGCCCATGTCGACGGGGGCGACGAGCGTGTTCGGCTCTGCGTCGTGGTTCTCGGTGTTGGCCGGGTTGGCCGCGGCCGAGAACATCTTCGTCCTGGTGTTCAGTTCGATGTGCACCTCGAGGCCGATCACCGGCTCGAACCTCTCGAGTGCCTCCTCGAAGCCCATCAGTTCTGCGCGCGCCATCAGCGTGCCCCTCCGTTCAGTGCGGGGGCCCGATCGAGCAGGGGGCCGCCCCAATCGTCGACGAGCAGGTGTTCGAGTGCCGCGCCGACCCGGTAGAGACGGGCGTCCTCGTGCGCGGGGGCGAGGAACTGCACGCCGACGGGCAGGCCGTCGTCTGCTGACAGGCCACTCGGCACCGAGATGCCGGGGACTCCCGCCAGGTTGGCGGGGATCGTGGTGAGGTCGTTCAGGTACATCGCCAGCGGGTCGTCGATCTTCTCGCCGAGCTTGAACGCCGTCGTCGGCGCGGTCGGCGTGGCGATCACGTCGACGTCGGCGAAGGCCGAGGCGAAGTCGCGCTGGATCAGAGTGCGCACCTTCTGGGCGCTGCCGTAGTAGGCGTCGTAGTATCCAGCCGACAGAGCGTACGTGCCGAGGATGATGCGGCGCTTGACCTCGGGCCCGAAGCCCGCGTCACGCGTGGCCGACATCACGTCCTCCACCGTGCCGCCCGGCACCTCGACCCGCATGCCGAAGCGCACCGAGTCGAACTTGGCGAGGTTGCTCGATGCCTCAGCCGGGAGGATCAGGTAGTACGCGGCGACCGCGTACTCGAAGTGCGGCGCGCTGATCTCGACGATCTCCGCGCCCTGCGCCTCGAGCTTCGCCAGCGACTGGTGGAAGGAATCGGCGACGCCGGGCTGGAAACCGGAGTCAGGCAGCTCCTTCACGACGCCGATCTTCAGGCCCTTCAGGCCTTCGCCGGCCGCACCCTCGATGGCGGCACGTGCCATCGAGGGCCACTCGCGGTCGATCGACGTCGCATCGTGCACGTCGTGGCCGGCGATGATGTCCTGCAGCAGGCCCGCGTCGAACACGGTACGAGTCACGGGCCCCACCTGGTCGAGGCTCGACGCCAGCGCGATCGAGCCATAGCGACTCACCGCGCCGTAGGTCGGCTTGATGCCGACGGTTCCCGTCACGTGCGCGGGCTGACGGATCGAGCCGCCCGTGTCAGATCCGAGCGCGAGAGGCGCCTCGAAAGCGGCGACGGCTGCGGCCGAACCGCCGCCTGATCCACCGGGGATCCGGTCGAGGTCCCACGGGTTGCGGGTCGGCCCATAGGCCGAGTGCTCCGTCGAGGAGCCCATCGCGAACTCGTCCATGTTCGTCTTGCCGAGCGGCACGAGCCCTGCGGCGCGGGCACGGGCGACCACCGTCGCGTCGTAAGGCGACATGAAGCCCTCGAGGATCTTCGACCCGGATGTCGACGGCATGTCCGTTGTGACGAGCACGTCCTTGATCGCGAGCGGAACGCCGGCGAGCGGGGGCAGCTCCTCGCCGGATGCTCGGCGCTCGTCGATTCCGCGCGCCGTCTCGACGGCCGCGTCGTTCACGTGCAGGTAGGCGTTCACGTCGCCGTCGACCGCGGCGATGCGGTCGAGGTGCGCCTGGGTGGCCTCGACGCTCGAGATCTCGCCCTCAGTGAGCTTCGCAGCCAGCTCAGCTGCGGTCATCCGGATGATGTCCGTCATGTTCTCCCCCGTCACTGTTCTTCGCCGAGGATCGCCGTCACACGGAAGCGATCTCCGTCCGAGTCGGGCGCGTTCTGCAGCGCCTGATCGGTCGTGAGCATGTCGCCGACCTCGTCGGGGCGGAACACGTTCTGCATCGGGATGGGGTGGCTCGTCGCCGGGACGTCGTCGGATGCGACCTGCGAGACCTTGGCGATGTTCTCGACGATGGCGTCGAGTTCACCGGTCAGGCGCGTCACCTCCTCGTCCTCCAGCTGAATTCGGGCGAGCACACCCAGATGGCGCACGAGTTCGGGAGTGATTTCTGACACCGGTCCAGTCTAGGCCGCCCGACGAGCTCGCGCTGTCGTCTGCTGCCGCATCCGGATGTCCTTGAGAAGGCACCTGCGCACTCTCGCGTGCGTTCGCTCGCCTAGTCTTGTCTGGTGACAACGCAGTTCGATCCGCCGCGCCCCTGGACCGCCTCCTATGCACCCGGCGTGCCGGAGGACCTCGATGAGATGACCGGTTCCCTGATGGACCTCGTCAGGACCTCGGCGCGCGAGCATCCCGATGCCCCCGCGCTGCAGTTCTTCGGGCGCGAGACGACCTACCGAGAGCTGTCAGCCGCGATCGACCGCGCGGCGGCCGGACTGTACGCGCTCGGCGTGCGAAAGGGCGATCCGGTGGCGATCGTGCTGCCCAACTGCTCGCAGCACATCATCGCCTTCTACGCGGTGCTGCGCCTCGGAGCGATCGTCGTCGAGCACAACCCGCTGTACACGCCGCGCGAGCTGCGCAAGCAGTTCGAGGACCACGGCGCGAAGCACGCGATCGTGTGGAGCAAGGTCGCCCGCACCGTGCAGGACTTCCCGAACGACGTCGCCGTCGATTCCCTCGTCTCGGTCGACGTCACCAAGGGCATGCCCGCGTACATGCAGGTGGCGCTGCGGCTGCCCGTGCCGAAGCTGCGCGAACAGCGCGCCCAGCTCACCGAGCCGGTGCGCGGCGCCGTTCCGTGGGAGCAGATCATCGGATACGCACCGATCGGCGACGACGTGCCGGCACCCGGCACCGACGACATCGCGGTGATCCAGTACACCAGCGGCACGACGGGCGACCCGAAGGGCGCGACCCTGACGCACCGCAACCTGCTCGCAAACGCCGCGCAGGCCAGGGCGTGGACCCCGGATGTCCCTGACGGCGAGGGCACGGTCGTCTACGCCGTGCTGCCGATGTTCCACGCGTACGGGCTGACTCTGTGCCTGACGTACGCGATGTCGCGGGCGGCGAGACTCGTGCTGTTCCCGAAGTTCGACCCCGACATGGTGCTCGCCGTGACGAAGAAGCACCCCGCAACCGTGCTGCCCGCCGTTCCGCCCATCGCCGAACGCCTGCTGAAGCGGGCGAAGGAGACCGGTGTCTCCCTTGCGGGCACCGGCATCGGCGTCTCAGGAGCGATGGCGCTGGACGACGCGCTCGTCGTGCCGTGGGAGGAGGAGACGGGCGGCATGCTCGTCGAGGGCTACGGGCTGAGCGAGTGCTCCCCCGTGCTGTGCGTGAACCCGGTCGGTGACAACCGCAGGGCCGGCACGATCGGCCTGCCGCTGCCCGGCACCGAGGTGCGCGTGGTCGACCCGGAAGATCCGACCCGCGATGCCGCGCAGGGCGAGGCCGGCGAGCTGCTCGTGCGCGGGCCGCAGGTGTTCAGCGGGTACTACGGACGCCCCGAGGAGACCGAAAGAGTGTTCTCCGACGGCTGGTTCCGCACCGGCGACATCGTGGAGATGGACGATGACGGGTTCCTCACGGTCGTCGACCGGATCAAGGAGCTCATCATCACCAACGGCTTCAACGTCGCGCCCACCGAAGTCGAGATCGCGCTGCGTCAGCACCCGGCGATCTCCGACGCCGCCGTCGTCGGCATGCCGTCGCCCGGCGGCGAGGAGGTCGTCGCAGCCATCGTGCTCGACGGCGCTCCCGATTTCGACCAGGACGAGGCCCGTGAGTTCGTCAAGCGCATCCTCACGCCGTACAAGGCTCCCCGCCGCTTCGTCGTGGTCGACGAGCTGCCGAAGTCGATGATCGGCAAGGTGCTGCGCAAGCAGGTGCGCGAACTGCTGCTCGCCGACGCCGAGAGCGCCGCGTGAACGAACAGGACCGGCTCCCGGCCGCGGAGTGGGAGAAGCGCGTCGAGGCGCTGCGGGCTTCGGACTGCGGCCACCAGGAGCTCATCATCCAGATGACGGCCCTCGCTGCGGCGGCACCGCATCCGGCACTCGGCGCGTTCGAATTGGCCGGCGCTTTCGATTCGACGGGGCATGAAGACGAAGCCGACGCCGAGTACTCCCGGGCCACGGCACAGGGTCTCAGCGATGTCGACCCGTCGAGGGCCTCGCAGCTCGTGGTGCAGCACGCATCCACGCTGCGCAACCTCGGCCGCGTCGACGCGGCCATCGAGATGCTGCGAGACGCGCCGCCCCACCCCGACACGGGCGCGGCCCCTGCGGTCTTCCTGGCGCTCGCGCTGCACAGCGCCGGCCGGCACGACGAAGCTCTGCGCACGGCGGTCGAGGCGATCGAACCGACGCTGCCGCGGTACAACCGCTCGGTGCGCGCATACGCCGCGGCGCTCGCCGACGAATAGTCGTGTTCGCTGCGGCGAAGTGATGTACTCCCACGACGATGGTCGTGCCCGAGACGGATCTCGGGCACGACCATCCGGTCATGTCAGGATCACTCCGAGCGACGCTTGACCTGCGTCAGGATGATGGTGTCGGTGTCGTTGAACTCCTGCTGGATCTCGTTGTCCGAATCGGTGTCGGCCTTGTGCGTCGAAGCACTGACGACGAACGCGAGCACGAGGTTGATCAGGAAGCCTGGCACGATCTCGTAGAGGTCGAAGATTCCGCCGGAGAGGTACTGGCCCCATACCCAGGCGGTGGCGGCACCGGCGACCATGCCGACGATCGCTCCCACGTTGGTGAGCCTGCGCCAGAACAGCGACAGGATGATCAGCGGGCCGAATGCGGCGCCGAAGCCCGCCCACGCGAAGCTGACCAGTTCGAGCACGGACGACTCGGAGTCGAGGCCGATCAGGACGGCGATCACGGCGATGAGGAGTACCGCCCCGCGACCGAGCCACACCAGAGCGGACTCCTTGATGCTCTTCTTCAGCACGAGGCGCGCGATGTCTTCGATCAGCGCCGACGACGACACGATGAGCTGGCTCGAGATCGTCGACATGATGGCGGCGAGCACGGCGGCGAGCACCAGACCGGCCACGAACGGGTGCATCAGGTTCTGTGCGAGCACGAGCACGACCGTCTCGGAGTCGGGGAGCTCGATGCCCTTGACGTGGAACCAGGCGATGCCGATGAGGCCGGTGATCACAGCACCGATCAGCGACAGGATCATCCAGCCGATGCCGATGCGGCGGGCGACCTTGGCGTCGCCCGCGCTGCGCAGCGCCATGAAGCGCACGATGATGTGCGGCTGGCCGAAGTACCCCAGGCCCCAGGCGAGCGAGGAGATGATGCCGAGCAGGACCACGCCGGAGAAGCCGTCGCCGAACCACGACAGCGGGGTCGCACTCGCGAACGGTCCTTCCTCGCCGGCGTCCATCGCGGTCTGTGCGTCTGCGATGCGCTGCGCGCTTGCCGCGTCGAATCCGTCTGCGAGCGCTGTGAGGTCGCCGATGGAGATCACGGCCAGCACCGGAACGATCATGAGGGCGGCGAAGATCATGATGCCCTGCACGAAGTCGGTGTACGTCGCCCCGAGGAAGCCGCCGAACAGCGTGTACGCCAGTGTCACGCCGCCGACCAGGAGCATGCCCGTCAGGTAGTCGCCGCCGAACGCGCTCTCGAAGTACTTTCCGCCGGCGACCATGCCGCTGGAGACGTACAGCGTGAAGAACACCAGGATGACCACGCCCGCGACGATGCGGAGCACGTGCGTCTTGTCGTGCGTACGGTTCTCGAGGAAGCTGGGCACCGTGATCGAGTTCTTCGCGACCTCGGTGTAGGCGCGCAGCCGCGGCGCGACCAGCTTCCAGTTCAGGTAGGCGCCGATCGTCAGGCCGATCGCGATCCAGGCGTCGAAGAGGCCCGTGAAGTAGAGGGCACCAGGAAGACCCATGACGAGCCAGCCCGACATGTCGGACGCCCCGGCGCTGAGCGCCGCGACGGCCGGTGGCAGACTGCGTCCGCCGAGCATGTAGTCTTCGTGGTTCTTCGTCTTCAGCGTCGCGTAGACGCCGATACTGATCATGGCGGCGAAGTATATGACGAGCGCGATGATGAAGTACGTCTGTGGCTGCATTCTGGCACGCTACCGGCAAACTCTCAGTTAAGCGAGTCTTTCGGGGCCGTCCGTTACGAGAATGTGGAACTGCGCGGAGTCGAGTACCGGAATTCCGAGAGACTCCGCTTTTGCGAGTTTCGAACCGGCGCCTGGGCCCGCCGCAACGAAGTCGGTCTTCTTGCTCACACTCGATGCGGCTCTGCCGCCGGCGCGCGTGATCGCCTCCTGCGCTCCCTCTCGGGAGTAGCCCTCCAACGCACCCGTCGCGACCACCGTGATTCCGTCGAGCACTCCCCCTTCGGCCATGGCGGCACCCGGCCCCGGATGATCCGGAGTCTCGAAACGCACACCGGCCGCGATCCAGCGGTTCACGATCTCGACATGCCAGTCGACATCGAACCACGCCAGAAGTGAGTCGGCGATGATCGGACCGACGCCCTCGACGGCCGCCAGCTCGTCGCGGCCGGCAGCCCGGACGGCGTCGAGCGATCCGAAGTACGCAGCGAGCGCGCGGGCGGCGACGGGCCCGACGTGCCGGATGTTCAAAGAGACCAGCAGCCGCCACAGGTCCTTCGTCTTGGCCTTGTCGAGCTCTTCGAGCAGCTTCACCGCCTGCGCCGACGGGTGAACGAGCTCGTGATCCTTGCGCACTCCCGCTCTGCGGCGCTCGGCGGGCGCGGCATCCTCCCAGCCCGGCGGGTAGACCCGCTCGATGCGCTGGAACGGCGAGCGTCGCACCGGCTCGCCCGCCTCGTCCGTTCTGCTCTCCCCCGTCTCGGGATCGGTGACGATGACCTCGAGCGGCACGATCTCGTCGAGCGTGAGGTCGAACAGCCCTTCCTCGGTCGACAGCACGGGCGGCAGCTCCTCATGCGTCTGCGCGTTGCGCGCCGGCTGCGTGAGTGCGGCCGCGGTGACTTCGCCGAGCGCTTCGATGTCGAGCGCTCCGCGGGAGCCGATGTGTTCGACGCGGCCGCGCACCTGAGCGGGGCAGGTGCGCGCATTGGAGCAGCGCAGGTCGATGTCGCCCTCTTTCATGGGGCGCAGCTCCGCGCCGCATTCCGGGCATGCGCTGGGCATCACGAAGGCGCGCTCCGAGCCGTCGCGCGCCTCGGCGACCGGCCCGAGCACCTCGGGGATCACATCCCCCGCTTTGCGCAGCACGACGAGATCACCGATGAGCACGCCTTTGTGCACGACGACTTCCTGATTGTGCAGCGTCGCCTGGCGCACGACCGACCCGGCGACGAGCTTCGGGTCCATCACCGCGTAGGGTGTCGCTCTGCCCGTGCGACCGACGCCGACTCTGATGTCGATGAGACGTGTCTGCACCTCCTCTGGCGGGTACTTGTAGGCGATCGCCCACCGCGGCGCACGACTCGTCTCTGCCAGCTCCGCGTGCAGCGCCAGCTCGTCGACCTTCACCACGACGCCGTCGAGCTCGTGCGCCACGGACGCCCTGTTCTCGCCGTAGTGATGCACGAACTCGGCGAGCTCCTCGTCTGTGCGGGTCACGCGCGTGTGCGGGCTGGTGGGCAGCCCCCACTCTGCCAGCAGGTCGTACACCTCGCTCTGCGCGGCGACAGGGGGTTCGGGCCACGCTCCGATGCCGTGCACGTACAGCCGCAGCGACTTCAGCCTGGTCTCACCGGCCTCCCGCTCGAGGCCCTCCTTCTCGTCGAGCTGCTGGCGGAGCCCGCCGCTGGCGGCGTTGCGCGGGTTCGCGAACGCGGGGAACCGTCGCTCGGCTGACTTGCGTCGCGCCTCCTCGTCGAACGGCTTCTTCGTCGCGCTGCGCACCTGCTCCCATCTCTGCTTCGACTCGGCGTAGGCGCGCTCGCGCAGTTCGGCCTGGAGTGCGTTGAGACTCTCGAAGGCTTCGACGGGGATGAAGACCTCACCGCGGACCTCCACGATCTCCGGATGACCAACGCCTGCAAGCCGCTCCGGGATGTCGGCGAGGCGCAGCGCATTGTGAGTGACCAACTCGCCGACCCTGCCGTCGCCGCGCGTGGCGGCGGAGGTGAGCACGCCGTCCTCGTAGCGCAGATTGATGGCGAGGCCGTCGATCTTCAGCTCCGTGAGCCAGGCGACCTCGCGCCCGGCTGCTTCTCGCGTCTTGGTGCACCATTCGCGCAGCTCGTCGAGCGAGAACACGTTGTCGAGGCTGAGCATGCGCTCGGCATGCTCGATGGTGTCGAGCTCCGTCTCGCCGGCCGCTCCCACCTGCAGCGTCGGCGAGTCCTGCCCCTGCAGCTGTGGGAATGCCGTCTCGAGCTCCTCGAGCCGGTGCATCCAGCCGTCGTATGTCGCGTCGTCTACGGGCGCCGTGTCGCGCCCGTAGTACGACTCTCGCGCTTCGACGATGCGGTCCGTGAGCTCCCGCACCTCCTCGCGCGCTGCGTCGATGGTCGTCTCATCAGCTGCGTCTGCCACGTGATCAGTCTACGAACCGGCACCGACATTCAGGAGCACTCCCGCTCGTCCGGAGATGAAGCCGGGGTCAGACCGGTGCGGGCACAGCGGAGACAGTGCGATCGATCGTGCACTGCCCGATCACACGGGTGCCGTCGTAGAGCACGGCCGTCTGGCCGGGGGCGACGCCGGTGAGCGGGTCTTCGACATCGACGATCATCTCGCCGCCGGTGATGCGCGCGACGGCAGGCACAGGATCGGCGTGGGCGCGCACCTGCACGTCGCACGCGAAAGGCTCATCAGGCTGCACGGGCTCTGCGCCCGCCCATGTGTATCTGCCGCCGGCGAGGGAGGCGACCGCGAGAGCCTCCTTGGGGCCGACGACGACCTGGTTCGACACCGGCTTGACTTCGAGCACGAACCGCGGCTTGCCGTCGGAGGCCGGTACGCCGAGTTTCAGCCCGCGGCGCTGACCGACGGTGAACGAGTGGGCACCGTCGTGCGAGCCGACGACGCTGCCGGCGCGGTCGACGATGTCGCCGTGTTCCTCGCCCACCTTCTCAGCGAGCCACCCCTTCGTGTCGCCGTCGGGGATGAAGCAGATGTCGTAGCTGTCGGGCTTCTGGGCGACGGCGAGCCCACGGCGCTCGGCCTCGGCGCGCACGAGCTGCTTCGACGGCGTCTCCCCGAGCGGGAACATGCAGTGCGCGAGTTGCTCGGTTGTGAGCACGCCGAGCACATACGACTGGTCCTTCGCCTCCTCGCTGGAGCGATGCAGCTCGAGGCCCCGCTCGCCGTCGACGAGGGTCGCGTAGTGGCCAGTGCAGACGGCGTCGAAGCCGAGTTCGATGCCCCGCTCGAGCAGGGCGGCGAACTTGATCTTCTCGTTGCAGCGCATGCACGGGTTCGGGGTGCGGCCGGCACGGTACTCGTCGACGAAATCGGCGATGACGTCGTCACGGAAGCGCTCCGAGAAGTCCCACACGTAGAACGGGATGCCGAGCCGGTCGGACACGCGCCTCGCGTCCAAGGAGTCCTCGATCGTGCAGCAGCCGCGGCTTCCGGCGCGCAGGGTGCCGCCGGCGCGGGAGAGCGCGAGGTGCACGCCGACGACCTCGTGCCCTGCCTCGACGGCGCGCGCCGCCGCCACCGCGGAGTCCACTCCCCCGCTCATCGCCGCAAGTACACGCATGCTTCCAGCGTACGCGCCGCTGGCGGCGGCGGCCTCAGCGCGCGATCAGGTCACGCCCGCATCCGCGAGTGCCTACGTTCTTCACGAGTGCCTACGCTGTTTCGTAGGCACTCGCGAGAATCGTAGGCATTCGCGTGGGCTGCCCGCCTCAGCGCGCGGCCAGGCGCCGGTAGGACTCGGGGAGCGCCGCGACGAGCGCGTCGAGGTCGGTGGACGTCGTGGTGCGACCGAGGCTGATCCGCAGCACCTGGCTCGCCTCTGCCTGGGAGTAGCCGAGCGCCATCACCACGTGCGACGGCTCGGCGACGCCGGCTTGGCACGCTGACCCGGTCGACACGGAGACGCCGCGCTGGTCGAGCAGGAACAGCAGCGATTCGCCTCCGGCGCCCGGCAGGTGCAGGTGGATCGTGCCGGGCAGCCGGTGCTCCGGATCACCGAGCACGACGACCTCGGGAATCTCACGCTTCAGTGCGGCCAGAAAGCGCTCGCGCAGCTCCCAGAGGCGTGCGCTCTCAGTCTCGCGCTCGAGCTCGGCGAGCTCCGCGGCGCGGGCAAGCGCCACCGCCCCCGCGATGTCCTGGGTTCCGGCGCGAAGGCCGCGCTGCTGGCCGCCGCCGTGCAGGAGCGGCTCGACCGTCGCCGTGCGCGAGACGACGAGAGCACCCGTGCCGACCGGGGCGCCGATCTTGTGGCCGGAGACGCTGAGTGCGACCAGTCCGGTCCCCGGCGAGGCGTCACCGCGCCATCCGGCGAAATCCACCCCGACGTGGCCGAACGCGGCGACGGCGTCGAGGTGCAGCGGCACTCCCGCCTCGGCCGCCGCACGGGACAGGCCGGCGGCGTCGTTGGTCGTGCCCGTCTCGTTGCCCGCTACGAGGGCCGTCGCGAGGGCGGCCCGGCCGTCATCGGCGAGCGTGCCGGCGAACGCGTCCACGGGGATCCGACCGCGCGCATCCAGCCCCACCGGGGCGACGACCGCTCCGTCGTGCGAAGCCAACCATCCCACCGTGTCGAGCGTCGCGTGGTGCTCACCATCCGGCAGCACGATCCGCTCAGCGCCCGCAGCCCGCGAGCGCCACAGCCCCTGCAGAGCGAGTCCGATCGATTCGGTTCCTCCGCTGGTGAGCACGACCTCGATCGGCTCGCATCCCAGCACGGCGCCGAGCCGTTCGCGGGCGTCCTCCAGCACGCGGCGCGCGTGCTGGCCTGCACCGTGGATCGACGACGCGTTGCCCACCAGCTGATGCGTCTCGAGCCACGCATCGCGCACCTCAGGCCGCAGCGGCGTCGTCGCGGCGTGATCGAGGTAGACGGGCGCGCTCATCCGGTATCAGAACAGCAGGCTGGTCAGACGCGTGCGGGCCTTCACCACTCGGGGGTCTGCGGCGCCCATCACGCCGAAGAATTCGACGAGTCGCTGCTGCACCGGCGTCCTCGAATCCGTGTCGAGCGAGGCGAACAGCTCGAGCAGCCGGTCGAAGGCGTCCTCGACGTGGCCGCCGGCGACGTCGAGATCCGCGACGGTGAGTTGAGCGTCCACGTCCATCGGCGCGTCTGCCGCCGCCTGCCTCGCCTGCTGCAGATCGACGTTCTGCACGCGGGCGAGCAGCTTCACCTGCCCGAGCCCCGCCTGCGCATCCTCATCGCGCGGGTTCTCCTTGAGCGCCTGCTCGTATGCCGTGACGGCCCTGGCGTAGTCGCCGGCCTCGATCGCGGCGAATGCCTCGGCGTGCAGCGGCGGCAACGGCTTCTCCTCGGGCTCCTCGGCCTGCTCCTCGCCTTCCGCCGACGCATCGACCGTGCCGGTGATGCCGTTCTGCGCCGCCACCTGCAGCAGCTGGTCGAACACCTGGCGCACCTGCTGCTCCGGGATGGCACCGTTGAACAGCGGCGCCGGCTGACCGCCGAGAAGCGCGACCACCATCGGAATCGACTGCGCACCGAAGGCCTGCTTCAGCTGCGGGTTCTGGTCGATGTCGACCTTCACCAGCACGACGCGACCGGCGAGCTCGCGCACGACCTTCTCGATCACTGGGCTGAGCTGCTTGCACGGCTCGCACCACTCGGCCCAGAGGTCGACCACCACGGGCACCGTGCGCGACAGCTCGAGGATCTCGTTGAACGTCGCGTCGGTGACGTCTCGCACAAGCGCGCTCGACGCGCTCGCGCCCTGCTCGCCCGCCGGGGGCGCAGCCGGTGCGTTCTGGCGGTTCTTCAGGGCCGACAGGTCGACGGCGCCGCGAAGCGCGCCGGCGTCAGGGGGAACATTCGACATCAGTGGGTCTCCGTCAGTTCGTCTATCGTGCGGTGGGAGATGCTATTCGTCCTCGTCCTCGGAGTCGGTCTCCGCCTCGAGGACCTCGGCGCCGCGGATCGACGACGAGCTCCCGAGTAGCCGGATGGGCTCTTCCGAGCCCTGTGACGGGACGTAGAAGAACAGCTGGTCGAGGTAGCGAGTGCGCACTCCGCCCGCCGAGTTCTCCTCGCCGGTGAATGCCTGGAGCACCGGGTCGTCTTCGAACCGGATCACGGCGTCGGCGTCGGTCGGTTCGACCGTCTCCGCCTCGACGACCGAGACGCCGACGATCGCGCCGCTGTGCAGCGTCATCAGCGCGAACGGGTCACTGGCTCCTGCCCGCTGCCCGAAGCTGAGCTTGCCGGTGTCCTCGCCGGTCTTGTTGAAGTTGCTCAGCGTCTTCTTGCGCTTCTGCGTCACCTCGGCGAGGAAGCCGTCGTTCTCGATGTCGAAGAGTTCGGCGTATTCGCTCTTCTCACCGTCCTTGAGGATGCTCGCGTACGCCGTGGCCACGTCCTCCGGAGCCAGCTGCAGGAACGACGAGTCCGGCGGCACGAGGGCCGCGCCCTGGTACGGCGGTGCGAGTTCGGGGATCTCCGCGGACGGGCGCAGCTGCGACACGTACGTCGCCTTGTAGCTGTGCCACGGGTCCTCCTGGCGAAGGGTGATGATCGTCGGGGCGACCGTCTCGTCCTCGGCGTCCTCGACGACGGTCAGCACGGTGCGCGGCCAGCCGTCGAATGCCTGTGGAAGCAGGATCGCGATCGGCTCGGCGGGGATCTGCGGCAGCGACTTGTAGTCGTCGATGTCCCCCCGCAGCGAGTAGTTCACCTTGCGGATCTCCAGCGCGGTGCCGGCGAGCCGCTTCGCGGCGAGGCTCGCATCGTTCTTCTCGTCGGCTTCGGCCACCTGCTCCGACAGGTCGGCGATGATGCGCTCGGCCTGCGTCTCGGTGATCGCAGGCTGCTGTGCCGCCTCGGTGTCGGCTGCCTCCTCCGTCGCACTCGGCGACGGCGTCGGGTCGGCAGCGGGAACGTCGGCCGTGCACCCGGCCATCAGCGCGACGGACAGTCCGAGCGCCGGCAGTGCGAGACGCATCCTGCGCCGCAGCGACCACGGCGACGCCTCGCGCTGTGCCGTGCCCCGTTCGGGCCCCGGCTCATCCTGCGCGTCCGGCCGCGCGGCATCCGAATCGGTGCCGGCTGATGCGCCTGAATCGTCACCCGGACCGTCGTCATCCGGACCGTCGTCGCGCGATTCGGCATCCGCTTCGCCTGCCGATTCCGGCTTCGCCTCGTCGATCTCTCCGGCGACGTGTCGGTCTCGGGCGATCGCGATCGCACCCGTGAGCGGCACTGGCTGCCCCTTGCGCCGCGGTCCGCGCGAGCGCCGCGAGTGCACGACGGCGAGGATGTAGAGAAGCAGACCGATCACGAGCACCCCGACGCCGGCGCCGATGAACCACGGAGCGGACGGTGTGCTGTTGTCGATGGGCCACGTGACCTCGATGGTCGCCGGCGCCGGCTCCGTGCCGTCCGAGGCGATGAGCACGCTCAGCTGCATGCCCTCGGGGAAGGAGAAGTTCTCCTCCATCGTTCCCTCCGCCGTGAATGACTCGAGCCACAGGTCCGATCCGGCAGGGCTGCGCCCCTCCGGATCCCCCTCCAGCTCAACGGTCGGCTCGACCGTAGCGACGTCGATCTCGCCGCCGTCCGCAGTCGCGTGGGTGAAGCGCTGGTCGCCCAGCCAGCCGAGCACGTCGGTCGTGCGCGCGTACGTGGCGAAGATCGGACCGTCGCTGGAGATCGTCAACGTGCCGCTCTCGCCAGGCAGAGCCTCAGGCAACGCCTCGAAGACGTCGGAATCGATCACCGTGAACGGCAGGTCCTGTTCCGACGACACCTTGATGGTCTCGGAGTCCGGCCCGAGGAACACGGTGCGCTGGGCAACGCCCATCGCGACGAGACCGGCGGCGATCACGAACGCCACCACAGCCCAAACGAAACGCACAGCACCACTCCCTCGGCGGCGAAGCGGCGCGGATGGCGCCCGTCAATCGCACGCGGTTGTCGAGAACTCAACAGCCCAGGTTACCGGGTCCGCCCCTGAGCGACGCCACAGAAGAGCTGAATGTGCATTCTGCCCGCAGTGCAGGGCGCGTGGCGCGGCACCGCGGCTTCCTGGCCCTTCCGTCGTATTGTGAGAGCGCACGAGTCGCGCGCCCAGCGAGGAGAACGATGAAGATCCACAACCCGTTCCGCGTCGCGCTGGTCGCGACCCTCGGAGTCGGGCTCGGCATCATGCTGATCCAGAGCCTCGCGGAGCTGTCGACGATCCTTCTCTATGTGGGAACGGCGCTGTTCATCTCGCTCGGCCTCGACCCTGTCGTGTCGTGGCTGTCGAGGCGGAAGATGCCGCGCTGGCTCGCCGTCGTCATCACGGTCGTCGGAGCGCTGGCCGTGTTCGGCGGCATCATCATGATCGTGCTTCCGACGCTGATCGAGCAGATCAGCCAGCTGGTGCGGCGGGTCACCTTCCTCGTCAACAGCGGATCGTGGCAGACCGATGTGGTCACGTGGCTCGAGACGACGTTCCCCACGCTGCAGGTCGACGAGCTGTTCTCGCGCGTGAACGGCTGGCTCCTCGACAACATCGACACGATCAGCGAGGGCGTGCTCGGTCTCACGGTCGGCGTCGCTCAGGGGCTGTTCGGCGCGTTCATCGTGCTGATCCTCACGATCTACTTCACGGCATCGATACCGACGCTGAAGGCCGCCGTGTACAAGATCGTGCCGGCGTCGAAGCGCGAGGGCTTCACCGGGCTGGGCGATCAGATCACGGACTCAGTCGGCTACTACGTGATGGGGCAGGTCACGCTCGGACTGATCAACGGTGTGCTGAGCATGATCTTCCTGAACATCATCGACGCCCCGTTCCCCGCGGTGCTCGCTGTTCTCGCCTTCCTGGGGTCGCTGATCCCCCTCGTCGGTTCGATCACCGCCTCGACGATCATCGTGCTCGTGTGCCTGATCCCCGGCACGGGTTCACTCACGACCGCGATCGTCGCCGCCGTGTACTACCTCATCTACATGCAGATCGAGGCATACGTGATCTCGCCGCGCGTGATGAGCAGGGCGGTGTCGGTGCCTGGCGGCGTCGTGGTGGTCGCCGCTCTCTCCGGCGGCGCGCTGCTCGGACTGCTCGGCGCGCTGATCGCCATCCCGATCGCCGCGAGCATCCTGATCATCTATCGCCAGGTGCTGATCCCCAAGATGAACGAACGCTGACCGGCGGTTCGGGAGCACGGGCCTGGCGGCGTTCTCGCCAGCCGTCGGGCTCTCAGCCCGCTGAGGCTAGGCGGTCTCCGGATGCTCGGTGGGCAGCGGCAGCGCTGCAGGGTTGACCAGGTTCACGATCTCGGTGAGCACACGGGAGGTCTGCTTCTCCCCCACCCAGAGGTGCTTGCCGCCCTCCACCGGGACGAGCCGGATGCCGGGCGCGACGGCGAAGCGCTGTGCCGCCTCGTCGGGGCGCAGGAAGTCGTCGAGCTCCGGGATCAGCGCGACGATGGGTCGCTCGTCACCGTTCCATGCAACGAGGTCGTCCTCCGTCGCACGGTGCAGCGGCGGCGAGAGCAGAACCATGCCCCGGATGTCGTGGCCGCGCCCGTACTTGAGCGCGAGCTCGGTGCCGAACGACCATCCGACGATCCACGGGTTCGGCAGTCCGCGCTGCGCGACGAACGCCATGGCCGCGGCGACGTCCGCCTCTTCGGCGGTGCCTTCGCCGAACTCGCCGTCACTGGTGCCCCGCGGCGACGAGGTGCCTCTGGTGTTGAATCGCAGCACCGCGAGGTCGGCGAGCGCAGGCAGGCGCGCCGCCGCCTTGCGGATGATGTGCGAGTCCATGAATCCGCCTGCCGTCGGCAGCGGATGCAGCGTCACCAGCGTCGCGACGGGTTCGCGCTCTGCCGGAAGAGCCAGCTCTCCGACGAGTTCGAGGCCGTCATCGGTGCGGAGGGTGATCTCTTCGCGTCTGGCGGGCAGCATCACTGCCCCGCGGATTTCTGCCACGCGGTGCTCCAAGGTCGGAAACTGGACCGCATCAGTCTACGGCCCTCACCGAGTGTGCCCCTTGTGTTCGAGCGGTCCGATCGAACACAGGGGGTACGTTCGCGGGCTAAGAGATGCGCCAGCAGTGGGTGTGCCAGTGGCGGCGTCCGCTCAGGTCTGCTTGGGCGCCCATGATGCCGTCCTCGCGCCACACCACGACGTGGGCGACGCCGGGGTCGATCGTACCCGCGCACCCCGGACAGGTGTACTGCTTCACGGCGCGCTGACCGGAGACCGGCTGCACGCTGAACTCACGGCCGCGGCGCGTCTCGCTGCGCCGAAAGCCCGACAGCATTCTGTCGAGGCTCTCGCGCGACTGCTCTTCGCGGCGCTGCCGCTGCTCGGCGCGCTGGCGCCGGGAACGACCCACGAGGGGTCACCACCAGTGGTTGGAGGTCCAGAAGGAGTACGCGCTCGCCCAGCTGCCGTAGCGCTGGATGGCGTAGCCGTTCGCCCATCGCAGGTTGTCGACCGGGTTGTAGCCGCTGCCTGGCACCTTGCTGCACGGGTATGCCTGGATGATGCCGCACGCGCCGGATGACGGGTTGGTCGCGTTGGGGTTCCAGCCGCTCTCGCGATTGGCGATGTAGTCGACGTAGCCCCAGTCCGACTCAGCGATGCCCGCCGCGGTCAGCCACTCTTCTTTGGAGCCGCCCCCGCTGTAGAACGGCGAGGGCGTCGACGTGCTCGTCGTGCTGCCGCCGGACCCTTCGTCCTCCGCATCGGTCTCAGGCTCCGGGGTCGGCTTGGGCTTGGGCTTCGGCTTGACGTAGACCTCGTACTCGCTGCCCTCGAGGGCGAGCGGTTCGACGTTCTCTCCCGTTGCGTAGACCTGGGCCTCCGCGAGCGAGTCCTGGAACGCCGACGGCGTGTCGATGGCGGCCGACGCCTCGGCGGGATCGGAGAACGCTCCGAGGCTCGGCGTCACGAACGCCGCGACGAGACCGAGGGCGCCGACACCGGCGAGTGCGGCGCTGACGGTGCGCTTGGCCGACCACTTGGCCTTCCCCGGCCGTTCGATCAGACCTGCGCCCTCGATGAGGGCACGGGTCTCACGGCGCGAAAGCGTGGTCTTCGGAGTCTGAGAAGTGTCGGGAGTCACAGTGGGCCCCACTGTACCAGGAACGTTACGTCCCCGTGACATTCAACTCGGTTCTCTCAGAGTCGTGTCGGAAGGGCGGCGCGACGAGCGCCTGTGTTCGTCGCGAATGCCTATGCCATGCGACAGGCGCTCGTGAGATTCCTAGGCGCTCGCGGGTTTCCAGGCTTGTCAGCGGACAGCGAGGATGATGCGGACGACAGCGTCGAGCAGAGCGTCGACCTGTTCTTCGCGGTAGCCGCGTTTCACCATGCGGAACGCCGCCTGGCGCACTTGATCGGCCTCGAGCGGGGCGCCGGAGCGCAGGAACTCCACCACGCGGTCCGCGACCACGTCGACCTCCGCCGGGGCGTAGCCGTAGGAGAACATCCCGACCCTGGCGAACCGGTGCCGCGCGGGTCGCGTGAGGTGTTCGAGGATCTCCTGCGCCTCGTCCTTCGCACGATCCACCCAGACGTTCGCACCGGCGGTGTCGAGCGCGATGCGTCGCTCGCGCGCCGCGAACGCCTCTTCGATGCGACCGAGCGCCTGATCGACGGCCGCCACCCGGAAACCGCGCTTGACGAGAGAGAAGCCTGCTTCTCTCACGTCCTCCGCGGTGAGGGAATGGTCGTCGCTTTCGAAGGCCGCGCGCGCCTTGGCGAGGAACGCATCGACCTGCTCGCGGTCGTAGCCGCGTTCGCGTCCCTCCGCCAGCGGAAACGGGAGCTTCTTGCGCCCATCGGGCTGCTCGTGCTGGCTGCCCTGATCGATGATCGCGGTCTCACTCATGTCCGGTCCTCGGGTGTGGTGGGTGGAATGGAGATTCTACGGTGTGCCGGATCACAGCGCGACGAGCGGCGCCAGCGCGTGGTAGAGCGCGAACGCCGCCGCGGCCGAGAGCAGGATGCTGTCGAGCCGATCGAGCACTCCCCCGTGCCCCGGGATCCAGTCGCTCATGTCCTTGATGCCCAGGTCGCGCTTCAGCATCGACTCGCCGAGATCCCCCACAGTCGCCGTCGCCAGCAGCACGACGCCGATGATCATGCCCGACCACCACGGCAGCCCGAGCAGGAACTGAGCGAGCAGGGCGCCGGCGACGACGGAGGCCACCGCCGCGCCGGCGAAGCCCTCCCAGGTCTTGTTCGGGCTGATCCGGGGCGCCATCTTGTGCCTGCCGAAAATGAGGCCTGAAGCATATGCGCCGGTGTCGGCGACGATCACGATCACGATGAACGCCATGATCCAGAACTCGCCGCGCTCCTCCCGAAGCAGGGCGAGGGCGAGACTTGCCAGCAGCGGCACGTAGACGGCGATGAATCCGCTCGCCAGGACGTCGTTCATGACATCGCCCGCCGACCGACCGTCGCGGGCGATCATCTGCGCGCAGAGGCGCCACACCACGATCGCGGCGACGGCGAGGAAGATCGCAGTCCAGTGCACCCACGCGTCGAGGAAATATGCCGGCAGCAGGATGAGCACGACGGCCGCTAGCTGCGGCACGACGTCGACGCGCCTGCCGCCATGCTGGAACGCCCGCACCAGCTCCAGCACGCCCACGCCGGCGCCGAGCACGGCGATGATGACGAACAGCGCCTTCACGAAGATGAGCGAGCTCAGCACCACCACGCTGATGACGATCGCCGAACCGATTGCGAGGAACAGGTCGCGCCCTGTGCGCTCCTTGATCCGTTCGTTCGCCTGGTCGAACTGCTCCTTGGCATGTTCGATCTGGTCGCGCGCGTGCTCCATCCGGTCACGCGCCTGCTCGAAGGGTGCACCGTGCGCGCGGTGAGAGGAGTCATCGCGCTCCTCGCGCGACGACGCCTCCCCCTCACCGGGCACCTGCGACATCCGAATTCAGACCTCGAGGAGCTCTGCTTCTTTGAGCTTGAGCGCTTCGTCGATCTTGTCGACGTGCGACTTGGTCAGCGCGTCGAGCTCTTTCTCGCCTCGGGCGATCTCGTCCTCGCCGACCTCGCCCTGGAGAGCATCGAGCCCGTCCTTGAGCTTGCGGCGGATGCCGCGCACGTGGACCTTCGCGTCCTCACCCTTGGCACGCACGAGCTTGACGTACTCCTTGCGGCGCTCCTCGGTCAGCTCCGGCATCGTGATGCGCACCAGGTGGCCGTCGTTGGTGGGGTTCACATCGAGGCTCGGCATGGCCCTGATCGCGTCCTCGATCGCCTTCAGCGCCGTCTTGTCGTACGGGGTGATGATGAGGGTGCGCGCCTCGGGGTTCTGCATGGAGGCGAGCTGCTGCAGCGGTGTCGGGGAACCGTAGTAGTCCACCGTCAGCTTCTGGAAGAGCTGCGGGTTGGCGCGGCCGGTGCGCACGGTGGCGAAGTCGTCCTTCGCTGCTTCGACGGCGCGCTCCATGCGCCCCTTTGCTTCTGTCAGGACATCCGCGATCACGGTGGCTCCATTCGTCATGTTGCTGAGTCGAGTCTACTGGTGCGAACGCGCGGCACGCGCACGCAGAGGCGCCGCAGCGCGGTGCGGCGCGGTCGCGTCAGGACGTGACGCGCGTGCCGAGCTGCTCCCCGCGCAGGGCGCGGGTGACGTTGCCCGCGGGCTCCATGCCGAACACGCGCATGTCCATGCCGTTGTCCATGCACAGGCTGAACGCCGTGGAGTCGACGACCTTGAGGCCGCGCTGGAGCGCCTCGGAGTACGTCACGCTGTCGAGCTTGGTCGCGGACGGGTCGGTGCGCGGGTCGCCCGTGTACACGCCGTCGACGCCGTTCTTGGCGACGAGCACTTCGACCGCGCCGATCTCGAGCGCACGCTGGGCTGCGACCGTGTCGGTCGAGAAGTACGGCATTCCTGCGCCCGCGCCGAAGATGACGACGCGGCTCTTCTCGAGGTGGCGCTCCGCCCGCAGCGGGATGTACGGTTCGGCGACCTGGGTCATCTCGATGGCCGACTGCACACGGGTGGCTGCGCCCGCCTGCTCGAGGAAGTCCTGCAGCGCCAGCGCGTTCATCACGGTGCCGAGCATGCCCATGTAGTCGGCGCGTCCGCGCTCCATTCCGCGCTGGCTGAGCTCGGCGCCACGGAAGAAGTTGCCGCCGCCGACGACGACCGCGACCTCGACCTCGTCGGTCACCTCCGCGATCTCACGTGCGATCTGGCCGACGACATCCGGATTCACCCCGAGGGTGCCCCCTCCGAACGCCTCGCCCGACAGCTTCAGGAGGACGCGCCTGCGTCCGGTCTCTTTGCGCATATGGATTCCTTCTCACTCGGGGCGTTCTCGGCCACTGCTCACGGTAGCCGATGGTGCTTTCTTCCGGCCGCGAAAAGGGGGCCCGGATCACTCGGATCCGGGCCCCCTGATGTCGTCGCCTACGCGCCGACCTTGAAGCGTGCGAAGCCGGTCACCGTGATGCCGGCGTCCTTCGCAACCTGATCGATCGACAGCTTGTTGTCCTTCGCGAACGGCTGCTCGAGCAGTACGACCTGCTTGAAGAACGCACCGACGCGACCCTCGATGATCTTCGGCAGTGCGGCCTCAGGCTTGCCCTCGTTGCGCGAGATCTCGGTGACGATGTCGCGCTCCTTGTCGACGTCTTCGGCCGGGACCTCGTCGCGCGTGAGGTACTGCGGGTCGGCGAACGAGATGTGCTGCGCGATCGAGCGCGCCGTCTCTGCGTCGTCACCCGAGTACGCGACCACGACGCCGACCTGCGGCGGCAGGTCCTTGCTGGTGCGGTGGAGGTAGACCTGGAAGGCGTCGCCCGACAGAGTCGCGACCCTGCGGAGCTCGACCTTCTCACCGATGATGGCGGCCTCGTCGCTGATCAGCTGTTCGACCGTCTTGTCGCCTGCGGGCGCAGCAAGGCCCGCCTCGACCGTCTCGGCGCCGGCTGCGGCGACTGCGTCGACGACCGCGTCGGCCAGGACGAGGAACTTGTCGTTCTTCGCCACGAAGTCCGTCTCGCACGCCAGCTCGATGAGAGTGGCCTTACCGCCCTGCTCACGTGCGATGACCAGGCCCTCGCTGGTGGAACGGTCAGCGCGCTTCGCGTTGCCCTTCGCACCCTTCAGGCGCAGGATCTCCGTGGCCTTCTCGATGTCGCCTTCGGCTTCCTCGAGCGCCTTCTTGGTGTCGACCATGCCCGTGCCGAGCTGCTCGCGCAGGGTCTTGATGTCAGCGATGCTGATGTTCGCCATGGGTTGTGGCTCTCCCTCTAGTCAGTTCGTGCGCCTCCGGCGGCCGTGGCCGCCGGAGGCAGAAGAATTACTCGGCTGCGGGCTTGGAGGCGTCGGCCTCGGCGGGGGCGTCCTCGACGACGGACTCCTCCGCGGGGGTCTCCGTCGCCGGAGCGTCCTCGACAGCGGTCTCCGCTGCAGGGGCCTCTTCGGCCGGCGCCTCAGTCGTCGCCTCAGCGGTCTCCGCTGCCGGAGCCTCCTCAGCAGGCGCCTCAGTCTTCGCCTCGTCGCCGGCGAGGAGCTCCTGCTCCCACTCGGCGAGCGGCTCGGCGTCGCCGGCCTCGGGGTTGTGCTTGGCCTGCAGGCCCTCAGCCGCGGCGTCCGCGATGATGCGCGTCAGCAGCGAGACGGAGCGGATCGCGTCGTCGTTGCCCGGGATCGGGTACTGCAGGTCATCGGGGTCGACGTTCGTGTCGAGGATGCCGATCACCGGGATGCCCAGCTTCTTGGCCTCGTCGATCGCGAGGTGCTCGCGCTTGGCGTCGACGACCCAGAGGGCCGACGGCGTCTTCTGCAGGTTGCGGATGCCGCCGAGCGACTTGTGCAGCTTGTTGAGCTCGCGCTTCTTGAGCAGAAGCTCCTTCTTGGTGAAGCCGGACTCCGACGGGTTGTCGTAGTCGAGCTCCTCGAGCTCCTTCATGCGGGCGAGGCGCTTCGAGACGGTCTGGAAGTTGGTCAGCAGACCACCCAGCCAGCGCTCGTTGACGTAGGGCTGGCCCACGCGGGTCGCCTGCTCGGCCAGAACTTCCTGCGCCTGCTTCTTCGTGCCGACGAAGAGGACCGTGCCGCCGTGGGCGACCGTCTCCTTGACGAAGTCGTACGCGCCATCGATGTAGGCGAGCGACTGCTGCAGGTCGATGATGTGAATGCCGGAGCGCTCGGTCAGAATGAAGCGCTTGACCTTCGGATTCCACCGGCGGGTCTGGTGTCCGAAGTGAACGCCGCTGTCGAGCAGCTGGCGAATGGTGACGACGGCCATGGTCGTACTCCTTGAGTCTCGGCGCCGCGAGGCGCCATCTTGCGGTTGTTGTTCCTGGTGCCCGGCACACGCCCACCCTCATCAGAGGGACCGAAGGGAGATGTGCCGCGG
The DNA here is from genome assembly GCF_003335195.1 of Microbacterium sp. JB110. Classification (NCBI taxonomy): domain Bacteria; kingdom Bacillati; phylum Actinomycetota; class Actinomycetes; order Micrococcales; family Microbacteriaceae; genus Microbacterium; species Microbacterium sp. JB110. The sequence continues at coordinate 140,067 of NZ_QPGM01000001.1, read as the reverse complement.
TCGTCGCCGGGGCCTCGAGTGACCGAGACCCTCGCGAAGACTCGCTGTGAGCACGCGAAGTCACCCCGAACATCGGGATGCTCCCACAAGCATACCAGGTCGCCTGCCTCAGAACCGCGCCGTTCCGCGGGGTCCGCGCGGGTCGCTGGCGATCGTCCTTCCCCTCACAGGCACGGGTTCGCCGCGTTCGCCGTCCACAGGGGCGCGCACGGTGTTCCGCTCCCGGATGCCGCGGTGCAGTGTGGGCGCATGAGCGGATGGATCTCCAGAGCACAGCCCCGCATCGGGCGCCCGCGCCGATGGCCGCGCGGCGTCGCCGCCGCCGTCTGCGCCGTGCTGGTCGCGGCAGTGCTGCTGGTCGTGCAGGCATCGCCTGCGCACGGCGATCCGCGCTCCGACGGCACGGCGGTGATCGCTGATGCGAACGCAACGCGCATCGCGTGGAACGGCGCTGCTCCCGGATCGGTCGGCACGGAGTCCGTGCCGACCGACGAGCCGTGGCGCTGGCCCACCTCGCCGGTGCGGGTGGTCGCGGGGTTCGCGGCGCCCGCGCACGACTACGGCGCGGGCCATCGCGGCATCGATCTGTCCGCTGCAGGCGAGGTGCGCGCCCCCGCGTCCGGCGTGGTCGCGTTCTCCGGCACCGTGGTCGACCGGCCGCTCGTCACGATCGACCACGGCGGTGGTCTGGTCTCGACTCTCGAACCGGTTTCGAGCCCGCTCTCCCCCGGCGATCCGATCACGGGCGGCGACGCGGTCGGCACCGTCTCATCCGGCGGGCATGCGCCGCCAGGCGCGATCCACTTCGGCGTGCGCCTGAACGGCGACTACATCAATCCGCTGCTGCTGCTCGGCGGCGTGCCTCGGGCGGTGCTGCTGCCGTGCTGCTGATCGGCGCGCACCGCCCGAGACTCGCGTCAGCGGGCGATGAGATCGCTCGCGCCGCCCGCGGCGACCTGGACCTCATAGCGGCGCGGGTTGCCGAAGCGGTGCGCCGTGATCGAGACGGCCTGCTCGCGGACGAACGGCAGCATCTCGACGCGACCGGCCGACGTGACCTCGTGGCGGTAGATCGCGATGTTCGGCTCACCCTTGGTCGCCTCGATGATCGGTTCCGCTGAGCCTCCGATGAGACGGATCCGCGCTCCCGTCGTCGTGAACGACGCGGCCCGCGCCGCCCACTCATCGGCATCCTCGACGCGCGCGACGACACCGGCCTGCGTGAGGTACTCCCGCACTTCGCCCGACAGGCCCTCAGCGCTCGAGACCGTGATCGGGGCGCCGATGCGCACGCCGGCGGCGACGACGCGCACGAGCTCCGCGGTGCGAGTTCCCTCGAACCGCACCGTGACGGCCGTCGGCACGTAGCGCAGCACGTTCTGCTCGAGCTCGAGGCCCTGCACATCACGGGCCACGCCGAATTCGTCGTTCCAGGCGGCGATGTCGGTGCCGAGCGCTGATTCGAGCCATCCGCGGTCATCCGCGGGAACGGCAGCCGCGGCGCGGCGCACGGCGGCGTCGCTCGACGCAGCTCCTGTCACGGGGACGTCCGTCCACGTGCCGAGACCGAACAGGTAGCTCGGTCCTCCCGCCTTCGTGCCGGCGCCGACAGCCGATTTCTTCCAGCCGCCGAACGGCTGTCGCTGCACGATCGCACCGGTGATGACGCGGTTGACGTACGCGTTTCCCGCCTGGATCGACCCGAGCCACTGCTGGATCTCGTCGACGTCGAGCGAGTGCAGACCGGAGGTGAGACCGTAGTCGACCGCGTTCACGACCTCGATCGCCTCCTCGAGCGTGTCCACGGCGATGATTCCCGCCACGGGCCCGAAGTACTCGGTCATGTGGAACTCGGATCCCGGCTTCACGCCCTCGCGCAGGCCGGGTGTCCACAGCGCGTCGCCGAGCTGCTTCGGCTCGAGCAGCCACGTCTGGCCGGGCTCCAGCTCGGTCAGACCGCGCAGCAGCTTGCCCTCGGCCGGGGCGATGATCGGCCCGATGCGCGCGCCCTCGGTCCACGGCATGCCGACCTCGTAGCCGTCGATCGCGTCGAGCAGCTGGCGGTGGAACCGCTCGCTCTTCGCCACCGACCCGACGAGCACGATGAGCGACGCCGCGGAGCACTTCTGGCCCGCGTGGCCGAACGCCGAGTACGCCGCGTCCTTTGCGGCGAGGTCGACGTCGGCGCTCGGGGTGACGATGAGGGCGTTCTTCCCGCTCGTCTCCGCGAGCAGCGGCAGGTCGGGGCGGAACGAGCGGAACAGCTCGGCCGTCTCGTAGGCACCCGTGAGGATGGCCTGATCGACCGACGGGTGCGCCAGCAGCTGAGAGCCGAGCTCACGCTCCTGGAGCTTCACCAGGCGCAGCACGTCGCGCGGAACACCGGCTTCCCAGAGCGCTTCAGCGATGACGGCACCTGTGCGCGCCGCCTGGCGTGCAGGCTTGAACACCACTGCGGACCCGGCGGCGAGCGCCGCGAGGACTCCACCGGCCGGGATCGCTGCGGGGAAGTTCCACGGCGGGATGACAGCGGTCACCTTCGCCGAGGTGTACTCGGCGCCGTCGACGTCGGCGAGCAGCTCGGCGCTGCGTGCGTAGAAGTGCGCGAAGTCGATCGCTTCGCTCACCTCGGGGTCGCCCTGTTCTACGACCTTGCCGCACTCGGATCCCATCACCTCGAGCAGATCCGCACGGTGCGTCTCGAGGGCGTCACCGGCGCGGTGCAGAATCTCCACCCGCTCGGCCAACGGTCGCGCGGTCCACGCCTGCGCGGCCGAGACCGCGCCGTCGATGAGCGCATCGAGCGACTCGGAGTCGCGGATCGTCGCGTCTTCGAGTGCCTGCTCACCGAGCTCGGAGTTCTCCATGCGCGCACGGATCCCCGCAGCCCAGTCGCGGTTCACGGCCACGGCCGGATCCGTGTCGGGGACGCCGTGGAACTCGCCCCGCGGGCCATCGGGCTGCGGCTGCGAGCGGTCCATCACGCGGTTCGGCGTCGGCACCTCGGTCGGCATCATCTCGATCGAGGTGAGGAAGCGGTCCTGTTCCCGCTGGAACAGCCGCTCGTCGCTGTCGATCTCGAACACGACCGACATGAAGTTGTCGGAGCTGGCGCCCTCCTCGAGTCGGCGAATGAGATAGGCGATGGCCACGTCGAACTCGTCGGGGTGCACAACGGGTGTGTAGAGCAGGAGCTCGCCGACGTCGCGGCGCACGACCGCTGCCTGCTGCGTCGCCATTCCGAGCAGCATCTCGAACTCGACGCCGGAACCCGGCTCGATGCGGATGCCGCGCTTCTCGGCGAGCAGCTTGGCGAGCGCGATGTCGAAGAGGTTATGACCGGCGATGCCGATGTGGACATGGGCGATCCGCTCGGGCGTGAGCGCGTAGTCGAGCACCTGCTTGTAGCCCGCGTCGGTGTGCTGCTTCGACGGCCATGTGGCGATCGGCCAGTCGTGGGTCTCCGCGTCGACCTGCTCCATCGGCAGGTTCGCACCCTTGACCACCCGCACCTTCACGGGCGTTCCGCCGTTCGCGACACGGTGCGCGGCCCATTCCTGCAGACGGATCATGGCGCCGAGGCTGTCCGGCAGATAGGCCTGCAGCACGATGCCGGCACGCACGGCCTGGAACTCATCGCGATCCAGGATCCGCTGGAAGACGTCGAGCGTCAGGTCGAGGTCCTTGTACTCCTCCATGTCGAGGTTGAGGAACGTGTCGTTCGCGAGCGCCGCGCGGTACACCGGGGCGAGCGCGTCGACGGCCTCGTCGACGGCCTGCTCATGCGCCCAGAGGCTGTGCGGGGCGACGGTCGAGGAGACCTTGATCGACATGTAGTCGACGTCATCGCGCTCGATGAGCCGGATCGTGCCGGCGACCCGCTTGGCCGCCTCGCGCTGGCCGAGGATGGCCTCGCCGAGAAGGTTGACGTTGAGTCGCGTGCCCTCTCCACCGACCTTCGCCAGCGCGGGGCCGAGCTTGGACTCGCTCGCGTCGACGATGAGGTGGCGCACCATGCCGCGCAGCACCCTGCGGGCGATCGGCACGACGATCTGCGGGAACGTCGTGGCCACGGCCCCGCCGAGGCGCACGAGTCCGCGCAGCGGAGCGGGAAGGAACCCCGGCACGTTCTGCGACACTCGGCGGAAGTTGCGGGCCGCAACGCGCAGATCCTCCGGCTGCACGACGCCGTCGACGAAGCCGACGGCGAAGTCGAGGCCGTTCGGATCGCTCAGCACGCCGGCGAGGTTCTTCGCCGCGGCATCGACCTTCTCGCCGCGCGCGGATTCCAGCCAGATGCGCACCTGCGCAATCGCCTCATCGGCGAGCGCGCGGTCGATCCCGCTCGTCGCCGTTGCTGCCGTGTCCGCTGCGTTGTCGCGGGGCTCGACGGTCATTGGTTCTCCTCGTTGCAGTCTGCGTTCTCCCATCGTGCGCCCTGAGAACCGTGAGGTAAAGCAGATCATTTCGAAGGATTCCTTTCGGTACTATCGAACGATGAGTATGGGGTGGAGTACGCACCGATTGCTGCTGCTGCGCGAGCTGCAGCTGCGCGGAACAGTCACCGCCGTGGCGACGGCGCTGCGCTACTCGCCGTCGACGGTGTCGCAGCAGCTCGCCCAGTTGGAGCGCGAGGTAGGAGCGCCGCTGCTGCAGGCGGACGGGAGGCGGGTGCGCCTCACGCCGCAGGGCGAGACGGTGGCCGCTCACGCCGCGAGATTGGTGTCACTCGAGGACCAGGCCCGCGCCGAGATCGACATCGCGCGATCGACGCCGCCGCACGTGCGCATCGCCGCACTGCAGACCTCCGCCCACGCACTGCTGTCGCGCATGCTCGACGTGCTCGCTGCCTCTCACCCCGGTATGCGAGTCGACGTATGGGTGCTTCCGCCCGAGGAGGGTCTGTTCGAGGTCGAGGCGCGCGGCTTCGACCTGGCGATCGCCGAACAGTATCCGGGTCACACCCGCGAGCGCCGCCCGGGGCTGGACCGTGTCGTCCTCGGCAGGGATCCGATCCGACTCGCTGTCGGCCCCGACTCATCGGTCAGCTCGCTCGCCGATACGAAAGAACTGCCGTGGGTGATGGAGCCGGTCGGCACGGCGGTGCGCGCCTGGTCGGTGCAGCAGTGCCGGGAGGCGGGCTTCGAGCCCGACGTGCGCTACAGCGCGGCCGACCTACTGGCGCAGGTGCGGCTGATCTCATCCGGACACGCCGTCGGGCTGCTGCCGGAACAGCTGCTCACGAACGAGGACACCCCGGTGACGCTGATCGATCTGCCAGGCGCCCCCGGCCGCGAGATCTTCACCGCAGCGCGCGAATCCTCCCGCAACACCTCGGGCATCGTCGCTGTTCGTGCCGCGCTCGAACGCGCCTTCCGCGACACCACCGCCGCATAGAGTCGCCGGCGCGGCAGCTCACGCTCGCGGATGCGCGAGCCGGTAGGTCGCCTTCAGCCGTTCGGACGAGACGTGGGTGTAGATCTGCGTCGTGCCGAGGCTGGCGTGGCCCAGCAGCTCCTGCACCGCGCGCAGGTCGGCGCCGCCGTCGAGCAGGTGCGTGGCCGCCGAATGGCGCAGCGCGTGCGGCCCGACCGCACCGGAGCCGACCGCTGGTCCGATCGTTCGCGCGACGACGTCGTACACCGCTCTGGGCCCGAGGCGCCCGCCCCGCGCGCCGAGCAGCAGTGCCGTCGTCTCCTGCTCGCTCCTCGCACGCAGTGCGGGGCGAGCGCGCGTCAGATAAGCGGCGACCGCGCGCGCGGCCGGGGCGCCGAAGGGCACGACCCGTTCCTTCTCGCCCTTTCCGAGCACCCTCGCCGTGCCGCGGTCGAGGTCGACGTCGCCGACGTCGAGGCCGCACAGCTCCGATACCCGAATGCCCGCGCCGTACAGCAGTTCCAGCGCCGCGTGATCGCGAAGCGCAACCGGATCGCCGTCGGAGATCGCCGTCGAGGCGAGAGCGTCGAGCGTCTCGCGCAGGGCGTCGGCTGTGGCGACCTGCGGCAGCGTCCGCCCGCGCTTCGGCGTCACCAGTCGCAGACTCGGGTCGATGGGCGCAAGACCCTCGTCGCCCGCCCAGGAGAAGAAGGATCGCGCCGACGAGGTGCGCCTGGCGAGTGTGGATCGCGCATCGCCTCGTCTGGTCGCCCGCCACAGCCAGTCGCGCAGGTGCTCGAGATCGACGGCGGCCACGTCGATGTCTCCGATCGCGTCGGCGAGGTCGGCGAGATCCGAACGGTACGCCCGCACCGTCGCGGGCGACAGTCGGCGCACCCGCTCCAGGTGCGACACGAACGCCTCGGCGGCCCGCGAGATCTCCATTCCCCCAGTCTCCCGCGCCGATGCCCCGCCGTGCCGTGACGCGCCGCGAGGATGCCTCGCGCGCAGGGCGCATCGCCGGACACGCGACACGATGCATCGACGACGCAACGAAGAGCTGCGCTGAGCAGGCACCGCGCAGCAGGCAGCGCTCAGGAGCCACGGCCGAGCCGCCATCTGCCGCCGTCCTGCTCCGCCGCGCCTTCGAGCCCGAGCAGTCCGAGCGCCGCAGTCACCTCGGTCGGGGCGACACCACTGCTGCGCGCGATGTCGTCGACGCTTCGCCATGCGCGCGTCCCCAGCGCGTCGCGCACCCGGAGTGTGACGGGGTCGACCGGCGCGGCCAGCGGTCGGTCCCCCGCCCCGCCTGGGTGCTCGCCCCCGAGTGCCATCAGCTCACGTGCGTCATCGCCGCAAGTGACGCACACCGCGTCGTACTCGCGCAGCAGCCTGTGACACCCCGCCGAGGTCGTCGACAGCACCGACCCGGGAACCGCGCCGAGCGGTCGCCCCAGCTCTGCGGCGGCTCCCGCTGTGCTGAGCGAGCCCGACCGCTGTGCCGCTTCGACGACGACGGTGGCCGCGCCCAGCGCGGCGATCAGCCGGTTGCGGCGCAGGAACCTGAACTTGGTGGGCGCGGCGCCCGGTGCCACCTCACTGATCACCGCTCCCGTCTCGACGATGCGCTGCAGCAGATACGCGTGCCCTGCCGGATAGACGCGGTCCGCTCCGCCGGCCATCACGGCGATCGTGGCGCCGTCCGCCCTGATCGCCGCGCGGTGCGCCGCTCCGTCGATGCCGTACGCCCCGCCCGACACCACAACGACTCCCGACCGGGAGAGATCGTCGGCCAGTTCCCCTGCGACCTGTTCGCCGTACGGACTTGCGGCCCTCGCGCCCACGATCGAGAGGAACGAGCGCCGTTGCGAGAGTGTGCCAGGGTCTCCGTGCACCCAGAGCGCGATCGGCGCATGCGGCCCCAGATCGTTCAGCTGCTCCGGCCACCTCTGATCGTCGGGGGTGAGCAGGATCAGACTCTTGCGGTGAGCAGCGCGGAGCGCATCGGTGACGCGATCCGGTCCGAATCGGGGCCGCCAGCGGGCCAGCGCCTGGTGCCAGGCCGGGGCGTCGATCCCTGCCGGCGGCGATGGACGTGCCGTGGCCACGGCGTGCTCGGCCTCCTCCAGTGCTGCTCGAGCACCGAGCATCTGCGTCACGGCCCCGGCGACGCCGTCGCTCGGCTCGACGATGCTCGTCCACGCCGCACGGGCGATCAGGTCTCCGAGCTCGGCCCGCCCCGCCTCAGGCCACAATCGCTCGGCGGCTCCACGAACCGAGTCGTCGGAGAGGATGCTGTTCATGTCACCGCTCCTGCCTTCAGATACAGCGCCCGCCCGATCTCCCGCGCCGTCGGCACGTCGATTCCTGCGAGATCGCTCAGCGTCCACGCCAGGCGCAGGATCCGGTCGTACGCCCGCAGCGTGATCGAGCCGTGCGAGAGCGCACGGTCGAGCGCACCGGTCGCCTCGCGAGGGACGCGCGGCCCCTCGCTGCGCAGCCACGCACCGGGAACCTCAGCGTTGCGAAGCCACGGCGTGCCGCGCAGTCGGCGCCGTGCGCGCTCTCTCGCTGCGACGACGCGCTCGCGGGCCTGGTCCGAAGTCACATCGCCCGCACCCGTCGCGGCGGTGACGCGTTCCACGCGCAGCGCGATGTCGATCCGGTCCAACAGCGGACCGGACAGTCGACGCTGGTAGGTGCGCACGGCATTCGGTGAGCACACGCAGCTGCCGCCGCGCACACCGTGCTCGCCGCACGGGCACGGGTTGGTGGCCAGCACCAGCTGGAAACGGGCGGGATAGCTCGCGGTGAAGCCGGCACGATGGATGTCGATGCGGCCGTGCTCGAGCGGCTGGCGCAGCGCGTCGAGCACCCCTGCACGCACTTCGCCTGCCTCATCGATCATCAGCACGCCGCGGCTCGCCCGCGAGATCACGCCGGGCTTCGACATCCGGGAACCCCCGCCGACGAGCGCGGCCAGCGTCGCCGTGTGGTGCGGCGCTTCGAACGGGGGCGTGCGGTTCAGCTCTTCGACTGCCTCCCCAGAGAGGGAACGAAGCGCCGCCACCTCGAGCGCCGCCTCATCGTCGAGCGGCGGCAGGATGCCGGGGAGCCGCCTCGCGAGCATCGTCTTGCCTGCACCCGGCGGCCCCGACAGCAGCAGATGATGCCCGCCGGCCGCCGCCACGGTGAGCGCTTCGACCGCCTCGACCTGCCCCACCACATCACACAGATCGCCCGCTTCTGCCGGCGCCGCCGGGGACACGACGCGCCGCACCGCTCTGTGCTCGGGCACGGCGACGTCGGCGCCGTACCCCTGGGCGACCTCGGGAAGCGACACGGCCGAGACGACTTCGATGCCCGGCACCAGCCGAGCCTCCGCCTCGTTCGCCCTCGGAACGACGACGCGTTCGAACCCGCGTTCCGCCGACGCCCGCACGGCGGGCAGCACACCGGCGATCGGCCGGAGACGGCCGTCGAGACCGAGCTCGCCCAGGTGCACGGTCCGCGCGATCGGCGCACGCGGGATGACCCCGCCGACGGCGAGCGAGGCCACCGCGATGCCGAGATCGAACGCCGACCCGTGCTTGGGCAGGCTCGCCGGCGACAGGTTCACGGTGATCCGTCGCGGCGGGAGCTCGAGCCCCGAGTTCTCGCTCGCGTTGACCACCCGACGCGACGCCTCTCCCAGCGTCTTGTCCGCCAGCCCGATGATGCGGAACTCCGGGGTGTGACTGGTGACGTCGGCCTCGATCTCCACCATCTCGCCGCGCAGCCCCGTCAGCGCGACGGCCCACGTGCGCGCGACGCTCATCGCAGGTCCTCGACGTAGTCGATCGAGGCTTTCGTCGGGTCTCGGCCGACCAGAGCCATCGCGTCGACGCGCACTCTCCTGCCGCGGGCGATGTCGGGATGCTCCCGTGCCCAGAGATGGGCGAGCCGCCACAGCCGCCGCAGTTTGTCGGAGCGGATCGCCTCGAGTGGATGGCCGAACGCGGTGCCGCTGCGCGTCTTCACCTCGACGGCCGCGATCACTCCGGCGCGAACGGCGACGATGTCGAGCTCACCGGCGCGGCACCGCCAGTTCCTGTCGACGACGGAGAAGCCGCGGCGGCGCAGTTCGTCCGCTGCTCGCTCCTCGCCTGCTCTGCCCAGGTCGTCTTTGTGTGCCATGGCACCAGACTCGACCAGCCGTGACGAAGGCCGACAGGGTGTGAATGGTCACCTTCCGCGTGATCACGCGGATTCTGCGAGAGACCTCTCCCCTGTGAGGGGAACGGCGCGTGCTACGTTCCGTCGAGCGACAGCTCATCCGGGATCTCGAAGTCCCGGCGGGTGAGCTCCTCGATGTTGACGTCCTTGAACGTCAGCACCCGCACCGACTTCACAAAGCGGTCGGCGCGGTACACGTCCCACACCCAGACGTCGCTCATCGTCAGCTCGAAGTAGAAGTCGTGCTCCGTGTCGTGGCGGACGACGTTCACGTCGTTGGCGAGATAGAAGCGCCGCTCCGTCTCGATCACGTACTGGAACTGCGACACCACATCGCGATACTCCCGGTACAGCGCAAGCTCGAGTTCGCGGTCAAAGTCGTCGAACGGGTCCTCATCCATGGTGGCTCCATCCTACGTGCGAGAGCGCCTGCTCGTGCCCGGAGCCGGATTGCCGGATGTCGCGGCAGGCGTCAGAACAATGCAGGCGCGTCCGCGATGGCCCAAGAGCGCCTGTGGTGATCGCTCAGGCCGTGACCGGCGATGGCCTCGCGGTGCGCGGCGCTGGCGTAGCCCTTGTTGCGCTCCCACGCATAGTGCGGGTGCTCGGTGTGCAGCGCGACCATGTGCTCGTCGCGGGCCACCTTCGACACCACCGATGCCGCGGAGATCGACGCGCAGGTGCGGTCGCCTTTGATCACCGGCCGCACGTCGAGGCGCGCCGCGGAGGCCCACTCGTCGAATGCCCTGGCTGTCGGCGTGATGTAGTCGTGGTTGCCGTCGAGCAGCACGATGCCGCTGTCCGGGGCGAATCCGGCTGCCGCGAGCGATTCGATGGCGCGCAGCGCCGCGAGCCCGAGCGCGCGCACGATGCCGACCTCGTCGATCTCGGCGGGGCTCGCCCAGCCCACGGCCGATCCCGTCACCCATCTCGCGGCGCGGGAGGCGACTTCCGGGCGCCGCTTCTCCGTGATGAGCTTGGAATCCTTCAGGCCCTCTGGCACCGCGCCTTCTGCAGCCGAGGCGTCGATCACGGACGCCCCGACGGCGACGGGGCCGGCCAGAGCGCCCCGACCGACCTCATCGAGCGCGAAGATGAGCGGAGCCTGCCCGAGCAGTCTGCGCTCGAGCTCGAGCGTCGGCGGTGCGGCGCTCATTCGTCGTCCGGTGACGGCACCGCGGCGAACACCTCGGGCGCGCTCATCCAGCCGAAGCGCTCGAACGGCCAGGTGCGGAAGAACACTCGCCCGACCACGTTGTCGACCGGGACGAAGCCATCACCTGGCTTGTCGCGGTTGTAACGCGAATCCAACGAGTTGTTGCGGTTGTCGCCCATCACCCAGAGCGAATCGTCGGGAACGGTGATGTCGAACCCGTCGCGGGAGGCCTTCGTGTCTCCCTCGGGGAGCTTCAGATACCCCATCTCGTCGATGGCCTTGCCGTTCACCGTCAGCTGCCCGAGAGCGTTGCAGCAGACCACGTGATCTCCCGGTGTGCCGATGATCCGCTTGACGAGGTGATCCTCGCTGTCCGCCGCTGACAGTCCGATCATGGTGAGGAACCAGTCGATGCCCTCGCTCACCGGGGAGCGCTCCGGCTCCCCCTTCGGCTCGAGCCAGCCGCCCGGGTCGGCGAAGACGACGATCTCGCCGCGCTCGTACTCGTTCCACAGCGGCGTCACTTCGTCGACGAGGATGCGGTCGTCGATCTGGAGCGTGTTCTCCATCGATCCGGATGGGATGTAGAACGACCGCACCACGAAGGTCTTGATCAGGAAGGAGATCAGCACGGCGATCACGATGATCACCACGACGTCGCGCAGGAACAGCAGCGCCCCGCCGCGTTTGTGCTCCTTCTTCTCCCGCTTCCCGTCGCGTTCCGCTTCCTGCCGCTGGCGAAGCTCGCGTCGCGAGGTCACCGGCATATCGTCCGCAGCAGGGTCGGCGGAAAGTGAATCGCTCATATCGTCCTTCGCTCGGCGCCGACGCAGGCGCTCCGTCCAGCATTCCACATCGCAGCAGGGAGCCCTTTGCGACACGGAGGCTGCTCACGCGGATGCACCGAAAAAGAAGAGCCCCGCGCCCCGAAAACCGGGGTGCGGGGCTCTCCTGAAGCATGTCAGCCGTTGTCGCGCTTCTCGCGGATGCGGGCCTTCTTGCCGGTGAGGCCGCGCAGGTAGTACAGCTTCGCGCGACGCACGTCACCACGGGTGACGCGCTCGATCTTCTCGATGATCGGCGAGTGCACGGGGAACGTGCGCTCGACGCCGACCTGGAAGCTGATCTTGCGGACCGTGAACGTCTCGCGCACGCCGTCGCCCTGACGGCCGATGACGACGCCCTGGAACACCTGCACACGCGAGCGGTTGCCCTCGACGATGTTGACGTGCACCTTGACGGTGTCACCCGGGCCGAACTCGGGGACGTCGGTGCGCAGCGAAGCCGCGTCGATGGCATCGATGATGTTCATGTCACTGTCTCTCTGCGGCCGCCACGGGTCGACCGCGATCCTCTGGAAAGAGTCGCTTGTGCGGTGAGGCCGAGGCAGAAAGCTCCGGCGGCCCTCGTCTCCCCCGCGGCAGAAACGAAACGCATGCGTGCAACAGCACCATGCATCACGGCACAGCGCCCTATTCTGCCATGGATTCCGCGTCCACCCAAACCGTCTCGGCGCTACTTGTCGGGGTCGCTCTCTGTGACGATGAGCACGTCGCCTTCGTCATCCGGACCCTCGTCGTCTCGATGCTTCGTGCGGAAACGCATGACGCCCGCCTCACGACGCAGCTGCCAGAACTGCAGCCAGAACAGAGCGAGCCCCGCGACGATGGCCGCCGACAGCGTCGCGGCGAACCATCGGGCGTCGACGACGACGACGGCGATCGTCAGGATGTGCCACACGCCGAAGCCGAGCACATCCCACCACGAGACGGCTCGGGTGCGCCCGACGGACGGACGGGAGCGCGTGATGAGAGTGAGCAGACCCTGCCCCAGGAACACCGACGGCATGGCGATGAACACGATCCACAGGATCGCGAAGCCGTTCTCGCCGAAGACGCCCCATCCGATCAGCAGCCAGGCCGGCAGCACGAGCGCGGCGAGCCACAGCCACCGGTAGAACACGCGACGAAGGGCCATGCTCCCAGCGTAACCGCGCGGGGCACGCCCATCTCGAGTGGGAGAGAATGGAAGGACGATACCTGGAGGATTCACATGATCGAACTGCGCACCCCCGCCGAGATCGAGCAGATGCGGCCGGCCGGCCGCTTCGTGGCCGAGACCCTGAACACACTGAGAAGCGAGGTCGCCGTCGGCACGAATCTGCTCGATATCGATCGGCGCGCGCACGACATGATCCGGAAGGCGGGCGCGACCAGCTGCTACATCGACTACCACCCGTCGTTCGGCGCGATGCCGTTCGGCAAGGTGATCTGCACGTCGATCAACGACGCGGTGCTGCACGGACTGCCGTTCGACTACAGCCTGCGCGACGGCGACCTCGTGACGCTCGACTTCGCCGTGTCCGTCGACGGGTGGGTCGCCGACTCGGCCGTATCGTTCGTCGTCGGCACGCCCCGCGATGAGGACCTGAAGCTCATCGACACGACGGAGCGGGCGCTGACGGCTGCCATCGACGCCGCGAAGGCCGGCAACCGGGTCGGCGACATCTCCGCGGCGATCGCCGAGATCTCCTATGCCGCCGGTCACACGATCAACACGGACTTCGGCGGCCACGGCGTCGGCCGCGAGATGCACGGCGACCCGCACATCCCCAACGACGGCCGGCCCGGCCGCGGCTTCCCGCTCAAGCCCGGTCTGATCATCGCGATCGAGCCGTGGCTGCTGCAGTCGACCGACGAGCTCTACACCGACCAGGACGGCTGGACCCTGCGCAGCGCCGACGGCTCCCGCGGCGCCCACTCCGAGCACACAATCGCGATCACCGAAGACGGCCCGATCGTCCTGACGGACAGGTCTGCCCTCTGACCTCATGCACACGAAAGCCCCGGATCACGATGATCCGGGGCTTTCTTCCGCTATGCGCTGAGCGGTGTCCGGCGCGGTCGATTCCCAGGCGGAGGAGGGAACGGGGCCGAGAGCCCTGTGACCGACGACAACGCAGGAAGCGGCCGTGCCGGGCGCCGCTCAGCGGGCGAAGTTTCCTCGGTAGTACTCATAGGTCCACCCCACCAGTGCGACGACCAGCAGGCCGGCCGCGAGCGGGATCAGGAAGGTGCCGACGGCGAGGCCGAGCGCGCCGAGGGCGACGGCTCCGCTGAGGACGAGCGGCCACCAGGACCACGGGCTGAACTCGCCCATCTCGGGGTCGTCGTCGTCGATGTCGGCGTCGAGGCGGTCCGCCGCGAGCTCAAGGCCCTTCTGGCTCGCGTGCCACTTCTGGATGAAGAAGGCGATCATCGCCGACATGAAGGTGCTGAACAGCAGAGCGATCGCGCCCGGCCACTCGACGGCTTCGTTCCACGTGCGCTCCCCCGCCTGAACGGCGTCGAGGTGACTGAGGATTCCCCAGCCGGCGTAGACGACGGTGCAGATCAGGAAGAAGACCGCGAGGATCCACCAGATGACAACGTTGGATTTCATGGCTCTACTTCACCTCTCCGTCTGCGACGTCCTTCACTGGGACATCCGGAGCATCCTTCGCCGGCCCGACACCCACCTCGACGACGGGGCCGTGGTTCAGGTCGAACGCGGGGCGCTCCGACCGGATGCGCGGGATCGACGTGAAGTTGTGCCGCGGCGGCGGGCAGCTGGTCGCCCATTCGAGCGATCCGCCGAAGCCCCACGGGTCGTCGACTGTGACCTTCTTCGCCTTGCGGGCGGTGACCCACACGTTCAGCAGGAAGGGGATCATCGACGCGCCGAGAATCATGGCACCGACGGTGGAGAGCTCGTTGCCCCACGCCCAGCCGTCTGCCGCCGAGTAGTCGGCGTAGCGGCGAGGCATGCCGTCGACACCCAGCCAGTGCTGGATGAGGAACGTCATGTGGAAGCCGATGAACAGCATCCAGAAGTGCACGTAGCCGAGACGCTCGTTGAGCATCTTCCCCGTCCACTTCGGCCACCAGAAGTAGAAGCCGGCGAACATCGCGAATACGACGGTTCCGAACACCACATAGTGGAAGTGGGCCACGACGAAGTACGAATCCGACACGTGGAAGTCCAGCGGCGGCGCCGACAGGATGACTCCGGTGAGACCGCCGAAGACGAAGGAGACCAGGAAGCCGAGTGAGAACAGCATCGGCGTCTCGAAGGTGAGCGACCCTCGCCACATCGTTCCGATCCAGTTGAAGATCTTCACGCCCGTGGGAACGGCGATCAGCATCGTCATCAGCGCGAAGAACGGCAGCAGCACCGCACCGGTGACGTACATGTGGTGAGCCCACACCGACACCGACAGCGCCGCGATGGCGATCGTCGCGTACACGAGGGTCTTGTAGCCGAAGATCGGCTTGCGGCTGAACACCGGGAAGATCTCGGAGACGATGCCGAAGAACGGCAGCGCGATGATGTACACCTCTGGGTGTCCGAAGAACCAGAACAGGTGCTGCCACAGCAGCACACCGCCGTTGGCCGGGTCGTACACATGGGAGCCGAGGATGCGGTCGCTGGCCGCGGCGAGCAGCGCGGCTGCGAGGACCGGGAACGCGATCAGGATCAGCAGGCTGGTCACGAGCGTGTTCCAGCTGAAGATCGACATGCGCCACATCGTCATGCCGGGTGCGCGCATCGTGATGATCGTGGTGATGAAGTTCACCGCGCCGAAGATGGTGCCGAATCCGGAGATGCCGAGACCCATCATCCACAGGTTGCCGCCGACACCCGGCGAGAACGAGGCGTTGGCGAGCGGCTGATAGGCGAACCAGCCGAAGGAGGCCGCGCCCTGCGGGGTGAGGAAGCCGGCCACCGTGATGATCGAACCGAAGGTGAACAGCCAGAAGGCGAACGCGTTCAGTCGAGGGAACGCCACATCGGGTGCACCGATCTGCAGCGGCAGTATCACGTTGGCGAAACCTGCGAACAGCGGCGTCGCGAATATCAGCAGCATGATCGTGCCGTGCATCGTGAACAGCTGGTTGTACTGTTCGTGGGTCGGGACCACCTGCAGGCCCGGTGCGAACAGCTCGGCGCGGATGATCAGCGCCATCACACCGCCGAGCATGAAGAACAGCACCGAGGTGATCAGGTACATGTACCCGATCGTCTTGTGGTCAGTGGATGTGATCCAGCTGACGATGATGTTGCCCTTGCGGTGGGTGCTGTTCCCGCTGAGCAATGCCGCCTGACGCGCCGGCATCGCCGGGCGCTGCTCCTGCACAGTCGATGTCATAGCGCTCAGTGCCCCTCTTCTTCTGCCTCGGCACCAGTGGTGCCCGGGAGGTTCTGCAGGCGGTCGTAGGCGTCGTTGATGTCGCCCGTCTGACCATCGCCCTCGAGGTCGTCGAGGTACGACTCGTATTCGGCATTGCTGACCACGTCGACCTCGAAGAGCATCGCGGAGTGGTATTCACCGCACAGCTCGGCGCACTTGCCCTGGTAGGTGCCCTCACGGGTGGGGATGAACGACCACGAGTTGTCGTGTCCCTGGTACATGTCCTTCTTGTAGAGGAAGTCGATGATCCAGAAGGAGTGGATCACGTCGCGGGACTGCAGGTCGATGGTGACCTTCTTGTCCACCGGCAGCACGAGCCTGGGGAGCTTGTTCTCGTCGACGTCGCCGTCGTCATCGACCTGGGCTTGGATGCCCATCGTCCACACGGCGTCGGAGTTGTCCTCCTGGTCGCCGTCGTACTGGAAGTCCCATGCCCACTGCTTCGCGATCGCGGTGATGTGCACGTCGGGCTCTGCCCACGGCTCCTCGATCTTCGTCTGCTCGCGAGCGGTGAAGGCGAACAGTCCGATCACCAGGATCAGCGGCACCGTCGTGAAGAAGATCTCGATCGGCATGTTGTAGCGCAGCTGCACGGGCAGACCGGTCTGTCCCTTGCGGCGGCGGTACACGACCATCGCCCAGAGCATCAGGCCCCAGGTGATGATGCCCACGACCAGAGCGGCGATCCACGAGCCCGTCCAGAGCGCGGCGATGCCGTCGGTCTGGTTGGTCGCGGGGGTGCCTTCTTCGGTGAAGCCGGGGAGGTACCCGTGCAGTTCCGTCGGGGTGCAGCCCACGAGGGCGACGAGAGAGGCAACGGCGATAGGTATCGCGGCCCAACGGAGGCGGCGTTTCGACGGCACGTACTTCACCTTTCGAACGTGAATGGAGCGGAATCAGTCTACGGCACTTGCTCACCGGATTCAGGCCACACTCCCAGCGTGTGGCGCGGTGCTCCGGTGGTGCCGCACAGCGAACGGCCCCGCATACGGGAGCTGCGGGGCCGTTCGCTCGTGGATCAGTGGAAGCTGTCGCCGCAGGCGCAGGAGCCGCCGGCGTTCGGGTTGTCGATCGTGAAGCCCTGCTCACTGATCGTGTCCTTGAAGTCGATGGCGGCACCGTCGAGATACGGCACCGACATATTGTCGACGATGACCTCGACGCCATCGAAGTCGACGGTCTCGTCACCCTCGAGCTGGCGTTCGTCGAAGTACAGCTGGTAGATCAGGCCGGAGCATCCGCCCGGCTGCACGGCGACGCGGAGGCGCAGGTCGTCGCGCCCTTCCTGTTCGAGCAGGCTCTTCACCTTGGCGGCGGCGGTATCCGTGAGGCTCACGCCGTGTGCGCGGGTCTCGGCGTTGATCGTCAGGGTGTCACTCATGCCGTCTCCTTCTCACTCCAGGTTTCGCCCTTGCGCGGGAACGCACATCGGCCTTCTACCGATTGTAGACGTCGATTCGGCGCTTCAGGCACGTTTCCGTCCCGCTCGCGGCGTTTCTCGCCCGTCGGACGCGGCATCCGGATGTCGTCTCAGCCCTCGCGCTGATTCATCCGCCCCAGCAGCAGCGTCTCCGACACGATCGCGTGGCGGAACGTGTCGAGGTGCAGGGACTCGTTCGGACTGTGCGCCCGCGAGTGCGGATCCTCGATGCCCGTGACGAGGATCTGCACCCCCGGATAGCGCTCGACGAGGTCGGCGACGAACGGTATGGAGCCGCCGACGCCGTAGTCGACGGGCTCCGTGCCGTATCCGTCTCGCATCGCCTCGCGTGCCGCGGTCACCGCCCATCCCGACGTGTCGACGAGGAAGCCGTCGCCGTTGTCGACCTCACTGAAGGTGAGCTCAGCGCCGAACGGTGCGCGCTGCTCCAGGTGGGAGCGGATGGCCTCGTAGGCCTCCCGCGAGCTCTGGCCTGGTGCGACACGAGCGCTGACGACGACGGTGATCTCCGGCGCGAGGGTGTTGCTCGCCGCATGCACTGGCGTGTGGTCGATCCCCGTGACGGTGATGGCCGGTTTGTTCCAGATGCGGGAGAGGATGGTGCCGTTCCCCATGGGGCTGACGCCGTCGAGGAGTCCTGCTTCGTCCCGCAGCGTCGACTCGTCGTACTCGGGAGTGTCGGCATCACGTATGGCAAGGCCCTCGACGGCGACCGAGCCGTCGTCGTGCCACAGCGTCGACAGCAGCTTGATGGTGGCGAGCATGGCATCGGGCACCGCGCCGCCGAACATGCCGGAGTGCGATGCGTGGGCGAGCGTGCGCACGGTCAGGTGGAACGTGGCGTTGCCACGCAGCGACACGGTGACGGCGGGCGTGGCCGAGTCCCAGTTGCCTGAGTCGGCCACGACGATCACGTCGGAGCGCATCTCGTCCGCGTTGTCGTCCATGAACTGCGTGAACGAACGCGAGCCGAACTCCTCCTCGCCCTCGATGAACAGCACGATGCCCAGGTCGAGGTCGTCGCCGATCTTCTCGTGCAGCGCCCGCAGCGAGGCGATGTGCGTCATGACGCCCGCCTTGTCGTCAGCGGCGCCGCGACCGTACAGGCGCCCGTCGCGCACGGTCGGCTCGAACGGCGGCGTCTGCCAGAGCGCGTCGTCGCCAGGGGGCTGCACATCGTGGTGGGCGTAGAGCATCACCGTCGGCCTGCCGTTTCGCGCCCTGCGCGTGGCCAGCACACCCGGCTGACCGAGGTCGTCGGTGCCCGGAACCTCCGCGCGATGGATGCGCACCTCGTCGAAGACAGCGGTGTCGCGGGCGAGCTGCGCCACCGCCTCCGCGCTGCGCCCGAGCTGATCCTGGTCGAAGGACGGCCACGCGATGCCGGGGATGCGCACGAGGCGGCCGAGATCGGCCAGCGCGTTCGCGATTCCCCCTTCCGCGACGTCGGCGAGATTCTGATCCGGATCTTCTGCGAAGGTCATGCGGGTATCCTAGGGCGCGAACCGCAACGACTTATCGAGGTGCTCCGCCGTGGCAAAGACCCCCGCTCCCAGCGACAACGACGCGTCGACGCCGACCGTCGGCAAGGGACGCCCCACTCCGACGCGCGCCGAGCGCGAGGCGGCCAATCGCCGTCCGCTCGTCGCCAACACGAAGGAGGCCCGCAGACGCGCTAAAGCTGACCTTCGCGCCCGCCAGGATCGCGCCCGCCTCGGACAGGCCAATGGCGAGGAGAAGTTCCTCCAGCCGCGCGACAGAGGGCCGCAGCGCCGCTGGGTGCGCGACTTCACCGACTCACGGTGGCATCTCGGCGAGCTGCTGATGCCTGCGCTGATCGTGATCCTGGTCGCGACGATGTTCCTGCCGTACGCGTTCCAGTTCTACGGCATGGTCGGCCTGTGGGTGTTCGTGCTGTTCACCGTCGGCGATATGTTCATCCTGTCGCGCAGTGTGAAGAAGCGCGCCGGCGAGAAGTTCGGCGAGGACAAGCGTGAGAAGGGTCTCGGCTGGTACGCGGCGATGCGCTCGATGCAGATGCGCTTCATGCGCCTGCCGAAGCCGCAGGTGCGCGTCGGCGGCGCACCGAAGTAGCGGCACGCGCATCCGGCCTCGCTCATCCGGCACGATCCGGATGAGCGAGGCCGGTTCGCGTCAGCGGCCCCGTATCAGGCCGCGGTTGATCTGTCGCGCCCAGAACGGGCCACGATAGAGGAACGCCGTGTAGCCCTGCACGAGGGTCGCCCCCGCATCGAGCCGCTCCTGCACGTCGTCGGCGGTCTCGACGCCGCCGACCGAGATCACGCAGAACTCAGGGTCAGGCACCTCGGCCCGGATGATCCGGAGCACCTCGAGAGAGCGTTCACGCAGGGGCGCGCCGGAGAGACCGCCGGCGCCGGCGGCGGAGATCGTGGCCAGATCGGCGGTGAGACCGTCTCGGGAGATGGTCGTGTTGGTGGCGATGATGCCGGCCAGGCCGAGATCCTTGGCCATCGTCGCGACACCGGCGATCTCGTCATCCGGCAGGTCGGGTGCGATCTTCACCAGAAGCGGGGTGGCACCGGCCGCCTCGCGCACAGCCGTGAGCAGCGGCGTCAGCGTCTCGATCGCCTGCAGACCGCGCAGGCCAGGAGTGTTCGGCGACGAGACGTTCACCGCAAGATAGTCGGCGAGCGGTGCGAGCATCGTCGCGCTGGCGACGTAGTCGTCCGTGGCGTCAGCGACATCGACGACACGGCTCTTGCCGATGTTGGCACCGACGACGGCTCCCCCGCGCCGCATCTTCGCCAGGCGCTTGGCCGCGGCCTTCGCGCCGCGATTGTTGAAGCCCATCCGGTTGATGACGGCGCGATCGCGCACGAGGCGGAACAGTCGGGGCTTGGGGTTGCCGTCCTGCGGGATCGCCGTGACGGTGCCCGCCTCGATGTGGCCGAAGCCGAGCGCGTCGAGGCCGCGAACACCGACGGCGTTCTTGTCGAAGCCCGCGGCGACGCCGAACGGACTCGGGAACGTGAGCCCGAGCGTGGTCACCGCAAGCGACGAGTCGGGCTTCGTCACGGCGCGCACGATCGGCGCGAGCGGCCTGAGCCCTGCGAGGCGGATGACTGCCATTCCGAGGTGGTGGGCGACCTCAGGATCGAAGCGGGTGAGCACGGTGCGGAACAGCAGCGGGTACATTCTCAATCCTTCTGGTCCGTCGCCGAATCGATCGGCGCCGCGACCGCGTGATCGGCGCGGAGCGAGGCGATGGCCGATTCGAAGTCTTCGAGCGACTCGAACGCCTGGTAGACGCTGGCGAAGCGGAGGTAGGCCACCTCGTCGAGCTCACGCAGCGGGCCGAGGGTCGCCAGACCGATCTCGTTGGCGTCGATCTGGCTGAGGCCGGTCTGACGCACCGCCTCCTCGACCTTCTGCGCGAGCACGGCGAGGTCCGCGTCGGTGACAGGACGACCCTGGCAGGCCTTGCGCACACCGAGCACGACCTTGTCACGGCTGAACGGTTCGACGGCGCCGGATCGTTTGATCACGTTCAGACTGGAGGTCTCGACCGTGGAGAAGCGCTTCCCGCATTCGGGGCACTGACGCCTGCGCCGGATGGACAGGCCGTCGTCGCTCGTACGCGAGTCGATGACGCGGGAGTCGCCGTGGCGGCAGAACGGGCAGTGCATCAGGCGAACCGCGCCGTGACGGCCTCGCCGTGCGCGGGGAGGGCCTCTGCTTCGGACAGGGCGACGATGCCGTCCCTGACGGCTTCGAGCGCCTCGCGCGAGTATTCGATGACCTGCTGCGATCGCAGGAACGTGGCGGCGCCGAGGCCCGCCGCGTAGCGCGCCTGGCCTCCGGTCGGGAGCACGTGGTTCGATCCGGCGAGGTAGTCGCCGAGGCTGACAGGGCTGTGGGTCCCGACGAACACCGCGCCGGCGCTGGTGTAGCGGGGCGACGCGTCTGCGGCGTCGGCGAGGTGGAGTTCGAGGTGCTCCGGCGCGTACGCGTTGCTGAACGCTTCGGCCGCGGATGCGTCGTCGACGAGCACGATCGCGGACTGCTCCCCCGCCAGCGCAGTGGCGACGCGCTCGGCATGCCTGGTCGCAGCCGCAACGCGTTCGACCTCGGCGGCGACCGCTTCAGCGAGGGTGAGCGAGCTCGTCACGAGCACAGCTGAGGCCTGCTCGTCATGCTCCGCCTGGCTGACCAGGTCGTAGGCGACGTGCCGGGCATCGGCTGTGTCGTCCGCCGAGATCAGGATCTCCGTCGCTCCCGCCTCCGCGTCCGTGCCGACGACGCCGGCGACGGCCCGCTTGGCCGATGCGACGAAGTTGTTGCCTGGCCCGGTGACGACATCGACCGGATCGAGGCCGAGCTCGTCGACGCCGTAGGCGAACGCGCCGATCGCTCCTGCGCCTCCCATCGCGTAGACCTCGTCGATGCCGAGCAGCGCGGCCGCTGCGAGGATCGTCGGGTGCACGCGACCGTCGTGCTCGGACTGCGGCGGCGATGCGAGTGCGACCGAGGCGACGCCGGCGACCTGAGCAGGCACGACATTCATGACGACGCTCGACGGGTACACCGCCTTGCCGCCTGGCACATAGACGCCCACGCGTGCGACCGGCTGCCAACGCTGCGTCACACGCGCGCCGTCGGCGAGAGTGGTCGTCCTGGCCGGGGGGATCTGGGCCGCGGATGCCTCACGCACACGACGGATCGTCTCTTCCAGTGCGTCGCGGATCGGCGAGGCGAGGCCCGCGAGTGCCTCAGTGAGCTGCTCCGAGGGCACGCGGATGGCGTGGTCCGTCGCACCGTCGAACCTCTCCGCCTGTTCGCGCAGGGACGCCTCGCCCCTGGCGCGGACATCGGCGACGATGTCGGTCGCCGCCTCGAGCGCCGCCTGCCGTGCCGCGTTCGCGCGCGGCACGGCGGCGAGCAGTTCCGCGGGCGTCAGCTCGCGCCCGCGCAGGTCGATCGTGCGCATGTTCGTATGGTTCTCTTCTCAGCCGCGGGTGACGCCCGTGGTGTCGTGCAGGTAGCCGACCCTGCCGTTGTCGTCGCGGACGACGAATACCTCGCCGCGCTCCTCCAGCACCAGCGCCCACGCCGTGGGGCCGATGCGGAACAGCGGACCGCCGGCGGCGTCGACGACGTCACGCTCGACCGGCGCGAGTGCCCAGAACGGCTGTGCGTTCGTCACCGGGAGGGAGCCTGGGTCGACGCGCTGACCCTCGGCCGAATCCTCGTCGTCGTGACGGTCAGAATCGCGGGCGTCCTGAACATCGGCCGGCACGCGCAGGACGGTGTCGCCGTCGAGTTCTGAGTCGACCGCCGCGGCGTCTGCCTCGTCCGGCACGGGGATCGAACCGGTGCGCCGGTACCCCTGCCCCGGCTGCTCCTCGCCATCGCTGGCGAGGGCGCCGCCGAAGTCGACGCCGGCTGCGCTGTGGTCGAGCGCCGAGCGGGCGGGCTGCCCCGTCACCTGTTCGGTGTCGGTTGTGATCTCCTCGTCCTGTGTCGAGACGTCGGCAGAGGTCGGCACCTGCAGCGCGCGCGTGGCGACGTCGTCGGCCTCTCCTGCTGACTCGTCGGCGTCGGAGGCGACCTCGGCCGCGGCGGTCGTGCCGTCGGAAGCCGCGGCGCCGTGCTCGGTTCCATCTGCCGGAGCACTGTCCCCTGCGGGAGCGTGGTCTGCCGACGGCTCACCGAAATCGATGGCGGGTGCGGCTGCCGGCGGGCCGAACGGATCGGCGACGGGTTCCTGGGGCGGGTACTCGTACGGCGCAGCAGGAGCACCGGAGGCAGGAGCGTGCGCGTCGGCGGTCGGCGCCTGCGCGGCATCCTCGGCGCCAGAGGCCTGACCCTGGTACTCGTACGGCGCAGCAGGAGCGCCATAGGCAGGCGACTGCGCGTCGGCAGTCGGCGCCTGCGCAGCTTCCTCAGCGCCAGAGGCCTGACCCTGGTACTCGTACGGCGCAGCAGGAGCGCCATAGGCGGGAGGCTGCTGCGGAGCGAACGACGACGACGGGTCTGGCTGCGGTGCGTACGGCACGGGCTGCTGCGGGTAGCCGCCCTGCGGTCCGTAGGCGTTCTGCTGACCGTAGGCCGGGGGCTGCTGGCCATACGGGCTCTGCCCGTACGGCGGCTGCGCGTGGGGCGGCTGCTGACCATAGGGCGCCTGCTGGCCGAACGGTGCGGGCTGCTGGCCGTACGCCTGCTGGCCCTGCTGCTGCCACGGCGCCTGCTGCGGTGCGGGCTTCGGCGCCCGCGGGCGCTGGATCAGCGTGAGCGCGGGCCTCGCCGCTCTCGTCGCCTGTGTCTCCTCGCGACCGTCGAAGTCAGCTCGGAACGGCGGAACGAACGGAGCGACGACCGTGAAGAACACGCCGGCAAGTGCGACCACGGCGGCGACCCAGGCCATCCAGGTGACGCCGACGCCGCCCATCATTGAACCGGTGCCGAGCGCCGAGAAGACGGCGCTCCAGTAGACGACGGCGTACGACACGAACGCAACCGATGCGAACTGGTCGATGCTCAGCGAACCGATCTTGAGTGTCGTGAGTGCCGGCACGAGGCGACGCAGCACGATCAGCGCGGTAGCTGCGACCATGGCGACCGATGCGGCGATCGCGGCGATTCCCTGTCCCCAGACCGGGAAATACGACGGCAGCTCCATGCCGAAACCTGCTGACGCACCTGTCAGCGAGTAGATCGAGAAGAACGAGAAGACGATCGAGACGACGCCGACACCCGCAAGAATCAGCTCCCGCAGCGAGAACACCCAGATCGCGGGGACGCCGCCGTGGCCGCGATCACCATCCGGTTCATCGGTCGTATTCGACATCGGCTGTTCCGGGATGAAGCTCTCTCGTGCCGGCGCAGGTGCCGGCGGCCGCGGGTCGCCCGCGGGGGGCTGCGGATTGGGAGCGCCCTGCTGCGGCTGGCCGCTCGGCTCCCAGGCCTGCTGGCCGTTTGTGTTGTCGGACACGACTGACGTCCCCTCTTACTGCTCGCGTGAGCATTGCTTGCACGGTCGTGGTTACTTCGATCCTACTGCCCGGATCACGGCCGTCTTCTGTGTTCGTTCTGTGTGACGGCCGCCCGCGCGCCGTCGCCTCAGCCCAGGCACTGCGGCCCGAGGAGCGACTTCAGGTCGCCGAAGAGATCGGCGGTGACGGTGACGGGGATCGGCACTTCGAACACCTTCGCCGATCGTCCTCTGTGCATCTTCAGTCGCACCTCTGTGTCTCCTGTGTGTCGCTTCAGCACGTCGGCGAGGTCCTTCACGACCCGCTCCGTGGCACGCTGCTCCGGCAGAAGAAGAGTGATGGGACCCGCCGTGTCCATCGCCCCCAGGTCGGGCGAGAACGCCGACTGCGCGTGCAGGTTCAGCCCATCGTCGCGGCGCGACACCCGCCCGCGGACGACGAGAATCGAGTCCTGCTGCAGAATCGGCTGGAACTCCTGATAGGTCTTCCCCATGAACATCACGGTGACCTCGGCTTCGAAGTCCTCGACCGTGACCATGCCGTACGGATTTCCACTCGCCTTCGCCACCCTGTGCTGGGCGCTCGTGACGAGACCGGAGACGGTGACCTGGTCGCCGTCGTCGAGCGATTCCGATCCGAGCAGGTCGGCGATCGTGATGCTGCGGTGCTTGGCGAGCGGCACCTCGAGACCGGCGAGCGGGTGATCCGAGACGTACAGCCCGAGCATGTCGCGCTCGAAAGCGAGCTTGTCCTTCTTCGTGTACTCGGGGCGCTCCGGGACCTTCTGCACTTCCTGAGGCTCGTCCCACAGGCTGTCGAAGTCGAAGCCGACCTCGCCCTGCGCCTCGCGCCGCTTGTCGAGCACCGCCTGTTCGACGGCATCCTCGTGGATCTCCACCAGGGCACGCCGCGTGGCACCCATCGTGTCGAACGCGCCCGCCTTGATCAGCGACTCGACGGTGCGCTTGTTCGCCGCGTGCGCGGGGACGCGTTTCAGGAAGTCGTGGAAGCTCGCGTACGGCCCGTCGGCGCGCGCCGAGACGATCCCGTCGACGACGTTCGAGCCGACGTTGCGCACGGCGCCGAGGCCGAAGCGGATGTCCTCCCCGACGGCGGCGAAGAAGAGGATCGACTCGGAGACGTCCGGCGGCAGCACGTTGATGCCCATGCGCCTGCACTCATTGAGGTACATCGCGAGCTTGTCGCGCGAGTCGCCGACGCTGGTGAGCAGCGCGGCCATGTACTCGGCCGGATAGTGCGCCTTGAGGTAGGCCGTCCAGTACGACACCACGCCGTACGCAGCCGAGTGGGCCTTGTTGAACGCGTAGTCGGAGAACGGGAGCAGGATCTCCCACAGGGCCTTGATCGCCCCCTCCCCGAAGCCGCGACTCTTCATCCCCTCGGCGAAGCCGACGTATTGCTTGTCGAGCTCCGACTTCTTCTTCTTTCCCATCGCGCGACGCAGGATGTCTGCCTGCCCGAGACTGAACCCGGCGACCTTCTGTGCGATCGCCATCACCTGCTCCTGGTAGATGATGAGGCCGTATGACGTGTCGAGGATCTCCCTGAGCGGCTCCTCGAGCTCGGGATGGATCGGGCTGATCTCCTGCTCACCGTTCTTCCGCAGCGCGTAGTTCGTGTGGGAGTTCGCGCCCATCGGGCCTGGTCGGTACAGCGCGATGACGGCTGAGATGTCCTCGAAGTTGTCGGGCTTCATCAGGCGCAGCAGGCTGCGCATCGGGCCGCCGTCGAGCTGGAAGACGCCGAGGGTGTCGCCGCGAGCGAGCAGCTCGTACGCGTCCTTGTCGTCGAGGGTGAGGGTCTCGAGGTCGATGTCGACGCCGCGGTTGGTGCGCACGTTGTCGAGGGCGTCCGAGATGATGGTGAGGTTGCGGAGCCCCAAGAAGTCCATCTTGATCAGGCCGAGCGACTCACAGGCCGGGTAGTCGAACTGGGTGACGATCTGCCCGTCCTGCTCGCGCTTCATGATCGGGATGATGTCGATCAGCGGATCGGAGGACATGATCACACCGGCGGCGTGCACGCCCCACTGGCGTTTCAGCCCTTCGAGCCCGATGGCGCGGTCGAAGACCGTCTTCGCTTCCGGGTCGGTCTCGATGAGCGAGCGGAACTCACTCGCTTCTTTATAGCGACCGTGATCCGGATCGAACATGCCGCTCAGCGGCATGTCCTTGCCCATCACGGGCGGCGGCATCGCCTTCGTGAGCCGCTCCCCCATGCTGAACGGGAAGCCGAGCACTCGGCTGGAGTCCTTCAGCGCCTGCTTCGACTTGATCGTGCCGTAGGTGACGATCTGCGCGACGCGCTCATCGCCGTACTTCTCCGTCACGTAGTCGATGACCTCGCCGCGGCGCCGGTCATCGAAGTCGACGTCGAAGTCGGGCATGGAGACGCGGTCCGGGTTGAGGAACCGCTCGAAGATCAGGCCGTGCTCAAGTGGATCGAGGTCGGTGATGCGCATCGCATACGCGACCATCGAACCCGCGCCGGAGCCTCGCCCGGGGCCGACACGGATGTCGTTGTTCTTCGACCAGTTGATGAAGTCGGCGACCACGAGGAAGTAGCCGGGGAACTTCATCTGGGTGATGATGCCGATCTCGTACTCCGCGCGCTTGCGCACGTCATCCGTGATGCCGTTCGGGTAGCGGTAGTGCAGCCCCTTCTCGACCTCTTTGATGAACCAGCTCTCCTCCGTCTCCCCATCCGGGACGGGGAATCGCGGCATGTAGTTCGCCTCGGTGTCGAACTCGATGTTGCAGCGCTCGGCGATGAGCAGTGTGTTGTCGCAGGCCTCTGGATGCTCGTTGAACAGCTGACGCATCTCCCGCGCCGACTTGATGTAGTAGCCGTCACCGTCGAGTTTGAAGCGGTTCGGGTTGTCCATCGTGGACCCGGACTGCACGCACAGCAGGGCCTCGTGCGCGTCGGCCTCATGCTGATAGGTGTAGTGGGAGTCGTTGGTGGCGAGCAGCGGGATGTTCAGGTCTTTGGAGAGCCTGATCAGGTCTTCGCGAACTCGCCGCTCGATGGAGAGACCGTGCTCCATGATCTCGGTGAAGTAGTTCTCCTTGCCGAAGATGTCCCGGTAGTCGGCCGCCGCCTGTCGCGCCTCGTCGTACTGGCCGAGTCGCAGCCGCGTCTGGATCTCGCCGGACGGGCAACCCGTGGTGGCGATGATGCCCTTGCCGTACGTCTCGAGGAGCTCACGATCGGCGCGCGGCTTGAAGTAGTACCCCTCGATGCTCGACAGCGAGCTGAGGCGGAACAGGTTGTGCATGCCCTCGTTGTTCTCGGCCCACATCGTCATGTGGGTGTAGGCGCCGCCGCCAGAGACGTCGTCGCTCTTCTGATCGGGCGAGCCCCACGACACCCGCGAGCGCTCGCTGCGCTGTGTGCCCGGCGTGATGTAGGCCTCGAGGCCGATGATCGGTTTGACCCCTGCGGCCTTCGCCGCGTTGTAGAACTCGAACGCGGCGAACGTGTTGCCGTGGTCGGTGACGGCGATGGCGCTCTGCCCCAGATCAGCCGCCGCCTGGGTCATGTTCCCGAGTTTCGCCGCCCCGTCGAGCATCGAGTACTCGCTGTGCACGTGCAGGTGGACGAAGTCGTCGGAAGCCATATCCCGAGTCTAAATTCACCCACGGACATTCCGCCCCGCCGTGTCGCGCTCCCGTGGCGGGCCGACGTTGCGGGAGGCCCCGGGAACCGGCGGCGCTCACAGCGGTGCGCGCCTGGGTGTGTACCGCCGCGGACGCCGCTGGGGCGAGTACGGCCGTCCCGAACGAGGACGTTCCACCCGCATCCGGCCGGTTTTCGCGTGACCGCGCTCAACCGGGCGTGTGCTCACCCCCGCGCCGACCCACGACCGAGTCCCGCATCGGCGGCTGGCACGCAGCGCCCATCAGGAGAAACGCACCTGGTGCGGCGGTGACCGCGAGCCCCGGCTGAACGACAGCTCCGAGGCATGCCAGGACGACGGCGACCCAGGCTGCGATACGAGCAGCACGCGCCCCGACGAAGAAAGACGCGATCGCCGATGCGAGAGAGACGGCTTGGCAGAGCACCGCCACTCCCATTGCATCGAACCAGGTCTCGATGCCGGAGATGCCCGCGGCCCGCCCGTGCACGAGGTTCGCCGAGCCGTAGGCGATCAGTATGTTCCCCCACGCCATAGCTGCGCCGGCGAACACGACGAGAAGCACGGCCCGGACGCGGTCGCGACTGACGACGCCGCTGATGATCATCGCAACGACGACGAGCATCATCACGCCGCCTCCCACCGCGATGCCGGGCAGAATGTAGCCGATGCCGTCAGCGCACACCCAGGTGCCGTAGCCTTCCGTTCCCGGTGCACCCGTGCTGCACCTCACGTGCAGCCGGTCCCGCAACAGCCAGATCAGCCCCGGCGCCGTGACCAGGGCGGCCGCGCCGCCGACGGCCGACCACAGCACCGCCGCCGCGCGGGGCGAGACGAGAGAACCTGCCATCGCCTCATCGTCTCAGACTCGCCGGTCCCGCTCCGTTTCCCCCGCCGACTGGGTGATCCGGCTCGTCGGCTGAGTGGACTCCACCGGCAATTGCGCCTGAGCGCGCAGACAGGCGGGTCGCGCCTCTGAAGCCGCGCCCCGCGGGATTTCTGAGCCGAATGACGTTGGTCCGATTCTGCGAGAGCGGTCGCGCGACGAGTGAACGATACCGTCGCGCGGCCCGCACTCAATCAGCGGGTGGAGGAAGCTCGGCTGGCGCTTGCGACGGCGTCTGGAGTGCCATCCCAGAGTCTGTTCCGCCGTTCGCATCATCCGGATGATCGGCCCCGTGCCGGTTCCAGCACATCGACGCTGATCGCAGCCTCGGCGGCAGCGTTCAGAGCCTCGGCGGCTGCCGCATCCGGTGCATCGACGGGCGCCGGAACGGCACCGACCACCAGTGCTGCTGTCGCCGCTCCTGCGACGAGTCCGCCCATGCCGATGCTCTAGCCAAGCGCCCCGCGCTGCGGGCGCACGCCTCCGCTCAGCGCCAACTGCTGCCATCGCCATCTCGCGCAGCAGCGCCTGACGCGCGGCGCCGCTTCATCACGCGTGTCGCGATACCGAGCAGCCACCGCCTGGCCGAGTCGCTCGACTGTCCGAACGAACCACGCCTGCGGAGGGCAACCAGGAATGCCTCGCTGAGCACAGCGTCCACACCGTCGCCGACCAATCACCGACGCACATCTCCGCCGACCGCCCGCGCATGCCGCCCGAAGATCGCCGCGATTCGCGCCGAGGCTTCGAGCGGTGCCGCGATGTCTTCGCTGTCAGTGCTCATATCGGGTATTGCACGCCCGCGCCGATCCGGTTCACGACTTCTGCGAAAGTGTCCGTCGCATCAGCACACGCGGGAATCCGTTCAGCACAGATCCGGTCTCGGCCGCCTGTGTGAAGCCCGCGCCCTCGAACAGCGCCTTCGTGCCGACGTACGCCATCGTCAGGTCGACGTGCTCACCGCGGTTGTCGACGGGGTACCCCTCAACAGCCGGCGCGCCGCGCTCGCGGGCGTACGACACTGCGCCAGAGATGAGGTGGTGCTGAATCCCCTGCTTGCGGTGGCCCGGCCGCACACGGAAGCACCACAGCGACCAGACGTCGAGTTCGTCGACATGCGGGATGAGGCGGTTGCGGGCGAAGCTGGTGTCTCTGCGCGGGTGCAGCGCCGCCCAGCCCACCGGTTCGCCATCGAGATAGGCGATGACGCCAGGCGGCGGATCGTGCTCGCACAGTTCCCGCACTCGGTCGGCGCGCGCCTGTCCGCGCAGCGCCTGGTTCTCCTTGCTGCCGATGCGGTAGCTCAGGCAGAAGCACACGTTGCTCGTCGGCTTCTTGGGCCCGACGAGCGCCGCCACGTCGTCGAACTCGGTCGCTGCCCGCACCTCGATCACCATGCGTTCAGTGTGCCCGGCGCTCCGTCCTGCACCCCGCACCGTGCCCGCGCGTCCGGCAGAGCAAGGCTCCCATGCTCGGTCGCCGAGATGAGTACGATGGCGGCGAGAATCCCACGTTCTCGCCGCCATCGTACTCATATCGCGCGGTCATACTCATGTCGCAGCGGGGACGCGATCGAGCCGCAGCTTCCTCGCTCGCGCTCCGTGACACGTGTCTCGCACACGGCCTCAAGCGAATGTGCGTGGCCTCCTTCCACCCACACCCCCGAGTTCGCGTGGCTTTCCGTCCACAACCCGCAGTTGCCCGTTGTGTGCGCTGCTCTCCAGTACCAAGACTCATGACGTCCCCATCCGGAACGGAGGATCGACATGGAGCTGTGCGCAGAACTCGAAAGGCGCGGTGGCTGGTTGCACCGAGCTGACCTGATCGATGCAGGCTGGAGCGCCGATCGGATACTCGCGGCTCGACGCAAGGAAGGCATAGAGCTGCTGCGCAGGCAGTGGCTGCTCCTGCCGAGCATCGGCGACGACCTGCGGACAGCGGCAGCACTCGGCGGAGTGGTCTCGTGCGTCTCGGCGCTGGCTCGGCTCGACCTCTGGCTCCCGAAGGGACTGCCGACGCAGGTCCATCTGGCGGTGCCGCCGCACACAGGCAGCACATCAGAATCGAGCGTCTGCCACCGTTCGCATCCGGTCACGGCTCGTCGGCCGCGCTCCCTGCTCGACGAAATCGAGAACGTATTGGCAAACGTCGCTTCGTGTCTTCCGAAGCGGGATGCTTTCTGCGTGTGGGAATCGGCTACCAATCGCCGGCGCGTCACACCCCAACAGCTGCGACGGATACCGTGGCGTTCCCGCGCTGCCAAGGATCTCGCGAAAGCGGTCTCTGAGCAATCGGACTCCGGTATGGAGTCGACCTTCGTGTGGAACTGCCGGCGCGCCGGTATTCGGGCCGTACAGCAGGTGAGAATCGCCGGCCATAGGGTCGACTTCCTGATCGGCAGGCATCTCGTCGTGCAACTCGATGGCTGGGCCTATCACAAGGATGCGGCACAGCGTCGGCGGGACATCCGGCACGATCGAGCCCTGACTGCCCTCGGCTGCACCGTACTGCGCTTCGACTACTACGACGTGATGCACGACTGGCCCCGCGTCGAGGCGGAGTTGCGACGCGGGATCGCCGCAGGTGCGGCCGACTAGCCAGCCGCCGAGACGAGTACAACCGCGCCAGGCTCGACCAGAACTGCCCCGAACGTACTCACCTCGACCGAAAGTACTCAGCTCGCGGGTCGCGCGATCAGCGGGCGAGGAGGTCGTAGGCGTGCTGCAGGTCGGGCGGGTAGGGGGACGCGAACTCGACCCGGTCCCCTGTGGCCGGGTGCTCGAACGCGAGGCCGTGCGCGTGCAGCCACTGGCGCGTGAGGCCGAGCCGCTCGGACAGCGTCGGGTCGGAGCCGTACAGCGGATCTCCCACGCAGGGGTGGCGGTGCGCCGCCATGTGCACGCGGATCTGGTGCGTACGCCCCGTCTCGAGGTGGATCTCGAGCAGCGATGCCCCGGGAAACGCCTCGATCGTCTCGTAGTGAGTGACCGAATCCTTGCCGTCCGGCATGACCGCGAACTTCCACGAGTGGCTGCGGTGTCGGCCGATGGGTGCGTCGATGGTGCCGACGAGCGGATCCGGGTGCCCCTGCACGATCGCGTGATAGATCTTGTCCACGGTGCGCTCCTTGAAGGCGCGCTTGAGCTGGGTGTACGCGTACTCCGACTTCGCGACGACCATGAGCCCGGATGTGCCCACGTCGAGCCTGTGCACGATGCCCGCCCGTTCGGCTGCTCCGGATGTCGCAACGGAGACACCCAGCCCCATCAGAGCGCCGACGACGGTCGGTCCCTCCCAGCCGGGAGAAGGGTGAGCGGCGACGCCGACGGGTTTGTCGACGACGACGAGATGCTCGTCCTGGAAGATGATGCCGAGCTCCGGGACCACCTCGGCCACGGCCTTCGGCTCCTCGCGCGGAGTCCACGCCACGTCAAGACGCGCCCCGGCGGTGACACGGTCCGACTTCCGCACACCGCGGGCGTCGACGAACACGCCCCCCGACTCCGCGACGTCCGCGGCGAAGGTTCGGGAGAACCCGAGCAGCTTCGCCAGCGCGGCGTCCACGCGCACACCGTCGAGCTCATCGGGAACCGTCAGGCTCCGAGACTCCATCAGGAGGCGTCCCCGGTCGTCGTGCGACCCGTGCGACCTTCGTCCATGCTGTCGTCCGCACGGGAGACTTCACTCTCGCCGTCGCCGGTTTCGCCGGCGTCCGGCGCATCGTCGACTTCCGGCACGGCGTCGTCTTCGCCGTCCCCCTCGTCGCCGTCGTCCATGGCCGGCTCTTCGGCGTCACCCCGATCGTCGGCATCCGGTGCGTTGTCGTCGTCCTCGTCCTCCGCACCGGAGGCGTCGCCGTCGCTCGCGTCCTCCGCGTCGCCCTTCTTGCGGACGCGGGTGCCGTCGAGTTCGAGGCCGATGATCAGCAGCAGGGCGACAGACGCCATGCCGCCGACGATGAAGATGTCGGCGACGTTGAAGATCGCCGCGTTCGGCGTCCAGAACCACATCCACGGCGTCAGGATGAAGTCGACGACGTGACCGACCGCGAAGCCCGGGTCGCGGAACAGCCGGTCGCCGAGGTTGCCCAGGACTCCGCCGAGGAGCAGTCCGAGGACGACGGCCCAGAGCCTGGACCGCACGCGCCGGATCGCGAGGTAGACGATCACGCCGGCGACGATCGTCATCGCGATCGTGAAGATCCACGTGACGCCCTCGCCGAGCGAGAAGGCGGCCCCCGGGTTGAACACGAGGACGAACTGCAGCGCCTCCCCCGCGATCTGCGTCGTCACGCCCGGTTCGAGGTGAGTGAGGACGAAGTGCTTGCTGAACTGGTCGGCGGCCAGCACGACCAGCGCAAGAAGTGCGATGGTGGTGCTGGCCGCCGCCGGACGAATCGGTGCGCGAGCGCTCAAGACGGCAGTCTTAGAGACCGATCGCCGACACGGGCGTCTCGGAGGACGAGGTGCTCGTCGTGTCGAGGTCCTTCAGCTTGCCCTCGAAGTAGCCGCGCAGCTCCTGACGGTAGTCGCGCTCGAACGTGCGCAGCTCGGTGATCCGCTCTTCGAGCGTCTTCCGCTCGGTCTCGAGCTTGGAGCGAACCTCGTTGCGCTCCTTCTTCGCGCCGCGCACGATGTCATCGGCTTCGGTCTTCGCCTCGCCGACGAGACGCTCCGCCTCGCCCTGGCCCTCCGCGACGTGCTCGTCGTGCAGACGCTGGGCGCGCTCGAGGATGCCGAGTGCGTTGGTGCTCGCTGAGCCGGCCGATGCGTCCTCGGCTGCCGGGGCGGCCTGCGCGGGAACGGGTGCGGGTGCGGGCGCGGCCTGTGCCGGCGCGCCCTCGAGCTGCTGCTCGAGCTCGGCGACGCGGGCCTTCAGCTCATCGCGCTCCGCGATCGTGGTGCGCCACTCCTTGACGATCTCATCGAGGTAGTCGTCGACCTCTTCGGGGTCGAAGCCCTCCTTGAAGCGAACGTTGCTGAACTCCTTGGTGACGACGTCATCCGGGGTCAGTGCCATGGGTAACTCCTCGTGAAATTGAGATGGTCAGTGGCCACGGGCATCGGCCTGGGCGCAACTTGCGAGTGCAAGCATAACCGTTGGTGCCTGAAGTGGGCCGGTGGACAGGGGCTGCGTCGCGCGCTCAGGTACGAGAGAGCACGCTCGTGATCGACATCAGAATGATGCAGGCGAACATCACCAGCATGAAGGAGAAGTCGATGGAGACCTGGCCGAGTCGGAGCGGAGGGATGAATCGACGCAGGAACTTGATCGGCGGATCGGTGACGGTGTACACGATCTCTGCCAGCACGAGGCCGGCTCCCTTCGGGCGCCATCCGCGATTGAACAGCGGGATGTAGCTCAGGATGAGGCGCGCCCACAGCACCAACAGGTACACGACGAGCAGGCCGTAGACGACCGTAAAAATCCAACCGATCACATGTATGAGCCTATCGCGATGCCGAGCTGTGCACGTGCACGCGGCGTGGGCGCCGTGATCAGGACAGTGCCGCCGCTGGCGTCTCGACGTCGGCGGTGATGCTTCCGTCGCCGGAAACCGAGATGTTCTCGGGGCTGAGCAGGAACACCTTGCTCGTGACGCGCTCGATGCGCCCGTACAGCCCGAGCGAAAGACCGCTCGCGAAGTCGATGAGGCGGCGCGCATCGGCGTCGCTCATCTGCGAGAGGTTCATGATCACCGGCACGCCGTCGCGGAAGTGCTCAGCGATCGCCTGCGCATCTCGGTACTGCTTGGGATGCACTGTGACGATCTCGGTGACCGCGCCCTGTGCGGGTTGGCGCACGACGGCCGGTCGGCGCAGCGGAGTGACCGGAGCAGGCTTCTGCTCCTCCTGCTGCTCGTGACGACGCACTCGCTCCTCGCGTGCAGGCTGCTCGGCCTGCGCCGTCGTCTCGTCGTATTCTTCCTCGTCCGCAAGGCCGAGGTAGACCATGGTCTTCTTGAGCGGGTTCCCCATCGCGTCCTCCATCGTGCTGGTTGTCTCCGAGGCTATGCCCGATCGGGCCTCTGGCCCGTGATTGCCGCGCCGATTCGCAGGTGTGTCGCACCATGGGCCACCGCCTCGACGAAGTCTGTCGTCATGCCGGCGGAGATCCACCAGGCTTCCGGAACCACACCGCGCACCCGCGCGGAGTACCCGGCGAGTCGCTCGAAGGCGCGCGCCGGCTCCTCACCGAGCGGGGCGACCGCCATCACGCCCCGCAGAGCGAGCGAGGGCGCGCCGGCGATCCGCTCGGCGAGCGCCTCGAGCCCGTCAGGACTGACGCCCCCGCGCCCCTCATCGTCCGTCAGGTTCACCTGCACGAGAACGTCGAGCACGGATTCGCCCTCTCCCGCTCGCTCCAAGGCGTCGACGAGGCGTTCCCGGTCGACCGAGTGCACAGCACTCGCAACACGACGGATCGCGCCGGCCTTCTTCGTCTGCGCCTGCCCGATGAAATGCCACGCGATGTCGAGATCCGCGCAATCGGCGCTCTTCGCCGTCAGCTCCTGCTGACGATTCTCCCCGACGTCGCGCACGCCTTCGGCGGCGAGCTCCCGGATGAGCGAGGCCGGATGGAACTTCGTCACGACGATCCTGGTGATTTCACCGGGATCCCGCGCCGCTGCCCGCGCCGCATCCGCGATGCGTGCATCGACGTCGGCGAGGCGATCAGACAGGCTGTCTGTCATCATCGCCGTCCGGCGCCCGTTCCGGTGCCGCAGATCGACCTGGACGTCGAGATCTGCATCGATCTCCGACACCGGAGCGGACCTGCCGCCTGCGCACCAGGCGATCGACGACGAGACACGCCCCGGCTCACTTCAAGAATTCGGGGATGTCGAGATCGTCTTCGAACGCGGTGTCGAATCCGCCGGAGTCCGGCACGACGGGCGGTGCCGCCTGCACGGGCACCGGCTGTTCGCGCTTGGGAGCGACGGGCTCCTCGCGGCGCTCGGTGTCGTCGCGCCTGTCCGCGGTGAAGGCGGCATCGACCGCCGGCACCTGCGGCGCCGCGGGACGGGAGACCATCTCAGGCACCTCGAGCTTCGTCTGCGGTCCGCCGCCATCGAAGCCGGCGGCGATCACCGTCACCCGCACCTCGTCGCCGAGCGTGTCGTCGATGACCGTGCCGAAGATGATGTTCGCCTCCGGATGCGCGGCCTCCTTGACCAGCTGAGCTGCGTCGTTGATCTCGAAGATGCCGAGGTTCGAACCGCCCTGGACCGACAGCAGCACACCGTGCGCACCCTCGATCGATGCCTCGAGCAGCGGCGACTCCACGGCCAGCTCCGCCGCTTTGATGGCGCGATCGGCTCCTCTGGCGGAGCCGATGCCCATCAGCGCGGAACCGGCGCCCTGCATCACGCTCTTCACATCGGCGAAGTCGAGGTTGATCAGTCCGGGCGTCGTGATCAGGTCGGTGATGCCCTGCACACCGGCGAGGAGCACCTGGTCGGCGGTTGCGAACGCCTCGACCATCGAGATGCCGCGATCGCTGATCTCGAGCAGGCGGTCGTTCGGCACGACGATGAGCGTGTCGACCTCCTCCTTCAGAGTCGCGACACCGAGCTCGGCCTGCTGCTGACGGCGGCGGCCCTCGAACGAGAACGGCTTGGTGACGACACCGATGGTCAGCGCGCCGATCGACTTCGCGATGCGCGCGACGACGGGCGCAGCGCCCGTGCCGGTGCCGCCGCCCTCGCCTGCGGTGACGAACACCATGTCTGCGCCGGCGAGAGCCTGCTCGATCTCCTCCTGGTGGTCCTCCGCAGCGCGCCGCCCGACTTCGGGGTCCGCGCCTGCGCCGAGGCCGCGCGTGAGCTCGCGGCCCACGTCGAGCTTGACGTCGGCGTCGCTCATCAACAGCGCCTGAGCGTCAGTGTTGACGGCGATGAACTCGACCCCGCGAAGGCCGAGCTCGATCATCCGGTTGACGGCGTTCACGCCGCCGCCGCCCACGCCGACGACCTTGATCACGGCGAGGTAGTTCTGGTTCTGGCTCATGCCGGCCTCCGTTAGTTGCGAACCATGGCGTGACCGGGATGAACTTTCACCCTCTACCTCAAGGTTAAAGTATTGCCCGGCAACTATTTGTTCTCCCTTGACGCTAAGCGCACAGCTCCGAGGCGCCGGGCTCGCGCTAGGCGTGTCGCCGCATCGGAGCCGATTCCGCACGGAAAGAGCGGGCGGAGCGCCCCGCGATCAGCGGACGACGACGGCATTCGGCGACGACACGTCGTATTCCTGAACACCGTCCGCCGGTCGATCCGCCATGACGTCCTCGAGCACAACCGCTTTGAGCGCGGAGTCGGATGCGTTGCCCCATACGACGCTCGCGTTCGATGCGCCGAGTGTGATGGTGACGTCGTGCGGCGAGCTCGCCGTGACCTCGGTGACCTGTTTGCGCAGCGAGGAGGGCAGCGAACGCAGCACCTGGCCGACGGCCGCGAACGCCTCGGACGACGTGCCGCCTCCGACGTCGATGACGGGCTGACCCTCCGGCTTCCCCTCTCGGGTCGACAGCGCGACCCCTGCGGCGTCGACCACCGTGTACCCGGCGTCAGTGGCGATCGCACCGACGGGCGTGCGCTCGACGAGACGCACGACCAGCTCGTGCGGCGGGTGCGACTCGACCTGATACGTCTCGATCAGCGGGAACTCGAGCATTGCCGCGCGGATCGCCGAGTGGTCCACGAGCGGCATCGGCGTGCCGATCTGATCGTCGAGCGCGGAGACGATGGCATCGGCGTCGACCGTGTCAGCGCCGACGACCGTGACCTCACGCACTGAGAAGAGCGGGCTGTAGGCGGCAGCGAGCGTGCCGACGATGAGCAGCAC
Source organism: Microbacterium sp. JB110 (assembly GCF_003335195.1). Taxonomy (NCBI): domain Bacteria; kingdom Bacillati; phylum Actinomycetota; class Actinomycetes; order Micrococcales; family Microbacteriaceae; genus Microbacterium; species Microbacterium sp. JB110. The sequence continues at coordinate 102,288 of NZ_QPGM01000001.1, read as the reverse complement.
GACCGCACCGAGCGAGCCGATCCAGTACCAGCGCCGCCTGCGCGTGCGTACGGTGAACCGGCGCGCCTCGGCGCGGAGGGCCCGCCGCCTGGCGCGGGATGCCCGCCAGAGGTCGCGCCAGCCGATCGGCTCGTCCTCCGGAGCGTCCTCGGTTCGGTCATGACTCCCGCGGCCCTGCGCGTACCGGCCGGTGTCGTCCTCGTCGTCGGCCGCGGCACCTCGCGCTTGCTGGGCTTCCCTGCTCGGGAGTGCGCCTCGGGAGATGCGCGTCAGTCCGCTCACTCCCCCGCCGACGACCCCGTCATCGTGACCGTCGTCCGCCGCGACCGACACCGGCCCCGTCTGCTCGAGATCGGGGGCGGACGGTGCTTCTCGACGACCCGGTCGTGCCGGGCGCGCCGAGGGAAGGGGGCCTGGCCGCTTCACTCAGCGTCCTTCGACCCGGCTCTTCAACGCGTCGAGCACCTGGGGGATGATCTGGTAGACGCTGCCGCAGCCGAGCGTGATCACGAAGTCGCCGTCGCGCGCGACCGACGCGGTGTACTCGGCGGCTCGCTGCCAGTCCGCCTCGAAATGCACGTTCTCGGCGTCGGCGAAGTCCGCGCTGACGAGTTCGCCCGTCACCCCGGGAATCGGGTCCTCGCGCGCTCCGTACACGTCGAGCACGACCGTGTGGTCGGCGAGCCGCTCGAGCGTCTCGGCGAACTCGGCGTGCATGAGCTGAGTGCGCGAGTAGGTGTGCGGCTGGTGCAGCGCGATGATGCGACCGGAGCCCACGACCGTGCGGGCGGCCTCCAGACAGGCGGCGACCTCGGTCGGGTGGTGTGCGTAGTCGTCGTACACGCTCACGCCGCGCTGGGTGCCGTGCAGCTCGAACCGCCGTACGGTGCCGCCGAAGCCCTGCACTGCGCGGGCGGCGTCTGCCATCGGGTAGCCGAGCTGCATCAGCACGGCGACGGCGCCTGCCGCGTTGATCGCGTTGTGGTGGCCTGGAACGTTCAGACGCACCTCGACGTGCTCGCCCGCGTGTCTGAGCACGAACGACACCGGTCCGGACGTCACGATGTCCGTGACCCGGATGTCGGCCGACGGCGACTCGCCGAAAGTCACGACCCTGCGATGGCGGAGTCTCGAACCCACCCGCACCGCGCCGGCGTCGTCGGCGGAGATCACGACCGCCTCGCCTGCGGAGTCGGCGAACCGGACGAACGCATCGTCGAAGGCCTCATGGCTGCCGTAGGCCTCGAGATGATCGGCGTCGACGTTGGTGATCAGGGCGATGGAGGTGTCGTAGAGCAGGAAGGTCTTGTCCGATTCGTCGGCCTCGATGACGAACAGGTCGTCCTCGCCCGCGCGGCTCGAGGTGCCGTACTGCTGGATGACGCCGCCGTTGACGTAGCTCGGGTCGGCGCCGACGCCGGCCAGCGCGGTGACGATCATGCCGGTCGATGTCGTCTTGCCGTGGGCGCCCGCGACCGACACGAGGCGTCGGCCTGCGATCAGATAGTGCAGCGCCTGCGAGCGGTGCAGCACCGGGATTCCCCGCTCCTTCGCCGCGAGGAACTCTGGGTTCTCCGGCCAGATCGCCCCGGTGTACACGACGGCGTCGACGTCGCCGAGGTTGGCTGCGTCGTGACCGATCGCGACAGTCGCCCCGCGCCCTGAGAGGTCGCGCGTGTTCTGGCTCTCGGCTCGGTCTGAGCCGGAGACGGGGATGCCTGCTGCGAGGAACAGGCGCGCCAGTCCGGAGATGCCGGATCCGCCGATGCCGATGAAGTGCACGGCGCGGATGCGCTCCGGAACGGGGACGCTGAGATCTGGAGTAATCATGGCGCTTCGAGTCTAGGCAGAGCGGCCGAAAGCGAAGGCGATGGCGCGCGGTCTCTCAGCGGGCACGCAGGCAGATTCCGCTCGCGAACCGCCCCTGGATGGTTCAGAACGGTGAGAATTACGGGGCATCTCAACGAGGCCCAGGCATCTCGCGGGGTGTCGGGAGCGCTGCGTCCAGCATCCGGATGACGTTCGCCACGCCTTCGCGAGTGCCGGAGTCCTCAGCGGCTCGCGCCATCGCGGTGATGCGGTCGGCGTCACGCAGCAGCGGAACGACGCGGTCGCGGATCGCCTCGCCCGTCAGCTCGGCGTCGTCGACGATGATCGCGGCTCCGGCATCGACGGCGCTGGACGCATTCAGTCGCTGCTCGCCGTTGCCTACGGCGTACGGCACGTAGATCGCAGGGACGCCGAGCGCACTGATCTCGCTCACGGTCGAGGCTCCCGCCCGAGCGAGCACGACATCCGAGAGCGCGAAGGCGAGGTCCATGCGGTCGACGTAGCGCCGCATCGCGTAGCCAGGGGCGCCGGGATCGGCGTGCTCCGACCGATCCCCCGTGACGTGCAGCACCTGCCAGCCCGCGTCGAGCACGTCGCGCCACGCCGCGGCCATCGCGTCGTTGATCCGCAGCGCGCCCAGCGAGCCGCCGAACACCAGCAGCACAGGTTTCGCGGCGTCTAGGCCGAACTCCTCCGCGGCCTCGACGCGCTTCGCCGCCCGATCGAGGCCGGCGATCTCCGGTCGCAGCGGCATCCCGACGACCTCGCTGCGTTTCAGCGGCGTGCCGGGGAACGCCACGCCGACCCCGTGCGCCGATCGCGCGCCGAGGATGTTGGCAAGCCCCGGGCGTGCGTTCGCCTCGTGCACGACGAACGGCACCTTCTCGCGCTTGGCTGCCACGTATGCGGGCGTCGACGCGTATCCGCCGACGCCGAGTACGACGTCGACGCCGCGGTCGCGAATGTAGGCTCTCACGCGTTTCACGGCCCGCAGGAACCGGAGGGGGAACCGGAGCGCCGCACCGTTCGGACGGCGAGGAAACGGCACCTTGTCGACGATCAGCAGCTCGTAGCCGCGGGCGGGGACGAGCCGCGATTCGAGCCCCTCAGCGGTTCCGAGCACCAGGACCTCGTCGCCCGGCGCGCGTTCGCTCAACCCGTCGGCGACGGCGAGCAGGGGGTTGACGTGGCCGGCTGTTCCGCCGCCCGCGAGGAGATAGGTGGTCACCGATCGATCTTCGCAGATGCCGGAGGCGACACTTACCGCGCCGCGCTCCGTGTCCGCTGGGACTCTCCGCTGCCGATGCCGCGCTCGATCGGCGGCAGGCTCCGCGCGAGCGACATCAGCACGCCCGTGCCCAGCAGCACCGCGAGCAGCGACGTGCCGCCCGAGGAGAGGAAGGGCAGCGGAACGCCCAGCACGGGGAACACGCCGATGACGACGCCGATGTTGATGAGCGCCTGGCCGACGATCCAGATCGTCATCGTCGCCGCGACCACCCTGACGAACTGGTCGGACGTGCGGCGAACGATCCGGAATGCGGCGAAGGCGTACAGGCCGAACATCACCAGCACCACAGCGCACCCGATCAGCCCCAGCTCCTCGCCGACGATCGCGAAGATGTAGTCGTCGGCCGCGGCCGGCAGCCAGCCGTACTTCTGCTTCGAGTTGCCGAGACCGAGGCCGAAGATCCCGCCCTCGGCAAGCGCCCAGATCCCGTGCGTCGATTGATAGCACTCGTCGTAGTAATTGCAGTCCTCATTGAGGAAGCTCATGATGCGGCCCATCCGGTTCGGGCTCGCAACCGCCAGGCCGACCACCGCGACGATCGACATCAGCATCGGGATGACGAACAGCCTGAGCTTCACACCGGAGAAGAACAGCGCCGCCAGCATGATCAGGAACAGGACCATGCCCGTGCCGAGGTCCTTGCCAGCCAGCACCGAGCCGATCACGAGCGCCGACACCGGCACGATCGGCACGAACACGTGCTTCCAGTTCGTGAGCAGTCCCCGTTTGCGGTACAGGATCACGCCGAGCCAGACCACGAACGCCAGCTTGAGGAATTCCGCAGGCTGCATCGTGTACCCGGCGACGCGGATCCAGTTGCGGTTGCCGCCCGTCTCGTAGCCGAGCGGCGTGAACACGAGCATCTGCAGCGCGAGACCGAGGATGAGCGCCAGCCAGGCGACCTTCCGGAAGAACCCGACGGGGAACCGGCTCAGCACGAACATCAGCGGCACGCCGATGACGATGAACACACCGTGCTTGACGGCCCCGTCGTAGGGGCCGCCACCGGCGCCGATCGACTCGACGCTCGTGGCCGAGAGCACCATGACCGCGCCGAACGCGGTGAGGATCAGCGCGGTGGAGGCCAGCAGGACGAACTCGAGCGGGATCGCCTGGAATCTCGATCCCAGCGACACGCGGGCGAGCAGACCGCCCTTGCGGCGTGGCCCACTGCTCTCACGGGGGCGCGTCGTGTGGCTCATCGCTCCCCCTCCGCTCGTCACCCGTCGGCTTCTGTGATGTGCGCCCGCACCGCGGCTGCGAACCTGTCGCCGCGTTCGCCGTAGCTGCGGAACTGGTCGAACGATGCGGCTGCGGGGGCCAACAGCACCACATCGCCCTCGCGCGCCGCGTCTGCCGCCAGAGCGACCGCGCGCGCCATCACGTCATCAGTCTCCGCGTGGTCGACCTCGTAGACCGGCACCTGGGGCGCGTGTCGCGCGAACGCCTCGACGACCGGGCGGCGTTCGGTGCCGATCACGATCGCCGCTCGGCTCTCCGCGCCGCGATCCGCGACGAGCGCCGAGATGTCGACGCCTTTGAGCAGCCCGCCGACGACCCAGATCGCGCCGGGGTGGGCGGCCAGAGACGACCCGGCGGCGTGGGGGTTCGTCGCCTTCGAGTCATCGATCCAGGTGACGCCGTTCGACGTCGCCACGATCTGGATGCGGTGCGGGTCGAGTTCGAATCCTGCCGCTGCGCTCCGGATCGCCGGAGGCGGCACGTCGAGCGAGCGCGCAAGAGCAGCCGCAGCGAGGATGTTCTGCACGATGTGGCCTGCCGCGAGCCCGTGCTCTGCGAGCTCGGCGACCGTGCTCAGCTCGAGCGCCGATGTGCGCCGATCGTCGAGGAACGCCCTGTCGGCGAGGATCCCGTCGACCACGCCGAGATCACTGGGGCCAGGCGTGCCGAGATCGAAGCCGATGGCGCGAGCGCCGTCGACGACATCGGCGTCCTCGACCATGCGCATCGTCGCCTCGTCGGACTTGTTGTACACGCACGCGACCTTCGTGTGCCGGTACACGACGGCTTTGGCGTCACGATACGCCTCGGCGGAGCCGTGCCATTCGAGGTGGTCGTCAGCGACGTTGAGGCACACGGACGCATGAGGCGAGGGCGAACCGGCATCGTCGTTCAGCCCGAGGTACCAGAGCTGGTGGCTCGAAAGCTCGACGACGAGCACGTCGAAGCCCGCCGGGTCGCGCACCGCGTCGAGCACCGGAACACCGATGTTGCCGCACGGCGCGGCTCTCAGCCCGCCTTCGACCATCATCGTGGCGGCCAGTCGCGTAGTCGTCGTCTTCCCGTTCGTGCCGGTGACGAGCACCCATTCGGCTGGAGCGCCGTCGGCACGGGTGACCTTGTCGCGCACGCGCCATGCCAGCTCGATGTCGCCCCACAGGGCGATGCCGCTCTCGCGCACCCAGCGCACCACGGGGTGCGACGGAGGGAATCCGGGCGAGGCGACCACGACGTCCGGGGCGAAGGCGACCAGCTCATCCGGAACGTCGCGAAGCGGCCCGAGGTGCAGCTTCGCGCCGATGACCGGCACCAGGCGCTCATACTCCTGAGTCGCCGTCTCACTGACCACGAGCACGTCTGCGCCCAGCTCGGTGAGCGTGTCGGCAACGGAGAATCCCGTCGCCGCGAGCCCGAGCACGCCGACGCGCAGGCCCTTCCAATCGGCGTTCCAGCTGGTGAGCTCGTCCAGCGGCGCGCTCACCGGACCGCCAGCCATTCGACGTACACGATGCCGACGCCGGTGACGGCCAGGATGCCCGAGACGATCCACAGCCGGACGACGATCTGCGTCTCCTGCCAGCCGCGCATCTCGAGGTGGTGGTGCAGCGGACTCATCAGGAACAGCCGCTTGCCGCGGGTCGCCTTGAAGTACACGCGCTGGAGCAGGACGGAGCCGGACGAGATGACGTAACCGCCGGCGATCAGGATGCCGAGCAGTTCGGTGTGCGTGAGCACGGCCATCGCCATCACCACACCGCCGATCGACATCGAGCCGACATCGCCCATGAACACCTTCGCCTTGGGTGCGTTCCACCACAGATAGCCCACCAGGCCCCCCACGAACGCCGCCGCGATGATCGCGAGATCGAGCGGATCTCGCACCATGTAGCACGCCTCGGCCGAGGCATCGGCGAGTGCGGCGCCAGAGCACGCCTGATTGAACTGCCAGTAGGCGATGAGGCTGTATGCGCCGATCACGAAGATTCCGACGCCCGCCGCCAGGCCGTCGAGGCCGTCCGTGAGGTTGGCGCTGTTCGAGAAGCCGACGCCGAGCAGCGACAGCCAGACGAGGTACAGCAGCCACGCCAGCACCGGCGTGAAGAAGAAGAACGACAGCATCGGCAGATCGCGCACGAGCGAGATCGCGCCGCTGCCGGGGGTCTGGCCGGAGTCGTCGGGGAAATTCAGCGCGAGGATCGCGAACGGCACGATCACGATGACCTGGCCGATGATCTTCTGCCAGCTCTTCAGCCCGCCGAAGTGCTGGGTGCGCACCTTGAGGAAGTCGTCGATGAACCCGACCGCGCCGAAGCCGACCATCAGCCAGATCACGAGCCAGCCGGACAGCGTCGGCGGGATGTTCGCGGTGTAGCACCCGATCAGATAGCCCGCGATGGTGCCGACGATGAAGATCGCCCCGCCCATCGTCGGTGTGCCGCGCTTGGCACCGTGGCTCGGGTTCTCGATCGCCTCAGGGGTGCGAATGACCTGACCCCAGCCCCACGCGCGGAAGGCCCGCAGGAAGACCGGAGTGAGGAAGATCGCGAAGGCGAAGGAGATCGCGGCCGCAGTCAGTAGTGCTCTCACGAGAACAATCCTCCCAGACGGTCGCCGAGAAGCCTGAGACCTGCCGCGTTCGAAGACTTCACCAGCACCCTGTCGCCGTCGCGCAGCTCCGCTGCGAGGTAGTCGTAGGCCGCCTCAGCCGTCTCGAAGAACACGGCCTCATCGTTCCATGAGCCCTCAGCGATCGCCGAGAGGTACAGCGGCCTGGCTTCGCGCCCCACGACGACGATGCGCGGGATGCGCAGACGCACGGCGAGCAGCCCGATCTTCTGGTGCTCCTCGACGGCGCGCTCGCCCAGTTCGCTCATCGAGCCGAGCACGGCCACCATCCGCTCGTCCTCGCCCGTGATCTGAGCGAGCGTGCGCAGTGCGGCCTGCATGGCCTCGGGGCTGGCGTTGTAGGCGTCGTTGATGATGCGCACTCGATCGTTGCCCATCACCTGCATGCGCCAGCGCTCTGCCAGCTCCACCCGCTCGAGCCGCTCGGTCGCGACGGCCGGGTCGATGCCGAGCGCGACGGCGGCTGTGAGAGCCGCCTGCGCGTTCTTCACGTGGTGGGCTCCGAGCACGCGCAGGCGCAGCTCGTACCGCTCGCCGTCGACATACAGCCGGGTCTCGGTGCCGGATGCGGTGACCCGGATGTCCTCGGCGCGCACGTCGGCCGTGTCGCCGTCGCCGAACCAGCGCACGCTGAGTCCGCGCTCCGCAGCGGTGCCGGCCATCGCGGCGACGCGGGCGTCGTCGGCGTTGAGCACGGCGACGCCGCCTGGGCGCACTGCCTCGATCAGCTCGCGCTTGGCGATCGCCGTCTGCTCCATGTCGCCGAAGCCGCCTGCGTGGGACAGCCCGACCATCAGCACGATCCCGACATCCGGGGTGACGAGGCCGGCGAGCCGCGCGATCTGCCCTGACGCATCCGCACCGAATTCGCAGATCAGGAACCGCGTCGTCTCAGTGACCCGCAGCATCGTCAGCGGCGCGCCCACTGCATTGTTGAAGCTGGCGACGGGCCAGATCGTCTCGCCCGACTCGCGCAGGATCTCCGCGAGCATGTTCTTGGTGGTGGTCTTGCCGTTCGAACCCGTCACACCGACCACCCGCAGGTCACCGCCGGAGCGCACACGGGCGACGACCTCGCGGGCGAGGTCGGCCAGCGCGACGACGACATCCGGCACCACGATCTGTGAGACCGGTTCGTCCACCTCGCGCTCGACGATGGCCAGCGCCGCGCCGCCCTGCACGGCGGCGCCGACGAAGAGGTGACCGTCGGTTGCATCGCCTGGTTTGGCGACGAAGACTCCTCCCGCCGCCATGTTGCGGGAATCGGTGTCGACACCGCCGGAGACGATGGTCTCCGGTGTGTCGTCGCCGTGGGTGCGCAGAGCACCGCCGATGGTCTCGGCGATCTCCGCCAGCGTCAGCGCGATCAAGCGGTCCTCCTGCGGCCACGCATCATTTTGTCTTGGGGTAGAGAGTCGGCTCTCCGCTCGATGGCGTCACCCGGTAGGTCTTCAGCACCTGGTTGAGCGATTTCTCGAGGGCCGACACAGTGGCCGCAGACGACCTTATCGTTTTCGGCTCGTCAAGGGTGACAATGACCACGTACTGCGGGTCGTCGATCGGAGCGACGCCGACGATGCTGGTCGCGTACACCCCGGGCTTGTACCCGCCGTTGCCGTCAGATTTCTGCGCCGTACCTGTCTTGATGCCGACGCGGTAGCCTGGCACGTCGACAGTGTTGCCGCCCTGCACCGCGACGTTCTCGATCAGCGACATCACCTGATCTGCCGTCTTCTCGCTGACGATCTGCTCCGCCTCGGGCAGGTCGGGTTCGACCACCGTGCCGTCGGCGAGCGTGCAGGATTCGACCAGATGCACCGGCAGCTTCACACCGTCGTTCGCGAGCGCCTGGTAGGCACCTGCGACCTGCGGAGCCGTGACCGTGAAGGCCTGCCCGAAACTGGTGGCGTAGCGGGTCTGGTTGTCCCAGTCGTCCGCCGACCTCAGCAGGCCGGACTCCTCTCCGCCGAAGCCGACGGAGGTGCGGCTGCCGACGCCGAACGCCTCGAGGTAGTCGTGGCGCTCCGGCATGGAGAGCCGGTCGCCGAACTTCGAGATGCCGACGTTCGACGAGTCGATCAGCACGCCGGCGAGCGTGTAGTGGTAATCAGGGTGCGGTGCGGCGTCGTTCACCACCGCACCGTTGTCGAAGTACTCCCTGGTCGGCACGTACTCCGTCGACGACGGCGTCGCCTTCCCCGCGTCGAGCAGCATGGCCGCGGTGATCGCTTTGAAGGTCGACCCCGGCTCGTAGGTGGTGCGGAAGATGCGCGAGCCCCTGTCCGCAGGGTCGCTCGCGTTCACGTCGTTGGGGTCGATCGACGGCGCCTCAGCGGCGGCCCTGATCGCGCCCGTCTCGGCGTCCACGACGGTCACCGAGCCCCATTCGGCTTTCTTCGACTGCACTTCCTCGGCGATCATCTCCTGCAGATACCACTGCAGATCGGAGTCGATCGTGAGCTGCAGCGTGCCGCCGTCGGCCGCAGAATCCACGTTCTCCGTGCCTGGTATGCGCACTCCGCTGGGACTCTGCTGGAAGGTCTCCTTGCCGTTCGTCGAGGCGAGGCACTCGTTCTCGATCCGCTCGTAGCCGGCCTGCGGCCCGTCGGAGCCGACGAAACCCAGAAGGTTCCCGGCGACGGAGCCTGCGGGATACGAACGCGCCGGCTTCGGCTCGTAGGTGATGAAGGGCAGACCGAGTTCGACCAGATCGACGTACTGGGTCGTCGTGATGTTCCGCGCGAGCCGTTCCCACCGGTCGTCGGGATCGATCGCGATCGCCTCGTCGACGATCTTCTCGATGTCTTCCGCATCGCGTCCGAGGACCTCGGCGATGTCCGGCGCATACGTCGAGAACGGCACGTCGATCTCGTTGCCCTCGTCGTCGCGCGTCGTCATGTCGACAGCCAGCTTCGGATCGATGTTCGCGTCGTACAGCTGGGTGCTGCTGGCGAGCGTCTGACCGTTCGCGTCGACGATCGAGCCGCGGACGCCGTAGAGGGTCCTGCTGCCGTTGAGACCCTTGTCCGATGCCTCATCGAGGTGCTCGCTGGCGCTGACGACCTGGATATCGACCAAGCGCACGACGAAAGCCAGGATGATCACCACGACGCACGCCAGTGCGACGACGGTGCGACGCCTCGGTGAGCGGGCTGCGCTCGTTCCCTGAGTGGAGCTCATCATTCCTCGTCAGTGCGTCTCGGGGCTCGGCAGCCCCTTGTCGATGGAGGGCGGTCCCTCCGGCTCCGCCTGCGCGCCGCCCGATCCGCTTTCGCCTCCCGCATCCTCGGACTTCTCGGTCTCGATGCTCCCCGCGACCGAACGGTTGGGGTCGGTGGCGAGCGGCGTGTCGGCGATGAGCGCGTTGCCGACCTGCGACGGCGACACGTCCACACTCGAGTTCCACGTCGAGGATGCGCCCGTTCCCGTCACCTTGCCGTCGCTGAGGCGCAGGAACTTCGGCGCCCCGTCGATCACCATGCCGAGATCGGCGGCGTTCGCGGCCAAGTACTGCGGCGAGCTGAGGCCGGCGACCGCGTCCTCGAGCCCCTGCTGCTGCAGGGTGAGATCGCGGCGCTCCTGCATCAGCTCGGCGACCGCGTAGCTGTCCTGCGTGGTCAGCATGGACAGCACGATCTGGGCACCGGCGATGAGGATGACTCCGAACATCGCCACAACGGCGTACACGGTGCGTGGGCGCCGTCTGCCCTCGGGGCGTTCGAGCGCGCGAAGGCGCCGACGAGGCTCCGGAGTCTCCCCCGGCGCGTCGTCCTGGCGCCTGCGCGGCGTCGGCTGAAGCAGGAGATCGGATTCTGCGAGACTCACGTCGACTCCCTCAGCTTCTCGACGGCCCTAAGCCGCACTGGCCTGGCCCGCGGATTCCTCTCCGCCTCCGCCGCGCTCGCCTGCTCAGCGCCGCGCACGAGAGCGCGGAAGCGCGGTGAGTGCCCCGGCAGCTCGACCGGCAGCCCAGCGGGGCTCGTCGATGCTGTGGCCTCGGCGAAGAGTCGCTTGACGAAGCGATCCTCGAGCGACTGGTAGCTCATCACGACGATGCGTCCGCCGACGCTCAGCGCCTCGAGGGCCGCGGGGATCGCGCTCTCGAGCGCCGCGAGCTCCCCGTTCACCTCGATCCGCAGCGCCTGGAAGACCCGCTTGGCCGGGTGGCCTGCGTTGCGCACCGCAGCAGGCGTGGCGTCCTGCAGCACGTCGACCAGCTCACCGGAGCGAACGATCGGCGACTCCTGGCGCGTCCGGACGATGGCCCTCGCGTAGCGCGCCGAGAGCTTCTCCTCTCCGTAGCGCTCGAAGATGCGCCGCAGCTGACCCTCGGAGTAGGTGGCGATCACGTCCGCCGCCGTCGGTCCCGTCGTCGGGTCCATGCGCATGTCGAGCGGAGCGTCCTGCGCATAGGCGAAGCCGCGGTCGGCTTCATCGAGCTGCAGCGACGAGACTCCGAGGTCGAACAGGACCGCGTCCGCCGAGGCGAGACCGGCCTCGTCGAGGGCGTATCGGATGCCGTCGTAGACGGTGTGCACGAGCGTCACGCGATCGGCGAAGGGTTCGAGCCGCTCCCCCGCGATCCGCAGCGCCTGCGGGTCTCGGTCCATGCCGACCAGACGTGCGCCGGGGAATCGCGTGAGCACGGCTTCCGAGTGCCCGCCCATTCCGAGCGTGCCGTCGACGTATACGGCGCCGTCGCGCTCGAGCGCGGGTGCGAGGAGTTCGACGCAGCGGTCCAACAGGACCGGTGTGTGGATGTCGCGAAAGTTCATGATGCTCCGGTTCCTCCCCCTGGCTCTGATTCCCATCCGCTCGACCTGCCACCGGGGAAGTGATGTCAGGGCTGCGGCTGGGGATCACAGCCAGGGGTCGGTCTTCAGAAGAGGCCCGGGATCACCTCCTGCTCCATCTCCGAGTAGTCGTCCTCGTTGGCGGCGAGGTAGTCGTTCCAGCCGTTCGCGTCCCAGATCTCGGCGTGGGCGCCGACGCCCGTGACGACGAGCTCCTTCTCGAGACCCGCGTACGTGCGCAGGTGCTGCGGAACGGTGATGCGGTTCTGTCCGTCAGGCGTCTCCGCGCTCGCACCTGAGAGGAACATGCGAAGGAAGTCGCGGGCCTGCTTGTTGCTGAGCGGCGCCTGCCGGATCCGCTCGTGCACCTGTTCGAACTCCGAGGTGGAGAACACGTACAGGCACCTCTCCTGGCCGCGGGTGATGACGATGCCGCCGGCGAGCTCCTCCCGGAACTTGGCGGGGAGGATGACGCGCCCTTTGTCGTCGAGCTTCGGGGTATGCGTGCCCAACAGCATCGGCCCTCACCCCCTCTTCATCCGGCCAATCCAAGGTGAGCTCCACTTTACTCCACTTTCCCCCACTGTCTAGGACCAAGACGATATTCCCACAACGAAACCACCGCCGCATCCCCTGAAGTTTCAAGGGAGTACGGCGGTGGAGGACGGTGGAGGGCCAGCACGGCGGCGATCGGGACGGCACACGAAAAAAGCGCCGACCTTTCGGTCGACGCTTTTGCGCTGGCAGCGGGCTACTCGCCGTTCTGGCGGCGATCCCACCTTTCGCCGAGGCGATCCATGAAGGAGCCGGATCGATCGACCCGTTCAGGCTTGCTCTGCTCCTTGCCCGGTTTGTCCGGCGCGTTCTTCATCGGTGTGGAGGCGAGAATCACGCCACCGAGCATCGCGGCGAAGCCGATCACGCCCAGCACGATGCCCAGCACCATGTTCGACTGCCACACGGTGACACCCGCGATGATGGCGCCGAGGCCGACGATCGCGACGATGACTCCTGCGACGAGATTGCGGTAGCTGAGCGACCGCCCGCCCGACGCGTGCACGACGTCGGCGTCGTGCTGCATGAGATGACGCTCCATCTCGTCCAGCAGACGCTGTTCCTGTTCGGAGAGTGGCATCGGGTTCCCTCCCGTGTGTTGACTTGTCTCAGTCTACCGCCCGTGACGATAACTAGGCTAGGCCCGTGACGCCTACTCAAACGCTGATCGAGGCCATCTCTCAGCGTCTCGAAAGCTTCGTGACGGAAAAACGGATCGAAGCGGCCGGTTCCGGCACCGAAGCGGCGCTGTTCGTCGAGCACGCCGCGACTGCTCTGACGGGCGGAAAACGCCTGCGGGGGCGCTTCTGCGCCACCGGTTGGCATGCTGTCGCCGACCGTCCGGCTGCGGCCGCCGACCTGACGCACGGCTCCGACGCGATCGGCGTCGCCGCGGCCCTCGAGGTGTTCCAGGCCGCAGCACTGGTGCACGACGACATCATCGACAACGCCGACACTCGGCGCGGGCGCCCATCCGCCCATCGTGCGCTGGAAGCAGCGCACAGTGCGGCCGGCTGGTCGGGCGACGCGGCGTCGTTCGGCCGCTCCGGCGCACTCCTGCTCGGCGATCTGCTGGTCGCGTGGAGCGACGATCTGCTGGAGCAGTCGCTGGCCGATGCGCCACGGCTCGCCGGCGCGGCGGCGCGTGCGGAATACGGTCTGATGCGTCGAGAGGTGACGCTCGGGCAGTTCCTCGACGTCGCCGAGGAGTCGGCGTGGTCGGTCGCACCGGAAGCTGAGCTTCCGGATCGCGCGCTGCGGATCGCGTCGTACAAGTCAGCGCGCTACAGCGTGCAGCAGCCGCTCGTGATCGGCGCCGCCCTGGCTGGCGCCGACGGACACCAACTCGACGCGCTGCGAGGCTTCGGCCTCCCGATCGGCCTGGCCTTCCAGCTGCGCGACGACGTCCTGGGCGTCTTCGGCGACGAAGCACGCACCGGCAAGCCCGCGGGAGACGACCTGCGCGAGGGCAAGCGAACGCTGCTCGTCGCGCTCGCGCGCGCGGAACTGGCCGGCACCGCTCTGCGTTCGTTCGACGAGCTGTTCGGCGAGCCCGACCTCGACGCGACCCAGGTCGCCGTGCTGGCGCACACGATCAGGGACACGGGCGCACTGCAGAGAGTGGAGGAGCGCATCGCGCGCTTCTCGGACGACGCGGACCGCGCGCTCACCGGCGCCCCTCTCGGAGACAAGGCCGTCAACTCGCTCCGCGACCTCGCGCGAGACGCGACTCAGCGCACCGCCTGAGCGGTTGCGCCCTCGTTCTCAGCTTCGCCGTTCACGACGACTGCGCACGACGCGCCCCATCGGCGAGATCCCTGGGCAGTCAGAGCACCTGGGCGACGCGGCGCACCTCGGCCTTCCGGCCGGCCAGGAGCGACTCGATCGGGGCGTTGCCGAGCGCGTCCTCGACGTTCAGCAACCAGTCGATCATCTCGTCGACCTCGAAACCGACGTCGTGCAGCACGACCACGGTTCCGCGCAGCGACGACAGCGGTTCGCCGTTCACGATGAATACGGACGGCACCTTCAGCACGCCGTCCCTGCGCGAGGCGATGAGCACGCCGTCCTCGAGCAGGCGACGCACCTGCCCCGCGGTCACGCCGAGGTGCTCGGCCGCGTCGGGAATCGGCAACCAGTCGGTCGGGTACGCAGGGGGAGTCGTCTCAGGCACACCCCCATTGTCGCATCCGCACGGGCAGCCGCGACGCGAGCACCGCACGCACTGCGCGAACCACAATCGACTTTCGTCACATCAGTAACATCTACAACTTCTGCCTCAACCGTTACCAACTATTGACATGAATTAACTTCTTTGACAGCGTGAGCCGAGACCATCAGGGGGTTCCGATGCCGATCTCACGCACCACACTCAGCGCCGCGCCCGTTGCCGTCGTCGGGTCACTGGCACTCACACTCGGCGTCGGCGATGCCGCGGCCGCGGCCGACGCGCACGAGGTCCGCCCTGGCGAGACGCTCACCCGCATCGCGATCACACACGGACTGCAGGTCGCCGACCTGCTCAGCTGGAACGGCCTCAGCTACGACGACGCGCGCGCCGTCCTGCCGGGAGCGACGCTTCGCCTGAGTGCGCCGCCCGAGACCGGGTCATCCTCCTCGAGCGGGGCATCGTCATCCGGATCGGACTCCCCCGCCGCGAGCACTCACACGGTCTCATCCGGCGAGACGCTCTGGTCGATCGCCAGCACGCACGGTCTCACACTCAGCGAGCTCGTGCGCGCCAACGGCCTCAAGGCCTCATCGATCATCCACCCCGGTCAGAAGCTGAAGCTGAACGGTTCCACCTCATCATCTGGCGGCTCGACCTCGGCGTCATCGCAGAAGTCGTCCTCGTCCGGCACGAACAGCACGACACACGTCGTCGCGTCCGGTGAGACCGTGTGGAGCATCGCGCGCGAGTACGGCACCAGTGTGCAGGACATCCTCGCCGAGAACGACCTCGGCTCATCCGCCACCATCATGCCGGGGCAGAAACTCACCGTCGGCGGCTCCGGATCCACCGGGCCGGCGTCACCCGCGCCGGCGAGCAGCTCCTCGAACGCAGCTCCCACGCACACGGTGACCTCCGGCGACACGCTGTGGGCGATTGCCAGCAGGCACGAGGTGAGCGTCGCGTCGATCCTGGCGGCGAACGACCTCGAGCAGGGCGCGATCATCTACCCTGGCCAATCCCTGTCGCTGCAGTCACCCGACCCCGTGCCCGCCGACAACGGGCAGCGCTTCTCCTACCTCGATGCCGCTCAGGCCGAGAACGCCGCCCTCATCATCCGGGTCGGGCGCAAGATCGATGCCGGCGACCGCGCCATCACCGAGGCGCTCGCAACCGCGATGGTCGAGTCATCGCTTCGCAACGTCGACTACGGCGACCGCGACTCCCTCGGTCTGTTCCAGCAGCGCACGTCCAAGGGATGGGGCACGCACGAGCAGATCCTCGATCGGGAGCGGGCGACGAAGGCCTTCTTCGGCGGCGCACACGACCCGAACGGGCATTCCACGCGCGGGCTGTACGACATTCCAGGGTGGGAGAGCATGCCATTCGGAGACGCGTCTCAGGCCGTGCAGGTCTCCGCCCACCCCGACCGCTACGCCCAGTGGAAGACGCAGGCCGGCCGCTGGCTCGACGAGCTCGGCTGACCGTGTTCTGCCGCTGACCGCCGACTGCGCAGCATCGCGACGGTGTGGGTCGCGCACCTCGTGTTCGTCAGCTGACGAGGGAGGACATCTGTTCCGTCCCTGCGGCGTGCCGAGCGCGCGCCTGCGGCACGTTCACGACTGCATAACGACCCGCCACCCGCGTGATTGCGCGGGTGTTGCGCTCCCGCCGATGTCCGCACCGCAACCGTAGAATGACGCCGTGAGCACCAGCCAGCAAGTCGACCCGTTGATCGGGCAGCTTGTCGACGACCGCTACAGGGTGCGATCGCGCATCGCCCGCGGCGGCATGGCAACCGTGTACGTCGCCACGGATCTCCGGTTGGAGCGCCGCATCGCCCTGAAGGTGATGCACGCGCACCTGAGCGACGACAGCGTCTTCCAGAGCAGATTCATCCAGGAGGCGCGCTCAGCTGCACGCCTGGCCGACCCGCACGTGGTGAACGTGTTCGACCAGGGTCAGGACGGCGAGCTGGCGTACCTGGTGATGGAGTACCTGCCAGGCATCACGCTGCGCGATCTGCTCAAGGAGCAGAAGCGCCTCACCATCACTCAGACGATCACCGTGATGGACGCTGTGCTCTCCGGGCTCGCCGCCGCACACACCGGGGGCCTGATCCACCGCGACGTCAAGCCGGAGAACGTGCTGCTCGCGGAGGACGGGCGCATCAAGATCGGCGACTTCGGGCTCGCCCGCGCCACAAGCGCCAACACCGCAACGGGCGCGCAGCTGCTGGGAACGATCGCGTACCTCGCGCCCGAGCTGGTCACGCGCGGCATGGCCGACGCCCGCAGCGACATCTACGCGCTCGGCATCATGCTCTACGAGATGCTCACGGGTGTGCAGCCGTTCCGCGGCGAGCAGCCCATGCAGATCGCCTACCAGCACGCCACGGATTCCGTGCCGCGCCCGAGCGTGCGCAATCCAGGCGTGCCGGAGCAGATCGACGAGCTGGTGCTCTGGGCGACGGAGAAGGACCCGGACGAGCGCCCGGGAGACGCGGGCGAGATGCTCGACAGGCTGCGCGAGATCGAGCGGGAGCTGGGCATCGCACCGATGGCCTCGCGCGGGCCGTCCATCGTCGTCCCCCACGCGCCCAGCGAGGACCCCGAGCCCAGCGATCCGACCAAGGTGATGCCGTTCTCGCGCACCGAGCAGGTCACCGCCGCGATCACGGGCGGTCAGATGCTGTCGACGGGTCCGCAGCCCGTCGACAACTCCGTCAGACTGCGCCGCGTCACGGAGCGGCGCTCCCGGCGCGGCTTCTGGTTGGTCGCCCTCCTGCTGGTGCTGTCCATCGTCGCCGGGGGCAGCGGATGGTACTGGGGCTCTGGGCCCGGTTCCCGCGTCACGCTCCCCGATGTGTCGGACGGCACGTTCGCCCAAGCCGAGGCGACGCTGTCGGAACTCGATCTGGTCGCCGAGGAGCACGGGGTGCACAGCCTCTCCGAGGAACCGGGCACCGTCATCGGAACCGACCCCGAGCCCGGCGCATCCGTTGACCGGGAGACGGTCGTCGCAGTGAACGTGTCATTGGGCGCAGCGGAAGTCGACATTCCTGCGCTGCCAGGCACAGCGCTCGGCGAGGCGACGGACCAGTTGGATGAGCTCGGAATCGAGGTCGAGAGCGTGCGCAAGTACTACCTCGATGCGACCCCCGGCAACGTCACGAACGTCCGCATCCGACCGAGAGGGGCGGGCGACGACGACGAACTGGTCAAGTGCATCGACGGCTGCACCGTCCACGACGGCGACGCCGCGGTGCTGTCCGTGTCGCTCGGAGCGGTGCCTGATGTCGCAGGGCGCTCCGTGCAGGACGCCGAGAACACACTCGAGGACGTCGGACTGACGGTCGCTGACGATGTCAAGGAGCAGTACAGCGACACGATCTCGGCCGATCAGGTGATCGGCACCGTGGAGAAGGACGGCGTCTTCGCCGAGGGCGACACGATCCAGCTGATCACGTCTCTCGGCCCCGAACCCGTCCCCGTCCCGGATGTCGAGGGCATGCATCGCGACCAGGCGATCCAGGCCCTCGAGGACGCAGGATTCGAGGTCGAGTACAACGTGCTGTGGAACGGTTTCCGCAACGATTGGATCGTCGCCACAGGCACCGATCCAGACGAGGGAGAACGCCTCCTGCCCGGCACCACGGTCAAGCTCCTCCTCGACAACGACGGCCCGATCTGACCCGCGCCCCACTGCAGCGCTGCGCCCGCGAGTGCCTACGTTCTCCGCGAATGCCTATGTAACTGCGTAGGCATTCGCGAGATTCGTAGGCACTCGCGGAGCTTCGCTTCGGCGCGCCGCGCTAGAGCTTCTCGAGCTCTTCCGCGACCAGGAAGGACAGCTCCAGCGACTGCTTGTGGTTCAGGCGGGGGTCGCACAGCGACTCGTAGCGCGACTCGAGCGCTGCCTCGTCGATGCGCTCCGAACCGCCGAGGCACTCCGTGACGTCGTCACCGGTGAGCTCGACGTGCAGGCCGCCGGGGAATGTCCCCACCTGCCGGTGCGCCTCGAAGAACCCGCGCACCTCGTCGACCACGTCGTCGAAGCGCCGGCTCTTGTAGCCGTTCGCCGTGGTGATGCCGTTGCCGTGCATCGGGTCGGTGACCCACAGCGGCTGTGCGCCCGACGCCTTCACTGCCTCGAGCAGCGGCGGCAGCGCCTCGCGGATCTTGCCTGCGCCCATCCTGGTGATGAATGTGAGCCTGCCCGGCTCGCGATCCGGATCCAGGATGTCGATGAGCTTGAGCGCCGTCTCCGGATCGGTCGTCGGGCCGATCTTCACACCGATCGGATTCTTGATGTGGCGGAAGTACTCCACGTGCGCGCCGTCGAGATCGCGCGTGCGCTCACCGATCCACAGGAAATGGCCTGAGGTGTTGTATACGTCGCCCGTGCGCGAGTCGACGCGCGTGAGCGGGTGCTCGTAGTCCATCAGCAGGCCCTCGTGGCCGGTGAAGAACTCCACGCGCTGGAGCTCGTCGAAGTCGGCGCCGGCCGACTCCATGAACTTGATCGCGCGGTCGATCTCAGCGGCGAGCCCCTCGTAGCGGCGGTTGGCCGGGTTCTCTGCGAAGCCCTTGTTCCACGAGTGCACCTCGCGCAGGTCGGCGAAGCCTCCCTGCGTGAACGCCCGGATCAGGTTCAGCGTCGATGCCGAGGTGTGGTAGGCCCGCAGCAGACGGCCGGGATCGGCCGTTCGCGAAGCCTGTGTGAAGTCGAACCCGTTCACGATCTCGCCGCGGAACGCCGGAAGCGTCACATCACCGCGCGTCTCGGAGTCCTTCGAACGGGGCTTGGCGAACTGCCCGGCCATGCGGCCCATCTTCACGACGGGCATGGAGGCGCCGTACTGCAGCACGACGGCCATCTGGAGCACGGTCTTGACCCGGTTGCGGATCTTGTCGCCGGTGGCACCGGAGAACGTCTCGGCGCAGTCGCCGCCCTGCAGCAGGAACGCCTCACCGGCGGCCGCTCGCGCCAGGCGAGCCTTCAGAGTGTCGGCCTCGCCGGCGAAGATCAGGGGCGGGAGGGAGGCGAGCTCTGCCGTGACGTCGGCGACTGCTGCGGCATCCGGATACGCGGGCTGCTGCTTGATCGGAAGCGAACGCCAGGCATCGAGATCACGGAGATTTTCAGTCACCCCACGATCCTAACGGCCCGCGACACAGCTCGGGCACGCCGTGGCCCCCGCGGTCATCGGTCGCTCTCACCCGTCAGCGGCACGTCAGCGAGGCGATCAGCTCGCGTCTGCGAGCTGTTCGGCCTCACGTGTTGCACGGCTCTTGGCCACGCTGGCGTACTCGTCGCGGTAGCGCTGCTGTCCCAGCCGCTGCAGCGCGACCATGATCTCGTCGGTGACGGATCGCAGGATGTACCGGTCGTTCTCCATGCCCGCGTAGCGCGAGAAGTCGAGCGGCTCACCGATCACGACTCCGACGCGCACCGTGCGCGGCACCTTCGCGCCGATCGGGAGCATCTTCTCGGTGTCGATCATCACGACGGGGATGACGGGCACCTTCGCCTCGAGCGCCATCCGAGCCAGGCCCGTGCGCCCGCGGTACAGCGTGCCGTCGTGGCTGCGCGTGCCCTCGGGATAGATGCCGAGCAGGTCGCCGCGTCCGATCACCCGCAGCGCCGTGTTCAGCGCTGCCTCCGATGCCTGCCCGCCCGAGCGGTCGATCGGAATCTGGCCCGTGCCCTTCATGAACCACTTCATCGCCCACCCTTTGGGGCCACGACCGGTGAAGTACTCGTTCTTGGCCAGGAACGACATCGGGCGATCGAGCTGCACGGGCAGGAAGATCGAGTCCATCACGGAGAGATGGTTGCTCGCGAGGATCGCGGCACCGTTGGTCGGCACGTGCTCCTTGCCGGTGACCCATGGCCGGTAGATCGCTTTCAGCAGCGGGCCGAGCACGACGTACTTCATCAGCCAATAGAACATCGATTCTTCCCCCTCTGCCGGTTCGCCGAACACGCACGACCGGATCAGCTTACAGCGGCGCCGGATTACCCATAGAGTGGTGGGCAACCCGCCGACGGTACCGAAGGAGCTGCCGTGAAAGAAACGTCAGTACCCGCACTCGTCCCAGCAGACCCCGATGCGAACATCGCGGACCTGCTGGTGGAACGAGCCCGAGCAACACCCGACCGCGCGATCTTCAGCGTTCCGGAGGATTCCGGCTGGCGCGACATCACCGCCCGCGAGTTCGAGGATCAGACGATTGCGCTCGCGAAGGGCTTCGTCGCTTCCGGCGTGCGCCCGGGCGACAAGGTCGGATTCATCGCGCGCACCACGTACGAATGGACCCTCGTCGATTTCGCCCTGCACTACGCCGGCGCGATCCTGGTGCCCGTGTACGAGACGAGCTCGCCGGCACAGGTGCAGTGGATCCTCTCCGACTCCGGCGCGACGTGGCTGATCACCGAGACCGAGGAGCACCTGTCGCGCTACGAGGAGGTCGCAGGCGACCTCCCTCTGATCGGCAGGACATGGGTGCTCGACAGCGGCATGATCGACGAGCTCACGAAGGAAGGCGCTGAGACTCCGGATGAGGAGATCGCGCGCCGCCGCCGGCTCGCGAAGGGCGACGACGTCGCCACCATCATCTACACGTCGGGCTCGACGGGCCGGCCGCGCGGGTGCGTGCTGACGCACAGCAACTTCGTCGAGACGGCGCGCAACGCGGCCGTCTCTCTGAGCGAGGTGATCGCCCAGCCAGGCGCGTCGACGATCCTGTTCATCACGACCGCTCACGTGTTCGCCCGCTTCATGTCGGTGCTGTACATCCACTCCGGCGTGCGCACAGGCCACGAGCCGGACACTAAGAACCTCGTCGACGCCCTCGGATCCTTCAAGCCGACCCTTCTGCTCGCGGTGCCGCGGGTGTTCGAGAAGGTCTACAACGCGGCCGAGGCAAAAGTCGAGGCGGAGGGCAAGGGGCGCATCTTCCGCATCGCTGCGAAGACGGCGATCGAGCACGCCAGCCGCGAGCAGGAGGGGAAGCGGATCGGTCCGCTGCTGCGGGCGAAGTTCGCGCTGTTCGACAAGCTGGTGTACTCCAAGCTGCGCGAGCGGATGGGCGGCAACGTGCGCTACGCCGTGTCGGGCTCCGCTCCCCTGGGCCCGCGGCTCGGCTACTTCTTCCGCGGCCTCGGCATCAAGATCCTCGAGGGCTACGGCCTCACCGAGACCACGGCGCCGGCGTCCGTGAACGTACCTGACCGGATCAAGGTCGGCACGGTCGGCCCCCCGCTGCCAGGGGTGGACATCCGGATCGCCGACGACGGCGAGATCGAGACCCGCGGCGTGAACGTGTTCCGCGAGTACTGGAAGAACCCGCAGGCGACCGACAGCGCGTTCCACGACGGCTGGTTCCGCACGGGTGACATCGGCTCGATCGACGACGACGGCTATCTCACCATCACCGGCAGGAAGAAGGAGATCATCGTCACCGCCGGCGGCAAGAACGTCGCCCCGACCATGCTGGAGGACCCGATCAGGGCGAACTCCATCATCGGTCAGGTCGTGGTGGTCGGCGACCAGAAGCCGTTCATCTCCGCACTGATCACACTCGACCCCGAGATGCTGCCGGCATGGCTGCGCACGCACGGCGAGTCGCCGGATCTCACGCTCGAGCAGGCTGCCCACAGTCCTGCCGTGCGCGCTGAGGTGCAGCGTCAGATCGACGAGGCGAACGCGCTCGTGTCGAGGGCGGAGTCGATCCGCAAGTTCCAGATCCTCGGCACAGAGTGGACGGAAGCCACCGGACACCTCACGCCGAAGCTGTCGATCAAGCGCGCCCAGATCCTCGACGACTTCTCCGACGAGATCGAACGCCTCTACGGCGACCCGAACGAGACCACCAACGTCTCCGTCGCCGGCTGAACTGCGGTGAGTCGGCACCCCGGTGTGCCGACTCACCGCAGTTCGTCTGCGTCCGCGCCCCCGTCAGAACCAGGAGGACTCGCGGACCGCGCGCATCGCGATCCGGCGCTCGTCCTTGGTGAGGCGCTGCAGGTACACGGTGCCGTCGAGGTGATCGGTCTCGTGCTGCAGCATCTGAGCGAACAGGCCGGTTCCTTCGAGAACGAGCTTCTCGCCGTCCAGGTCGATGCCCTCGGCGCGCGCGTACGGGTGGCGCATGGCGTCGTGCCAGAGATCGGGCACGGACAGGCATCCCTCCCCCGTCGGCTCGAGCTCCCCGCGCAGCTCGACGATGCGCGGATTCAGGATGTACCCGATGGCGTCGTCGACGTTGTAGCTGAACGCGCGCAGTCCGACGCCGATCTGCGGCGCGGCGACGCCCGCTCGGCCAGGCAGCTTCACGGTGTCGAGCAGATCGGTCACGAGCGAGCGGATGCCGTCGTCGATGTCGGTGATCTCCTCGCACGCCATGCGCAGAACCGGATCGCCGTACAACCGGATCTCACGAACCGTCACGCCTCATCCCCCACGGAATGCAGTGCGGCCGAGCGCATACCCTCGATGACGTGGGCGGCGGCCTCCCGCGCCGCACGGCGCGTCTCCGGTCGCAGGTCATCGAAGGCGACTGCGCCGCCCGTGGCAAGGTTCTCGTCATACGGCAGGCGGACGACGGCGCGCACCCGCGAGGCGAAGTGCGTCTCCAGCTCATCGAGCCGGACGAGGGATCGGCCGGGCGCCGACTGGTTCAGCACCACGACAGCGCCGCGCACGAGGTCTTCGCGCCCATGCGCCTCGAGCCACGTGAGCGTCTCGGATGCCAGCCGGGATTCGTCGACGCTCGGACCGGCGACCACGACCAGCTGATCGGCCATGTCGAGGGTCGCACCCATCACGGAATGGATGATGCCGGTGCCGGTGTCGGTGAGCACCAGCGAGTAGTACTGTGAGGCGACCTCGGCCACGGTGCGGTAGTCGGCGTCGTCGAACGCGTCGGCGATGTGCGGGTCGGTCTCGGATGCGACGATGTCGAGACGCGTCGAGTCGCGAGCGACGAGGTCGCTGATGTCGGCGTAGCCGCGGATCTGGTCGTGCCGACGCACGACATCGCGCACGGTGCGGTTGGTACGGGTCGCGACGCGCTCGGCCAGTGTGCCCCTGTCGGGGTTCGCGTCCACAGCGACCACACGGTCGTCTCGCCCGTCGGCCAGTGCCATGCCCAGCAGCGTCGTCACGGTCGTCTTGCCGACACCGCCCTTCCGACTGAGGACCGGCACGAACCGGGCACGGCCAGGCAGCGGTGCGGCTATGCGCGCCGTGACCTCCTTGCGCTGGCGCACCTTCTTGCTGTCGCCGAGGTTGATCAGGCCGCCCGTCGCGCGGTAGAAGAACCCGCGCCACGCTCCTTCCGGCTGAACCTTCCGCCGCGAGGACTCGATCAGGCGGTCGCTGGTGAGCTGATTGGCGCTCTCGCCGCTCGACCCGCCCCGCGGCCCCGCCGCCGGCTGAGAGACGAACCGCGTCGAGCTGCCGTTCGATGCCGACGATGCGTCGGTGCTTGCCATAGGTTCCGCCTCCGTGGCGTCGTCGTCGGTCGCCGCAGGCGCGATCACCGATTCGTTCGTCGTGCCCGCGATCTCGTCTGGCTCAGTGCGATCGACGGCGTCTTCACGCGGCTCCGGTGCGAGCGCGGCGTCCGCGTCATAGAGCGGAGCCGCCTCGGCGTCGTCCGCGTCTTCGCCCTCGGAGACGTCCGGGGCCTGCCCCGCGTACGCGTCGAGTGCTTCGTCAGCTGCCTCGGCGTCGTCAGTCTCCTCGGCGCCGCCTGTGGGCTGCTCGTCCGCGGACTCCTCGGCGCGATCGACATCCGGATGCTCCGCCGCGACACCTGCGTTCAGGTCACCGTCGTCAGCGGCAGCAGTCGACAGGTCGTCCTGCTCGCCGTCCGCGGTTGTCGAGTCGGTGTCTGCGACGTCATCCGCCGGGGCGGATTCCGTCTCCGCGTCCTCGTCGGACGTCAACTCGGTCGTCTCGGCGTTCTCCGACTCCTCGGCCCCGTCGACACCCGCCTGCGCCTCGTCACGGTCGTCTGCGGCACCGTCAAAGTGCTCGTCGGTCGCGGCACCCGCGCCGTCGCCTGTGTCGTGGTGCTCCGCGTCGAGCACGCCGTCATCCGCATCGGCGATCGGATCCGCCTCGTCGGCATCCGCCGCCGCAGAGTCCAAGTGCTCTGCGTCGGGCGCATCAAGCTCGTCCGTCGCCCCGGCCGACCCCGCGGCGTCGGCCGCCGCATCAGGCGCAGATCCCGTCTCGTCCGGCTCCGCAGCGGGCCGCACCTCCGAGTCACCGGTGTCCGACTCCTGAACGGCCGGCTCGGTGTCGAGATCGAGCGGTTCTCCGCCGTCCGCCTGTCCGTCGCCCGACGTGTCGTGTTCGGCGGGCTCGCCCGGCTCATCCGGAGCAGCGTCTGTCTCCACCCGCTCATCCGGAGCGGACTCCGTCTCAACCGACTCATCCGGAACCGCGGCTGCTTCAGCCGACTCATCCGGTGCAGCCTCCGTCTCACCCGGCTCGTCCGAATCCGCATGCTCCGACTCACCCAGAGCGGCATCCGTCTCTTCCGGCGCGTTGTCGACGGGCTCCTCCCGCTCATCGTCGGCGGCCGGACGGGTCACGTGCCCCACGGGATGTTCGGCCCCGTAGTCGGGAAGCTCGAGCACGATCGAACCGCCGGACAGCGGCTCCGGGCCGTCGTCGACCACGCCCTCATCGTCAAGATCCTCGTACCCGCGCGGCAGGTTGATCCTCACCTGCTCGGTCGGAAGACCCAGGACGTTGAGCGCGGTCGTGTCCGCGGCCGGAGTGTCGAGGACACCATGATCCTCGAACTCCTCTTCGGAATGCTTATCGTGACGTGCCACAAACAGCCAATCTACTTGGCAGGAGCGACCACGACCAAAAGGTCACCCGCGTCGACCTGCTGCGTGGCGGCGATTGCGAGTCGTTCGATCGTTCCATCGGCTGGCGCGGCGATGGCCGCCTCCATCTTCATGGCTTCGATCGAGGCGACCGGCTGCCCCGCCTTCACCGTGTCGCCGACCGCGGCCTTCAGCGTCACGACGCCGGCGAACGGTGCAGCGACGTGGCCGGGCTGCGACGAATCGGCCTTCTCTGCCTGCACCACGTCGACGTCGATGCTGCGGTCGCGCACGGACACCGGCCGGAGCTGACCGTTCAGCGTCGTCATCACCGAACGGATGCCCTTGTCATCGGCCTCGCCGATCGACTCGAGACCGGTGTAGAGCTCGACGCCCTTCTCCAGCTCGACGACATGTTCCTTGCCCTGCTCGAGGCCGTAGAGGTAGTCAGCGGTGTCGAGGAGTGAGACATCGCCGTAGGCGGCGATGGTCTGCTCGAACGCACGAGTGGGAGCCGGGAACAGCAGCTGGTTCAGCGTGCGGCGACGCGTTGCCGAGTCGCCGTTCAGTCCCTCGTGGTCCTCGTCGGTGAGCGGTTCGACTCCGGGCTTGACGCTGCGACCAGCCAGCACCTTGCTGCGGAACGGTTCGGGCCAGCCGCCGGGCAGATCGCCGAGCTCACCCGCCATGAAGCCGACGACCGAATCCGGGATGTCGTACTTCTCCGGGTGGTTCTCGAAATCGGCGGGGTCCGCTTTGACTGCGGCGAGCTGCAGTGCGAGGTCACCGACGACCTTCGACGACGGCGTCACCTTGGGCACACGGCCCAGGATCCGGTCGGCGGCCGCGTACATGTCCTCGATCAGCTCGAAGTCGTCCGCGAGCCCGAGCGCGATCGCCTGCTGGCGCAGGTTCGACAGCTGGCCTCCGGGGATCTCATGACGGTACACGCGACCGGTCGGTCCGTCGAGGCCGGACTCGAACGGGCCGTAGAGGTGGCGGACCGCCTGCCAGTAGGGCTCGAGGTCGCTGACCGCGTCGAGCGAGAGACCGGTGTCGCGCTCCGTGTGCGCAAGCGAGGCCACCAGCGCCGACAGCGACGGCTGGCTCGTGGTTCCCGCCATCGGCGCGCTGGCGGCATCAACCGCGTCGGCGCCCGCGGCCGAGGCGGCGAGCAGTGTGGCGAGCTGTCCGCCAGGAGTGTCGTGCGTGTGCACGTGCACCGGCAGGTCGAAGCGCTCGCGGAACGCCGCGACCAGCTTCGCGGCCGCCGCGGGGCGGAGCAGCCCCGCCATGTCCTTGATCGCGAGCACGTGCGCGCCCGCTTCGACGATCTGCTCCGCGAGTTTCAGGTAGTAGTCGAGCGTGTACAGCTTCTCGTTCGGGTTGAGAAGGTCACCGGTGTAGCAGACGGCCACCTCGGCGACGGTCGTGCCGGTGGCGAGCACCGCGTCGATCGCCGGGCGCATCTGCGAGACGTCGTTGAGCGCGTCGAAGATGCGGAAGATGTCGATGCCGGTGTCTGCCGCCTCACGGACGAACGCGTCGGTGACCTCGGTCGGGTACGGGGTGTAGCCGACTGTGTTCCTGCCGCGCAGCAGCATCTGAATCGCGACATTCGGCAGTGCCTCGCGCAGGCGAGCCAGTCGCTGCCACGGATCCTCGCCGAGGAAGCGCAGCGCGACATCGTAGGTCGCGCCTCCCCAGGCTTCGACCGACAGCAGCTCCGGCTCCATCCGCGCGACGTGCGGCGCCACGGCCACGAGGTCGCGGGTGCGCACGCGCGTCGCGAGCAGCGACTGGTGCGCATCGCGGAAGGTGGTCTCGGTGACGGCGAGCGGTGTCTGCTCGCGCAGCGCCGCCGCGAAGCCCGCGGGGCCGAGTTCGAGCAGTCGCTGCCTCGATCCGGCAGGTGCCGCCTCGCTCAGGTCGATGGCCGGCAGCTTCGAAGCGGGAGAATAGCCGAGCGGGTTGTCGCCGTTGGGCTTGTTCACGGTCGTGTCGACCAACCAGGTGAGCAGCTTCGTGCCGCGGTCCTTCGACTCGCGCCCGCGCAGCAGACCCGGCCGCTCGTCGATGAACGCGGTCGACACATCGCCTGCGATGAAATCAGCGTCCTCGAGCACGGCCTGCAGGAACGGGATGTTGGTGGCGACGCCGCGGATGCGGAACTCCGCCAGTGCGCGGCGCGCGCGCGAGACCGCGGTGGCGAAGTCCCGGCCGCGGCAGGTGAGCTTCGCGAGCATCGAGTCGAAGTGCGGACTGATCTCGCTGCCGGCGGCCGTCGTGCCGCCGTCGATCCGGATGCCGCTTCCGCCCGGCGAACGATAGGTCGTGATCTTGCCCGTGTCCGGCCGGAAGCCCTGGGTGGGGTCCTCGGTCGTGATGCGCGTCTGCATGGCCGCGCCGTGCAGGTGGATCCTGTCCTGCGTCAGGCCGAGGTCCTCGAGCGACGCGCCGGCCGCGATGCGCATCTGCGAACCGACGAGGTCGACGTCGGTGACCTCCTCGGTCACGGTGTGCTCGACCTGGATGCGCGGGTTCATCTCGATGAAGACGACCTCTCCCGCGCGCTCCCCCGCCGTCTCCAGCAGGAACTCAACGGTTCCGGCGTTCTGATAATCGATCGACTCGGCGAACGCGACGGCGTGCGTGTACAGGTCTTCGCGCACCGACTGCTCGAGGTTCGGGGCCGGCGCGATCTCGACGACCTTCTGATGCCGCCGCTGCACCGAGCAGTCGCGCTCGAAAAGGTGCACCGTTGAGCCCTGCTTGTCGGCGAGGATCTGCACCTCGATGTGTCGAGGACGCACGACCGCCTGCTCCAGGAACATCCGGGGGTCGCCGAATGCGCTGTCAGCCTCGCGCATCGCGGCCTCGAGAGCCGGCGCCAGCTCCTCGAGCGAATCGACCCGGCGCATACCGCGCCCGCCGCCACCGGCGACAGCCTTGGCGAACACCGGGAACCCGATGTCCTCGGCCTGCGCG
This sequence comes from Microbacterium sp. JB110, assembly GCF_003335195.1. Classification (NCBI taxonomy): domain Bacteria; kingdom Bacillati; phylum Actinomycetota; class Actinomycetes; order Micrococcales; family Microbacteriaceae; genus Microbacterium; species Microbacterium sp. JB110. The sequence continues at coordinate 73,940 of NZ_QPGM01000001.1, read as the reverse complement.
ACGAGTGCGTCGATGTCGTCGGTCGCCTCGGTCGATCGCAGCACGGGAACACCTGCGGCGATCGCGTGCTCCTTCGCCGTGACCTTGTTCCCCGCCATCTCGAGAGCGCGCGAATTCGGCCCGATGAAGGTGATGCCGTTCGCCGCGGCCTTCGCCGCGAGGTCGGGGTTCTCCGAGAGGAAGCCGTAGCCGGGGTAGATCGCGTCCGCACCCGATTCGACGGCGACGCGAATGATCTCGTCGACGTCGAGGTAGGCCCGCACGGGGTGACCCTCTTCGCCGATCCGGTAGGCCTCGTCGGCCTTCAGCCGGTGCAGCGAGTTCCGGTCCTCGTACGGGAACACCGCGACGGTTCGTGCGCCGAGCTCGTAGGCGGCACGGAACGCGCGGATCGCGATCTCTCCGCGATTGGCTACCAGGATCTTCTCGAACATGTGCCTCCTCAGGCAGCTCGGTAAGGTCAACGTCCCCCAGACTAGAGCACCCTGCCGACGCCGACGGTTCGGGGCGGGTGACGACAGCCGACCCTGCGCCGCATTCGGCACCGGGCCGCGCTTTACGACGACGAACAGGTAACGGAATGTAACGTGTAGGTGTGCACGTACTCAGCGTTAGTTCCCTGAAGGGCGGTGTCGGCAAGACGACCGTCACCCTCGGCCTCGCTTCGGCCGCATTCTCGCGCGGCCTGCGGACGCTGGTCTGCGATCTCGACCCGCAATCGGATGTCTCCACCGGCATGGATGTGAACACCGCCGGCAAGCTCAACATCGCCGACGTGCTCACGTCGCCGAAGGAGAAGACGGTGCGCCAGGCGATCGCGCCGAGCGGCTGGTCGAAGGTCCACCCCGGCACGATCGACGTGCTGCTCGGCAGCCCGTCCGCCATCAACTTCGACGGGCCTCACCCGAGCGTTCGAGACGTGTGGAAGCTCGAAGAGGCTCTGGCCATGCTCGAGAGCGAGTACGACCTCGTGCTGATCGACTGCGCTCCGTCGTTGAATGCGCTCACTCGCACCTCGTGGGCAGCCAGCGACCGCGTCGCCGTCGTCACCGAGCCCGGTCTGTTCTCCGTGGCAGCCGCTGACCGTGCCCTGCGCGCCATCGAAGAGATCCGTCGCGGTCTCTCCCCTCGCCTGCAGCCGCTCGGAATCGTCGTCAACCGCGTGCGTCCCCAGTCGATCGAGCACCAGTTCCGCATCAAGGAGCTGCGCGACATGTTCGGGCCGCTGGTGCTGGAGCCGCAGCTTCCCGAGCGCACCTCGCTGCAGCAGGCCCAGGGCGCCGCCAAGCCGCTGCACGTGTGGCCGGGCGAGTCCGCCCAGGAGCTCGCAGGCGAGTTCGACATGCTGCTCGACCGCGTCATGCGCTCCGGCCGGATCCCCGACCCCAGCGACACGAAGTAGAGCTCTTCGCGTCTCCTGCAGTTCCTCAGCCAGCAGCTGAAGAGAACCCGGAGACGTGACGAGATGCTTGCTCACCGAGCCTCGGCGGCCGGCACCGCGATGGCGAGGCGGAGGAGGGAAGGGCACCGACAGTGCCCTGACCGACGACGCCGCCACCAGCGCACGTGCACCCTCCTCAGGTGTCCTGGGGCGCAGGCACCGCGATGGCAAGGCGGAGGAAGGAAGGGCACCGACAGTGCCCCGACCGACGACGACGCCGCCAGCACAGAACTCGCGGAGCGGACCGCGAGTGCGTACGGCGCAAGGCCGAGGAGGGAGTCGGGCCGAGAGCCCGGCGACCGACGAGAACGCCGCGACGTGCGTGCTCGCGGCCCGCTCAGGCGGTGCGGCGGGCGCGGCGGGCGGCGAGCTCGTCCACTGGATCAGGCACACTCGGGTCGAACTCGACGAGCGTCGACTCGACCTCGCGCAGCACCTTGCCGACGGCGATGCCGAATACGCCCTGCCCGCGGCTGACGAGGTCGATGACCTCGTCGTTCGACGTGCACAGATACACCGACGCACCGTCGCTCATCAGCGTGATGCCCGCCAGGTCGTGGATGCCGGCCGCGCGCAGCTGTTCGACCGCCGTGCGGATCTGCTGAAGCGAGATGCCCGTGTCGAGCAGTCGCTTGACGAGCTTGAGCACCAGGATGTCGCGGAAGCCGTAGAGGCGCTGCGAGCCTGAGCCCGCCGCGTTGCGGATCGTGGGGACGACGAGCTCCGTGCGCGCCCAGTAGTCGAGCTGCCGGTAGGTGATGCCCGCCGCCTTGGCGGCCACGGCGCCCCGGTAGCCCGCATCGGGATCGAGGTCGGGAAGTCCGTCGGTGAAGAGGAGGTCGACGGCGAAACCGCGCTCGGAGGGAGTGCGTTCGGTCATTGTGTCCCCTTCATCCTTAAACATCAGCTCTAAGGTACGCCGTCCGCTGGGGGCGATCAACGACATCCGGATCGTGTCGGGCAGGTGTTTCGCTGCCGTTACCGAAGTGAGATGTCGTCGCCGCTAATCGGTCAGCCGTCCGAGTGCGTCCTTCACGAAGATCGTCCGGATGTCGTCGAGGCGGGTAGCCAGCTCCGGCGCGAGTTCGCTCGCCTTCGCCCGCGACGTCGCGTCTGTGCGGCGCAGCAGTGCCGACATGGCGCGCTCGACGAGAGCGACCTCGCGCTCGGCCGTCTGGCGCAGACCGCGCACGTGACGCGGTTCGATGCCGTGCCGATCGAGTGCCACGAGCGTCGACAGCAATCTGGCATCGCGCTCGGTGTACTTCTTGCCCGCCTCGATGACGCCCGTGCTGATCGCGTCGTTGAGCAGCTGAGGAGCCGCACCGGATGCGGCGAGCAGCTCCTTGCGGTCGTAGCGCACCTCGGTCGGGTGGATCGACGGCGGGGCGATCGGCGTCTGCGGCTCCTCGCCCGCGTCGAGCTGCTCGAGGTGCTCCCGGATGACGTTCAGCGGCATGTAGTGATCGCGCTGGAGCGTGAGCGCGAATCGGAGCCGCTCGAGGTCGTCGTCAGAGAACTTGCGATAGCCGCTCGCGGTGCGCTGGGGCGCGACGATTCCCTGCACTTCCAGGAAGCGCAGTTTGCTCGACGTCAGCTGCGGGAAGTCGGGCTGGAGCCGCGAGAGCACCTGACCGATGCTCAGCAGGCCGGCCGTCGCCGCCGTCGCGCGCCGTGCGGGCGACGCCACTGTTAAGCCCCCGCGGACGACAGGTCGTGCGGGGAGCTGAAGAAGTTCACACGGAACTTGCCGATGCGCACCTCTGCACCGTTGTGCAGTGCGCCGCGATCGACGCGTTCGCCGTCGACGTACGTGCCGTTGAGGGAGCGCTGGTCGACGATCTCGAAGCGGGCACCATCGCGCAGCACCTGCGTGTGCCGACGGGAGACCGTCACATCGTCGAGGAAGATGTCGGCGTCGGGGTGGCGCCCCACCGTCGTGACGTCGCGGTCGAGGAGGTAGCGAGCACCGGCGGTCGGGCCGGAGCGCACGAGAAGCAGGGCGGCTCCGCTCGGAAGCGCCTGAATGGCTTCGAGCTCCGTCTGCGACAGCTCGCCCGCGAACGGAACGTACGACAGATCGGAGTCGCTGCGCATGCTCTGCGTAGTGTCGCCCGGGATGTCACTGCCCCCAGCCGTGTGGCCAAGGTCGGACGCCGTGGTGGGCGGGAATTCAGAATCTGACACGCGTTCCTCCTTTCGAACAAGCGTATCGGATCAGGTAGGTGAACGACGACGAATTTTCGATGCCACGCCGGGCGGAGCGGCCACGAGCCGAGCGACCCCCACGACCCTCAGGAAACCGGTCAGGTCGGCCCGCGTATCGTCTCGGGTATGACTGCCACGCTCCACCGCGGTGCCGCGCGAGCCGCCACGCTCGCCGCGGCCGCCGCCGCCATCGTTCTCGGATCCCTCGCCCTCGCCGCCCCTGCCTCCGCGCACGACCAGCTGGTCGCCTCGGACCCCGCGGCCGACTCTGCGATCGATACCCTCCCAGAGCAGCTGACGCTCGTCTACAGCGGCGAGCTGATCGACGCAGAGGATGGAACGGTGGTGCAGGTCCTCTCCCCCTCGGGTGAGGACGTCGCAGGTGAGGCGACGATCGACGGCACGGATGTCGATGTGTCCCTCACGGACGGCGGCGCTGGCGACTACGAGGTGACGTGGCGGGTCGTGTCCAACGACGGCCATCCCATCGACGGAAGCTTCGGCTTCTCCGTTTCGGGAGGTGCTGGGGCCGATGATGCCGATCGTACAGACGCCGCGGACAGCACTGACCCGACGGAAGAGGGCTCCGACGCGCAGACCGAGGACGCCGTGGACGATGCGACGGCGACGGAGGACGAGAGCGGTGCGGCCGACACGGACGCATCGTCCTCGCCCGAGGACGACCAAGGGGGCCTGGGCGCCGGCGTGTGGGTCGCTCTGGCCGGCGGTCTCGTCGCCGTCATCGGCGGCGTCGTCGCCGTTGCCGTCGTGACGTCCAGGCGGAACGGCTCCGGATCATCCGGAAGTGAGCAGGACACCGGCGACAACCGCCCCTGAGTGCGGGATAGGCTAGGACCATGGCTCATTACGACGTCGTCATCCTCGGAGCGGGCCCCGGCGGGTATGTCGCCGCGGTGCGCAGTGCACAGCTCGGACTGAACACCGCGATCATCGAAGAGAAGTACTGGGGCGGTGTGTGCCTCAACGTCGGCTGCATCCCGTCGAAGTCACTTCTGAAGAACGCTGAGATCGCTCACACCTTCAACCACAAGGCCGACTTCTTCGGCATCTCCGGCGAAGTCTCCTTCGACTTCGGCGCGGCGTTCGACCGCAGCCGCAAGGTCGCGGAGACGCACGTCAAGGGAATCCACTTCCTGATGAAGAAGAACAAGGTCACCGAATACGACGGCCGCGGCACCTTCACGGGGCCGAAGTCGATCTCGGTGGCGAAGTCCGACGGCACGAGCGAAGAGGTCACGTTCGACAACGTGATCGTGTCGACCGGCTCGACTGTGAAGTCGCTGCCTGGCATCGAACTCAGCGAGAACGTCGTCTCCTACGAAGAGCAGATCCTCAGCCGCGAGCTGCCGGGTTCGATCGTCATCGTCGGCGCCGGAGCGATCGGCATGGAGTTCGCCTATGTGCTCAGCAACTACGGCGTGAAGGTGACCATCGTCGAGTTCCTCGACCGTGCACTGCCGAACGAGGATCCGGATGTCTCCAAGGAGATCGCCAAGCAGTACAAGAAGCTCGGCATCGACATCCTCACCTCCACCGGTGTGAAGTCGGTCGACGACAACGGCTCCTCCGTCCACGTCACCTACGAGACCCGCGACGGCCAGGCCGGCGAGATCGACGCAGACAAGGTGCTGATGTCGGTCGGCTTCGCCCCGCGCGTCGACGGCTACGGTCTCGACACCACCGGCGTGAAGCTCACCGACCGCGGCGCGATCGACATCGACGACCACATGCGCACGAACGTCGACGGCATCTACGCGATCGGCGACGTCACCGCGAAGCTGCAGCTCGCGCACGTCGCAGAAGCGCAGGCCGTGGTCGCCGCCGAGACGATCGGAGGCGCCGAGACGCAGACGCTGGGCGACTACCGGATGATGCCGCGCGCCACGTTCTGCCAGCCGCAGGTGGCCAGCTTCGGCCTCACCGAGGAGCAGGCGGAGGCCGACGGTCACGAGATCAAGGTCGTGAAGTTCCCGTTCAGTGCGAACGGCAAGGCGAACGGCCTCGGCGAGCCGGTCGGCTTCGTCAAGATCATCGCCGACGCCGAGCACCTCGAGCTGCTCGGCGCCCACATGATCGGCCCTGATGTCTCGGAGCTGCTGCCAGAACTGACGCTGGCGCAGAAGTGGGATCTCACGGCTCTCGAGGCCGCGCGGAACGTGCACACGCACCCGACGCTGTCCGAGGCGCTGCAGGAGGGCTTCCACGGCCTGGCCGGTCACATGATCAACATGTGACGCTCACGATCTGAGAGAAGCCCGGTTCCGCAAGGAGTCGGGCTTCTCTGCGTCAGCGGCCCAGTGCCCTGGCGAGCTTCGACGCCGAGCTGGCGTTGCGGGCGCCGGATGCCAGAGCAATGCGGGTGATCTCGGCGAAGAACGCGTCGTGGTCGGCAGGAGCGGCGGGGCCGAGTTCGATCTCCCACTCGCACCACGCCCGCTCGACATCGGCACGCAGGTCGGTCGCGCGAACGCGGTCGTCGACGAACTCTGCGACCACTCCCCCTGCGGCGTCCCGCAGTGCGTACGCGGTGCGGTCGTTCACGATCCGCGCGAGCGGCTCGAGCGGTGCGTCCGTCCAGCGCGCGAGCTCGGCGCGCACCTGGTCCGGTACCGCCTGCCCGTCGCCGAGCGGCCACCCCAGCTCGGTCCTGCCGCCGTCCACCAGCGGCCCCTTGATGTGCCACCCGGCATCCGGCCCTCCGGTGCGGCGGCGCACCGCAACTCCGGCGGCCGCCAGGTCGACATCGGCCGTGTCGAAGTACGTTGCATCGAGGTGCCGCTCTTCCCCCGCAGAGACGTCCGCGACTCCGGGCACGCTGGCCCAGTCAGGCATCGGCGTTCCCTCGTCGACGTCGAACTTCTTCTCGATCTCGATCGATCGTTCCGGCGAGGTTCCTGCTGCGGTTGCCATGCTTCCAGCCTACGGCGTGCGCACGCGAGGATCGCGCTGCCGAGATGCGCACTCTTTCGGCATCCGGGCGTTGAAATCTGCGCATCTCAGCGAGATGTGCGCATCTCGGCAGCGGGGCGCGGGTCAGGGGCGGGCGCGGTTGCGGCGTTGGGTCTGCTGCTCGCGTTCGGCGAGCTCCTCTTCGCGGGCGACGGTGAGAGCGTCGGTGGCGACGCGCACGTCGCGCTCGGCGGCGCGGACGGCGCGCTGTTTGAGCGTCTCCGCACCGAAGGTCGCGCCGATGCGGTTCTCGCCGTCTTCGACGGTGAGCACGATGTAGGCGCTGGCGATCAGAATGACCTGTGCGGACAGGTTGAACCACAGCAGCAGCGCGATGAGCGAGGCGAACGACGCCAGAAGCGGATTGCTGTCCGCCCCGCCGACGAACAGGCTCGACAGCTGCTGCAGCACCACGAGACCGGCAGCGCCGAAGAGCGAACCGAGCACGAGCTGCCGCACTCTCACCTTCATCCCGGACTGCAGCCAGAACATCCAGCCGATGATCACGGCATCGAGCGCGAACACGACCAGGATCGTGCCGGCCTTGGTGAGGAAGGCTCCGGCCCCGCTGCCGGAGACGCCCAACCAATCGAGCACCTGGTCGGTGAATGCGGTGCCGAGGAAGGTCACGGCGGCGGATGCGACCAGCAGCACACCGATCGACACCGCGAACAGCAGGTCGTACACACGCATCAGCCATGCGGCATCGTTGGCGTGCCTGGTTCCGGCGATCGAACGCACCGACATCCGGAGATTGCCGACGGCGCTGACCAGCGCCCAGATCAGCGCGATCACCGAGACGACACCGGCGACGATGTTGCCAGCCGGCAGCGTGGGCGCCGTGGAGACGTCGATCATCGCGTCGTCACCCGTGCCGACCAGCCCCGGAACGAGCTGATCGACCATGGCGACAAGCGCGTCCCACAGGTCACTTCTGGTCGACAGCCAGATCGACGCGGCGGAGAACCCCAGCAGTACGGCCGCGAACACCGCGAACAGCGTGCGGAACGTGATCGCCGCAGCGAGCAGTCCGCCGCGGTGGTCGCTGAACATCAGTGCGGCGCGCACGAGCCTCAGCCGCAGCACCCGAGCGATCGCCTTCCCCAGCGCGTCCCAGACTCCATTCACGCTCCCCACGCTATCGCGCTCCACGCCGGGCCGCCGAGATGCGCGCGTATCGTCGAGATGCGCCGAGCTGGTGCCCCGGATGAGCAGTGCGTGCCCAGTTCGACAGGTGTACTTCGGTCACGCAACGAGCGGCCCGAGGCAGGCGCCGAGCAGCATGAACGGCCCGAACGCGATGCGAGTCCGGCGCGTGGCACGCCGGAACGCGACCAGGACGAGCGCCGTCGCGCCGCCGAGGACGAACGCCGCAGCTGCGCCGAGCCCGAATGCGCCCCAACCGTGCCACGCGAGGAAGAAGCCCACGAGCACGGCGAGCTTGACGTCGCCGCCGCCCATGCCGCCTCCCGCACCCCAGAGCACGAGATAGAACGCACAGAGCACGCACGCCCCGAGCACAGCACGAGCGAGCGCGTCGAACCCGCCGCCAGCAACGGACGCCCCCGCGAGCAGGAAGACGATCACGGCTGTGCCCGGCAGCACGACGCGGTTCGGCAGGCGATGCTCCGCCATGTCGCTCCGGATCAGCAGGAGCGCCACGCACGCGAAGCTCGCGTACGCGAGGGCGACGAGCATCCGGTCCATGACCGGAACACTAGGCCGGGGCGCGGGGGTAGCGTTCAGGCCTGTGGAGAACTGCTGCGCGGCGGGTGCGCTACTCACCCATCCGGTTGCGAGTGCGCATCGCGCGCTCCGCGTCGCGCTTGTCCTGTCGCTCGCGCAGCGTCTGGCGCTTGTCGTACAGCGTCTTGCCCTTGGCGATGCCGATCTCGACCTTCGCCCGCCCATCGACGAAGTACAGCTTCAACGGCACCAACGTGTAACCACCGGCAGCGGCCTTCTGACCGATCTTGGTGATCTCATCCTTGTGCAGCAGCAGCTTGCGGTTGCGCTTGGCGGCGTGGTTGGTCCAGGTGCCGTTCGAGTACTGCGGGATGTTGACCTGATCGAGCCAGGCCTCGCCCTTGTCGACGTACGCGTAGCCGTCGGTGAGGTTCGCGTGCCCCTCGCGGAGCGACTTCACCTCTGTGCCCTGCAGCATGATGCCGGCCTCGTAGGTCTTCTCGATCGTGTACTCGTGGCGAGCACGACGATTCACCGCGATGACCCGCTGGTTCGGGTCCTGCGCGCTCTTCTTCTGCTTCTTGGCCATGCTCACCTCCCGGTGATCTCGAAGGGACAGCCTCTCATCCTACATCCGCCAACGCGCCTTCCAGCACGCGCACGATACGAAGCGCGCCCGACGCTTCGCACCCGTGGCATCTCGCCTGACCGGGAGGCAGGCGCAGCAGATGAAGCTGCCGAAGCAATGCGCCGCTGCCTTCGCAGAGCACGAATCCGCGCTAGAGCTCTGCGGTCTGCATCTCCTCGCCGACGGCGACCGAGGCGATATCGATCCCTGCCATCCGAGCCGCCGACTCGGCGATCGATTCGGGAGAACCAGAACCCGAGTACTCGATCCAGATTCCGCTGCCGTCGGACGCGGGTCCCGCAGCGAGGATCATCAGGTCGGAAGAGCCCCCGGGCACAGGCATGCCGACGACGCGATCCAACGCATCGAGCATCTCGGAGTAGGTGTACTTCGCTTGGTGCACCCGCACCGTCACTCCAGCGGGCGCATCGTCCAGGATGCGCTGTGCTTCGGCATCGACGGTGCCGACCCAGTACGCGTCGACCGCACGTTCCAGAGGATCCACGGTGACGCCGGCATATCCGTGCTCAGCTTCGTCAGCCGCGACTCCCTCGCCAGCCGTGTTCGGATCGACGAGGTCCATCAGCGGGTCGACAACGTCCAGCACCGCCTCGTTCCCAGCGACCAGCTCCTCGGTCGGCATCCCGTCCTCGTCGAAGCTCTCGCCGTCACCGGCTCCCGACGCTGCACCGTTTCCGAACCCCGGTCCGAGCGCGACAACGGCGACCAGAGCTGCCCCCAGCGGTACGGCCGTCCACCAGCGCGTGGATCTCATGGTTCTCCTCCTCGGCCGCGATCTCCCGAAAGTCTAGACCGGAGGGGGATCCTGTTGACAGAGGACGTATCGCGCATCACCCGAGCGCCCGCACCGACGGCGACGCCGCACGGCGCTCACGATTCGCCGCCACAACGGGGCTCCGGTGCGTGCATGGCAAGGCGGACGAAGGAAGCGGCTTCGCACGTCGACCGACGACAACGCAGTCAGGCGCGTGCTCCCGCGCGCGTCAGGCTCGGAGCCAGCGGCGGATGGCGAAGCCGGCGGACACCGCCGACAGCAGGACACCGAGCGCCACGATGACGATCACGACCACGAGCGCCTCCGGCATGCCGACCCACGGGATCGGGCCCATGCGCTGCGCGAGGTACCCGGTCACGCCGAAGTGCACCATCGCGACGATCGCACCGCTGGCGAGCACGGAGCCGACGAACGCCGCGATGACGCCCTCGAGCACGAAGGGCGTCTGAATCGCGCGGTTCGACGCGCCGACGAGGCGCATGATGCCGACTTCGCGGCGACGGGCGTACGCCGACAGCCGGATGGTCGTGCCGATCAGGAGCACCGCCGAGATCAGCATGAGTGCAGCGATTCCGACCGCCACGTACGTCGCGATGGTCAGAGCCGTGAACAGCGGCTGCAGATAGGCCATCTGATTGCTGACCTCTTCGACGCCATCCGTATCGCTGAACGACTCGACGACGGCTTCGGCGTTGCGCGGATCGTCTGGGGCGACGAGCGTGATGTGGAACACCGCGTTCGTCCATTCCTCGCGCAGGCTCTCCGCCGTCTCCGGGAAGTTCTCGACGTTGAGCTTGTACGCCTCCGCCTGCGACTCGAAGCGGTAGTCCTGGATGAGCGGACTGAGCGTGTCCGAGTTCAGTTGGTCCTCGAGCTCGGCGATCTTCTCGTCATCCGCGGTGCCGTCGAGGCAGGTGTCTGCGGAGGAGATGTCGGAGCAGAGGTACACGTCGACCTGAGCGCGGTCCTGGAAGTAGTCGCGCATCGTCGAGATCTGCGACTGCATCAGGATCGCGGCACCGACGAAGGTGAGCGAGACGAAGGTGACCAGGATGATGGAGACGACCATCGAGAGGTTGCGGCGCAGCCCGCTGAAGGCCTCGCCCACGATGAGACCGAAGTTCACGAGGTGGGTCCCACTTCCTCATCGTCGCCCTGCAGGCCGAGGCGATCGGCGACGCCGACGTCCGTCACATCGGCACCGGTCCTCGCCTCCCGCTTCCGGCGAGCGGGCCGTTCGTCCGATGCCTGCTCGGCCGCCTCATCCGGTGTCTGAGGATCCGGCACCTCAGCGCTCTGGGCGCTCGTGACGTCTGAAGCCGCGTCGGTCGCCAGCGGCGTGACCGTGCCCGTCTCCAGGTGCCCCGACACCTCGCGCTGGGCCTCGAGCACCTCGGTGAGCGCGGCGGTGGAGGATGCACCCTTCTCCGTCTTCGCACGGATGCGCTGCACGGCAGAGCTGTCGCCGTAGCCGCCCGATACTTCGTCGCGCAGCAGTCGACCGTCCGCCAGCTCGATCACGCGGCGACGCATCCGGTCGACGATCGCGGCCTCGTGCGTCGCCATGATGACGGTCGTTCCGCCGTCGTTGATCTGCGCGAGCAGGTCCATGATGTCGGCCGACGTCTTCGGGTCGAGGTTGCCGGTCGGCTCGTCCGCCAGCAGGACCTGCGGACGGTTCACCAGTGCGCGGGCGATCGCGATGCGCTGCTGCTCACCGCCCGACAGCTCATGCGGCATGCGCTTGGCCATGTCCTTCAGCCCGACGCGATCCAGCGCCTCAGGCACTGCCTGCTTAATCATGGCCCGAGATGCACCGATCACCTGCAGCGCGAAGGCGACGTTCTGGAACACGTTCTTCGACGGCAGCAGCCGGAAGTCCTGGAACACGGACCCGATGTGACGCCGGAAGAACGGCGTGCGTCGGTTCGACAGTGTCTTGGTGTCGCGGCCCAGGGCGAGGACCTTGCCCTGGGAGGGCACGTCCTCTCGAAGGATGAGCCGCAGGCACGACGACTTGCCGGACCCGGAGGGACCGACCAGGAAGACGAACTCGCCGCGATCGACGTCGAAGGTGACATCGTCGAGTGCGGGCGCCGCCGTTCCGCGATAGCGCTTGGTGACGTTTTCGAACCGGATCATGGCGTACCCAGGCTAAGCGGCAGGGATCCGCCGCCCGCCTGCGACACACCAGCCCGACCTGCGATATCGCTGGCAATCACATCCACCGCACAGGAGCACGAACGCACCGAGCGCGCCCTGACCGACGAGAACTCCGCCAGACGCGGGCTCGGCACTTCTCGCCTCCGGCGCTCCGTTCGCTACCCCTCCATCGACTCCAGTTCTCTGCCCTTCGTCTCGCGCACCTTGAACACGACGAACACCAGCGAGAGAGCGCTGAATGCGGCGTACACCCCGTACGCAAGAGTGAGGGAGATGCCGCTGAGCCACGGGAACGTGGTCGAGATGGCGAAGTTCGCGAGCCATTGGGCGGCCGCTGCGACGGCGAGGGCGCTGGCGCGGAAGCGGTTCGGGAACATCTCACCGAGCAGCACCCACACGATCGGACCCCATGTGGCCCCGAATCCGACGACGAACAGGTTCGCGGCGACGAGCGCGATGATGGACCACGGCGCCTCGAGGCTGGCGGAGACGGAGCCGTCGTCCGCTGTGACGAGCTGCGCGAAGGAGAACGCGACGGCCATCGTGCCCAGTGCGATCGTCATCAGGATCGAACCGGCCACGAGCAGCGCCTTGCGGCCGACCTTGTCGACGAGCAGGATCGCGACGATCGTGACGACGATGTTCGTGACCGACGAGATCACGCTGGTGAGCAGGGCGCTGTCCTCGCTGAAGCCGACCGAGCGCCACAGCGTCGTGGAGTAGTAGAAGATCACGTTGATTCCGACGAACTGCTGGAACACGCTCAGCAGGATGCCGACCCAGACGATCGGCTTCAGGCCGAAAGCGCGCCCGGCGAGATCGCGCAGCGATTCCTTCGTCTCGTCGTGCAGCGAGTCGCGGATCTGCTGGATCTTGAGGTTCACATCCGGCTCGCCGCTGAAGTCGTAGAGCACCTGCGATGCGCGATCGACGTCGCCCTTGCGCACGAGGTAACGCGGCGACTCCGGCAGGCGCAGCGACATCGCGCCGTACACGACGGCGGGGATCGCTTCGACCATGAACATCCAGCGCCAGGTCTCGATGCCGAACCAGAACGTCTCGGCCGCGCCGCCGGAGGTGGCTACGAGGATCGCGTTGGTCAGCAGCGCGGCGAAGATGCCGCTCACGATGGCGAGCTGCTGAAGCGAGCCGAGCCGGCCGCGCACTCGAGCAGGCGACACCTCCGCGATGTAGGCGGGGGCGATGACCGAGGCCGCCCCGACCCCGAGCCCGCCGACGGCGCGCCAGGCCATGAGATCGCCGACGCCGAAGGCGAAGCCGGAACCGATCGCCGAGATGAAGAACAGGATGGCGGCCACGAGCATGACGGGGACGCGCCCGAATCGGTTGGCGAGGCTGCCTGCGAACCATGCGCCAAGCGCGCAGCCGAGCAGCGCGATCGACACGGCGAATCCCTGCAGGCCTGCGCCGAGGGCGAAGTCGGCGGAGAGGGCATCCACGGCGCCGTTGATCACCGAGGTGTCGTAGCCGAAGAGGAAGCCGCCGAGGGCCGCCGCGATGGAGATGCCGATGACGCGGCCGCTGATGCGCGGCACCTGTGCGCTTGTCATGATTCGTCCGATCTTGTGGATCGCCCGCCGCCCGGATGGTGTGGGGACTGAAGGGGTCGCGACGCGCTCCGCGCCCGGCCGCCCAATACCCTACTCCTTACCAGCTCCCCGGCTTCCGAGACCAGGGCGACCGGTCTGAGACGCCGTTCCGATGCGAAGATGAGGTCGTGAAGCACACACGCGGACGCGTCGTGACGGTCACCTCCGTCGAGGAGCTCGACGCACGTCTCGCCGACACATCGACCAGGCTCACCGGATGGCGCATCGTCGGCGTCGACCTGCGGGAGCGCTCCGGTCGACTGCGTGAGCGCGACACGTCGCGCACGACTTTCGCCGGGTGCGTCTTCGCGCCGGACGACGCAGCCCTGCACGCCGCGCGCGGCGCGCTCGTGCTGCCAGATGTGTCGACGACACCCGTCGACATCCGGCGGCAGAGCCTCTACACCGCAGCGGAGCTGTTCGACGCTCACCACTACGAGGATTCGGTCGATGCTCGCGCCTATTCGTGGCAGAACCGGCGCAGGGAACCGGATGATCTGCTCGCCAGGGCGCTGCACGACGAGGCGATCGACAGCGCGCTGTCCGACTGGACTGCCGAACGCCGGATCGCCGGTGTGATGGGCGGGCATTCGCTCGCCAGAGGAGACGCCGGCTACGCGGAAGCGGCCGGCCTCGGGCGTCTGCTCGCAACAGGTCAGAGGGACGGCGGGATCACCGTCGCCACGGGCGGCGGGCCCGGCGCGATGGAGGCGGCCAACCTCGGCGCGCGCCTTGCGCGCCATCCGGAATCCGCGCTGGACGACGCACTTCGCGAGCTCGCGCGGGTGCCTTCCTTCCACCCGTCGGTCGATGCGTGGCTCGAACCGGCCCTTGAGATCGTGGCGACGCTCCCGGATCCGGTCGATTCGCTCGGAATCCCGACCTGGCACTACGGGCACGAACCGCCCAGCCCCTTCCCCACCGCGATCGCCAAGTACTTCCGCAATGCCCTGCGCGAGTCGATCCTGCTGGAGATCGCAGACGCCGGCATCGTGTTCCTTCCCGGTGCAGCTGGCACCGTGCAGGAGATCTTCCAGGATGCCTGCGAGAACTACTACGCCACGGACGACGCCATCGCCCCGATGGTGCTCGTCGGTCGGGAGTACTGGACGCAGACTCTGCCCGCGTGGCCGTTGCTGCGCGCGCTCGCCCGCGGCCGGGCGATGGAGCCGCACGTGCACCTGGTCGACACCGTGGGTGAGGCGGCGGCGCTGCTCACGTAGGCGGGAGCCGTGCTCCGGGCGACACCGGACGAGCCGCACTGATGGTCACGGCGCAGGTCGTGCGATCGCGGCGACGTGCCCGAGCTGAGCACACGCGTAGCCTGGGCGCATGGGACGCATCCGCCGCGCGAGCGCGCACGACGCGCCGGGGGTGTACCGAGTCTGCTTGCAGACCGGCGCAGCCGGCGGTGACGCCACCGACGACCACGCGAACCCCGATCTGCTGGGCCATGCCTACGCTGGGGCGTACCTGGCGGGAGAGCCGGAGTTCGCCTTGGTCGCCGTGGACGAGCACGGCGTCGGCGGATACGCGGTCGGCGCACCGGACACGCGCGCCTTCGAAACGTGGATGGAGCAGCACTGGTGGCCGGTGCTGCGCGAGCAGTATCCGCTGACACCCGAGATGGAGAGCGCGGACACCCCGGATACCCGGCTGATCCGGCGCTTTCATCGACCTCCGGCGGCAGCGGATGAGCTCCTCGCGCGGTTCCCTGCGCACCTGCACATCAACCTGCTGGAGCGCAGCCGCGGCGGCGGCATGGGTCGCGCGCTCATCGAGGCGCTGACCGGCGCCCTGCGACGACACGGCTGCGCGGGCGTGCACCTCGGCGTCGCTCCCGAGAACGAGAACGCGATCGGCTTCTACCGGCGGCTGGGCTTCGAGACGCTCGCGTCGCGGCCGGACGAGCTGGTGCTGGGCATGCGGTTCGAGTGAGCCGGCGCGGACTCAGCTCCCGCCCGTTGGCGAGAATCGATGCTTGCTACCGCACCCCGGCGTCGTGGACGCGACGGGCGAGCTGCACCCGGTTCTCGGCGGCGAACTTCGTGAACAGATGGCCGATGTGGGTCTTGACTGTGGCGACGCCGATGAAGAGTTCTGCAGCGATCTCAGCATTCGACAGGCCACGTGCGACGGCTGCCGCCACCTCGTGTTCGCGTTCGGTCAGCGACGCCACGACCTCACGGGAGCCCGCGGACGGCGCATGAGTGCTCGTCGCGGCAGCGATGAGCCGATTCGTCACGCTCGGGGAGAGCATCGGCTCGCCGCGCGCGACGCGTCGCACGGCATCGATGAGATCGGCGGGCGGAGTGTCTTTGAGCAGGAACCCGGCAGCGCCGTCGCGCAGCGCGGTCAGCACCATGTCGTCCGTGTCGAATGTCGTCAGCACGATCACGCGCGTCGCGGACCCACTCGCCGCGATCTCCCGCACCGCGGCGAGGCCGTCCATCACCGGCATCCGGATATCCATCAGCGCGACGTGCGGTCGCTCGCGTGCGATGAGGTCAGCGCCCTCGCGCCCGTTCGCAGCCTCCGCGACGACGTCGATGCCTGAGCCGCCGCCGAGAATCATCGTCAGTCCTGCCCGCACCAGCGGGTCGTCATCGACGAGCACGATTCTGATCGTCTCACTCATCCGGGTTGTCCTCCCAAGGCAACCATGCGCGCACAGCGAATCCGTTCTTTCCGTTCGGACCGTAGTCGATCGTCCCTCCTGCAAGGTCGACCCGCTCGCGGAGGCCCGCGAGCCCCATGCCCGTGCCCTCCCCGACCACAGCGTGCGCGGCGGGGCCCGGGGAACCGTTCGTCACCTCGATCGCGAGCAGTCCACCCGGATGCCCGTCGAGGCGCACTCGGATCGATGCACCGGGCGCGTGCTTGCGTGCGTTCGTCATCGCCTCCTGCACGACGCGGAACGCGGTGCGTGAGACGAGCTCCGGCGGCTGCGCTGGGTCATGCGGAGCGGAGCGAACAGGTGACGCGTCACCCGATCCGGATGCGCTCGCCGTGAGGCTCGCACTGTCGGCATCGCCGCGAGCCGCAACCGCTCGTCCGACCGCAACCGGCACGTCCGTCAGAAGCGACCCTTCGACATCGATCACCGCTCCGGCCGCACGCGCGTCCACGAACAGCGCTGGCAGTGCGGCGAGCGTCGGCTGCGGCGGCTCGATCCTCCCGTCCGACGCTTTCAGCACCCCGAGCACCTGCCGCAGTTCTGCCATGGCTCGCCGAGCGTTGTCCTGCACGAGCGCTGCCGTGCGGTGCGTCTCCTCGCGTGTGAGGTCCTCGCGGTATGTCAGCGCCCCGGCGTGCATCGCGACCAGCGAGATCCGATGCGCAAGCAGGTCGTGCATCTCGCGGGCGATGCGCGTGCGCTCACCCGCCTGGGCCGCCTGCACCTGCAGTTCTCCCTCACGTTCAGCCTCGATCGCACGGTCGTGCAGGGACGACAGCAGCGCACGGCGGGCACCGATGTAGAGACCGAAGCTCGCCGGAACGAGGAAGGAGACGGCGAGCACCGGGATCAGGATCCACCACTCGAGCCGTCCGATGAGTTCGCCAGGAATCAGCTGCTCATAAGCCCACACGCCGCTTGTCATCGCAACGCCGTTCGCGACGATCGGCAGCCAGCGCCGGTGTGTTGCATTGGAGACGGCCGCGAGCTGCGCCGGCCCCGCCTGAGTCATCGTCGACACCGCTCCCATGAGCGACGTCACGATCGCGATCGTCGCGGGCGCGCGACGGCGCAGAGGGAGGAGGCACGTAGCGATCACGAACACCGCCGCGTCGACCATCGCCAGGCCGAAGAACGCGGATCCGGAAGCCCGCCCCGCCTCGACTTCCAGAGCGACGTAGCCGTAGAACAGGATCCACGCGAGGATCCCTGATGTGATGACCACCAGGTACCGCCACACGCGCGACCATGCGCGCAGGCGCGCGCCGGTCGCGTACTCGATCCGCGGGTGTGCTGTCGTCACCATTCGACCCTACTGATGCCAGAGCCCCGTGCCCTCCCCCGCGCGGCTCGACGGGATCCGCCGAAGGGTGGAGTCGAAACAGCCGCCGGTGCGATGTGCGGCCCTGCCCCTGCGCGGGAGTGTGGAGGCATGATCGAAGCGAAGGAACTGACCAAGAAGTACGGATCGACCATCGCCGTGGACAGCGTGTCGTTCACGGCGAAGCCCTACCGCGTCACGGGCTTCCTCGGACCGAACGGTGCCGGAAAGTCGACGACGATGCGGATGCTCGTCGGGTTCGCGCGCCCTGACTCGGGCGAGGCGCGAATTCTGGGCGTACCGTTCACCGACGTGCCGAACCCTGGCCGCCACGTGGGCGTACTGCTCGATGCGTCCGCCGTTCACAAGGGGCGCACGGGACGTGAGACGCTCACTCTCGCGGCGATGACGATGGGGCTCGGGCCGGAGGCGGTCGACCGTGCGCTCTCGCGCGTCGGGCTGACGAAGAAGGAAGCCGGCCGCCGCACCGGCGGTTACTCGCTCGGCATGCGGCAGCGGCTCGGAATCGCACAGGCGCTGCTCGCTGATCCGTCGGTGCTGATCCTCGACGAGCCCGCGAACGGTCTGGATCCGTCGGGGATCCGCTGGATGCGCGATCTGCTGCGCGAGTTCGCGAACGAGGGCGGCACCGTTCTGCTCTCGTCGCACCAGCTCGCCGAGATCGACCAGATCGCAGATGACATCGTCATCATGGGCGGCGGTCGCGTGCTCGCCGAGGGGACGAAGACTTCCCTCACCGCCGACGGTTCCCTGGAGGATCTGTTCTTCGGCGCCACCGCACACCAGGATCGAGAGGGAGCAGCAGCATGACTCCGGTATTGGAAGGCAGCAGGGTTCCGTTCGTCCGCCACGTGCGCGTCGAACTGCGCAAGCAGCTCGACACACGCGCGGGCCTGTGGATCCTGATCGCCATCGCCGTGATCACGATCGGCGCCGCCGTCCTGCCGCTGTGGATATTCGAATCCGAAGGGCTCACGTGGCGGGCGTTCCTCGACTTCTCATCGGGCGGATGGGGTCTGCTCCTGCCGTTCATCGGCGTGCTCGCCGCCACGAGTGAGTGGACGCAGCGCACAGGACTGTCGACGTTCGCGCTCGAGCCTCGGCGAACGCTTGTGAACGCCGCGAAGCTCGTCTCGTCTCTGCTGCTCGGCTTCGTGGTCGTGGCGGCGACCTTCGGGGCGGCCGCGATCGCAAACCTCATCGGGATCACAGCGTTCGACGGCAACGGATCCTGGACCGTGGATGCCGGCTTCGTTCTCGGCCAGGCAGCCGCGATGGTGATCTATGTGGCGATGGGCGTGGGCTTCGGACTCCTGCTGCTCAGCACTCCGCTCGCCATCGTCGCGTTCATCGTGCTGCCGCTGGCTGTGGGCGTGCTCGCATTGATCCCCGCGCTCGCGGACGTGGTTCCGTGGGTGGACCTCTCGAGCGCGACCCTGCCGCTGCTCACCGGTTCCCTCAGCAGCAATGCGGAATGGGGACAGCTGGCGACGGTCGTCACCGTCTGGTGCCTCGTCCCGCTCGGGTTCGGGCTCGTGCGCACCGCGCGCCGCGAAGTCGCGTAGCCCATGAGACGCGGGCCGTCGTCTGCGGCGACGGCCCGCGTCTCATCTGATCTCCTTCGAGCCGATCCCTCCAACTGCGACAAGAGGACGTATCCGTGGTTCCTCACGCGCAATGAGCTCAACCACCACAGACCCGGCCGCTGATGTGCGCAGAGTCCATCGCGGTGCCAGTGCGATGCGGTCGAGATGCACAGTCCCGTAGCGATCGAGGGCGACGTCAGATGCCTCGGCGTCGGCAGGACCGCGGCGACACGCTGGCGCCGGACACGTCCGTGTTGGCTCGCCGGTGCATCGTCGCCGACAGCAGTCAGTTCCATCGGTTGCGAATCGTCTCGCGCAGCGTCCCGCCTGGGTCACGCAGCGGGCCGGAATCTCTTCGGCGGCGGGTCTATGCCGTGGAAGGCATACTCCAGCGCCAGCCGCGGAGGGAGGTCTTTTGTCTCTCCGCCGGGATCGTGCAGGACGAAGTCGCGCTTGCCGGTGCGGGTGATGCGATAACCGCCGGTGTGCAGCCGCATGTGATGGAAGCGGCACAGCAGGATGCCTCGGTCGACGTCCGTGCGGCCGCCCTCGGCGAAGTGGTCGATGTGGTGCGCTTCGCAGTAGGACGCGGGCCGGTCGCAGCCGCGCCAGCGGCAGCCGCCGTCGCGGACGGCGAGGGCGATGCGCTGCGCGGGTGTGAACAGCCGGTGCTCTCGGCCCACGTTGAGCGGGTCGCCCGCTCGTGTCGCTGACACCGGCACCGTGCCGGTGTCGCAGGCATGCTGGTCGGCGACCGGTGCGGGCACGCGCGTCAGCCGATCCTCAGTGTGCGCAGCGCCGTCGGTATCACCCGACGAATCGACGACCCGCACCAGTCGCACGCCCGCCTGCTTCGTGCCGTGCACGGCCTTCGCATCGGCCAGCGTTCCCGACCGGATCACGTCGAACAGAAGATCGTAGGAGAGCTGCTCGAAGGTGCGCGGATCGTCGACGAGCCGCTGCGCCGCTTCCTTCTCGGCGGCATCGACGAAGCGGGGCCCGCCCAGTCGTGGGCGCAGGGCACTGTCGAGCACGCTCCGCACGAACGCGGCGCCCTCGTCATCGAAGACGAATGATCCGTGCGAACGGCCATCGGCGTCGACCCACATCCGGTAGGAGCGCGCCTCATACCGCTCGAAGTATCGCCTGTCGGCGCCGTCGGGGTCGAGGCGATCGCGGATCGTGCGCGCGGCGGTGCGCAGCTCTTCCACGGAACGGTGCGCAGCCTCGTCGACGAGCTGCTCCGCCGCGAGACGCCACGCCTCGCGGAACTCCCCCTCGATGCGTGCGCCAACGGCCGGGTCGAGCGGCATGCCATCCGACATCGTGCCCGCGGCGGGCCCCGCCGGAGGCTCCCCGAGCCCTCGGAAGATCGCGTCGTACTGCGCCTGCGAGAGCCCACCGCGCACGAGCGCGTAATCGAGCGGCGTATGCCACGACGGCGGCGTCGTCGGTGCACGCGACGCGTCGCTGCCATCCGGGCTGCCGTCGTCCCCCATCTGATCACCGAAGTCTGGCTGCACCTCACCGCTCGCAGCGCCGCCCGACTCCTCGTCACCGGCCCCGCTCTGGCGCCCCGACGCCGACAGAAACCCGCCGAGAATCGACGTGCCGACGCGAATGCGCTGATAGGCGTCGCCCTTCGACCCGCCGGTGACGCCCTGGATGAAGTCCGTCGCCTTGCGGTGCCCACGCTTCTGCGCGAACCCGTCATGCCCCGCCTCGCGCGTCGACCGCTCGGCCACAACACCCGCGCCGACCACGCCGATGCGGTCGACGGAGCGCGAGAGCTTCGCGGCCGTCTCCATGACCTCCGCGAGACCCTTATCGTCGAGCGCCCGCATCACCGACACGACATCGTCTGCTCCTTCAGCACCGCCGCCGAGCAGGCCGCGCAGCCGCGCCACCTGCTCGTCGATGTCGGTGAAAAGTTCCATGCTTCATTCTAAAATCGGCCTCCGACATTCGACCTCAGCGCCGATCAGCAGTCACCGGTTCCAGCGCCTCCCGCTGATAGCGCCCCTGGCCGTCGAGGCGGGGACGCCGCACAGCTCAGCCGCATGGACCAGCGAGAACCCGTCCCGGTGCACGAGCCTGATCCGTTCGGCCAGATCGGCGTCCACCCGCGAGATCGCTTCCCTGGTCACAGCCTCGGAGCCAGCGGGCAGCGCCGCGCGTGCGGCCAGCCCAGGGCGCGAACGGTCGTGCGCACCGCTGCGGCGCTTCGTCAGCGCTCTGCGACGTTCGCTGATTACGCGTTCGCCGCGCGCACATCCAGATCGCGGCGCAGGTGGTCGCGCTGCTCGATCACGAGCCGGCGCAGCGAACCGGGGGCGTCCGCGTTCTCCTCGAGCCACGCATCGGCGAGCGCGAGGTCGTCGCGCTGCGGGAACAGGTCGCGCACGAGGCGCCTGGCGATCTCGATGCTGCGCGTCGCCCACACGTCGCGCAGCCTGGCGAAGTAGTCGGTGTCGAAGCGTTCGATGAGGTCGCGCCTTCCCCCGGCGCGCACGCCCGAGATCGTCGCGGAGAGGTGGTCGTTCGTCAGCGTCTCGTCCTCCCACGCCGCACGCCAGGCGCGCTCGCGCACACCCGCGTCCGGTGTCGAAGCGCGCACGCGCACCCACGCCGTGCGGCCCGACATCGTGTCATCGCGGGCGAGTTCCGCATCGGCGTCCTCGTCAGTCGCGCGGCCGGCTGCGGCGAGCGCGGCCAGCAGGCTCCAGCGCAGGTCGGGGTCGAGCGGGAGCCCCTCCGGCACACCGTGCCCTTCGAGCAGGCCCCGGATGTCGTCCGCCAGGTGGTCGTCGTGCGCCGCGGCACCTGCGACGGCGCGCGCCCACGCCAGCTGCGCGTCGCTTCCCGCGTCCGCCGCGTGCATGCCGTGCCACGTCGCCTCCAGCCATGCGCGCTTCTCATTTCCGCTGGAGACATCCGGCACGTAGTGGCCCACGGCGAACGCCGCATTGTCGAGCGTCTGGGAGAGCAGCCCCACGTGCGCCTCTCCCCCGGCGTGGCGGCGGACGATGTCGAGGTAGCGGGCGACGGCGAGTTCGCCGTCTCGCACGGCGTTCCACAGCGACGACCAGACGAGCCCTCGCGCCAGGTCGTCTCGGAGCGTGGACAGCACCTCGGATGCCGCCTCGATCGAGCGCGCATCAAGGCGGGCCTTGGCGTAGGTGAGGTCTCCCTCGTTCACGAGCACGAGATCGGCCCGCCTCACCGCCTCAGCAGCGGGACCTGCCAGCGACGTGCGCTCATCAGCGATGTCCAGATCGATGCGCGACGTGCGGTGCAGCCTGCCGTCGGTGATCCGGTACACGCCGACGGCGATCCGGTGCGGGCGCGGATCCGTCTGCGTGATGGCGACGTCGTCGCCGTCACGGTCGATTGCGACGGTGGACATCCCGCTCGTGGACAGCCACGAGGCCGCCCAGGCCCGCACATCGCGGCCAGACGCATCCGCCAGCGGTGCCAGCAGATCCTCCAGCGTCGTGCTGCCGAAGGCGTGCGAGGCGAAGTAGCGACGCGACGCCTCGAAGAACGCCTCCTCGCCGACGAACGCGACGAGCTGCTTGAGCACGGAAGCGCCCTTGGCGTAGGTGATGCCGTCGAAGTTGAGCTTGGCCGCCTCGAGGTCGGGGATGTCGGCGACGACCGGATGCGTCGTGGGCAGCTGATCCGCCTGGTACGCCCACGCCTTGCGGCGGTTGGCGAACGACACCCACGCGTCGGTGTACTGCGTGGCTGCCGCCGACGCGTGCGAGCCCATGTAGTCGGCGAAGGATTCCTTCAGCCACAGGTCGTCCCACCAGCGCATGGTGGCGAGGTCCCCGAACCACATGTGCGCCATCTCGTGCAGGATCGTGTTCGCACGTCCCTCGTGCTGCGCTCTGGTCGCCGCACCCCGGAACACGTAATCCTCGGTGAAGGTGACCAGCCCCGGATTCTCCATCGCGCCGAGGTTGTACTCCGGAACGAAGATCTGGTCGTACTTGCCCCACGGATACGGGTACGCGAACGCGTCGTCGTAGAAGTCGAGCCCCTGCCTGGTCACCTCGAGGATGTTCTCCGCGTCGAGATGCTCCGACAGCGACGCCCGGCACAGCACACCGAGCTGCACACGCTGATCGCCGCGCGTCCACTCCCCCGTCTCGCGATGGTACGGTCCGGCGGCGACCGCCGTGATGTAGCTGGGAATCGGCAGCGTCTCGGCGAAGCGCACGGTCTGCGCATTCTCGCGCTCCGCGACACCGACGACCGGGGCGTTGTTCAGCACGATCCATCCGGTCGGCGCGCTCACCTCGAAGCTCCAGCGCGCCTTCATGTCCGGCTGCTCGAAGCACGGCGTCACGCGCCGCGCATCCGCCGGCTCGTACTGCGTGTACAGGTATGTCTCGCCGTCGGCGGGGTCGACGAAGCGGTGAAGGCCCTCGCCCGAGCGGCTGTACGCGCCCGTGGCGGAGATCCGGATGAGGTTGCGTCCATCTTCGAGGCCGGTCACGCGGATGCGTGCGCCGTCCCACTCCACATCGCGGGCCGCACCGTTCACCGACACCGAGTCGACGCTCTCGCCGATGAAATCGACCCAGGTCTCCGGTGCCGTCGCCTCGATCTCGAGCACTGCGACCACGCCGAAGCCCGCTGTGCCCCCGTCCCGCGCTCTGGTCACGTCGAGCGCGACATGCTCTGCGGAGACGGTGAAGGCTGCGGCGCGCGCCGCAGTCTCGTCACGGGTGAGATTGGCTGAAGCGTTCGCTGTCGTCACTCCCCCATGCTCGCACTTCCCGCGCCCAGGTGCGCTGCGAAGCCCGGTGCCGCTGCGAGCGCAACGGTTTCACGAGCATCGCAGCGCCCGAGATCAGTACGCGACGGTGAAGCGGGTGCCGCGGTGCGCGGGGGTCGCCACCTCGTCGGCGATGGCGAGGCCGAAGTCCGCACCGGAGATGAAGGACTCACCCGCCTCGTCGGTGACGAGCACATCGCCGCCCGTGCGATACGTGCCGCGTGCCTCGCCTGGAGCGAACGAACCGAAGCCGGCGGCCGGGCTGATGTAGCACCAGTCGAGGTCGTCACCGCGCTCTCGCAGTGCGTCGAGCATGCGGGCGGCCTCGCGCGCCTCGGGCTGCACCGGCTCGGGGAAGCCTTCGGTGTCGAACACCAGCGGCCCGCCCTCGTAGGCCCGCAGCGATCCCGCTCCTCCGACGACGAAGAGGCGAGTGCCCGACGCCGCGGCCAGGTCGGCCAGCTGCGCGGTGCCCGTCTCGACACGGCCGAGCATGTCGCCGCGCGGAGCGGCCGTGACGACCACCACATCGGCATCCGCCACGATCTCCGACGCCACCTTCTCGTCTGTGAAGTCACCCGTGCGGTACTCGACGCCGTCGATGGGCGTCTCCGGCCGCGTGCGCGAGTACGAGACGACGTCGATGCCCTTCGCCTTCGCCTGCTCGATGATGTGCCCACCGGCGTACCCGGTGCCTCCGATAACGGCCAGTCGCGTCATGTTTCCTCCGAATCGCGGCCCTCTGTCGTGGCCGTCTGGGTCATGCAACCACGCGCGCCCGCGCTGTGTTCCCACTTCTTCCATCCGGTCGAAGGACACCGATTCCACCCGGATGAAGGATACGGGCGACACGCTCACGGACCCGGCGTGGGCCACTCCGGATGCCCGGAGCGGCCCACCTCCGACTCGCCGGGCGACCGCGGCGAAACAGACGCGGCGACGGGAGTCGAACCCGCTGCTCAGTCGGTATGAACCGCTGACCGAGACCACTCGGATCGCCGCGCGACGCTTCCACGTTATCGAGGCCCGCGCACCCTGTCACCCGGTGTTGCGGATCTTTTCGCTATGACGTTCCTGAACACGCCTCAGAGCGCCGCACCGTTCGGGTCGAAGCGGAAGAAGGTGCGGTTCTCGTACAGGAGCGGTGCGCCGATCTCCGCGGGGCACACCTCGACGATGTCGGCGATCACCAGCGACGAGTCCGACACCCTGATGCTGTCGCGGATCCGTCCGCGCAGCGTTGCGCGGGCGCCCGCGAGCGTCGCATTGCCGTGTTCGTCGAAGGTCCAGCCCTGCTCGGCTGTGAAGCGCTCCCTGCCCGAGACGGCGAATGCCAGCGCGGTGTCGACGTGCTCGTCGGTGAGGAAGTGGATCGAGAGGTTGTCCGCTTCCAGGATCGCGCCGGCCGTTCCGGTGGCCCGGGTGACGGAGAACGACACGGCAGGGGGCACGGCGGCCACCGAGCTCACGCTCGACGCCGTGAGCCCCACGGGGCCGGATGGGGTGCTCGCCGTGACGATCGTGACGGCCGCCGGGTGCGTGCGGAACACGGTCTTGAACGCATCGCCCAGTTCTGCTTCATTCGACTGCATACTTCGACGGTACGCGCTCCGGATGGGACGGGCGCCGGATCCGCACGCGGGTTCGCTGACAGTCCTCGCCTACCTGCTCAGTCGCTGATAGCGCTCGAGACGACGCATCCCCTCCGACGACGGCGCCGCGGCAGGCCGAAGCGCCTCGACGATCCGGACGTGCGCTGCGGCGTCGAGATGCAGGCCGATCGCCACGAGGCCGTCGGCCGCTCGTCCGGCCGGCGCCTTCTCGACGTGCACGGAACGTCCGACGCGGTGCACCGTGTAGATCCGCTGGCCGCGGCCGGTGCGCACCGGCACGGTGCCTTTGATCCGGTATGCCCCTGCCGGCGGGTTCTCGAGCAGATCGATCAGCGCACCGGGGTCGACGGGTCCGTCCGCGACGCCGCCGGCCGAGTCGGCGTGCGTGTGCGCGGGCTCGGTCGCGAGCTCCTCCCGCAGCAGCTGCGAGATCGGCAGCTGGTCCAGCGGGTCGTCCTCACCTGCGACGTCGAACACGAGCGCTGGGTCGATCGCTCCGCGCTCGGCCGGCACCACCTCGACCGCGGGATTGTGCTCGCGGATCATCGCGCCGAGCGCGACTTCTCGCGCCGCACGCTCGGCATCCGGCACCAGGTCGAGCTTGTTCACGACAGCGAGGGTGGCTGCGGCGTAGCGCGCTGGCGCGACGAGCCCCGCCTGGACCGATCGCTCGTGTTCGACGGCATCGATGACCTCGACCGCTCCCCCGAGACGAGCGCGATCCGCGCCGCTGAACCGGATGAGCCTGGCGAGCGCCACGGGTTCCGCCACACCGCTGGCCTCCACGATGACCGCATCGAGACGCAGCCTCGGATCGGTGAGAGTGTCGAGCGCTTCGTCGAGGCCGCCGGCATCCGGCATGCAGCACACGCAGCCGCCCGCAATCGACGCGGCCTCGTCGACCTGGCCGACCACAAGCCCGGCATCGACGTTGATCGCGCCGAAGTCGTTGATGACGACACCGACGCGAGCACCGGGAGCGGCGAGCAGATGGTTCAGAACCGTCGTCTTGCCCGCTCCCAGCGGCCCCGTCAGGGCGATGACCGGCACGCTCATCCGGACCCCCATTCGTGATAACCGATCTCACCAGCGTAGGCGACCCCGGCCTCACGACACGCATCGCTGCGCCGTGAGAGAAGCGGCACGCGACGAAATCGGCGGCCGCGGGGCACTGTGCTCGGTAGGTTTGAGTCATGACTGCTCCCGTCGATCCCACGACCACCACCGCTTGGGCGGAGCTCTCCGCTCACCGCGACGCCCTCACCCCCGATCTGCGCGGCTGGTTCGCGCAGGACGCCGAGCGCGCCGATCGGCTCAGCCTCGACCTCGCCGACCTGCACGTCGACCTGTCGAAGAACCTCGTCACCGACGAGATCCTCGCGTCGCTCGTGAAGCTGGCAGACGAGGCGGGCGTCGCCGAGCGCTACTCGGCGATGCTCGCGGGCGAGCACATCAACACCACCGAGGACCGTGCGGTGCTGCATACCGCGCTGCGCCGCCCCGCTGGCGGCTCCCTCGTCGTCGACGGCCAGAACATCGACGCCGACGTGCAGGAGGTCCTCGCGAAGGTCTCCGCCTTCGCCGACCGCGTGCGCAGCGGCGAGTGGGTCGGCGTGACAGGCAAGCGCGTCACGCACGTCGTCAACATCGGCATCGGCGGCAGCGACCTCGGCCCCGTGATGGTCTACGAGGCGCTGCGTCCCTACGCGGACGCGGGCATCGAGGCGCGCTTCGTGTCGAACATCGACCCCACAGACCTCGCACAGAAGATCTCCGACCTCGACCCCGAGACGACGCTGTTCATCGTCGCGTCGAAGACCTTCACAACGCTCGAGACACTGACCAACGCCCGGCTCGCGCGCGACTGGCTGTGGACGCAGCTCGCAGAACGAGGCGTGATCGACGGTGACGACGAGGCGAAGGACGAGGCCGTCGCGCGCCACTTCATCGCCGTGTCGACCGCCCTCGACAAGGTCGCCGAGTTCGGCATCGACACGGACAACGCGTTCGGGTTCTGGGACTGGGTC
The DNA here is from genome assembly GCF_003335195.1 of Microbacterium sp. JB110. NCBI lineage: Bacteria > Bacillati > Actinomycetota > Actinomycetes > Micrococcales > Microbacteriaceae > Microbacterium > Microbacterium sp. JB110. The sequence goes on along the minus strand of NZ_QPGM01000001.1, from coordinate 46,407 downwards.
GGCGGACGGTACTCGGTCGATTCATCGATCGGCACGTCGCTGGCGATCGTGTTCGGGCCCCCGGCCTTCCGCGAGCTGCTCGCCGGGTTCCACGCCGTCGACGAGCACGTGCGCACCACGCCGCTGGAGAAGAACGTTCCCGTTCTGATGGGCCTGCTCAACGTCTGGTACACGAACTTCCTCGGTTCGCAGTCGCACGCCGTCCTGCCCTACGCCCAGCAGCTGAGCCGCTTCGCCGCCTATCTGCAGCAGCTCACGATGGAGTCGAACGGCAAGTCGGTGCGCTGGGACGGCACCCCCGTCACCACAGACACCGGCGAGGTGTTCTGGGGCGAGCCCGGCACGAACGGGCAGCACGCCTTCTACCAGCTCATCCACCAGGGCACCCGCCTGATCCCCGCCGATTTCATCGCGTTCGTGAATCCCGCGCACGCGTTGAAGGACGGCGAGCGCGACGTGCACGGCTTGTTCCTGGCGAACTTCCTCGCACAGACCAAGGCACTCGCGTTCGGCAAGACGTCCGCCGAGGTCGAGGCGGAAGGCACGACAGGCCCGCTGGTCGCCGCCCGCACCTTCGAGGGCAACCGACCGACGACGTCGATCTTCGCACCGGCACTCACCCCGTCCGTGCTCGGCCAGCTCATCGCGCTGTACGAGCACATCACCTTCACGCAGGGCGTGATCTGGGGCATCAACTCCTTCGACCAGTGGGGCGTCGAACTGGGCAAGCAGCTCGCCCTGCAGATCGCTCCGGCAATCGAGGGCGACCGCACCGCTCTGGAGGCACAGGACGCCTCGACACAGGCCCTGCTCGCCTACTACCAGCAGCACCGCACGGCATAGGCGAATCGCCGACGAGGGAGGCCTGCGGTATGGGATGTTGCAGGCCTCCCTCGTCACACCTGGTGGGGATCGTGCATCAGAGCCCGCCTATCCCCTGGCTCTCGGATGCGAGAGCCTTCGGCGCAGTTTGAGCAGTGTGAGCCCGAAGGTCCCGACGACGAGCGCGCCGAAGAAGACGAAGGCGATCACAGCGCTCGGCACGACGGTGAGCAGTCCGACCAGCGCGACCGCAAGCAGGATGAGCGTCTCGCGGAGTTCGGCGCCGAACTGCTGCAGGCGCGCGGGACGGGCGCGCAGAGTGCCGAGCTCCTGCCGTCCGATGCCGAGCCGTGCCCTGGTCGATGCGTCCGCGAACACGAGCGGGATGTCCGGAGCGATGCCGAGCGTCTCCCTCACGCCGGGAAACCGGGCGCCCCATGTTCCGCTCGACACACGCTGTCGTTCGAGCCGGATGTCATCCGGGACTTCGAAGGCCTTCACCGCGACGGTCGGCACGCGGCCCGAGGAGCTCACCGCGCCCTCCAGCACGACGTAGTCTCCGCTCGAGATGCCGAGGAGCTGCAGCGACAGTGCGCTCATCAGACAGACGTCGCGCTCGGTCGTGGCCGGATCCGCCAGAGTGACACGCATCGTCAGAGAATTGGGCGGCCCGAGGATCGCATCCGGCCAACGCGCTCTGCGGACGCCGGCCGCGCGCACCAGAACGCGCTCTCCGGTCTCGGCTCCGATGCCCATGCGCAGCACGTTGTCGACCTCGATCGCGTGAGCATCAGGCGACTGGTGTCCGGAGTCTCGGCCTCGGAGCACCGTCGCGACCACCCGCGGGGCGCTCTCGCCGACGCGGCCCACGAGTTCGGCGGAGACGAGCTCCACGTTCTGGGGACGGTCGAGCAGGCGGTCGACCTCGGCTCCCAGACGCACGACTGACCGTCCCCGACGTTCCAGGTAGTCGATCGAGGGCCCGGCCGTCGCGATGACGCCGTCTTCCGTTGGTTCAGCGACACCGGACGAGAAAAGAGCTCCGTAGCGGCGAGGGCGAGCGCCGATCTCATCCGGCAGTTCGAACAGCGGGTTGTCCTCTCGGACGAGGCCCGCCGACCGGAGCGCGTCGAAAGAGGTCTCCATGTCGACGCCGCTCGCGATGATCTCGTGCGGCGTCGCGCCGAGCGCCTCGGCGAGAGTCGGCTCTGCGCACAACCGCGAGAGCAGACTCTCCTGGTCGGGGAACCACCGGGATTCGCTCACCTCAGACGGCAGAGCATCTCCCGGCACGCCCATGATCCATGCCCCGGTGCCGTCACCGAGAGAGCCGTGCCGCGCGACGTATGCGTAGGCGCCGGGAAGCAGTTCGCCCGTCTCGAGCAGGATCGGTGTCTCCACCCAGACACGTTTGTAGGCTGTGCTCTCGCTGGCATCGATCTGCCTGAGCTGCGCTTCGTCGAGCAGCTGCAACGCCATCTCCGTCTCGGCGCGCTCATCCTGAACCATCGTCGCCGGAACGTAGCCCAACGGCGAGACGAACGAACAGAACGCGGCCCGCATTCCCGACACTCGCGCTCGGATCGATGGCACGAACAGCGGCGTGTTCGACAGGGAGGTGCGGAACTTGTGCCGCAGCTGCGCCGGCGCGGCGTTCGAGCCGATCGCCAGCACGGGAACTCGTCCGTTCGGGCTCACGCCCTGTGACTCTTCGAGCACAGAGGACAGGTACGGATGGACTGTTCGCGCGAGCCCGAGACTCACCGCTTCCTCTCCTTCGAGCGCCACCCGGCACATCGGCAGTCGTTGCACGTGGTCGCACGACCATGCCAGGTCCTGCCCGTTCCGGTCGAGGATGGGCCACAGCGCGTCAGACGTGATCACCGTCGAGTGCTTCGGACGATGCCCCGGGTACGACAGCGGGATCTCTCTCGGCGAGCACTCGGCCGCGAACGGGTCAGTCAGCACGTTGTCGTTCATGCGTCGAGCCTATCCAGCATCACCGAGCGACATCCGAGCCGCCGGAATCCCGGCACCTGGTCGCCTTCCCAACGCCTCACCTGGCCGACATCCTGGCCTACCGGCCAGTTCACCGGCGGAACGGGCGTTCATATGTTGATCAGGTGCCCGCATTCGCTGCGGGCTGGCCGCCAGCGCCACGAGGAACCCCGCTCGACGACGCACCGCACGGCCCATCACGACAGAGGAGAAGTACGCGTGACGAAAGCCCACCGACGCGCTCACGAGCGAGACGTTCGACGCGCCGGATGGCGCCCCACTGCGCTGCTGACCGTGCTCACCCTGCTCGTGGGAACCACGATGACGACTGCCGCGGCGATCGCCGACGACCCCGCGGTCGCCGAGGACCAGGTCGTCGCCGCCCAGGCGCAGAACGCGCCGGATGACGCCGACGCCGGAGATCAGGCGGCCAAGGGCGACGCGGTCGGCCAGAACGACGAAAGCGCGCAGAACGACACCGACGGTGCCGACGGCGACAGCGCGCCGAACGGCACCGATGGAGCAGGTGACGAGAGCGCGACGGATGACGGCGGCGCTTCGAAGCCTGACGGCGCCGTCGACGACGCGCAGAACCCGTCCCCCGACACAGATGCTGACGCACCGTCGGATGAAGCCTCCGCAGACGAAGAGGCCGACGACGCCCCTGCGCCGTCGCCTGAGGCGACGGACAGCACCGATGGAAGCGCGGATGAGGCTGTCGCCCCGTTCGCCGTGCCCTCCCCCTCGAGTGAGTCCGCCGTGATCACCGTCTCGGTCGGCGGCGAGCGCACCGCAGGCTCGACGGTGTCGGATCTGGCGGGTGTCACCCTCGAGCTCTTCGACGGCGGCAACGGCGGCGCGGGATCGCCCATAAGCGAGTCATGGTCGCAGTGCGTCTCCGACTCCGACGGCGACTGCTCCTTCGTCGTGCCCGACGTTCAGGACGAGATCGTCGAGCGCGAGTGCGTGAGCTGGTTCATCGTCTGCCTCGAGTGGGAGGAGACCGTCGTGCAGGAGGGCGGGGAGAACCACGACCGCCGCTTCTGGGTCGCGGCCGTCGATGCCCCCAACGGCTGGTACCTCAACGACGCGCTCTCGACGGACTCCGGCGAGCTCGACTACGCGTTCCGCACCCCCGGCGTCGAGGCGGGCGAGACGTACCGGTCGGGCGACGACTTCATGTCGTGGGACGGCGACCGCTCCTCCAGCGGGATCTGGCAGGTCGCACACACGAATCCGCAGCTTCCGCAGACCTGCCAGGCAGGCGTCAGCGCGGCTCTGATCCTCGATCTGTCGGGATCCGTCGGCGATGCCGGCGCGCTCGGCGACCTGCGGCAGGCGGGGAAAGACATGGTCGACGCTCTCGTCGGCACCGGTTCGTCCATGGCGCTCTACACGTTCGCCGACAACGCACCGCGCAACAACGGCAGCAGCGGTCGCAACTACGCTTCCATGTCGATCGATGGCACAGGCAACGCCGACACCATCAAGGACCGGATCGACGACTACACGGCAGGCGGCGGAACGAACTGGGACGAGGGGATCTGGCAGGCGGCCGCCGATCAGGCGGACTACGACCTCGCCATCGTCGTCACCGACGGCGTCGCCACGGCGTACCGCGACGGCGGCAACGGCATGGACTCCCGCTTCATCGAGACTGAGAACGCGGTCTACTCCGCCAACGCGCTCAAGGCACAGGGCACCAGGGTGCTCGCTGTGGGCGTCGGAGACGGCACGAGCGGATCCGCGGCGAATCTGCGCGCCGTCGCCGGTGAGACTCCGTACGGATCGGGCACCGCCGCACAGGATGCCGACTACTTCCAGTCGTCGTGGAGCGAGCTCGCCGGTCTGCTCGAAGACGTCGCCCGTGGGGCCACCTGCCAGGCCACGATCGAGGTCACCAAGAACACCCGCGCCTACGGCGAAGACACCCCAGACAACGGCGGCGCCGGATGGACGTTCTCCGCCGAGACGACGAACGGCGTGCTCTCTCCCGACTCCGAGCAGACGACCGACGGCTCGGGAACGGTGACATGGGCGCTGCAGTTCGCAACCCCCTCGCCCGCAGAGGCCGCCGATGTGTCGCTCGACGAAGTCCTCTCCGCCGGGCAGCTGCAGGACGGTTGGTCGCTCGACAGCGCGACGTGCACCGTGAACGACGGCGCCGCGGACGACCCCGACCAGTTATCCGTGATGCCGGGCGACCGCGTCGCGTGCACCTTCCTCAACGTGCAGAGCCTCGTACCCGGCATCTCGATCGTGAAGTCCGCGTGGGACACCCCGACGGCCGAGGGTCTCGATGACGCAACCGAGATCCCCGCCGGGGACGCTGTCACCAGCGGCACCACGGTCACCTGGACGTACACGGTGACCAACACCGGCGAGACCACGCTGCACGACATCGAGGTGGTCGACGACCGCGTCGGAACGGCCGCATGCGAAGACATCGACCTGGAGCCGAACGAGTCGACGGTGTGCACCGCATCCGGTCCTGTCACCGCGCTCCCCTGACCTCTCACTCCCGAACCCCCGTTGAAATCCGATACCCCTCGCCCCTTCACACGCATCACAAGGAGACAGACATGAACAAGAAGCTCACCGGAATCGTCGCCGGTGCCGCAGGTGCCGCCCTGCTGCTCAGCGGCGCCACCTACGCACTGTGGAGCGACAGCGCCACCGTCGACGGCGGCACGATCGCCTCCGGAAACCTCGACGTCGCCGTGCTCGAGTCGGCATGGGTCGACGCGTCGGACGACCGCACCGACAACCCGCACGACATCGATCTGACCTCGTTCAAGATCATCCCCGGTGACACCATCGTCGGCAGCTTCGGCTTCGACGTGGGGCTCGAGGGCGACAACATGCTCGCCGCTCTTTCGCTCGCCGGCGGCGGTCTCGCAGGCGATCTCGCCGACGGCCTGACCGTCGAGTACGCCGTCGTCGACGGCGCCGACAACGAGGTCGCGACCAGCTCGGGAACGGCCGACGGGCTCGAAGTCGAGCTCGTCTCTGCCGACAACTCCAACCCCGGCACGGTTTCGTCCGTTCCCGCAACGACCGACGGCACCGCCGACTTCGTCCTCACCGTGACCGTCACGTTCGACGAGAACGTCAGCGACCAGGACCTCGTGCAGACCCAGGCCGCTCTCGCAGAAGCCGGAGTCCAGCTCGAGCAGGTCCGCTCGGGCAACGGATTCAACTGATCCGCGCTGTGGGGCGGGGCGCAGGCGCCCCGCCCCACACACGGCCGACACCTTCCGGAGGACGTATGAGCGCTGAAGCCGTGGCTGTGCGCGACGCACCGAGCGCCGTTGTACGGCCCCGCCGTGCGCCGTCGTTCTGGCGCTCAGCGACGAACAGCGCCCTCACCGTGGCTCTGCTCGCAGTGCTCGCGCTGGCGATCGCCCTCGCGGTCGTCCCGCGTCTGATGGGCGGTGCGGCGCTGACGGTGCTGACCGGTTCGATGGAACCGACCTACTCGCCAGGCGACATGGTCGTCTCCGTCCCCCAAGACCGCTACGAGATCGGCGATGTCGTCACCTACCAGCCGGTGTCGGACGACCCCACCCTGATCACACACCGAGTCGTGGCCGTCCGCGAGCTGCCAGGCGGCGTCGAGTACATCACCAGGGGCGACGCGAACGGCGCAGACGACGACCCGATCGTGGACGGCCAGGTGATGGGCGAAGTCATCTACGACGTCCCCTACATCGGACACCTCGCCGCTGCCGTCGGCGAGAACCGTTCGGGGCTGCTCGCCTTCGCCGGCATCGCCCTGCTCGGCTGCGGAATCTATGCGACCGGATCAGCGGTCATCACGAGGCGACGAACGCGGCAGTCCTCGCACACCGCGAGCACGCCGCCCATACAAGGAGAATGACGTGCGCACACTGAGCAGATGGCGACTGCCCGTCCTCGCCGCGGCCGGGCTGGCGATCGGTGCCGCCGCGGGCGGAGGCACCCTCGCGCTCTGGAACGGATCATCCGGTCTCGATGGCGCGACGATCACCGCAGGCGACCTCGACGCAGAGCAGGAGGGAGCTGCATGGACCGAGACCTCTGTGGACGTCCCCGCGACGCCGCACGTGATCGATCCCGGCGAGTTCCTTGTGCGCCAGGGCGACACCGTCACCGCCGAGTACGACGTGGTGGTGACGCTGGAAGGCGACAACATGCGTGCGGCGATCGACGTGGCGTGGACCGAGCAGCCGGATCTGCCAGCGGGCGTCACCGGCGTGTACACCCTGCTCGACGACGCCGGAGCACCGGTTTCCGCTGACGTGCCTCTCGGACAGGACACAGACGAGCTCGATGCGATCGAGCTCGCATCGGGTGACGAAGCGTACACGCTCTTGATCGAACTCGACTTCACCGGCCTCGAGGACCGCTTCGGGCCAGACAGCGCCGTGCAGACCGCTGACCTCGGCGAGTTCGCCGTCGCACTCAGACAGATCCGCACCGGAGGGGGATTCGAATGACCGCTCGACCTGACTCATCCGGACACGTCCGTGCGGTCCGGCACACCGCTGTGATCGGTACGGCCGTTCTCACGGGCGTCGCCCTCGGCGCCGGCGGCGCGTCCCTCGCGCTGTGGAACGACGCCGTCACCATCACAGGAGAGATCTCCAGCGGCTACGAGTACTTCGCCGCCGGTCCCGCAGATTCGACGCAGCCCGCAGTGGGCGGAGCCGCCGTCGTCACGGTCGGCGCGGACGAAGCGCAGACGCTGGTCGACGATGAGGAGATCGCACTCGCGCTGCAGACCGATTCGATCAGCCAGGGCAACAAGGGCCTGCGCTACGAGCTCGTCCTCCCTGACTGGGACAGCGGCGTCTTCGGCGCGGCCGACGTCTCCGTCTTCCCCGTCGAGTCCGAAGCCGCGTGCACCGTCGCGTCGGCCGTGCCGACACCGGCCGATCTCTCGTCGACTCCGGTGAGCGCTGACTACTCCGACACCGAAACGCCCGTGACGGAGTTCTGGTGCGTCGTCGCGACGCTGGACGGGCTTCCAGGCGAAGGAGCGTACGACAACACGGCAACCGTGACCGCCAGAGACGACTCTCAGACCGAGGTGACCGATTCCGACAGCTGGAACGCCGATGTGACCTCCGCGATCGACGCCGCCGACGAGGACGACCACGAGATCGAGTTCCGCTATCAGACCTTCCGTCCCGGAGAGGTGACGCCATGAATGCACGAGTCACGAAGCGCCGCGCCGCAGGGGTGATGGTGTGCACCGCCTTCACTGTCGGGCTCGCCGCGCTGACAGCCTCGCCCGCTGCGGCAGCGCCGGATGAGGCGATCGATCTGTCGTGGGACGGCGAGAGCTTCGCCGCACAGACCACCGAGAGCTTCCTCGGAATGCCGGTCACGGTTCCCGGGGACCGCGCGGAGCGCACTCTCACCGTGCGCAACGACGGGCCGAGCGCGGGAACCTTCACAGCGACCATCACCGACGTGGAGCTGCTCGAGACAGCCGGCGGCACTCCTGACACGTTCTACGACGACGTCACGATCGAATGGCCGGACGGCAGCGCCTCATTGGCCGATCTCGCCGCCGACGACGAGACGACGATCGAGGAGCTGGAACTGGCGCGCGGCGAGATCGCAACGATCACGATCGGCTACGACTTCCCCGCGGAGGCGACCTCGGGGAACTCCTCGGAGGTCGGAGCCCGGTCCGCGGCATTCGATGTGACGCTCGCTCTCGCGGGCGAGACGCCCGCCGCCGACGACGGCGACGGGCTCGCCGTCACGGGCGGCGCACCCGCACTGTGGCTCGCGATCGTGGGAGCCGCGCTCATCCCCCTCGGCCTCGCGCTCAGCAGATTCCGCCGCGACGCACGACAGCGCCGCTGACGCGCATCACGAGGTCGGCGCCGTCCCCCAGCGGTGCCGGCCTCGTGATGAATCAGAGCCCGTCGGAGAGGACGCTCGCGACCTCGGCCCGCCTGGCGAGCCCGAGTTTGCGCAGCACGTTGGACACGTGGAAGCGTGCCGTCGCCTGCGAGATGAACAGCGTCTCGGCGATCTGAGCGTTCGAGCTGCCCTCGATGAGATGACGTGCCACCTCGCGCTCCCGTGCCGTGAGCGCCTCGATGAGCCGTTCTCGCTCTCTGCGGTCGCGATCCGTCACGCGCATCAGCCGATCCGAGGCCGACGGCAGGTACGCGTGCGCCTCGATGGCTTCCAGCAGGCCGACGGCACGACGGAGGGCGTCCTCCGCTGCGGCGTGATCGCCCTGCGCGTGCCGAAACTCTCCCAGGTCCGCCAGCGTGAGGGCGAGCACCAACGGGGAGAGCTCCTCGCTCTGCTCGGCGGCCTCCCGATACAGCCTGTCGGCCACATCCGCGTCGCTCCGGGCCTCGGCCAGACGCGCTTGCAGCCAAGCCAGCGTTCCCGTTGTCTCCTGCCACGTCGTGCCCCGCTGTTCTGCGAGGCGGTCGACCAGTTCTGCGGCCTCATCAGTGCGACCGAGGTCGATCAGCGCGTGCGCGCGGTAGGTGAGGAATCCTCGCTGCGTATTGCGGTACCGGCTCACGCGGTCCTCCGACGTCGCCGCGAGCACCCCGTGGCCGTCCCCCGCCGCGCGCGCCGCCTCGCACTCCACGACCGTGACGATGTCGCTGGCGTACACTTCCCAGCCCAGTTCGCCGAGTCGCCTCGCCTCTTCGAGCGGAGCGGCACCGCCATCGCGGCCCATCACCACCTGGATCCACGCGTGCAGCGCCGCGAACGTCATCCGGGTCTCGACATCGATGAAGTCGTAGGAGAGCTCACGCGCGAGATCCGTGATCGTCGCGGCCTCCGGAACTCGACCGAGCAGCATGAGTGTGTGTGCCCGCATGAACCGGATGCTGCCGGATGCCCACGGCGGCGTCGTCACCTTCTCGAGAATGCCGACCCCCGTCTCGGCGATCGTGTGCGCGAGACGTACGTCGCCGATCGCGACGGCCGCGCCCGCGAGCGGCACGAGGGCGTCGATCTTCAGATCGGTGTCCGGCAGTGCGAACGCGCGCTCGACCAGCGTCGGGAGCACCTGCTCGACTTCCGAGTTCCGATAGTCGAGGTGGAGCGCGACGATGCCGTAGCCGTCCATCACGGCCTCGTAGGCACGCGGCCCGACCATCCATGCCAAGCGCTGATCGGACAGCGCTGACGGATCCTCCGGGGCGTTCGCCCACAGACCTCGACAGAGAGCGGCGAGTTCAGTCGGAATGGCAGGATCGGGGCTGCGCATCACCATGATCATCGCGATAAAGCCGAGGAAGGCCTGGACTGTGGCGGTCTCAGGGTCTTCGGCTGGACGCATCAGCAGCTCCTGCAGCTTCGCCTGCGCGGCCTCCTGCTCGAAGCGGTACATCAGCAGCACGATCACGAGGCAGTCCCGCACGGCGCTCGGCGGCAGCGCCGCGATGTCGTCGAACAGGTCGAGCACGGCGAACCCTGTCTTGTGCCGCAGATTCAGCAGCCCGAGATCGGTGATCAGCCGTTCACGCGCGGCGCCGGTCGCAATTGCGATGCTCGCTCTGAGGATCTCGTAGGTCGCGTCGAGATGGCCCTGCGCGAGCGTGCTGCGCACGTACTCGTCGACCCTGCGCTCCAGGTCCGGACTCCACTCGTTCGAACCGCGCAGTGCGTGCGTGATCGACGCGTACCCGTCCGTGACCTCCGCGAGAGCCCTGTTCACGCGCCTGGCACGCTCCGCGCTCATCACATCGCGTACGGCGCTGGCGACCAGCGCGTGCGCCGTGGCGACGGTTGTGCCGAAGCCTGATTCGGTGAGCGCGCCCGCTGCGATGGCCTCGTCGGCGTCGATCGGCTCGCCGAGTTCCTCGCCGACGAGTGTGAGCACGCGCGGCGAGATTTCGTGCGAGGCGACGCTCGCCACTTCGACGGCGAGTCGGCCGGCTGGCGACAGCGTCGCGAAACCCGCGAGGAAGGGGCTCTCCGGGAGGGACGCCCGTCGGATCGGCAGGTTCCAGGTGAGGTGCAGGTCACGGATCTCCGACTGCGTCACCCCCGTGAACAGCGCCTCGATCCCGAGGAAGGAGCCTCCAGAGGCTTCGCGCAGCATTCGGGCGGTGCGCTGGGAGATGCCTGCGCCGAATCGTTCCAGCGCAAGTGCCCGGATGTCGTCAGCAGTGAGCGGCTCGAGCCGCACATGCTGGTGCACAGTGCTCGCCCCGGCGTACTCCTGCAGATATCCGCCGAGAGTCTCCCGCTCACCGATGCTCCGTGTGGCGACCGTGAGGAAGACTCCGCGCCGCGCCACTCGGGGAATCACGAAGCGAAGCACCTTGGCCGAGTCGTGGTCGATCCACTGTGCGTCGTCGATGAGCAGTGTGCGCACCTCCCCGCGCGGCGCGCCCACCAGCCCGTCGATCAGCCTTCTCGCAACCTCGAGCGTCTGGGCGCTGGCTGCGATCGTCGAGTCCTCGGTGATTCCGCTGCTGAGGAGTCGCTCCGCGAACGCATATGGGATGGTCTGCTCGAACTCGTCGGCGGCGACGTAGTGGACGCGCTTGCTCTCGGACAGGCGAGCACCGAGATCGCGCAGGAGATGCGTCTTCCCCATGCCCGGCGCACCGCTGACGAGCAGGAGCATCCCACTGTGTTCTACCGCGCGTGCGGCCATCTCCGCGGCGCGCTCGCGCCGAATGCGTGCAGGGCTGTCGGTCACGGCTCACGTCCTTCGTCGGGAAGGGAGCGTCCGCCTCGACACCGTGGACCTCGTCGGCACTCACCGCTGGTGAACCGCGCTGCGCTCCGGGATCGGGGACGACTCCGAGTCCCCACGTTACTCACACCGGAACCCGTATACCAGGCCTTTCGGAGAATTTGTCCACTTCTCCCCGGGCACCTCAAAAGATCGCGAAGCGACATCGACGGTCTGCGAGTTGCACATCCCATGGCTGACCGTCAGCCTCGACGAGAACGGCCCGCGGACCCCTGAGGGATCCGCGGGCCGTTCTCGCGTGCTGTGACGCCTACCGTTCGCCGCGGGGGCGCGGCTGCGCCGGCTTCTCCCCCGTGCCCGGCCGCCGGAGGCCTCGAGTGCGGGACAACCGGTAGTCGATCCGGTCATCGACGTACTCGCGCACGGCGGGATCGTCGGTCAGCGACTGTCCGATCTCCTCGGTGAGGTGCTCGGAGATGCGCTCGAGACGCTCGACGCTCTCGATGTGCTGCTGCTGCACGTACTCGTAGCGGAACGCTCTGACGGTGGCGATGCACATCAGGATCAGGATGATACTGAACGGCACCGCGGTGATCAGCGACCCGGTCTGCAGGGTCGAGAGCCCGCCGGCGATCATCAGCGCGATCGCGAGCGCACCCTCCAGGAACGCCCACAGCACACGCGACCACACCGGCGGGTTCGGGTGCCCGCCGGAAGCGAGCATGTCGACCACGAGCGATCCGGAGTCCGACGAGGTGATGAAGAACAGCGCCACGATGATGATCGTCATGACCGAGAGGATCTGACCGAGTGGCAGATCGCCGAGCACGGCGAACAGCGAGCCTTCCGGCTCCACCTCGCCGGATTCCGCGTCGACCAGGCTGTCACCCTCGGCACCGAAGAATTCGCGGAACAGGCCGGAGCCGCCCATCACAGCGAACCAGATGAATCCGACGACGGTCGGCACGAGCAGAACACCCGCGATGAACTGGCGCACGGTGCGTCCGCGCGAGATGCGCGCGATGAAGACGCCGACGAAGGGCGCCCAGGCGATCCACCAACCCCAGTAGAAGATCGTGTTGCCGGCGAGCCAGTCGATCGCCTCGTCACCCTGGAAGGCTCCGACGTCGACGGTCATCTGCATGATGTTCGCGAAGTACGCGCCGAGCGACTGCACGAAGGTATCGAAGATGAACAGCGTCGGGCCGAGCACCAGCATCGTCACGAGAAGGATGCCCGCGAGCGAGATGTTGATGTTCGACAGCCATTTGATGCCCGCGCCGACACCGCTGACCACGGAGAACGTCGCGAGGAAGGTGATCACGACGATGAGGATGACCAGCAGTGTGGTGTCGAAGCCGCCGATGATGCCGACTTCCCGCATGCCCGTCGCGATCTGCTGCACGCCGAGTCCGAGCGAGGTGGCGACTCCGAAGACCGTGCCGAAGATGGCCAGCACGTCGATGACGTCGCCGACCCAGCCCTTCACCCGCTCGCCGAAGAGCGGCTCGAGCGCCCACCGGATGGAGACGGGCCGGCCGCGGCGGTGGATCGCGAACGCGAGCGCGAGACCGATCACGGCGTAGATCGCCCACGGGTGCAGCCCCCAGTGCATGAAGGTCTGCGCCATCGCCAGGGGCGCCCCCTCGGGGCCGGTCATATCGACACCGGGCTTCGGGTCGACCGTGGCGAACTTGACCGGCTCGCCGACGCCGTAGAAGATCAGCCCGATCCCCATTCCGGCGGAGAACAGCATCGTGAACCACGACATCACGCTGAACTCCGGTTTGTCCTGCTCACGGCCGAGCTTGATGCTGCCGTACTTCGAGAGGGCGATGACGACGGCGAACACGATGAACGCGCCGACCACGAGCATGTAGAACCAGCTCAGGTCTGCGACGATCCAGCCCTGGACCGCGCTGAACACGTCGGCTGATCCCTGTGGCCAGACGATGGCGACGACCGTGACGGCGACGATCACGATGATCGACGGCCAGAACACGCGCGGCGCGATGAGCCCCTTGCCGATCTTCACGCCCTGCCGTCTGAGCTTCTCGGTGATCTCGTCGTCGGTGTCCTCTTCGGCGATGTAGTGCTCTTTCGGCACCATATCGATGGCCGGGTTCTCTTCGAACTCCGCACCGCTGATCGGATTGACGTGCGTGGCGAGTTCGTCGCCGTACTCGTCCGTACTGTCGTTCTCCCCCGTTGCGGAACTCACACTGCTTCCTCTCGTCGTTGGGCGACCGGGCGCAGTACCACGCCCCGGTACGGGCGCGGCAAGTGCGACCGGGCGTTCAGCCGCAACATAACATGCGGCTGCCGGCGCGTCTCGCGTCGACGCTTGAGCCTGTTCGAATCCGCTGCGCGAGCGCACGATCCCGAAAAGGCACTCGCGTCAGTGTAGTAGAGGGGGCGGCGGCGTGCCGGGTCAGCGCGTCTCCGGCCCCGTGATCCGCTGCGGGGAAGCGCGCTCTCTGACCGAAACAATCACCGTTCCGCGCTGCTCCCCATGCCGCCCTAGACTCGTGGACATGAGTGAGAGTAAAGGTGCTCCGGCAGACTCGACGACCAGCACCAGCGGCGTGCCCGACATCAAACCGCGCTCGCGCGACGTCACGGACGGGATCGAGCGGACCGCGGCGCGCGGGATGCTCCGAGCCGTCGGCATGGGCGACGACGACTGGGACAAGCCGCAGATCGGCGTCGGCTCGTCGTGGAACGAGATCACGCCGTGCAACCTGTCGCTGGACCGTCTTGCCCAGGGCGTCAAGGAGGGCGTGCATGAGGCGAGCGGCTACCCGTTGCAGTTCGGCACGATCTCTGTGTCCGACGGCATCTCGATGGGGCACGAGGGCATGCACTTCTCACTGGTCTCACGCGAGGTGATCACCGACTCCGTGGAGACCGTGATGAGCGCCGAGCGCATGGACGGTTCCGTGCTGCTGGCCGGCTGTGACAAGTCGATCCCCGGCATGCTGATGGCGGCCGCCAGGCTCGACCTGGCGAACGTGTTCCTGTACAACGGCTCGATCATGCCCGGATACGCCAAGATGTCCGACGGCACCGAGCGCGAAGTCACCATCATCGACGCCTTCGAGGCCGTCGGCGCCTGCCGCGCCGGCCGCATGTCGATGGAGGACCTGACCAGCATCGAGAAGGCCATCTGCCCTGGCGAAGGCGCCTGCGGCGGCATGTACACGGCCAACACCATGGCCTCCGCCGCCGAGGCCATGGGCATGTCGCTGCCGGGCTCAGCCGCCCCGCCGGCGATCCACAAGGCCCGCGACGAGTTCGCCGTCGAATCGGGCAAGGCGGTTGTCGGAATGCTCCGCCGCGGTCACACGGCCCGCGACATCATGACGAAGGAAGCCTTCGAGAACGCCATCGCCGTTGTGATGGCGTTCGGCGGCTCCACCAACGCTGTCCTGCACCTGATGGCGATCGCCCACGAAGCCGAGGTCGACCTGCAGCTGGCCGACTTCGACCGAATCGGCAACAAGGTGCCGCATCTGGGCGACCTCAAGCCGTTCGGCCGGTATGTGATGAACGACGTGTTCAAGATCGGCGGGGTGCCGGTCGTGATGAAGGCGCTGCTGGATGCCGGACTGCTGCACGGCGACTGCCTCACCGTCACCGGGAAGACCGTCGCCGAGAACCTGGCGGACGTCCGCCCGCCGGATCCCGACGGCAAGATCCTGCACGCTGTGAACAACCCGATCCACCCCACCGGTGGAATCACGATCCTGCACGGTTCGCTCGCTCCAGGCGGCGCCGTCGTCAAGACCGCCGGCTTCGACTCGGCGGTCTTCGAGGGCACCGCCCGCGTGTTCGATCAGGAGCAGCCGGCCATGGCCGCCGTGCTGGACGGCGAGATCAACGCCGGCGACGTCATCGTCATCCGGTACGAAGGTCCCAAGGGCGGGCCGGGCATGCGCGAGATGCTGGCCATCACGGGCGCCATCAAGGGCGCAGGCCTCGGTGCCGACGTGCTGCTGCTCACCGATGGACGCTTCTCCGGCGGCACGACGGGCCTGTGCATCGGGCACGTGGCGCCGGAAGCCGTCGACGGCGGGCCCATCGCCTTCGTCCGCGACGGAGACATCATCCGTGTCGACGTGGAGAATCGGACCCTCGACCTGCAGGTCGACGAAGCCGAACTCGTCGCTCGCGCCGAGGGCTGGGAGCCGCTGCCACCGCGCTACACCAGGGGCGTGCTGGCGAAGTACCGCAAGCTCGTGCAGTCGGCGTCCGTCGGCGCCGTCTGCGGCTGACGCCGCA
This sequence comes from Microbacterium sp. JB110, assembly GCF_003335195.1. Taxonomy (NCBI): domain Bacteria; kingdom Bacillati; phylum Actinomycetota; class Actinomycetes; order Micrococcales; family Microbacteriaceae; genus Microbacterium; species Microbacterium sp. JB110. The sequence goes on along the minus strand of NZ_QPGM01000001.1, from coordinate 30,626 downwards.
CCGCCCGGGCGGGCACGAGCCCGTCGCACGTGCCCTTCCTGAGCTCGTCCGACGTCATCTCACGAACGGTCACCGTTCGAGGCGGCAAGCACCACTTCGGCGACGCGTGCGACGATCTCGTCCTCGTAGGCGGCATCCGGGTCGTTCTTCTCCGTCAGGATCGTCACGATGATCGGATCACGTCCAGGGGCAGTGACGACGGCGATGTCGTTTCGCATCGCGCCTGCGCCGCCGGACTTGTCCGCCACGGCCCAGTCCGCCGGCGCCCCGGCACGGATGAGTGCGTCTCCTGTGGCGTTCCCGCTCATCCACTCGAGCAGCGTGGCGCGATCGGCCGGTTCGAGATGCTCCGGCCGCAGCAGTGCGGACAGATCCGCGGTGAAGGCAGCGGGAGTGGTCGTGTTGCCCGTGTCCCCGGGAACAACCTCGTTGAGCTCGGGTTCGACGTCCGACACATCGGTGGTGCTGTCGCCGAGGCGCTTTAACCCTGCCTGCATTCCCTCGACACCCCCGATGCGGTCGAGGATGAGGTTCGTCGCCGCGTTGTCGCTGTCGCGCAGGGCGGCCTCGGCGAGCTGCGCCAGCGTGAGCCCGTCCGCCACGTGCTCAGCCGTGATCGGCGAGTATCCGGCGTCTGCCACGGTCTCCTCGGTCCAGGTGACGAGTTCGTCGCGCTGTTCAGGCGCCACCTGGCGGAGCATCTCGGCGACGGCGAAGACCTTGAGAGTGGAGGCGAAGCCGAAGCGCTCCTCCGACCGGTAGTCGATCGTCGCACCGGTTCCGGTGTCGAGCACGCTCACACCCACACGGGCGTGGAACTCCTCCTCGATCGGCGCGAGCTCCTCATCGACCACGATCACCTGTGGCGGCGCGCTCTCCTGAGACGGACTCGACGTCGGTGCCGGAGCGTCAGGGACGGATGCGCCGCAGCCTGCGAGAAACGGAAGTGCGACGGCCGACACGAGCAGGAGAAGGCGAGTTCGAGAGCGCATGAGTTCGTGCCTTTCCTTCGAGACCAGCTCAGTTCGGCGATGAACGGTGCGCCCGCCGCGACGTCCGAGGGATCTTCGGCACGCGCTGCGCACGACCGCGGTTCAGCTCGCGCGGCGCAGTGCGACCACGGGGATGACGCGGCTCGTCTTGCGCTGGTACGCGGCGAAGCCGTCGCTGAACGCTTCGAACCGGCGCCACGCGCTGTCGCGCTCCTCGCCGGTGAGCACCTCGGCGGTGACGCGCACCGTGCCCTCATCCGGGTCCTCGATCTCGACCTCGGGATGGGCGATGAGGTTGTGGAACCAGGCCGGGTGCTCCGGAGCGCCGCCCTTGGAAGCGGCGATCAGCCACACCCCCTTCTCGGGGCGCATGGCCGCGAGAGGACTCACGCGCTTCGTTGCGCTCTTCGCTCCGAGGTGGTGCAGCAGCACGAGGCCGCGCCCGAATCCCATGGTCTGCACCGTGCCTTCGTTCGCACGGAACTCGTCGATGATGCTCTGGTTCCAGTCCGCCACGGGTTCATCCTGCCACCGGTGCCGGTGGTGGTGGGCCGCCGGGCTCTCCTGCAGGGGTCGCGGCCGTGTGAGGTCTGATCACGCTCACGTCATGACGATGGAGGTGTCCGTGCAGGGCGGCGCACGAGCCGCCCTGCACTCGACGAACTGACCGAGACGCGGCACAGAAAGCGTCGCCGACGTCAGCGGATTCTCACGCCGTCGGTCAGGTGGGAGATGAGACGCCGCGCCTGCGGGAGAGCGGTGCCTTCTCGTGCGGCGATGCTCACGGCGCCGAGTGCGACCAGGATGAGCACGATGTCGTCAGGACCGAAGTCCGGTCGAACGGTCCCATCCTCCCGGAGCCGTCGGGCGAGGGTGCCGAGATCCGCCATCGCGCGGGTGCGGAACTGTTCGTAGATCGGAATCGAGCTTCGGCGATCCGCTATCGCCTGCGCGAGGCCCGGACTCTCGATCTCGAGCATCACGACCGCTTCGAGTGAGCGGATGAACCCGCGCCACGGATCGGCGTCCGATACCGTGTCGTCGAGGATGGCGATGCGGTGCCGGATCTGCTCGCCGAACGTCGCCGCCAGCAGATCCTCCCGGGTCGGGAAGTGGCGGTAGAGCGTCGCGGTTCCCAGACCGGCGATCCGCGCGATCGTCGAGACCGGCACGTCCGCACCGTGCTCGGCGATGGCCTGACGAGCGGCGTCCAGAATCCCCGTCCGGTTGCGCGTGGCATCCTTGCGGTTCGACCGTCCGGTCATCGTCTTCCCAATCCGAGAGATCGTCGAACCGGTCTGTCTCGCTTCGACCCGATGCGGCCAGCGGCGCCCGTTCTGCTCCATAGCCTAAGCACCATGGGCAAGATGACGCTGGCGGCGATGTTCGACGGATACGGCGCACCCGAAGTGCTGCGCGTGGCGCGCGTCGACCGTCCGGAGCCCGGACCGACCGACGTGCTGGTTCGGGTCGAGGCTTCCTCTGTCAACGGCGGCGAAGTCATCGCGCGCCAGGGGAAGCTGCGGCTGCTCACCGGCAGGAAGTTCCCGCAGCGCGTCGGCATCGACTTGGTCGGCGAGATCACCGAGGTCGGAGCGGGCGTCACCGATCTCGCGATCGGCGACCGCGTCTGGGGTGCCGTGGACGAACGCGGCAGTCGTGGCGCCGCCGCCGAGTACGTGCTCGCACCCGCAGCGAACGTCTCGATCGCGCCGCCATCGCTCACCTCCGTCGAGGCTGCGTCGCTCCTCTCCGGCGGCAACACGTCTCTCGTGGCCCTGCGGGAGACTGTTCGACTGCAGCCAGGGGAGCGCCTGCTCGTGCGCGGAGCCGCCGGCGGCGTGGGCGCGGTGGGCGTGCAGATCGGCAGAATGCTCGGCGTGCACGTCACTGCGCTCGCAAGTCCGGCCACCTTCGACTTCGTACGAGGACTGGGCGCGGACGAGGTCATCGATTACCACACGCCCGCGGACGAACTGGGCAGGTTCGACGTCATCTTCGACACTCGGGGCACAGACCTCCGAGCGTTCCGGCGACGGCTGGCGCCTGGTGGACGCATGGTCACGATCGCCTTCGACATCGACCGGATCGCGCGCAGCCTCGGCTACATCCTCCTCTCGGGCGTCCACGGCTCGCGTCGCGTCCGATTGTTCTTCGGCCATCCCCGACGGGAGCTGTTCGCCGAGCTCGCCGACACCGCCGAGCGAGGGGATCTGCGTCCGATCGTCGACGAGGTGTACCCTCTGAGCCGGATCGGCTAGGCGCACGCCCGGCTCGAACGCGGCGGCGTCAGAGGGAAGGTCGTCCTCGACCTCCACGCTAAAAGCCGCGAAGCAGGTTGAGCCAGCGCCTGGCGGAAGCACTGTGCCCATCGAACCGAGCTGCCGCGTCGAGATCGGCGCCAGAGGACGTACGGTGCACTCGTGCCTGGACGCTACGTGGGAGCACGGACATACGAACGGAACGAATGAAGCCTCGAGACCCACAGTCTCGAGGCTTCATTTCCTCAGTCGGGCTGACAGGATTTGAACCTGCGACCCCTTGGAGGATCCGGTCGATTTCCGGCCTCCGCCGATCGTCTCGGGAACTCGCGGGTTCGGTACTGACCTGACCTCCGGTGCACTGTGATTTTCAAGGGCCAGCCCGTCTAGAGCTCCTGTCATTCCCTCCTCCTGTGAAGTGCGAGAAGTCTGTGCCGAGACACAGAGGCCGGTCATGATGCGAAGGCACCAAGCTCCCCGAGTCCATGCCCGACCCGAACTCGGTACTTCGTATATGCACTGAGTCGAATCGTGTGCAGGGCCCGCATGGCTTCGATCGGAACGATGTAGAAGTTGAGATCGCCGTCGATCAGAAAGAAGTCGTCGATCTCATCTGGTGAGTACACACGCGTGTCATAGCGTCCGTTCCCGGCGACGTGCACCTGCCACGCGCCGCTGTCGGTCTTCGACGTGGTTGTCTTCACCTGAACTCGCCGCGTTCCCGTCACATCGGACACAAGCAGATCGAACCTGCCGGGTTCCAGCGGCCACGACACCCGCAGACCGCACAGGGAGTACCAGGAGGCCGCGATCATCGAGCCCGTGGCAGCCAGGTTCGCCATATCGGGGGCGAGTTCACGCTGGCTGACAAGCTTTGTCTCGAAGTGCGACGTATCGAGCTCGAGACGCATGGCATGACGCTGGATGCTCGGCACGGCAGACCCGCCGAGGATCGCAAGCCGGTCGGCAACCGCAGCCCACGAATTCTCCTCGCGCACGGCCGCGGCGAGTTGCCCGTCCGTCCATGTTCGACCGCGCGTGACATGTGAAGAGTCGAGCTGCAGCCGATCCGCATGAGACCGAATGGACCGGATCGCCGCGGAGGAAGTCGCTCTGAGCCCCAGCACGCGCAACACTCCCCGCCACGAGGACGACATCCGAACCGCGGCGGCGAGATCGGCGTCGGAGTAGGTGCGGTGCATGCCCATACCGGGACGCTACGCGCAACCTCGGACATTCGACCGGAACGCATGAAGCCCCGAGACGAGTCGTCCCGAGGCTTCACATCCTGTGTCGGGATGACAGGATTTGAACCTGCGACCCCCTGACCCCCAGTCAGGTGCTCTACCAAGCTGAGCCACATCCCGATGTCGCCCGCGTGCGGACAACTCGACAAGTCTAGCCCGTCGCCGAACATCCCGCGAATTCCACGACCCTCGCGTGGCGCGCCTGCCGCCCTCATCCGGAGGCAGCCAGCACAGTGGCAAGGCCCTGCTGCAGATCCCTGACGAAATACTCGGGTACTTCCAGTGACGGGAAATGACCCCCGGTTTCGGGCTGTTTCCAGCGGACGATCCGGCGATACCTCTCCTGGGCCCACGCTCGCGGGGTGCGCGACTCGGTGTCGCCGGGATACATGGTGATGGCTGAGGGAACGTCCACCCGAAGGTCCGGATCGAGCGAGTGAGGGCTCTCGCTGTAGATGCGTCCCGCCGAGGCACCGGTTCGCGTCAGCCAGTAGAGCGTCACGTCGTCGAGGATCCTGTCTCTGGAGATCGTCTCGAACGGGCCGTCCTCTGTGTCCGACCATTCCGCGAACTTGTCGAGCAGCCAGGCCAGAAGCGCAACCGGTGAGTCGACGAGCGCGTAGCCGATGGTCTGCGGCCTGGTCGCATGCTGCTTCGCGTATGCCCTGTTGTTCTGCCAGAAGTCGCGGGTCTCCTCCACCCGCGCGCGTTCGGTCGCCGTCAGTGAGTCGGTGGTCATCCCCGGCGGCGGCAGCGCGAGTGTCGTGTGGATGCCGAGAACGTGATCCGGGAAGCTGCCGCCGAGGATCGCGGTGATGTTGCCTCCCCAGTCGCCGCCGTGCGCGACGAACCTGTTGTATCCCAGTCGGCCCATCAGTTGCACCCAAGCCGATGCGATCCTCTCGACTCCCCAACCGGTCTCGGTCGGTTTATCGCTGTAGCCGAAACCCGGCAGCGACGGGACCACGACGTGAAGCGCAGGCATCCCTTGTTCCTTCGGATCCGCCAGTTCGTCGATCACGTCGACGAACTCGGCAATGCTTCCCGGCCAGCCGTGCGTCAGGATCAGCGGAGTGGCATCCGCGCGCTCGGACCTGCGGTGCAGGAAATGCATGCCCAGACCGTCGATGATCGTGCGGTACTGGCCGATCTCGTTGAGGCGGGCTTCGAAGGACCGCCAGTCATATCCGGTGCGCCAGTAGTCCACGAGGTCTTCGAGAACGGCAAGCGGAACGCCCTGATCCCAGCGTCGAGGATCGGGCGCGGAGCGAACAATCGTCTCGCGCTCGGGCAGCCGCGCCGCCGCCAGTCGCGCACGCAGATCGTCGAGATCCGCATCGGACGCGTGAGCTTCGAAGACGTGCACATCTCCGGCTGATCGGGACATGAGACCTCCTGGTGTCGCAGAATCGGCCAGCATCGCGGAGAACCGGCTAAGCCGGTTCTATCAGTCGATGTTCCTCTGACACAACCACCTAAGGTGGTTCCATGGCTTCCGGGTACCCTGACTTCCGCCTCGGCAACGTGCTGGCCACCAGCTTCACGGCGACACTGACCGAACGCCGAGGCGACCGTGTGGAGCGGATCCCCACGCCGGATCGCCTCGTCGATTGGCTGGCGGCGAGCGGGCTCGCTGTGGACTCCTGCACCGCCGCTGAGTTGGAACTCGCTCGGGAGCTTCGGGAATCGATTCACACCGCCGCTACCGCTGCCGCGGGCACGTCGCCTCTGCCTGCGTCCGCGGTCCGGGTCATCAACAACAGCAGCGCACGCGGTCGCGCCGTCGCCGTCCTGACGCCGGAGGGCGAGCGGCGATGGCAGCTCAGCTCGGCATCCGGCGTCGAAGACGCGCTCGGCGTGATCGCCGCCGACGCGATCAGCATCATCGCCGGAGAACGGGATGGGAGACTGGCCCTGTGCGCCTCGCCGACCTGCCGAGCAGCATTCTTCGACACCAGCCGGAGTCGCTCCCGCAGATGGTGCGATATGAACACATGCGGCAACCGTCAGAAGAAGGCGCGCTTCCTCGCCAACCGCAGCGCGAACCCCGCCACGTCAGGGTGACGTCGCCCCACTGACCTCGCGAGCGTATCCCTTCGCATCGAGTGGCCCATTTGGATCCGGATCTATCTGGTCCGCTCGATCACAAGGGGTACGCTCGGCGCGGGGGCGCGGTCGTAGGATGGGCCGGATGGCTGAATCGGTGCGACTCGATGTGTGGCTGTGGGCGGTGCGCGCGTACAAGACCCGCTCGCTGGCCACGACGGCGGTGCGCGGCGGGCACGTGCGCGTCAACGACGCTCCAGTCAAGGCCTCGCACCCTGTGCGGGTCGGCGATGAGGTGCGGGTGCGCATCGCGCACATCACGCGCGTCTTCGGCGTGAAGCAGCTGCTGGTCAAGCGCGTCGGCGCTCCGATCGCCGCGGCCGCGTACGAGGACCGCACTCCTCCCCCGCCTCCGCGCGAGTTCGTCGAGCCGATCGGCAGGCGCGACCGCGGTGCGGGGCGCCCCACCAAGCGCGAACGCCGCGAGATCGACCGGCTACGCGGCCGCGACTGACCCTCATCAGGACTCGCGAGATGCACACGTTCAGCCGGGATGCGCGACTCTTGCCGAAGACGGCCCGTGCTGATCGATGCGCGCATCGTGCCGTAGCCTCCCCCACAGACCACCCCTCGAAGGAGAGAACATGACACTCATCGATCCCGCCATCTGGGAAGGCAAGATCAACAGCGGATCCTGGCAGCCGGGCTCCGCCGGTGTGCAGGACGTCATCGAACCCGCGACCGGCGCCGTGCTCGGCACCGTGGGCGTCGCCGATGCCGCTGACGTGTACGCGGCAGCGACTCGCGCCGCACAGGCCCAGCGCGAATGGGCCGCGAAGCGACCGGAGGAGCGCGCCGCTGTGCTGCGCCGCGCCGGGGAGCTGTTCGAGCAGCACGGCGAGGAGATCCAGCGCTGGATCGTCAGGGAGGACGGGTCGATCCCGCCCAAGGCGGGGCTGGAGACGCACATCGCCGCCAATGAGTGCTTCGACGCCTCCGCACTGCCGCACCTCCCGCACGGCGACGTGCTGCCGAGTAACGAGGCGCGCTGGTCGCTGTCGCGCCGCAAGCCGATCGGCGTCGTCTCCGTGATCGCACCGTTCAACTTCCCGCTCATCCTGTCGATTCGCGCCGTCGCTCCGGCCCTCGCACTCGGGAACGCCGTGCTGCTCAAGCCGGACCCCCGCACCGCCGTGTGCGGCGGCGTCTCACTGATGCGCGTCTTCGAGGAAGCGGGCCTGCCTGCCGGCGTACTGCAGCTGCTGCCCGGCGGCGCCGACGTCGGGGCCGCCGTGGTCGACGCACCGGAGGTCGGCGCCGTAGCCTTCACCGGATCGACCGGTGCCGGCCGGAAGATCGGCGAGACCTGCGGGCGGCTGCTCAAGCGCGCGCACCTCGAGCTCGGCGGCAACAACGCCCTGATCGTGCTGCCAGGCGTCGACGTCGACAAGGCGGCATCGGCCGCGGCTTTCGGCTCGTGGATGAACTCGGGCCAGATCTGCATGACCACCGGCCGCCACATCGTGCACGAATCGGTGTACGACGAGTACGTCGCGGCCCTCGTCGCCAAGGCGAACGCCCTTCCCGTGGGCGACCCGAACACCGAGCAGGTCGCCCTCGGTCCGCTGATCGACGATCGTCAGACCGCGCACTGCGCCGAGATCGTCGCCGATGCGGCCGATGCTGGCGCGACGATCGCGGCGGGCGGCACCCACGATGGCAGGTTCTTCCGGCCGACCGTGATCACGGACCTCGACCGCTCCAACCGCGCGTGGAGCGAGGAGGTCTTCGGCCCCGTCGCGCCGGTGATGTCCTTCTCCAGCATCGACGAGGCCGTCGAGATCGCCAACGACTGCGAGTTCGGCCTGTCGATCGGCGTGCTCGGCAATGTCAGTGACGCGATGGCGGTTGCAGATCGCCTCGACAGCGGCAAGATCCACATCAACGAGCAGACCGTGTCAGACGAGTCGCAGGCGCCGTTCGGAGGCACCAAGTCGTCGGGCAACGGCACCCGCATCGGCAGCGCCGAGACCAACATCGAGGCCTTCACCGAGGTGCAGTGGGTCACCCTGCGCCCGCAGATCGCCGACTACCCGTTCTGATCGGCCGCGCCCGTCTGCTCGCGAGATGCGCACGTTTTCGACGAGATCACGTTCACCACGGCGCATCTCGACGAGATGTGCGCATCTCGGCAGCGGGGGTCAGGGCAGGAGAGCGCGGAGCCATGAGGTGGGGCGGACGCGGGCGCCGGACGTCTCGAGGCGAGCGCGCAGGGCGCGGTCGCTCGTGACGTCGGTGACGGTGAGCCCGGATGCGCGCATCGCCTCCGCACGAGCCACCAGTTCGTCGTCGCCGGAGCCCGGCGCGCGCACGACGCGCACCGCGCTCGTCGCCGGGTGAGAGTTCGCCCCGCCGATGAAACGGTGCGACCTCCCGGCCTCCGTCTCAGGGGCCGCGGCAGATCCGACTTCATCGGCGAACGCGGCACATCCGGTCTCATCAGCAACACCGGCGCATCCGGCCCCATCAGCGGCACCGGCGCGTCCGGTCTCGGCATCGTGCCGTCCGGCCACGCCGGATGCTTCGTCGTCCAGCCCCACTGCCGCGCCTGCGACATCCGGCATCGCTCGAGCCGCGCCCTCGATCACCATCTCGATTCCGGGGAACCAGCGCTCGTGCGGCAGGTCGATTTCGTCGGCCGGCAGCCCGGCCCGAGCGAGCGCGTCGAGTCCGTCGCGCAGTCGGGCCGCGGCCCCCGCGCGATCGCGCCACCAGCCGTCGGGCACGGACCCGACCACATTCGCCGCGTCCACCAGCAGCACCGGGCGCACACCGAGCGCGTCGCGCAGGCCGGGCCATGCGGCAGCGAACGACGGATGCAGTTCCCGATCGTCGACCGCATCGACGGGCACCCAGGCCAGCTCCAACGACTCAGGATCGCTGATCGTCGGCTCGAACGGGGCCGTCACGTCGGCGACAACCGTCGTGTACTGCCACACGCCCGCGTCGAACACGTGGGTGAAGCGCGGCCGCACCGCGCCATCCGGAACGCCTGCTTCCTCCTGCGCCTCGCGGACCGCGCCGTCGATGGCGGTCTCACCCTGGTGCAGCGCCCCGCCTGGCAGCGCCCAGGTGCCGCCGAAGTGGCTCCACCCGACCCTGTGCTGCAGCAGCACGCCGCGGGCCGGATCGAACGCCAACAGTCCGGCCGCGCCGAACCGCCCCCAGTATCGCTCTCCCGTCGGCGCGACGACCCATGCGTCCCCCGGATCCCGCGGCCCGTGCGGCCGTCGCGGCTCACCGGCGGCGGGAGGAACGATCGTCATCCGTCCACGCTACCGCCGCCCCGCGCTGAAATGACGATGGGTGCTCCAGAACGCGGATTCTGGAGCACCCATTGTCCTTCGGCGGATCTACTTGCGCTGGCGACGCTCGCGGATGCGCATGTTGACCACGATCGGCGTGCCCTCGAAGTCGTACAGCTCGCGCAGGCGACGCTGAATGAACCGCCGGTAGCCGGGGTCGAGGAAGCCGGTCGTGAACAGCACGAACGTCGGCGGACGCGAGCCCGCCTGCGTGCCGAACAGGATGCGCGGCTGCTTGCCGCCCCGCAGCGGGTGCGGGTGCTCCGCGACGAGCTCCGACAGGAACGCGTTGAACTTGCCCGTCGGGACGCGGCGGTCCCAGCTCTCCAGCGCCTGCTCGAGCGCGGGGACGAGCTTGTCCAGGCGGCGGCCGGTCTTCGCCGAGATGTTCACGCGCGGCGCCCATGCCACGTGCGCGAGGTCGCGCTCGATCTCGCGCTCCAGGAAGCGACGGCGCTCGTTGCGCTCCGCCTCCGGCGTGTCGAGCAGATCCCACTTGTTGAACGCCAGCACCAGCGCGCGCCCCGCCTGCAGCACCAGTTCGATGATCCGGATGTCCTGCTCGCTGATCGGTTCGCTCACGTCGAGCACGACGACGGCGACCTCAGCCTTCTCGAGCGCGGCAGAGGTGCGCAGCGATGCGTAGAAGTCCGCACCCTGGTGCATGTGCACGCGGCGCCGGATGCCGGCGGTGTCGACCAGCCGCCACGGCTTGCCGCCGAGCTCGACGACCTCGTCGACCGGGTCGCGGGTCGTACCGGCGAGGTCGTTGACGACCACGCGCTCCTCGCCGGCCGCCCTGTTCAGCAGCGACGACTTGCCCACGTTCGGCCGGCCGATGATCGCGACGCGGCGCGGGCCGCCGATCTCCTCCTTCGCCACGGCGGAGATCTTCGGCATCTTCGTCAGCACGGCGTCGAGCAGGTCGGCCACGCCGCGTCCGTGGATCGCGGAGATCGGGTGCGGCTCGCCCAGACCGAGGTTCCACAGCGCTGCGGCCTCGGGTTCGTGCGTGGAGTCATCGATCTTGTTCGCCACGAGGAACACGGGCTTGCTCGACTTGCGCAGCAGCCGCACGACGTGCTCATCGGTCGCCGTCGCTCCGGTTATCGCGTCGACGACGAACAGGATCACATCGGCCAGGTCGATCGCGATCTCGCTCTGCGATGCCACTGACTTGTCGATGCCGCGCGCGTCCGGCTCCCAGCCGCCCGTGTCCACGAGGGAGAAGCGTCTGTCGTTCCACTCTGCTTTGTACGTCACGCGGTCGCGCGTGACGCCCGGCACGTCCTGCACCACGGCCTCTCGGCGCCCCAGGATGCGGTTCACCAGCGCCGACTTGCCGACGTTGGGCCGCCCCACGATCGCCACGACCGGCAGCGCGGGCGAGTACTCCATGCCGAGTTCGTCGACGCGCACGCCGGCCAGCAGCGCGGCGTCCTCCTCGTCGAGCTCGTAGTCCTCGAGGCTCTGTCTGAGCGACTCGCTGCGCGCCTCGATCAGGTCATCGTCGAGCTCCGCGATCCGTTCGGCCAGCCGGTCGGGCCCGCCGTCGTATTCCTCGTCATCGGCCATGAAGGCCTCCCGTTCGTTGTTCGATCACGCCTCGCACAACGGCGACCGACTGCTCGAAGTCGAGCTCTGAGGTGTCGACCACGTCGACGCCCCGGTCGCCCTGTGCAAGGGAGAGTGTGTGCGCATCGCTGGCGTCGCGCTGGCTCATGGCCTGCGCGACGTCGCCCGCGTCCGTCTTCAGTTCGAGACCGCGGCGCTGCGCGCGGACCTCTTCGCTTGCCGTGAGCAGGATCCGCACGGGAGCGTCGGGGGCGACGACCGACGTGATGTCGCGCCCTTCGATGACGACTCCCGGCAGTCCCGACTCGCGTGCTTTGCTCCGGAACCCGTCGTTGAGAGCGTCGCGCACCGCCTGCACGCGGGTGAAGCCCGCGATCGCACGGGTGACCTCCGGGGTTCGGATGGCGTCGGTCACGTCGGCGTCCCCGACCATGACAGTGCGGGCATCCGGGTCGAGTCCGAGCCGCAGGTCGAACGTTCTCAGCGCGTCGAGCACAGCGGGCTCATCGCGCGTGTCCGCACCGGAATCGAGCACGTGCCATGACAGTGCGCGGTACGCGGCACCGGTGTCCAGGTAGCCGAAGCCGAGTCGACGGGCGATCTCCTTGGAGACGCTCGATTTTCCGCTGCCTGCCGGACCATCGATCGCGACGACGGTCACACTTCCGAAGGCCTCACTCGTCATCGGTGCTCGCAATCCTCCAGCCGCGGGCTTCGAGCCCTTCGACGGCGCCGGTCAGCACGCCCTTGTCCACTGCGATCTCGGCGAGGCCGAGCGGCGCGCCTGGCGAGTGCTCCAGGCGGAAGTCCTCGACGTTCACGCCGAGTTCGCCCAGGTCGCCGAACAGACCGCCCAGCTGACCCGAGGTGTCATCGACCATCACGACCAGCGAGGCGAACTCTCGGCGCTGGCCGTGCTTGCCAGGCAGACGCTCGACGCCCTCGTTGCCGCGCCGAATGGTCTCGGCGATCGTGCGGCGCGCGCCGGGCTTCGACGTCTCACGCAGTGCGTCAGCGAGGCCGGTGAGGTCCGCGGCGAGCGCGTCGAGCCCTGCGACGACGGAACCGGCGTTCGCCTCGAGGATCTGCACCCACAGCTCGGGGGCGGAGTGCGCGATGCGCGTGGTGTCGCGCACGCCCTGGCCGGCCAGTCCGAGCGCGTGCTCTGGGGCATCGACGAAGCGCGCGGCCAGCAGCGATGCGACCACCTGTGGCAGGTGCGAGACGAGCGCGACGGAGCCGTCGTGCTCGTCTGGGCTCATCTCGATCGGCACAGCGCCGACGTCGAGCGCGAGGCCCTCGACCACGGCGAGGTCTGCCGTGCGAGTTTCGCCGTCGCGACAGATCACCCACGGGCGTCCGGCGAAGATGTCGCTGCGGGCGGAGATCGCTCCGCCGCGCTCGCGACCCGCCATCGGGTGCGATCCGATGTAGCGCGCCAGGTCGACGCCGCGCCTGCGCAGTTCGCGCAGCGGCTGCAGTTTGACGGAGGCGACATCGGTGACCACCGCGTCGGGGAACGCGGACAGCTCCGCCTCGACGACGTCGGCCACGACATCCGGAGGCACGCACACCACGACGAGCGACGGCCGGTCGCCGTCGTTCGCCGCGCGTCCTGCGCCGTAGTCGATTGCGAGGCGCAGCTGCGCCGGAGAGGTGTCGGCGAGCGCCACGTCGACGCCCGCGCGGGTCAGCGCATGCCCGACGCTCGCGCCGAGCAGGCCGGCGCCCACCACGCGCACCGTGCCGGAGGTGCGCACGGCGCGCCCCGGCACGGTCTCATCGCGCACGGCGGAATCAGTCACGGGAGTCCTTCTGATCGGTGGTGCTCGACGCGTTCTGCGGAGCACTCGCTTCGTGGCGCGACAGTGTCAGAAGCGCGCCTCTTTCCACCTTAGTCAATTCGCGCGTACCGCCCGCTGAGAGCGTGCCGAGGTGCAGGGGTCCGAACTGCCGTCTGACCAGCTCGATCACGGGGTGTCCGACGGCTGCCATCATCCGGCGCACGATGCGGTTGCGGCCGGAGTGCAGGGTCAGCTCCACCAGGCTCGTGCCGCGCGACGTGTCCAGCAGACGCGCCTTGTCCGCCTTGATCGGCCCGTCGTCGAGGTCGAACCCGCGCGTGAGCTCGGCGATCGTCTGTGCGGAGACACTGCCGCGGACCTTCGCGATGTACACCTTCGTGACGCCGTACTTCGGATGTGCGAGCACCTGGGCCAGCTCGCCGTCGTTGGTGAGCACGAGCAGGCCGCTGGTCTCGGCGTCGAGTCTGCCGACGTTGAACAGCCGTTCCTCCCAGTCGTCGGTGAAGCCCCGCAGATCCGCTCGGCCCCTGTCGTCCTTCATCGAGCTGACGACGCCGGTCGGCTTGTTCAGCATCACGTACCGCTTCGACGTGTCGAGCTGCACCGCCTGACCGTCGACGTCGACCAGATCGACATCCGGATCGATCCGCGTACCCAGCTCGGTGACGACCTCCCCGTTCACACGCACCCGCCCCCGCGCGATCAGGTCCTCAGAGGCGCGCCGCGAGGCGACCCCGGCATTCGCCATCACCTTCTGCAGGCGCACACCCTCTGCATCGTTCCGCTCCATCCCCCCATCCTCTCAGCCGCCGCGCACACTCCGTGCCCGTATCTCTTCATTTCTGGCACTTCTCCGGGTGGGCACACCACCGGAGATGTGCCAGAAATGAAGAATTGCAGGCGGCTCAGGCGAAGTCGTCGAAGCCGTCTGCGCCGTCGTCGAGGAGGGGGGAGATCGGGGGAAGCTCGTCAAGGGAGTTGATGCCGAGCTGCTGCATGAGCAGACCGGTTGTGCCGTAGTTGATCGCGCCGGTCTCCGGGTCGGCGAACTGCTCGGTGATCAGGCCGCGCGCCAGCAGCGTGCGCACCACGGAGTCGACGTTCACCGCCCGGATGGCGGCCACCTGCGAGCGTGTCACCGGCTGCTTGTAGGCGATCACGGCGAGCGTCTCGAGCGCGGCCTGCGACAGCTTGGCCGGCGCCTGCCCTCCGATGTAGTCGGCGACCAGGTCGTCGAAGTCCGCCCTGACGTACATCCGCCATCCGCCGCCGACCTCGCGCAGCTCGAAGCCGCGCGGGGTGCCGCCGTCAGCGCCGTCGTAGTCCGCGACGAGCGACTCGAGCGCCTGCCGAACCGCGGGGACGGGTGCACCGACGGCCGCGGAGAGCGACACCAGGCCGATCGGCTCGTCTGCGATCATCAGGATCGCCTCGAGCCGCTGCTGCACGGTGCCCCGCTCGAGGGTCGTCTCATCGGTCATACTCTGCCCCCAAGGATGCCAGCGTCTCTTCGTTCCAGTGCTCGGCCGTCCACGTCAGCGTCAGCTCGCCCAGCGGCTCCAGCTGCTCGAACGAGATCGCCGCGTGCCGGTACAGCTCCAGCACGGCGATGAACCGGGCGACGACGACGCCCACTTCCTCCGAGCCCGCAATCAGTTCGCGGAACGACAGCGTCGTCCGCCCGCGCAGAGTGGAGACGACGATCGCCGCCTGCTCCCTGATGCTCACCAGCGGTGCGTGCAGGTGGTCGAGCCCGACGCCCGGCAGCGCCTTCGGTGCGAAAGCGAGCAGTGCGAGTGCGGCGAACTGATCGAGCGTGAGCGTCCACTTCAGCTCCGGTGTGCGCGAACGGTGCTTCTGTTCGATCGGCACCTGCCTGGTGTGGCGACGGTCCTCGCCGTACAGGCGACCGGCGAACCATCCGGCTGCCTCCTTGAACGCACGGTACTGCAGCAGTCGCGCGAACAGCAGGTCGCGCGCCTCGAGGGCGGCGACCGCCTCCGCGTCGACCAGCTCGCCCTGCGGCAGGAGACCAGCGACCTTCATGTCGAGCAGCGTCACCGCGACGACCAGGAACTCGCTGGCGCGGTCGAGCTCCTCCCCCGTCTCCACGTCGCCGAGGTACGAGATGAACTCGTCGGTGACCTTGCTCAGCGCGATCTCGGTGATGTCCATCTCATGCTTCGAGATGAGCTGCAGCAGCAGATCGAAGGGGCCGTCGAAGTTCGCCAGCGACACCCTGAACCCGGATGATCCGGCCGCGGCCGTGTCATCCGGGAGCTCTTCTCCGATGTCCCTAGGCGACCGCGCCACGGTCGACCAGCTCCCTGGCGAGGCGCAGATACGCCTGGGCCGCCGGATGCTCCGGCGCGAAGTCGATGATCGGAACACCGGAGACGCTCGCATCGGGGAACTTCACGGTCCGCCCGATCACGGTCTCGAACACCTTGTCGCCGAAGGTCTCGACGATGCGCTCGAGCACCTCTCTGGAGTGCAGCGTGCGCGAGTCGTACATGGTCGCGAGCAGCCCGTCGAGCTCCAGCGACGGGTTGAGACGGTCCTGCACCTTCTCGATCGTCTCGACCAGCAGTGCGACGCCGCGCAGCGCGAAGAACTCGCACTCGAGCGGCACCAGCACGCCGTGCGCCGCGGTGAGCGCGTTCACGGTGAGCAGGCCGAGCGACGGCTGGCAGTCGATGAGGATCAGATCGTATTCCGGCGCCAGCCTGCGCAGCACGTGCGACAGGATCATCTCGCGGGCGACCTCGTTGACGAGATGCACCTCGGCGGCCGACAGGTCGATGTTCGCCGGAAGGAGGTCGAGCCCCGGTGTCGCGGTCGGTACGACCACCTCGTGCGGGTCGCGCTTCATGTCGACGAGCAGGTCGTAGATGGTCGGAACGTCGTGCGTCGCCACCCCGAGCCCCGCTGAGAGCGCCCCCTGCGGGTCGAAGTCGACCGCCAGCACCTTGCGTCCGTAGCTCGCGAACGAGGCCGCCAGGTTGATCGACGTCGTCGTCTTGCCGACGCCGCCCTTCTGGTTGCACAGCGCGACGATGCGGGCCGGGCCGTGGCTGTGGAGCTCCGGCGGAGTCGCGAAGCCGTGGTACGGCCGGCCGGTGGGGCCGAGAATGACCTCGTCACTCTGCTTGTGGGTTTTCGCCACCGATGATCCTCCTGAATCGCGTTCATGCGAGTCTAAACGCGACCGCTCGCCGACGGCGCAGGATCGCCGAGAGCCGGCGGGTCCGCACACTGCTGTCCGACCTATGGGCACCTCTGCTCGGGGCACCACTCCCCATCGACTCGGGCGGCGGCGGCTGGGAGGCTCGTGTCAACAGCAGGCACCGCATACCGTCGCTCATCCGGAGCGACGGGGTGCCACCCACCAGGAGGCGATCCAGATGCGCAAGCCCATCCTTCTCACGTCCGCCGTCGCTCTCGCCGCGCTCGCGCTGGCCGGATGTTCGAACCCGGTCGACGACATCGCCGACGACATCGCGGAGGAGCAGTCCCAGGAGTCGACGACGGAGGAGACCCCCGCTGAGGAGACCGACGAGGAAGCCGACGAGGCGGAGGAGTCCGAGGCCGACTCCGCCCCGGCCGGCGAGATCGCGGCTCCGGGCACCGAGTTGTCCGTCGGCGACACCGCAACGGTGCTCTGGCCAGACACCGACGACGGCGAGCAGAACGTGAACGTCACCGTCGCCGATGTGTCCAAGGCTGACAAGAGCGACTTCGATGCGATCGACGACGACGACTTCAAGGAATCCCTCGAGGGCTACGACGTCTACTACTTCACCGTCGAGATGGACAAGGCGGAGCCCTTCGCTGTACCGATGGACGGCGAGAGCCCCACCAGCGAGATGTACGCCTTCGACGCGGACGAGAACCGGCTCGGTCCGGTGCGCGTCGTCGGCTCGTTCGACGCCTGCGACTCGAACTACATGTCGAGCGAGGAGGACGAGTCGAACTCCGGCATGTCGACGTGCTTCATCTCCGCGATCCCCGAGGGGCAGGAGCCCGGCTACATCGCCTGGGTGGCCGACGAGACCGGCTACGACTACCTCGACGGCGAACCGCTGAAGTGGATGATCTGATCCGACGACGCTCGAGTGCCCGCGGCCCATCGGCCGCGGGCACTTTTCGTCGCGCCCCGAGTGGCGTCCGACACGGTCGACTCCCAGGCGGAGGTGGGGCGCAAGGCCGAGAGTCCCGTGACCGACGACGACGCAGGAGCCAGTCGTGTCGGGCGCCGCTCAGCGGGCCCTGGGGTGCGCTGTGGTGTACATGTCCCGCAGCGTGTCGGCGGTGACGTGCGTGTAGATCTGGGTCGTCGCGACCGACGAATGGCCGAGCAGCTCCTGCACGACGCGCACATCGGCACCTCCCTGCAGCAGGTGCGTCGCGAACGAGTGCCGGAGCGTGTGCGGTGAGACGTGCTCCGTCAGCTGCGCCTTCTCCGCCGCGGCACGGATCACGAGCCACGCGCTCTGGCGCGACAGCGGCGCCCCGCGCGCACCGAGGAACAGCTTCGAGGTGCCCCTCCCCTTCGCGGCGAACCAGGGTCGCACCCTGGTGAGGTAGGCCGCAACCGCGTCGCGGGCGAACGACCCGACCGGAACGATGCGCTCTTTGTCGCCCTTGCCTCGCAGCCGGATGATGTCGTCGTGCGCCGCATCGTCGACGTCGAGGCTGATCGCCTCCGACACGCGCGCACCCGTCGCGTAGAGCAGCTCGAGCAGGGCACGGTCCCGGATGCCGACCGACTCGTCCTCACTCGGCGCCCGCAGCAGGCGCTCCACCTGCTCGATGGTGAGAGCCTTCGGCAGCTTCATCGGCTGCTTGGGCGGCTTCAGCCTGCCGCTGGGATCGTCAGGCGTGTGCCCCTCTCGCGCCAGGAAGCGGTGCAGTCCCCGCACGGACGACTGCATCCGCGCCAGAGATGACGGCGCAGCAGGCGGCTCGGCGGCCGCGCGGTCGGCGGCGAATTCCGCGACATGTTCTGCCGTGACGGCCGTTGCGTCCGTGACGCCATGACCGACCAGCCACGCGGCATAGCCGCCGAGATCGCGCTCGTAGGCGGCCACGGTGTGGTCGCTCAGCCCGCGTTCGATCGTCACGTGCCGCAGGTAGGCATCGACCGCACGCTCGATGCGCATGGCGCTACTGGCGCAGCCGATCGGCCGCCGTCAGCAGCCCGAGCGCGGTCGTCGCGTTCACGAATCTGCCGTCTCGCACGGCGCGGATCGCGTCGGGCAGCGGGAGCCATGCGACCCGGATGTCCGCCTCCTCCGCGTCGCGCGGATACGGCTCGTCAGTCCCGTCCAGGCCCGTGGCGAGGTAGATCAGGATGCGCTCGTTGCTGCCGCCTGGCGTGAGCGCGAACTCGCCGAGCAGCGACCAGTCGCTCGCGGTGAGGTCGGCTTCCTCCGCCAGCTCTCGTTTGGCCGTCTCGACCGGTTCTTCGCCCGGCACATCGCGCAGGCCGGCCGGAATCTCCCAGTCACGTGCCTGCAGCGGATGCCGGTACTGCTGCAGCAGAAGCACCCGGTCACGCTCGTCGATCGCAACGACGGCGACCGCCCCCGGATGGTCGACGTAGTGCCGCACCAGCTCGTTGCCGCCGTATCGCAGTCGATCCTCGACGACGTCCCACACCCGCCCGGTGTACCCCGTGCGGGTGTCGATGACTTCCACGCCGAACGGTTCGTCCCTCAGTTCCACTGCTCTCCCCTCGATCCGGCCGCGGCTCCCCGCCTCAGTGCCGGATGCCGTTGCTGGCCCTGTCTCCTGTCAGTCCTCGTCCTCGAACAGCTCGCTCGCCCTGTGGCGCTCGAGCGCCGCGCCGACGAGGCCGCTGAACAGCGGGTGCGGGGCTGTCGGGCGCGAGCGCAGTTCGGGGTGCGCCTGGGTGGCGACGTAGTACGGGTGCGTCTCACGCGGCAGTTCGACGAACTCGACCAGGTCGAGGTCGGGATTGATCCCCGAGAACACGAGCCCCGCCTCGGCGAGCTGACCGCGGTAGGTGTTGTTGACCTCGTAGCGGTGGCGATGCCGCTCCGCCACGTCCGTCGCTGCGTAGGTCTCGGCCACGAGCGAGCCCTCCGCGAGCCTGGCCGGGTAGAGCCCGAGGCGCATCGTGCCGCCCAGGTCGCCGCCGTCGAGCACCTCGACCTGCTCAGCCATCGTGGCGATGACCGGCGTGGTCGTCTCCGGGTCGAACTCGCTCGAAGATGCCCCGGTCAGTCCGGCCACGTTGCGCGCGTACTCGATCACCATGCACTGCATGCCGAGGCACAGCCCGAGCGCCGGGATGCCCTGCTCGCGTGCGAAGCGGAGCGCGCCGAGCTTGCCTTCGATGCCCCGGATGCCGAAGCCGCCTGGCACGCAGATGCCGTCGAGGTCGGCGAGGCGCTCACGCGCGCCCTGCGGCGTCTCGCACTCGTCGGACGGGATCCAGCGGATGCTGACCTTCGTCTCGTGTGCGAAGCCGCCTGCTCTGATGGCCTCGGTGACCGACAGGTAGGCGTCCGGAAGGTCGATGTACTTGCCGACCAGACCGATCGTGACCTCGTGCTTCGGATTGTGCACGGCTGCGAGCACCCGCTGCCATCTGGTCCAGTCGACGTCGGTCGCCTTGGCGAGGCCGAGACGGCGCACGATGTGAGAGTCGAGACGCTGGGTGTGCAGCGTCGACGGGATGTCGTAGATGCTCGGCAGGTCGACCGTGTTGACGACGCCGTCGACCTCGACGTCGCACATCAGCGCGATCTTGCGCATGTTCGCCTCGGTGACCGGACGGTCGCTGCGCAGCACCAGCGCGTCCGGCTGGATGCCCACCTGCCGCAGGGCCGCGACGGAGTGCTGGGTCGGCTTGGTCTTCTGCTCCCCGGATGCCCCCATGAACGGCACCAGCGAGACGTGCACGAAGAAGACGCTGTCGCGGCCCAACTCGTGGCGCAGCTGACGGGCCGCCTCGAGGAACGGCTGCGATTCGATGTCGCCGACCGTACCCCCGACCTCGGTGATGATGACATCCGGCTGCGGGTCGTCCTGGCTCTGCAGACGCATCCGACGCTTGATCTCGTCGGTGATGTGCGGAATCACCTGCACGGTGTCGCCGAGGTACTCGCCGCGGCGCTCACGCTCGATCACCTTGGAGTAGATCTGCCCGGTGGTCACATTGGCCGCGGCCGAGAGGTTGATCCCCAGGAAGCGCTCGTAGTGGCCGATGTCGAGGTCGGTCTCCGCACCGTCATCCGTGACGAACACCTCGCCGTGCTGGAACGGGTTCATCGTTCCCGGATCGACGTTCAGATACGGGTCGAGCTTCTGCATCACGACGTGCATGCCGCGCGCCGTCAGAAGATTGCCGAGACTCGCTGCCGTGAGGCCTTTGCCGAGCGAGGAGACCACACCGCCCGTTACGAAAATCTGCTTGGTGGTCTTGCCCGTGGGGCCAGCATCAGAAGTCTGCATCACGGGCTTCAATCCTAACGGTCGAATTCGGCTTGACGATCATCCTGGCACGAAACGCGCCTGAGTTTCTGCTCTGCATCGTGCGCCTCCCGCCGCTCAGGTGCGAGGAGAAGCCACCGTCCCGCAGCCATGGCGGCAGTCCTCCGCACCTGAGCGATCTCGCGCGACTCAGACCGATGCTGTGGCGAGCAGCTCGCGGGCGTGGGTGAGCGCGGCGCCAGAGTCGGACATGCCGGAGAGCAGCCGGGCCATCTCCGACTCGCGTTCCTCGCCCGACAGTGCTCGAACGCTCGAGGTGGTGACGGTGCCGTCCGAGGCCTTCACGACCGAGAGATGGTTGTTCGCGAATGCCGCGACTTGAGCGAGGTGCGTGACGGCGATCACCTGGGAGCGCTCGGCGAGTCGCGCCAGTCTGCGGCCCACCTCGATCGCCGCCGCGCCCCCGATGCCCGCATCGACCTCGTCGAACACGAACGTCGGCACCGGGTCGGTCTCGGCGATGACCACCTCGATCGCGAGCATCACGCGGCTGAGCTCACCGCCCGATGCGCCCTTGGACACCGGTCGCGGTTCCGCCCCCGGATGGGGGGCCAGCAGGAAGGAGACCTCGTCGCGGCCGTGCGTCGATTCCGGCGCCGGTCCGACGCTCACGGTCAGCTCGGCGTCCGGCATGGCGAGCGCGTGCAGCTCCTCGGTCACAGCGGCGGACAGCCGCCCTGCCGCTTCCGCACGCGCCGCGGTCAGCCGCGCCGCACGATCATCGAGGACCTCGCGCGCCTCATCGCGCAACCCGGCCAGGCGTTCGACGCGCTCGCCGTCGTCGTCGAGCTCCGCGAGCCTCGCCGACCCGGTCTCGAGAAGCGCGATCGCCTCGTCGAGCGAACCATGGCTGCGCACCAGCGCATTCACCGCCGCCCTGCGCTCCTCGACCGCCGCGAGCTCCACCGGGCCCTGCTCATCGAGGTCGGCGAGGAAGCTCGACAGCTCGACGGCGAGGTCAGCCGTGCGGTATCCGATCTCTGCGACCTGTTCGGCGATGCCGGTCAGCGCCGGATCCGCCGCGCGCTCGAGCTCTCGGCGGGCCTCTGCGAGCAGTCCGGAGACGTCGGGAGCGTCCTCCTCGCTCGAGAGAGACTCGCGCGCGGTGGCGGCAGCGGCCCGCAGCTGCTCGGCGTTGGCCAGCCGTTCGGCGCGCGCCGCCAGATCCGTGTCCT
This sequence comes from Microbacterium sp. JB110, assembly GCF_003335195.1. Lineage (NCBI taxonomy): Bacteria > Bacillati > Actinomycetota > Actinomycetes > Micrococcales > Microbacteriaceae > Microbacterium > Microbacterium sp. JB110. Next base: position 8,639 of record NZ_QPGM01000001.1, on the reverse strand, counting down.
CCCCCGATTCCGGATCGACCTGCTCGATCTCGGCCAAGGTGTCGCGCAGTCGCTCCGCTTCCTCGGCGCGGGCGTCGCGCTGTTCGATGAGCCTTGCCAGCTCGGCGTCGACGGTGCGCCAGGCCTCGTACGCCTCCGCGTACTCCGCGCGGGGCGTGCGCACGGCATCACCGCCGAAGCGGTCCAGCGCGTCGCGCTGAGCCGCCTGCGACTTCAGCCGCAGCTGCTCCGACTGCCCGTGCACGACCACGAGGTGCTCGGCGAGATCACCCAGTACGCCGGCCGGGGCACCGCGTCCGCCGACGCTGGCCCTGCTGCGGCCCTCGGCGGAGATGGTGCGGCCGAGGAAGAGCTCGCCTCTCCCCTTCCCGATCGGCTCGACCTCGCCGCCTGCCTCCTGCACCCGTTCGACGACGGGACCGTCGTCCGGCACGTTCCACACCCCGTCGACCGAAGCCTGCGTCGCCCCCTTGCGCACAGCACCCGAGTCGGCGCGAGCGCCGAGCAGCAGGCCCAGCCCCGTCACGACCATGGTCTTTCCCGCGCCGGTCTCACCCGTCACCGCGGTGAATCCCGACCCGAACGGCATGGTGGCCTCGGCGATCACGCCGAGGCCGCGCAGTCGCATCTGCTCGATCACTCCGGCTCCTCGTTCCCCTCCGTCGTCGCGTGATCATCCGAGATCGGAATCACGCTCACGGACGTCGTCATCATCGTTCCCGTCGGCCCTCGCCAACCGTGCACAGGCAGCTGGAACTTCCGCACCAGTCGATCCGTGAACGCCGCGGGGTGCAGCCGCGCCAGCCTCACCGGCTTCGGCGAGCGTCTGACCGAAACCCTGGCCCCCTCCGGCAGCGAGTATGTGCGACGACCGTCGCACCACAGCACACCTGAGCCTCCCATCGAGTTCTGCAGCTCGAGCGCGACGGCGTGCTCCGGCCCGACCACGAGGGGACGGGCGAACAGCGCGTGGGCCGACACCGGCACCACGGTGATCGCCTGCACGGTCGGCCACACGACGGGCCCGCCGGCGGAGAAGCCGTACGCGGTCGACCCGGTCGGCGTCGCGATCACCACGCCGTCGGCGCCGAAGCTCGACAGCGGGCGCCTGTCCACCTCGAGGACGACGTCGATCATCCGGCCAGGGCTGTCCTTCTCGATGGAAGCCTCATTCAGTGCGAAGCTCTCGAAGACGATCCGCCCCGCGCCGTCCCGCACCTTGACGGCGAGTGCGAGGCGCTCCTCGACCTCGTAGTCGCCGGCGACGGCGCGCGCGACGGCGGCGTCCATGTTGTCGCGTTCGATCTCGGCGAGGAAGCCGACGTGTCCCATGTTGATGCCGAGGACTGGGGCCGTCCCCTCTCGCACCAGTTCCGCGGCGCGGAGAATCGTGCCGTCGCCGCCGAGCACGATGGCGAGGTCGAGATCGTCGACCCTGATGTCGTCACCCAGCACGGCGATGTCGCCCAGCACGGGGGCCAGCTCGGCGAGCGCTGTGCGGTCGGCGAGCTCCATCACGGGCGTGGCGCCGGCGCGCCGCAGGGTGTCGACCACCCGCACAGCGGCATCGACGGTGTCGTCGCGATGCGCGTGCGCCACAACCAGGATCCTGCGCTCAGCCATCGTCCGCTCCGCTCTCTCCTGCATTCGACACGTCTACCCATTGTGTCGGATCCGCGGCGGCCCGTCGCGTTCTGCACAGGCGGTTCGCTTCCGCAGTGCGACGCGCGCACCGGGAAGCGAAGCGATCTCAGAGCACCTTGTTCAGGAACTCCTGCGTGCGGCTCTCTCGCGGTCGGGAGAAGACCTGTTCCGGGTCTCCCTCCTCCACGATCACGCCGCCGTCCATGAAGATCACGCGATCGCCGACCTCACGGGCGAAGCCCATCTCATGAGTGACGACGACCATCGTCATGCCCTCGAGTGCGAGACCCTTCATCACCGCGAGCACCTCACCGACGAGCTCGGGGTCGAGCGCGGACGTCGGCTCGTCGAACAGCATGATCCGCGGCTCCATCGCCAGCGCCCTCGCGATCGCGACGCGCTGCTGCTGGCCTCCGGACAGGCTTGACGGATAGGCGTTCTCCTTGTCCTCGAGCCCGACCTTGACCAGCAGCGCCCGACCGCGCTCGCGCGCCGCGTCCTTGCCGAGCCTGCGGACCATCGTCGGTGCGAGCATCACATTGTCGATCACCGACATGTGCGGGAACAGATTGAACTGCTGGAAGACCATGCCGATCTCCGAGCGCACGTCGTCGATGCGCACCTTCGGATCGGTGAGGCTGTGCCCGTCGATGACGACCTCACCGCCCGTGATGTCCTCGAGCCGGTTCAGGCATCGCAGCAGCGTGCTCTTTCCTGACCCGGAGGGACCGATCACGCACACGACCTCGCCGTCATCCACGGACAGGTCGATGCCGGTCAGGACGTCGTTCTTGCCGAATGATTTGCGCAGATCCGTGACGTCGATGATCATGACCGCAGCTCCAATCGCTTCTCGGTGTATCGGAGCGCGAGGGAGAGGCTCAGCGTGATCACCAGGTAGAACACCGCCACCGTCGTGTACATCTCCACGGCATTGAAATGGCTGGCGACGATCGTCCTGGCTTGGAAGAGCAGGTCGTGCACGAGAATGACCGACAGCAGCGAGGTGTCCTTGATGCTGACGATGAATTGATTCCCCAGCGGAGGGATCATCCGTTTGAAGGCCTGCGGCCAGATCACCTTGCGCATCGTGATGTGGTGGCTCATGCCGAGCGAACGGCCCGCCTCCATCTGCCCCTTGTCGACCGATTGCACCGCGCCTCGAACGATCTCAGCGATGTATGCGCCCGAGTTCAGTCCGATCACGATGATGCCGGCCACAAGCGACGGCAGCGTGTACTGGATGATCAGCGGCAGCGCGAAGAACAGCCAGATGGCCTGGACCAGCAGCGGCGTACCGCGGAGCACCTCGATATAGACGACGGCGATCCCGCGCACGAATCGGAACCGGCTCAGCCGTGCCAGTCCGAAGATCGCGCCCAGCACGAAACCGATTCCGATCCCGGCTCCGGCGACCAGGAGCGTGTAGAGGAAACCGACGCCGAGCTGCGGCAAGAACTCGACGACACCGAACCAGTCGAAGTCCGTGATGATGTTCATCGCGTCGACAGCCCTCGCCCGTGCGCGGGATCGACGCCGTCACTTCGCACGCTCATCCGCACGCTCAGCCGGCCTGTGCTTCCGCGAGCTCGTCGATCCACTCCGGGTCGCTGCCGAACCACTCGTTGTAGATGTCCGCGTAGGTGCCGTCGTCGATCATCTCGGCAAGCGCCGCGTTCATCGCCTCGAGCAGGTCCTCGTTGCCCTTCGCCAGCGCGATGCCGTAGTCCTGCGCCTCGAGCAGTTCCCCGACCGTCTTCAGGCTGTCCTCCCCCTCGGTGAGGATGTAGTACTCGACGTTCGGCGCGTCGTAGAGCACCGCGTCGGAGCCGCCGCCCTCAACCGACAGGTAGGCCTGGTCGAGCTGCTCGTACGTGTTCGGCGTCGCGCCGTCGATGTTCTCAGTGATGTAGTCGGCGCTGGTCGATCCGAGCCGCGTCGCGATCGTGAGACCTTCCAGATCGTCGACGCCGGTGATGTCCGTGTTGTCGGCCGGCACACCGATGCGCAACCCCGACTTGTAGTACGGGCTGGTGAAGTCGACGGCGCTCTTGCGGTCTTCGGTGATAGTGATGCCAGCGATCGCGATGTCGAAGGCGCCCGTCTGCAGGCCGGGGATGATGCCGTCGAAGTTCGTGGACTCGAGGTCGATCTCGAAGCCGACGCGATCCGCGATCTCATTGACGACGTCGATGTCGAATCCGACGTACTCGCCGTCCTCTTCGAACTCGAAGGGCACGAAGGAGCTGTCAGTGGCGACGACGTAGCTGTCCTCGAGGCCGCTGCCCTCGCCGCCGTCGCCCCCTCCGTCACCGCCGCCGCTGCAGCTGGCCAGGCCGCCTACCAGGAGAAGAGTCGATGCTGCGATTGCTGTGGTCTTGGTGATCTTCACGAAGCGCCTTTCGTCATCGCCGAAACCGCGTTCGCGGTGTCCGGATGTCTGAAACGTATACACGCGGACAATGCATGTCAAACAGTGCACGACGGCTTCGCCCACGACGACGAAGCCCCGCGCTCATTCCGCGCCGGGCCGTCGCCTTGTCCGTTTGGTCTCGCCGCGCAATCGCTTTCCCTCGAGACGACGGCGCTGCGATCCCCGTGTGGGACGCGTCGGGCGCCGAGCGATCTCCGGGGCGACGGCGTCGCGCAGCAGCTCGGCGAGGCGCTGCCGTGCCGCGACCCGATTGCGTCGCTGGGCGCGCTCCTCGGAGGAATCGACGGTGAGCACGGTTCCGCTCAGCCGGCTCGCCAGGCGTTCCAGCACACGCGAGCGCTGAATCTCGTCGAGGGCCGACGTCGAACCCAGATCCAGGCTCAGCTGCACGCGGGAATCGGCGGTGTTCACGCCCTGCCCGCCCGGCCCGGAGGAGCGCGAGAACTGTTCGATCAGCTCCGCCGCTGGGATCACAAGACCGCGCGGCGCACCTGGGCCCGGCTGCACGCGAAGATCGTCCACTCCCCCAGTGTCCCGCGTCCCGGCGATGCTCGTCGACTCGCTCGCGCCTCGGCCAGCAGCGGCCGGCCCTGCTGAGACCGGCAGGACGTCTTCATCGGCAGCCGAGGGGTCGGCTCGCAGACGGGCGAAACGAACATGTGATGCCCTTCACACCCTCCGCGCGTCGTGCCCGCTCGGTCGAAGAACGGTACGAAGACGACACGGCCGATCGCCATGACCGAAGCACGGGACGACGCGAGCACGGCTCCGACGCGGAAACGGAATGCCTAGCGAGCGGCAGCATCGATCTCGTCGGTCCAGTCCTGCGTCGACGCTCCCGGTGCGAGGCGGAGCAGGATCTCGCGGTTGCCGTGGGTGCCGAGCACGGGTGAGGGCAGCAGCCCTCGCGCACCGAGGCCGACCGTCTCCGCTGCGGCGACGACATCCCGCACCGCGGCGACGCGCAGTTCAGGATCGACGACGATGCCTTCGCGGATGCCGGTGCGGCCGACCTCGAACTGCGGCTTCACCAGCAGCACGACGTCGCAGTCCGCGCCCGCGGGCAGCACATCCGCAGCGGCCGGGAGCACGTGTCGCAGCGAGATGAACGACAGGTCGCCGGTGATGAGCGTCGGCCGCTCGCCGATGCCGCTGCTCTCGGCCAGCGACTCCGGCGTCATGTGGCGCACGTTGTATCCCTCGACGGTACGCACGCCGTCGTCCGCCGCCACGACGGCCGCGAGCTGGTCGTGCCCGACGTCGACCGCGATGACCGTGCGGGCGCCGCGCTCGCGGAGCACCTGTGTGAATCCGCCCGTCGACGCCCCCATGTCGAGCGCGATGCGGTCGGCGACGTCGATGCCGAAGCCGTCGAGCGCGGCGATCAGCTTGTGGGCGCCGCGGCTGACGTAGTGGTCTCCCCCGTCGATCCGGATGTCGGATGTCGGATCGACGCGCTGGGCCGGCTTCGCGGCGATCCGTCCGTCGACGCGCACCGATCCGTCCGAGATGAGCGAAGCGGCGTGCGTGCGGGAACGGGCGAGACCGCGTGCGGCGAGCTCGGCGTCGAGCCGTGCGCTCATGCCTCGCCTGGCGCCTGTTCGAGGCGCTGAGCGAGCTCGGTGTGCAGCGCGCGGTACGCCTCGGCGCGCTCGACGAGCGGTTGACCCTCGATCACGCGCACTCGGCTGACGAGCACGCCGTCCTCGCCGGCGGCGCCGTCCGGTGTTGCGCCCTCTTCGCTGCCCTGCATGGGGCCAGGCTACCGCTGTCGGTGGAACGGATCGGCGTACAACCGCTCCGGCACGCGGAATCCGAAGATCTGCCTGCCGGTGGCCCAGATTCCGTGCGCGGCCGCGCGCAGCAGGTCGATCTCGTTGCCGTCGGAGAGGATCCGGATGTCGGGACCGTCGATCTCCACGGACGCGTCGCCGACCCTCGTCACGTTTCCGCTGCGGCGGACGAGCGGGTACGGGTCGAAGAGCTCGCGCAGGTCACCGACGATGTAGGTCGGGCGTGCGTTCGCCGCAGCCGCGAGCACGTGCTTGGGACGGTCGATCCCTGTGAGCACGAGAGCGGACTCGATGCCGGCGGCCTGAGCGCCCTGGATGTCGGTGTCGAGCCGGTCGCCGATCATCAGCGGGCGGCGCGCAGAGAAGCGCTCCACCGCCGCATGGAAGATCGGTGCCTCCGGCTTGCCCGCGACCTCAGCGAGCCGCCCCACTGCGGTGTGCACGGCCGAGACGAGAGTCCCGTTGCCCGGAGCGATTCCGCGCGCACGAGGGATGGTCCAGTCGGTGTTGGTGGCGATCCAGGGAATGCCCCCGGCGTCCTCCGGTTCGGCGAGTGCGAAGGCCGCCTCGGCGAGATCGGTCCATGCCACCTCGGGTGAGAAGCCCTGCACAACGGCCGCCGGTGCGTCCTCCGCACTGCGGGTCACCGTGTATCCCGCCTTCTGCAGCTCGTCGACGAGTCCGTCGCCGCCGACGACCATGATGGTCGCGCCGTCGGCGACCTTCTGCGCCAGCAGCGCGACCGCCGCCTGAGGGCTGGTGACCACGTCATCCGGGCGGGTGCCGAGACCCAGCTCGCGCAGATGCTCAGCGACCGCGGCATCGGTCCTCGAGGCGTTGTTCGTGATGTAGCCGAGCCTGCGGCCCTCCGCAGCGGCGCGGTTCAGGCTCTCCACCGCATGCGGGAGCGCCCCGTCGCCTGCGTAGACGACGCCGTCGAGATCGTTCAGGACTACGTCGACACCGTCGAGGGGCGCCGGCCCCTTCTTCTTAGAAAAGAGCGCCATCTGGTCGCTCGTCCCCCTTCTGCGCGTCGGCGCCCGCTGCGGACTGCTCATCATGCTCCGCCTCGGGTTCCGTCGACTGCTCGTCGGCGCCGGCGGGCTCGTCGATTCCCGCCTCGACCAGGATCTCGCTCATCTCGTCTTCGACGGCGACATCCGGATCGGGGGCAGCGTCCGAGTCCGCACCGGCCGCGCTGCCGTCGGGCGCATTCGCGGAATCATCTTCGCTGACGGAGTGCTCTTCGTCCGAAGAGTCGGGACCGCCGCCGACCGGTGCGATGACGTCGTCGAGCTCCGCGGGATCGGCCGAATCCGTCGCTGCGGTCTCGGCCGCATCGGCGTCGCTGTCCTGCGCGGGGCCGGTTTCGGCGTCGAGGACGGCTTCACCGCCTTCGCTGTCGTCAGCCTCAGCCTCAGCCTCAGCGGGAGATTCGCCGTCTGCGGAGACGTCCGGTGTCTCGTCCGGTCCGGCCTCGTCGAGATCCATCTCGGGGATCTCCTCGACGATGAGCTCGTCGTCGCGCGCCATCTCCTGTGCGATGGCGTCAGCGGCGACGTCGGCGCGGCGTGCCCATTCCTCCGCCTCGTCGGTGAGCCCGAGGTCCTCCAGCACTGCCGCGCGTGCGGCGAACAGGCCGGGACTCCAGGAGTACGCCAGGTCCGGATCGAGCTCGTTGATGTCGAGTTCGGCCAGTGCCAGCTCTGTCTGGCCGAGGTCGAGGCGCGCGCCCGACATCGCGATGGCCAGCTGCACGCGCTGAGCGGTATCGAGCTCGTCACGCACGGCGCCGGTGCCCTCCTCGAGTGCCTTCTCCGGGCGTCCTACTCCGCGCTCAGAGTCCACGATCATCGCGATGTGCTCGTTGCGCCCGGTGATGCGGCGCAGGGTACGCAGTTCGCGGAGCGTCAACGAGAAGTCACCGGTCCGGTACGCCGTGATCGCCAGCGTCTCTCGAGCAACGGCGACGCGTCCCGCGTGGCGGACCGCTGCCTGCGCATGCTCGTGCGCCAGCGCGGGGTTCTCATCGATCTCGCGTGCCGCCATCGCGAGATGGCGTGCGACGCGCTCGGCATTCTCCTTGCTCAGCGTCTTGAGTTCGTTGCGCGCTCCCGCGGGCAGCTCCCTGGGCTCGACGTCATCCGGGAGGAACGGGTCGCGCCCGCTGCTCAGCCGATCGTCATCACGGGAATCGCCGCGGCCGGACGCCCGTCCGTCGCGATCATCGAACCTGCGGTCACCGGCACCTCGCCGATCACGATCATCCGAGCGGCCGCCGAAGCGGCGGTCCCGGCCATCTCGGTCACCGGCACCGCGTCCACCGCGGTCGTCGCGACCGCCGAAGGAGCGCTCGCCTCGACTGTCCGTGCGACCTCCGGCACCCTGCCCGCTGCGCGCGCCGCGATCATCGACACGGCGATCCCCGCGGCGATCGTTCCGGTCTCCCCCACGATCGTTCGGACGGTCGGGCGCCCGTCCGCCTCGGTTGTCGTCGCGACCGCCGGCGTCGCGTGCTCCGCGGTCGCCGGATCGCCGATCGCCGCCGCGCTCATCGCGACCGCTGGAACGCTGCCACGCACCGCGCTGTTCACCGGCACCGTAGCCGCGGCCTGCGCCACGTCCGTCGCGGCCGCCGGCGCCCTGGCCATCGCCACGACCGTCGCGGTCGCCGTATCGACGCTCGCCGGCGCGCTCGTCACGCCCACCAGACCGCCGATCGCCGCCGCGCTCATCGCGACCGCTGGAACGCTGCCACGCACCGCGCT